>JBGQKI010000036.1:0-30792 GCA_041499475.1 Thermoplasmata archaeon
AGCTGCGCAAGAAATCCGTGCCAACTTGTTTCGGGCACTCACCGAATCCCAAGTTTTCGAGGTCTTCCCGGGCGTCTGCAAGTATGTGCAAACGGCTGCTTGAGCGCCGCAGGGGCGGAACCTGCGGGGGGTCGGCCTATCGTTGCCCATCGATGCACGCCCCGTGGCCCCACCCGGCGGCTTCCATCGCATTTCCCGCCTCAGCCTTCGCGTTCTCGGTATCGATGAAAATCCACCTGCCGCATACCGCACATGCGAATCGGACACCGTACCTTTGCTTGGCAGCACGGTAGCCCTCGTTATAGGCTGAATTGTACTTCCGAACCTGCTTGTCCAAGGCCACTCTGATGAAGCCTGCAAAAGACATTCCCGTCCTCGCGAGGAAGCGCTTTACATCGTCGTACTCCGATCGTGACACCCGAGATCCGAGGACTGGGTGGCTCTCATCGTATCGGACTTTGCTCGGAGGGCGGTGCCGCCCGCTTGATGCCCTGCTTGCCATCGAAGTGTGCCTCCATCCGCCTTGTCATCGCTTGACCCGGCAGAGGGGGGCGAGGTGCACGCGAGGGCATCTAGATTCAGTGGCAAGCCCGTGATAATAGTGGGCGGGAATCGTGCGTGCATGAGGCCTCACGGAAAACCGGCGTTTTTCCATTCCGTAACGACCTTCCGCGACGATGCCGTACCGGTACCCGTGCCGGTACCGTGACCTCAGCGTAACGATGACCGTAACGATGTCGATGGCAATGCAGTGACGCTGTCGAAAACGCGGCCGTAGTGATGTCGTGTCCAACCGCAACAGTCCATGGCCTTCATCGAGCGCCTCCGCAAAGCGCCCCGGGCGGGGTCGCACACCCAATCAGGTGCGAGCCTCTTATCGGGTAGGAGCCCTCATGGTGAACGACGAGGGCCGCGCTCGGCTAACCGTGGGGACCCTGGATTAAGATTAGTTTAGCCAAGGATCCGGCAGGCCCGAGCGGTCTCAAACGGCTCGGCGCGCGCCTCTGGAATACCCCAGAATCGTGGGTTTCAAACCCATTTACCCCCTAAACCCTTGAGGCCCGCTCCCCGCTTTGGATCAGCTTTGCTTCTCCTCCACGCGCCTTTCCCGCTGTCTCGGCGCCGGTGTCCCGACCCGAAAATCCTGTGATCCGTTCCTCGCGCGACGGGAAGCCTTATTGCGCCGAGCCCGTGGCCCCCCCAATGCACATACCCCCCGCGAAAGGCGCCTTCGACCACCTCGGCCTCGACCCGACCCTCCTGCGGGTCGTTTACGGCCTTGGGTACGAGGCCCCCACACCGATCCAGAAGGAAGCGATCCCCGCCATCCTCACGGGGCGCGATGTGATCGGCACCGCTCAGACCGGGTCGGGCAAGACCGCCGCGTTCCTCCTCCCGATCCTCCAAGGGCTCCTCAAGCAGACCCCAGGCCGGACGCGTGTCCTTGTCCTCTCGCCCACCCGCGAGCTCGCGGCCCAGATCGACGCCGCGCTTCACGGCTTCGCGAAAGGCACGAGAATCCGCGGCCACGCCGTTTACGGCGGCGTCGGGATGATGCCGCAGGAGCACGCGCTGCGCAACGGCGTCGATGTGGTCGTGGCAACGCCCGGCCGCCTGCTCGACCACATGGAACGCGGTAACGTCGACTTCCGCGGCCTGCAAGTCCTTGTCCTCGACGAAGCCGACCGCATGCTTGAGATGGGGTTCCTCCCGGACGTCCGCCGGATCGTCGGCGCCCTCCCTCGGCAGCGCCAGACGCTGCTCTTCTCCGCAACGATGGCCCCCGAGATGGAATCGCTTTCGCGCACAATCATGAGAGATCCGATACGGATCGCGGTCTCCCCGCCGCACCGGCCCCCGTCGACCATCCGACAGGAAGTCTACCCGGTCGCCCAGCACCTGAAGACCCCCTTGCTCCTGCGCCTCCTAAACCGTGATACGATGGTTTCCGTGCTCGTCTTCGTCCGCACGAAGCGGCGCGCCGACCGGGTCGCAAAGCAGCTCGGTGCGGCGGGCTTCGATGTCGCCTTGATTCACGGGAACCGGAGCCAGAACCAGCGGCAGGCCGCGCTTGCCGGTTTCCGGAGCGGACAGCACCAAGTCCTCGTCGCGACAGATGTCGCGGCCCGCGGCATCGATGTTGAGGGAATCTCGCACGTCATCAACTACGATGTTTCCGCGGTCCCCACGGACTACGTCCACCGCGTCGGACGGACAGCGCGCATGGAGGCCGCAGGTGATGCGATTACGTTTGTCGCACCCGAGGAGGAGGGGGACCTCCGCGGGATTGAGCGGACGCTCGGCAAGTCGATCCCGCGGGTAACCTTGCCCGACTTCGACTACCGCGCACCGCCGCCGCCGAAGTCTCAGGGGCAAGAACGCGGCCGCCGGCCGCAGCCGAGGCGCAGCGACAGGGGCACAGAATCCAGGCGCTACGGGCGCGGCAGGCGGTAGGCCCGGCCCGCCAGCCGCCCGTTTTCCGCCCGGCTCTCCCTCGGGCGAGCGGCACCCGGCGCTTCGCCTTCGCCCTCGCAAAAGGTATTTGGACGGCCCCTCACGTACCTCAGCCCGGCTTGCGGGCCCGCCCTGACGCCCGCCGCCTTCTTGGAGCGCTTACATCATGAGGAAATCGACTTCGCTTGGACTTGCCGTGCTGCTCGCCGTATCGACCGTGCTGCTGGGGTTTGCGGGGGCCGTCCAGGCCACCGCGCCGCCTGGATGGTCGGAACCCGCGCCCATCGAGAATGCCGCCACCTACGGCAACGAGCCCCAGGCGCCCTCGATCGCCATCGGCGCCGACGGGCGCGCACTCGCAGCCTGGGCCAATTACCTCGTGGACTACGGGGCCAGCGCCGTCCTCTTCTCGTGGTTCGTCCCCGGCTCCGGGTGGACGCCGGTTTACACCGTCGTGTCAAGCTCGGGCGGCAGCGCGTACTCGCCATCCGTGGCCGCATGGTCGAACGGTTCGTTCATCCTCGTGTGGGGCGAGCACGCCTCGGGAGCCCCCGCGTATGTACAGGCCTGGCGCTACGAACCGCAGACGGGTTGGGGCACCGTGGAACAAGTCAACCTTGGCGTCACCTCGTCGGACGTGTTCAACCCGACCGTGAAAACCGACCCCCTCGGCAACGCCATGGTCGTGTGGCTCAACTACGACGGCGTCGAATCGAACGTCACCGCGAACCGCTACACGACAAGCGGGGGGTGGGGCGCAGCGACCCGCACGATTGACGTTCGCCCCGACGACGCATACAACCCCGCGCTTGCCCTCGACGGCGCCGGCAACGCGATCGTGGTCTGGCGCCAAACGGACGCCGTGGCCGTCAGCCTCTGGGCCAGCCACTACGCAGTCGGCTCCGGCTGGGGGACAGCGGCCACCGTCGAGTCGGACAGCCACGTCGTGAGCAATCTCGCCGTCGCCATGGACGATGCTGGCAATGGCGAGGTAGCGTGGGCGCAGGACAACGCCACGCTCACCAACATCTACGTCACACGGTACACCGCGGGCACTGGGTGGGCCGCGTCCCCAAGCATCGCAAACAACTTCACAACCCAAAATGCAATCAACCCAATCATCGCCGCCGGTCCTTCTGGAACTTTCCTGCTCGTCTGGGTCCAGGGCAACGCCACGGGCAAGGTGCACATTTGGGCAAGCCAATTTGCGGCGGGGTCGTGGGGCACGCCCTCGGACATCACGCCGTCGGTCGGCTATTATGCGACCGGGCCTTTGGCGGCCTTTGACGGGGCCGGAGACGCCGTGGTCGTCTTCTGGGAATTCGAGCTGCCCTCTTACAACGAGGTCTCCCAAGCGGCCCGGTGGACTCCTTCCGGGGGGTGGGGCCCCCTCGAGATGCTCGACCCGAGCGCCACCTTTGGCAGCTCGGTGAGCTGCTTCGCGCTCAACAGCGCGGGCTCGGGAGCCCTCCTGCTCGCGAGGCCGGACGGGATCACCAAACACCTCTTCGGGCAAACGTACAGCCCGCCTGACTTCACGCCACCCTCCATCAAACTTGACGCTCCGCTCGACGGGGCTTCCCTCAACGAGACCTCGGCGGTCGTGAGGGGATCGACCGAGCCGGGCGCCTCCGTGAGCGTAAACGGCCTGGTGGCGCAGGTGCGCGCCAATGGCTCGTTTGTTCTGCGCATCCCGCTGCCCGCGGGCCTAAGCACGATCCGCGTCACGGCGAGCGACGCGTCGGGGAACAGCGCCTCAACCTCGATCGGGGTCACGGTGGCAGACCCCGCTGCCGCACTTGCCGCTGCCAACCAAACCATCGCCTTGCTGCTTGCGAACCAAAGCGCGATCTTCCAAAACCTCGCCGACAAGGACGCGCTCATCCTCGTATTGCAAACCAACATTTCGATCACCCAGAACAATCTCGAGCAAATCAGATTGAACCAGACCCTCGTCCAGCAACAGTCCAGCGAAATGCGCAACGAGACCGCTGCGGCCGATGCCAACGCGAGCGCAAGCTACACCATCGCTTGGAACACGCAGCAGGACCTGGGCCGCACCCAAGGCGCGCTCAACGAAACGCAAGTCAAGCTCGTGCAAACGCAAAACGCCGCCTCGAGCGCGACGCTCCTCGGGATTGTGGGCGTGCTTGCCGGACTCGCCGGCGCCGCGATGGGCGCAATGGCGATCCGAAGGGGCGGCCGCGGGCCTGGCAGCGTCGATCGGCAGACGCCCAAGCGCGACTTCGGCGACCGGATGAAGGCGGGCCTTGCCGATGAGGACGCCGGCGGCGAATCCGCCCGCGGTCCGCGGCAGTCGGTCTCCCTTGACGGCGACTACCCGTCCAAGGGCGCGCGCGAAAGCGCCTCGGGTCAATCATCTGGCATGCGCGTGGCCCCCGCCGACGTGGATGGCGACGGCAAGGCGGACTTCGCCCGCGACAGCGCTTCGGGCCAGTCAACAGGCAAGCGCGTGGCCGCAGCCGACGTGGACGGCGACGGCAAGGCGGACTTCGCGCGGGGCCCGCGCCAAACGACGAGCCTCGACGGCGACTACCAGTCCGAGGGCGCGCGCGAGAGCGCTCCGGGCCAATCGACGGGCAAGTGGAGCTCGGAAATGACCCCCGGGAGCCACCACGCCGCGGCGGCTCGCGACGCCGCCACCGGTCAGGCAAGCGGCAAGGTTTCCTCCCCGCGGGACGTGGCTTCCGGTCAGGCAAGCGGCAAGCGGGCCGGACCGGCGCCCGATTCCGGCGGCTCGGGCCCGCAGGGCATCGCGATCGACGAGAGCGGGACGCCGAGGCCCAAGGGCAAGAAACCGGGCGCGTAGCGCCCTTGGAGGAGGGCGGTTAACCGGCGGCGTTCCTTTCAAGTATTGGAGCCTGCGTTTTCGTGAGGGGCCAAGCGGAGCCGTGAGCGAGCCTGAAATGCGCCGCGTTAGCGGCCTTTGGTGGCTCCTCGCCGCGGTGGGGCTGCTCGCCGCCGTGGTTCTCTTTGCCTCCGCGCCTTCAAGCGCCATCGGCGAGGTCGAGCCCAACGGCAACCTCTCGTCGGCGATGCAGCTGCCCGTCACCGGCAGCTACACGCTGTTCGGCTCCGCCGACAGCGCGACCGACACGGCCGACTTCTACCAGTGGACCCTCGAGAGCGCCGCTGTCGTGGACATAACGATCACGAGCACCTGGGGCTGCTCGGGCTCCAACTGCGAGACGGTTGCGGTCTTCGAGATCAACGGCAGTCCGCTCATCGACCCTTTTGGAAACCCGATGGGCGGGGACGGCGCGTACTTCTCGGGGCTGAGGGGCGCCTCGTATTACCTGCGCGTGACCGCCGGGTCGCCGGGCGGCGCCTACAAGCTGGGAGTCACATTCTATCCGTTCACCTACCTCGCCTCGCAGCACGTCGACGTGGCCGCGGCCAATTCGACCTCCGCGATCGTCGCCTTCGCCCACGCGCAGACCAAGTCCTCCGTGCACCCGTACGACCTCCAAGTCGAAGGCGACGGCGTCTACTACGGATACTCCCTGAAACTCTTCGTCGTGAATGTAGCGCCCGTTGACCTCACCATCGACCTGCGCTCCGGGCAGCGGTGGGTCCCCGAGGACGCGCGTTTCACGGGGTATGTCGTCACGCGCGACCAGTTCATCCAGGTGGCCGCCTGGAGCTACGCGGACGTCGAGTTCATCGCGGTATCGGAGTCGCCGTACGGATGGGTCCCAGGCGACCCGAGCTTGCCAAACAGCCTCCCGACCTACAACATCGGCCCGATGGCCGCCGGCAACCTCCTCAAGATCACCGACGAAACCGACCGCGGCAGCTACGCGTTCGAGGCGGAGCAGATTGCCGTGTGGGCAGAGACGGCGGGGCAGAACCACAATGACATTTTCAGCATCGGGGGGTCGCTCACGGCGGAAAACGAAGCGAAGCGCATCCTCGACCTTGCAGGCGTCCACACGGCGCTCAACCCCACGCTGCGCACGAACTGGCTCGGCTGGGTGTTCACGTACTGGCCGTTCTGCTTCGGCCTCTTCTTCATCGGCATCCCGACGCTCTTCGGGATCAGCCAGGCCCTGCGGGCCGTGCGGATCCGCAACTGGAACATCGACGGGGGCTACGGCGGGCACGAATACGCGCAAAGCGCCCGGTCTGAGCGCCGCGAATACATACGGCAGGCGCGCCAACGCGAAAAGCAGCGCGCGCGCGAGCGGCGCGAGGCCCGCCACATGGAGACGGACCACCTCGGGTCAGCGGGCGCGCCCGCGCCGGTCACGGTGGTCGCCAAGCCGGTCGCGCCACCCCCGACCCCGGCGGAGACCGCGTATGCCAACTTCATGGCGATGGACGCCGAGGAGCACTTCGACCTCGATGACCTGAACGGCCTCGACTTCAACGCCGTCCTTGCCGAGGCCATCGCGAGCAAGGAGTACGCGGCCGCCTGCGCCAAGAAATCCGAGCGGCTCCTTGCGCGGCTCCACCAGGACATCTCCGACCCAGACACCATCGACGACATCCTGCGCGACCGGATGGTGCGCTGGTACCGCGAAAGTCCAAAGAGCTCCGCCTGGTCGAACGCCGCGCCGCGCGCGTGGTCAGGGCTCGTGGCCGAGACGAAGTCGGCCGGCGGGCGGCTGCGCGCGCCCCTGGAGAAGCGCTTCGCGGACCTGAAGGCGGCCTGCGACGCCCGCGGCAAGTGGATCAAGCCCCGCACCCACACCGGCGAGGTCGAGCCGTGGCGGCGCAAAGGGCAGACCGCGCCCTCCATTCCCGACGCGCCGTTGATGAAGGCCGAAATCGTCCAGTGCGTCCTTGACGACATGGCGACCGGCCCCAAACCCGACGAAGGCACCTTCCCCCTGCCGGTGCTCAGCGAACTGGCCGCCAAGTACACGCCCCAGCGGATCAACAACGCGCTGGCGGAGATCTTCAAGGCCGACCCGCGCGGCCCCTACGTGGTCATCCACCCGTCGCGGTACCCTGACTGCGACATCACCGTGATCCGCCCGCCCGCGCAGGGCGCGAAGGCAGGGGCGATGGCCTACGAGATTTACTTCGCCAAGGCAGCCGCGCAGGCTCCGACGCCGCAGCAAGTCCAGGCGGGGGCCGCGGGCAGCGGTTACATGTCCGCGGGGGGCGCCGTCCCCGGCCTCTTGGACACTTCCGGCGCGCTGTGGACGCGGGGGTCGGTGGCCAAGGAAGAATGGGCGGCGGTGCTCGCCGAGCTCAACCGCAGCCGCGACCGACTGGAGCAGCCGCCCCCGAACTACCGCAAGTTGCCCCCCTACTTCACGCTGCGCGAGCTCATCATCTCGGACGAGACGGCTCGCCGGGCGTTCAGCAGCGCGAAGTGGCGGGGCAAGCCCGTCGGCCTCGCGCTGCTCAACCAGCTGCTCCTCGACAAGACGCTCACCCCCGACATCGACACCGACCGCGAGTACTTCGAGGCCGAGCTTGGCGACCTCGACCGGGGCGATGTCAATTATCAGTCGCCGACGGGGAAGTGGACGATCGCGGGGGACACCGTTGTCACCCGCACCGGGGACGCGTCGAAGGGGTTTACCTACTCGGTATGAGCACCGCCTTCGTTAGCGCGCGTCACGCGTGCTCGAAGACAACGGGCCGGATCAGGAATGCAGCGAGCGTCGGCAAAGGTGCGAGCAGCCACGCGGCGCCGGCGAGCAGGGGCCCTTGGTAGTTTGTGATGAGCAAGACCCAGTCCGAGAAATACCGCATCAGCACGCTGTTCTGGGCGAGGTAAGTGACAGCCCCCGGGCCAACCGCGAGCACGCTGACCAGGGCCATGGAATTACCGGAAACAGCCCCCACATGTGGTGCGCTGCGTGAGCGTATCGTCGCCGACAACGCGGCGCGTCGCGCGTTGAGGGCGGTCAAGCCGCGCGGGAAGCCCGGGTGGGTTGCTCTGCTAGCCACGCCGCTCCAAGACAAGTCCCGTATCCCCGAAATTGGAGCGGAGGGGTAGTCCCTCAAAGCCGAGCTCCGCGACCACGAGCGGGGCGAGCCCAACAACCGGTCTGCCAAGGGCAATTGGGCGCTCCCTCTCGCCGTGCCCACTAAGCGCCTCACCGGCGAAACGGGCACCATCACCGGCACGATTCTGCGTCGCCTATTTCGCACATCAAATCCGAACTCGGTCGAGGGCGAGGGCCGGGGCGATCACCCCGCAGGAGGCCACAATCGAGTCAGGCGTTGAGGGCACGCTTGGAATTCTTAGATTGAAGACCCCCACGCTGGACCTGCCGCAATTTTTCCTCGTCGGCCCCAGTTTCGTGCGAGGGAAGTTTGGATGCGAGGACGCACCAAACTCCACGTATAGCAGGTTCTGAGTCCCCGTAATGTCTCAGGACTGCCCGAAGCGAAAATCTTGGGCCACCTGGATGTACCTCGAGGCAGCGTGACGGCGAGGAAGGACGGCGATCAAGATTTCGAGGTCTTGCTGCATCGCCTGGCCGCCGGTCTTGACCAAAATTCTAGAGTGCGCGTGGGTGTAGACCACCTGGTTCAGAACTCGCTTCGAAGTGCCGAGAGCGGCCCCCGGTTGCCCCCTCGAACTAGTAGTTGTGCGAGCTTCCCTCGCGAGGCGGGTGTTGCTACCCAAATTGGGATCATCGCAACCAATAAATAGGTCGCACCAACACCGATTCGAACTGAGGGAATCAATTGAAGACGTTTGGAAGCAAGGGAATTGGAACCCAAGTACTTGTGGTCTATTTGGTGGCCGTTACCATTCTTGCCTCGGCGCCCGCGCTGGCGAGCGAAGGTCATTGCTATAGTGCGACCCTCTCGAACTTCGACCCGCAAACGGATCAGAATCTCTTATTGGTGCTCGATCGGGGCCACTCATCATCTACGGCCACGCTGACATTCGACACTGAAGGTCGGGTCGCTGGGTGTCTCGAAACGGATTGGCAGGTTCAAGACGTTCGGGACGGGGAGCCCGTATCTGTTCGGCTCGTTTGGTCAAATCCTGGACAAACTACGCAGGCACAGATCGACATCGACGTCTCGCAAGCGCCGAATGGTTATACTGCGGGAGTAATGAACGGTAATCCCGTGAGCTGGACTCTTCACAAAAAGTATAACGCGTTGGTGGTAGGGGACATGGGCGTTGATGCGGCGGCAACGGATCCTGGCGCTATGCCCGTCGCCAGTTACAGTCCAACTCGCAACTACCCTTCGACAACTCCCTGGAGAATCACTTCGGCCCAGAGCTCCCAAAGCGCCCATTTGGTGACTTTGTCTGCCTGGTGGAATTCGCCCGCGCGGGATTTGCCTGGGGGCCAGGTTCCGCCCGGAAAAGTGTGGAAGGTTTACGTGTGGTACGAGCTGTCGGCCTCGGCCCCAGCGAGCGCCACGCCGAAAGGGCAACACGATTGGGCTCTATATCAATCGGGGATCGTGACGCCGACCGGAAACTACCCGTACGTCTACGACCTTACGACTGGCGTTGGCATTGACCCGGGAATGAGCGTCACCGTCCCCAATCCGACGCAGGGTAACAATTGGCTCTGTACTGACGGAATTGCCGGCGTGTGCGTCGGTCCGGCTGAGGCCAACCAACATGTCACGGTTTACCTTGACATGCGAACCACGACCAAGGAGATGACGGCCCAGGGCCAATTTGTCTACGATGTGGATGCAGATCGGCCGGCCAACACCGACTCGGGGAACGAGATCTGGCTCCAGTGGGTGTGTTCGCTCGCTTGCTAGGTCCCGCAATCGTCAAATCGGCAACGGAGCCCAAATGAGGCGAGATCGCTTTTGCTCGGTAAGTGAGGGGCAAACCCACGCAGGGAAAATTGGGATCGGGGGGGCCGACGCGTGACGCCCCGCACCGCCTCAACGGGAACTGCGGCCTTGCTCGTGCTTCTAATGGTAGATGGCGCTTCCGGCGCGCTTTCGGCGACCGTGGGGGAGCTGAGCGACATTGCGATCGATTTAACTCAGGAACCGGTCCAATCGTTGCCGCAGGGGGTTTTGGACGCCACGGCGCATTCGGGTCTCCCATTGAGGGGCCTCTTTGTTGGGGGGCCGGCTGTTCGGGACGGCTCCCATGCTCAGTTCGTAATTCAAACTAACACTGTCTGGGCGGGGCTGGATGACGAAGGTGTCAGAATTGTAGCGCCCCTTGGCCGCGGGCTTGCCGAGAGCGGCCCACCAGTTGGGCCCGCGAACGCCGCCGTGGAAAGCGTCCAACCATCGGCCCCAGCGACTGCTTCGGGCGTTAGGATGATTTTTGCCGGGTCTTCGCCGGTGTCGGTGCGCCCCCACGACGCCGACGCTACGCAGATTTCCTTCCACAAGCGAGGTAGGGATCAGGGCGTACCAGGGATCGCGTACCGTTCCGCCTCCTATGATGGCCTCTATCCGGGCATTGCGGTTCAATTCACGGCCAACGACGAGGGCCTCAAGTACCAAGTAAAGGCCTCCGACGCAGCGCGATTGGATCAATTCGGAGTGAAGTACCTGGGGGCCGAGGCTGCCGGCTTAGACGCAGCCGGCGCCGTATGGTTTGAGGCGCAGGGGGCCCGTTTTCACGATTCGTTGCCGCGCGCCACGCAAGCGGGGTTCTCCATTTCCTGCGGATTTGTCGAAAGGGCACCCTTTACCTTTGGCATTACCTGCCCCACGGCCGACCCGCGGGCGCCAATCCTGGTGGATCCACTTATCACCGCCGAACCCTTCGGTGGCTCTAGTGCGGACCTGACTTTTGGGGTCGCGTCAGACGGGGGCGGGGCCACGCTCGTCGCGGGGTACACGCTTTCCTTCGACTTCCCTGTGACGGCAAACGCCCTTCAGCAGCAGTTCAAATTGGAAACGGACGCGTTTGTGGCCAAATTCGATCCGCTAGGACGCCTGATGTGGGCAACCTTCATCGGTGGCGCGGGCGACGACCTGGCCTATGGCGTGGCTGTTGGAGACCTCGGACGGGTTTTCGTGGTCGGCTACACCGACTCGCTTGACTTTCCGACCCTTCGACCTGGCGTTGATCCCTCGTTCAACGGCACTGTGGCCCGCGGCGATGCATTCGTCATTGGGCTGTCTTCGAGCGGGCAGACCCTCCTTTTCACAACCTTCCTGGGGGCCAAATTCTTTGATGAGGCGAAAGCGGTCGCTTACTCCAATGGATCCATATTCGTTTGTGGCCGAACGCAGAGCGACCAATTCCCGACGAGCGACAACGCAGTCCAGCCTCAATTCGGTGGGGGAGCAACGGACGCTTTTTTGGCGAGGCTGACCCTCGCCGGTTCCATCGAACGCGTGACATACCTCGGGGGATCGGGCGCCGATGCGTGCGAGTCAGTGCTTGTGGAGGCGTCCGGCGATGTGTGGGCGGCCGGATCGACGGCCTCCCCGATTTTTCCGGTCGGGCCGCCGGGTCTGGCCGGGACAAATGATTCGCTTCGCTCCGCGTTCTTCGTCCGGCTTGATCACGACCTTGCACGCATCGCCGACGGGGCCGTACTTCGGAGCCGGGCCTCCAGTGAAGCGACCGCCCTTGGTGATACAAAGGGCGGACGACTATTGATAGCCGGGTGGGCGGCCTCCGCGGACGTGTGCTCAGGCCTCGTGGGTTCAAACTCGTACCACGGGGGGGCAACCGACGCCTTCGTTCTGGCCTTCGACGTAGGGACAGGGCAGCCGACGAACTGTGAGCTCTTCGGCGGCACGGAGGAGGACAACGTCACCGCCTTAGCAGTAAGTTCGGGGGGTCGGGCGGTCGTCACCGGATATACGGCTTCAGCAGATTTTCTGCAGACGGCCGGCGCGGCATTCTTCTCTTACCAGGGGGGTGCTTATGATGGGTTTCTACTTGCGCTTGACCCCATCACCCTTTCAATAACCTACAGCACATTTTTGGGCGGAGCGGGCGGCGACTACATCCGTGGAGCCGCCTGGAACGGCGAGGAAGAGGTCGTGGTCGCGGGTCACAGCAATTCAACCGATTTTCCGCGTTCTGGGGTGCAAGGGCCGGTTGCCGACGGGGGAGCTTCCGATTCGTTCATCGTATCCCTGAATTTGACACCATCTCCGCCATCGCTCGCGGTCACCTTTGATGTGGGAATGGTCTTCGTGGAGGCAGGCTCCTCCGCGCAAGTTGTGGCAACAATCGCCTCACGTAATGGATACCAGGGGATTACGGTACGCCCCGTGGTCCGCGGATCGTCGCTGACGATTGGGGGCGATTGTGCGCGCCAGGGCATTATCATTCCTGGCCGCTGCGCGCTTAATATTCAGGTCTCCGAAGGCGCGTCCATTGGCGACCACGCGCTAACGCTGGAATGGCGAGCCGACGGCGCCGACAGCTCGTCTTCGCTGCACGTGGTGGTGCGGGCGGCCTCGCCGCCATGGATCCAGGCGTCCTTGATCACCATATTGTCCATAATCGGGGTTGCGCTGTGGTTGAAGAGGCACCGACTCAATTCCCCCGGTGGGTCGACGCATGAACGGAAGCGTAACTAAATGGCGGTCGGTGGACGCGCTCGGCGACCAGAGGTGAAATGTCAAATGCGTGGCGCCCACTCCTAGGGGCTCGCGGACAAGGTCTTCCGGCGGAACAGGAAGCGGACCTGAAGTACTTCGAGGCCGAGCTTGGCGACCTCGACCGGGGCGATGTCAACTACCAGTCGCCGACGGGGAAGTGGACGATCGCCGGGGGCACGGTTGTCACCCGCACCGGGGACGCGTCGAAAGGATTCGCCTTCAGCGTTTGACGCGTGCGGACGGGTACCGCCCGGGGCCCGCTCCGCCTTATAGCCGCGCCGCGGAAGTTGTGAGAGGGCTTTTCTCCCCGCCTTCCCGCTTGAACCCGGTCAGTGCCTATGGGCGACGAGCCAAAGCGGGCTGCCGACGCTTCCCGGCTCTCCGCGCTCGGCACGACCCTTTTCACCGCCGGCATTGCCCTGCTCGTCCTTGCCGTCAGCGCACTCAACAACGTGATTCCGCCAAGGATGGGACAGCTCACCAACATCTTCCTCGGGTTCGCGCTGGGTTTCATCGCTCTTGTGACTGGCTTTCTCTACACCCAGGTGGCGGCAAGCGGCGAGGACCCGGAGGTAGGCGCAAACGGCCTCTCCCTAACGCGCGACCCGCTCACGGGCGCGCGCGAATGGATCAAGATCGAGAGCATCGCGCAGGCAACGCTGCGCCCGCGGACGATAAGCCCATGGCCGCGGACCGGCGCTATTTCGAGCTTGAGCTCGCGGTCAAGGAGGGTGATGTGACGGTGGACGACCGGTTCTTCGTCCACTTGGGCGAAGACGAACCGCTCTTCAAACGTCGCTTGGGCGAACTGCTCGGTGACCGGCTGCGCATCCTGCCAGCGTAGCATCTCAAGCGTGCTCAACCACCAGCGGCCGAATCAAGCAGGCGCCGACCGCCGGTAGCGCCGAAAGCAACATCGCCGCGCCGGCCAGGAGCAGCCCGTAGTACAGGGTGACGAGGATGCTCCAGTCGGGGAAATACCGGAGAAGGACGCCGTTCCAAAAGAGGAAAACGACGGCGCCGATTCCCATGGCAAGGACGCCGATTGCCGCAACCGAGATGGCGGCCGCCTGCGCGAGGCCGGGGTAGGGCGGCTCATCGTGCTTCCCCAGCCGCTCGGCGACCAGCGCGCCCTCCACGACCAACGCGATCACGGCGAGCACCCGCAGCGGGGGGCCCGCGGCTGCGAGGAAGTCCAGCGTAAAAGGGAGGGGGACCTGGAAGAAGTCGAGGAACAGGAGGCCCGTCATCGCCACGGCGCCCCCGACAAGCACCGCCCACATGCCGCGCAAGCGCGGGTTCATCATGATCTCGCGGCTGATCACCCGCGCGAGGATCTCCTCGACGGAACGGGTCGGTGCCGCCATGGCCGGCGCATTGGCGCACGGCGATTAAGCGTTTGGAGGCCAAGGGCCCAATATCGGCATAATCACGCGCAATCCAATTTGCATACATTGTACTGATGATTACTATGCATTATTATGGATTGATGCCATATTGTGACGGGAATAGATCCATCGATTTGAATCGATACGACGACCTCGGCCGTTCCTGCATGCCGGCCGGCCCGCAGCTCGTCAGGATCCTTTGTGCAGGTCCCCGGCTCCGCGGCCGCCCTCGACCGCCCCCTTCGAGGCCTTTTGGGGTGGGGGGAACGCATGCCGCAAGCGATTCGGAGGCCGTTTTCGACATTTCCGCGTTCCGCGCACGCCCGATTCGAAGGTTGCCACGCTCAATTTGCGCCGCATAACCATTGTTATGCGCCGAAAGCGTGCTTGGGGAGGGGTTTTGGGCAGATTCGACTGCCATATCAAGCAAAATGAATGCGTAAGGGTCCCGGGATCTCGCCGACGCGCCAGTTTTCGAGTACCGAGCCGATTATCGCAGCGCTCCTCAGTCGCTCGACACCTCGAGTTGGAGCCCGTTGCTGCCGGCTGCAGCGGCGAATCGGGCGGGCAACATGTCGCCGATTACATCAACGCGAGTTGATCTATTGGAGTCATCGACGTATTGCCGCGCAATGCTATTGCAACGAAATAGGCCATTCAATAGTACGCATTTACATCGTTTGATATGAATGGACTCTAGAGCATCTTCACCGAAACGACCCGGTCCCCCTGCCGGATCTTCGGAAGCACGTTCATCCCGTCGGTGACCATCCCGAACATGGCATAGCTGCCGTCGAGCGAGAAGGCGTCCTTCTTGACAATGTACCACTGCGCGGTCGCGCTGTGGGGGTCGTTCGTGCGCGCCATCCCCACGGCGCCGGCCTTGTGCTTGAGCGCGCGGTTGATCTCGAGCTTGATCGGCGAGTACCCCTTGATCGGCTCACCGGTTTGGATGACCCAGTCCTCCACCCGGTGCCAGGGAATGTTGCCTTTGTTGAATTCGCCGCGCTCGGCGAGCTCGATGAAGCGCTTGCACGAGTTCGGCATCTTGTCGTCGTAGAGTTCAATGGTGATCGTCCCGTAGTCCGTGTTGATGGCGGCTTTTCGCGGCATAGGCCCTGACCTATTGCCCGGGAGAACCCCGCGGCAGAAAAAGGCTCCCCATCACGGCGGCGATGCCGCCCGCACGAAGGTGATGCTCTGGATCGTCTCGTTCTGCGGCACCCGGTCGGCCACGTCCATCCCGCGCGTCACCTGCGCGAACACGGCGTAACCGCCGCCGGAGGTGTCCAGCTGGCTGTTGTTGCCCAGGTTGATGTAGAACTGCGTCGAGCCCGAGTTGGGGTCGCTCGTGCGCGCGACCCCCACAAACCCCCGGTAGTTGTGCAGCGCCGAGTTGAGCTCGAGGTTGATGGTGCCCCGCGGGTCCGACGGCTTGTCACCCGTCTGGATCACGAAGCCAGGCACGACGCGGTGCCACAGGAGCCCGTTGTAGTACTGCTGCTGGATGAGGCCGATGAACTGGTGGCAAGTGTTCGGCGCCTCCACCTCGAAGAACTTCATTACGATTTGGCCGGAAGCCGTGTTGATAATCGCGTACCCGGGAAGCGTCCCCGGAGGCAAGGTTGGCGACCCGGGGGTGAGCGCCACAAACGCGCCGGCCACCGCACCTATCGCGACGAGCGCGCCGACGGCCATGTAAATGCGGCGCATCTTGCGGCGGCGCCGCTCGGCGGCCCGCCTCTTCATCCCCGCCACGGCCCGCGATCGGGTTTTCCTGAACTTAAGGCTAAAGGTCGCCGTCCTCGCGCATTGAATCCCGAAGGCCGAGGAGTCCACCGGCCGCCAGCATCACGACGGCCCCGAGGAGGAGGGGGGCCGTGAGGGCGGCGATGGGGCGCGACTGGCGCTCGTCGACGAGGGATACCACCGTGCGGTCGGCGTACGCGAAGCGAGGGTGCGCGTCGAAGTCCACCCCGATCGAGTCGTAGATGTGCGCGACGCCGAGCCCGAAGTCGTAGAATTCGACGCGCGGGCTCGACGAAAAGAACCCCGGCTTGGTGCCGCCCATGAGGACGGTGAGGCCGTCTGCCATGACCCAGGTCAAGGTGACTTGGGCCGGCGGCGCGACGGTAAGCACCGACCGCACGATGGCGTCGAAATACTCCACGCGGCCCGACGTCCCGTTGACCCACGCCACGAAGAACACGCCCGTCGCGGTGTTCGCGACTCCTGGCGCTGCGGCAAGGAGCTCCTCGCGGCTGCGCGTTTGGTTGTAGATCCAAAGGTCGCCGCTCGCGTTCGACTTCGTGTAGAAGATGTCCGGTCCAAGGACCGCACTCAGGGTCCGGTTCTCCGCCACGCCGCTGGGGTACGTCCGGAGGGTGGAGTTCCCCGCGGCGAGGAACGCAACGGCAAGCCGGCCGTCGGCCCGCACGTAGCTCCAGCCGACGGAGCCCAGCCCCGCCTTCAGCGTGCCGTTCACCGGCAAGAACGCCGGGGGTACGGCCACCGTGCGGATGGTCCCCCGCGAGTGGTCGTAGATGTTGACCGCCGGCCCGCCCTGATGGCTCACCCAGACGATGTCGTCGCCATCGGCGACCGCCTCGCCGATGTCCACGCCCACAAACGGCACCGCCGGGCCGCCGGCGATCGGGTACAGCTGCCGCGCTTCGGGGTCGAGGACAAAGTTTGAGGTCACGACCGCGCGGGTAGTGGAAAGCTCCACGCGGGCGGTCGAAGAAGCAGAGGTCCCCTCCCCGAGGGGGACGACCTCAGCGAAGTGCTTCATCTCGGGGGCCGGCGCCGCGGCGTTGTTGTAAATCCCGGCAACGACGAGGAGCGCTACCGCACCGCCCAGCAAGAAAACGCCGGGGCGCAGGGTCCGCGCCGGCACCCCTCCCTCCGCGACCGGGAGCACCCTCATTCCCAACTCCCCTGGATGCCTCATTCAACCCCCCCTTTGGTTTAAATAGCGATTGCTCGTCTTGCGTTTTCCCCCCATGGAATTCCGCCTCACATCCGACTTCAAGCCCACCGGCGACCAGCCGCAGGCCATCGAGCGGCTCGTGGAGGCTTTTGGCACCAAGCGCGTGCGGGCCGCCACGCTGCTTGGCGTCACCGGGTCGGGGAAGACTTTCACGATGGCGAACCTCATCCAGGCGCTCCAGCGTCCAACCCTTGTCATCTCCCACAATAAGACGCTCGCGGCTCAGTTATACAACGAGTTAAGGGAATTCTTCCCCGAGAATGCGGTCGAGTACTTCGTCTCGTATTACGACTACTACCAGCCTGAGGCCTATATGCCGAAGACTGACACCTACATCGCCAAGGAGATGAGCAAGAACGAGGAGATCGAGCGGCTCCGCTTCAAGGCAACCGCATCGCTGCTCGCGCGGCGCGATGTGATCGTGATCGCCTCCGTTTCGTGCATCTACGGCCTCGGCGACCCCCAAGACTTCCGCGAAGGGTGCGTCCAGGTCACCGTCGGCGACGAGATTCCGCGCGAGGACCTCATCAAGAAACTCGTCGAGATGTACTACACCCGCAACGACTTCCAGCCTACCGACGGCACCTTCCGCGTCCGCGGCGAGGCGCTCGATGTCGTGCTGCCCGGCCAACGCGAGGTGCTGCGCGTCGAATACGAAGGCGACCGGGTCGACCGCCTCTCCATGCACCACCCGATCACCCTCGACCTGCTCACGAAGCTGCCCACCGTGCTCGTCTACCCGGCCAAGCAGTACGTGACCACCGAGGAGAAACTCAAGAAGGGCATCCGGCGCATCCGGCAGGAGATGGAAGAGCGCGTCTCGTCGCTCGAAGCCGACGACAAGCTCGTTGAGGCCCAGCGCCTCCGCCAGCGCACCGAATTCGACCTCGAGATGCTGGAAGTCCAAGGCTACTGCCAGGGGATCGAGAACTACTCGCGCCCGCTCGAAGGCCGCGCCGCCGGGTCCTCGCCCCACACGCTGATTGACTTCTTCCCGAAGGACTTCCTCATGATCATCGACGAATCGCATGTGACCGTGCCGCAGGTGCGCGGGATGTACGAGGGCGACCGCACGCGCAAGGAAACGCTCGTTGAATTCGGGTTCCGCCTGCCCTCGGCCCTTGACAACCGGCCCCTCAAGTTTCCGGAGTTCTCAAAGAAGGTCAACCAGGTGCTCTATGTGTCTGCCACGCCCGCGGCCTTCGAGTTCCAGGACTCGGCCCTCGTCGCCGAACAGATCGTCCGGCCCACGGGCGTGGTCGACCCCCTGATCGAAATCCGCCCCCGCGAAAACCAGGTGGACGACCTCATTGGCGAGATCCGCAAGACCGTCGCAACCGGCGACAAGGTGCTCGTCACGACCCTCACCAAGAAAATGGCCGAGGACCTCACCGACTACCTGAAAGACCTCGACGTGCGCGTCCAGTACCTCCACTCGGACATTGAGACCCTCGAGCGGATCGACGTGATCGAGGGCCTCAAGAACGACCAATTTGACGTGATCGTGGGCATCAACCTCCTGCGCGAGGGGCTCGACCTGCCCATCGTCGGGTTCATCGGCATCTTGGATGCCGACCGCGAAGGGTTCCTGCGCGGCGAGACCGCGCTGCTCCAAACCGTCGGCCGCGCCGCGCGCAACATCCGCGGCCGAGTCATCATGTACGCGGACCGCCAGACGGACGCCATCCGCAAAGTCGTCGAGGTCACCACCGAAAGGCGCAAGCGCCAGACCGAGTACAACCGCGCCCACGGCATCGAGGCGGTGAGCGCCGTCGCGCACAAGCGGCGCAGCCCTCTGCTCGATTCCTACCGCAAGATCGCACAGGGCAAGGGGAAGGTCGACGCCGCCGCCCGCGCGCTCGCCGACGAGGACGTGAACTCGCTCATCCAGCTGTTGGAGGACGAAATGAAGCGGGCGGCCTCCAACCTCGACTTCGAGCGCGCGGCCGAGCTGCGCGACGAAGTCGTCGAGCTCAAGAAGGACGCCGCCAAACGCGGCGTCCTCGTGGCGCAGGACTGAAAAGGGGGGGGTTCACCGTGGGGCTCGACAACATCATCGTGCGCGGCGCGCGCGAGCACAACCTCAAGGGAATTGACGTGGTCATCCCGCGCAACTCGCTCACGGTCATCACCGGGCCATCGGGGTCGGGCAAGTCCTCCCTTGCCTTCGACACGATCTACGCGGAAGGCCAGCGGCGCTACGTCGAGTCGCTCTCCGCCTACGCGCGCCAGTTCCTGGAGCAGATGCAGAAGCCCAATGTCGAGTCCATCGAGGGGCTCTCCCCCGCCATCTCCATCGACCAGAAGTCCGGCGCCCGCAACCCGCGCTCGATCGTCGGCACCGTTACCGAGATCTACGACTACCTCCGGCTCCTCTTTGCCAATGTCGGCCGGCAATACTGCTACAACTGCGGCGAGCTCGTGACGCGCCAGAGCCCCGAGCAGATCGAGGAAACGATCCTTTCGGCCTACGCGAACAAGGAGATCACCCTCCTTGCGCCGGTCGTCGTGCGCCGCAAGGGCCACTACAAGCCGCTCTTCGACAAACTGAAGCAGGACGGGTTCCTGCGCGTCATCGTCGACAACCAGCTGCTCCGGCTCGACGCGCCCATCGAGCTTGACAAGAACAAGTTCCACACGATCGACGCGGTCGTCGACCGGTTCAAACTCGAGCGCTCGCGCGCCAACCGGCTCCTCGACGGCGTCGAGAAGGCGACCCAGCTCGCCGAAGGCCTCGTGAAGGTCCAGCAGGGCCAGGTCACGCGCACCTTCTCGGAGCGCAATGCCTGCGCCGACTGCGGCATCTCCTACGAGGAGCTCAAGCCCACGCACTTTTCGTTCAATTCGCCGATGGGCGCCTGCACCGAGTGCCAGGGCCTCGGCGTCAAGCGCAAGGTCGACCCCGCACTCATCATCCCCGACCCCTCCAAGTCGTTCAGCGACGGGGCGGTGGCCACGCTCGACGGCGCCTCCGCGTTCTGGTATGGCCAGATGATCGAGACCCTCGCGGCCTCCTACGGCATCGACCTCGACCAGCCATGGCGGCAGATGCCCAAGGAGCACCAGCGGCTCCTGCTCTACGGCACCGAAGGCAAGGAACACGAGTTCCACCTCAAGGGCAAGAGCGCCTCCTCCGGCTACCACTTCCGTTCCGACTTCGAGGGGATCATCCCCAACCTCGAGCGCCGCTACAAGCAGACCGAGTCCGAGTGGATCCGGGAGTGGATCGAATCGTACATGGCCGAGACCCCCTGCGGGTCGTGCAAGGGCAAGCGGCTGAAGCCGGCGGCGCTCTCGACGCGCGTCGGGAAATTCAACATCGCCGACATCGCCGACATGACCGTCGAGCAGGCCATCGCCGCGATCAAGGGGCTCGAGCTCAGCGACCAGGAACGCAAGATCGCCAAAGATGTGGTCAAGGAGCTCAACGGGCGCCTCACTTTCCTCATGGATGTCGGGCTCGACTACCTCACGCTGTCGCGGCGCGCATCAACGCTTTCCGGCGGCGAGTCCCAGCGAATCCGGCTCGCCACCCAGATCGGCTCCGGGCTCGTCGGGGTGCTCTACATCCTCGACGAGCCGTCCATCGGCCTCCACCAGAAGGACAACCTGCGCCTGCTTGCCACGCTGCGGCGGCTCCGCGACCTTGGCAACACCCTCATCGTCGTCGAGCACGACTTCGAAACCATGGAGGCCGCCGACCACCTCCTTGACCTCGGGCCGGGCGCCGGCGAGCACGGCGGCCGCCTCGTCGCCTACGGGACGCCCGCCGAAGTCCGCGCGAACCCCGCGTCGCTCACCGGCAAGTACCTCTCGGGCAAGCTCTCCATCCGGATTCCCGCAGAGCGGCGCCAGCCCCACGCGTGGCTTTCGATCCGCGGCGCCCGCCAAAACAACCTGAAGGGGATCGATGTCAAGATCCCGCTCGGCGTCCTCACCGTCGTCACCGGCGTGTCCGGGTCTGGAAAGTCCACGCTCATCGACGAGGTGCTCTACCGCTTCCTCGCCAAGCACATCAACAGCGCCCAAGTGACGCCGGGCGCCTTCGACCGGATCGAGGGCTACGAGCAGATCGACAAAGTCATCGAGATCAACCAAAGCCCCATCGGGCGCACGCCCCGGTCGAACCCCGTGACCTACACCGGGGCGTTCACGCCGATCCGCGAGCTCTTCGCCGGCACGCCGCTCTCCAAGCAGCGGGGGTACACGGCGGGCCGCTTCTCGTTCAACGTGAAGGGCGGCCGCTGCGAGACCTGCGGCGGCGACGGCGTGCTCCTCATCGAGATGCACTTCCTGCCCGATGTCTCGATCCCCTGTGAAACCTGCGGCGGCAAGCGCTACAGCCGCGACACCCTCGAGGTCACCTACAAAGGCAAGAGCATCCACGACGTGCTCAGCATGACCGTCGCGGAGGCGCTCGTCTTCTTCGAGGCGATCCCGCGGATCCGCCGCGTCCTCCAGACCCTTTCGGACGTGGGCCTTGGCTACATGCGCCTCGGCCAGTCTTCGACCACGCTCTCGGGCGGCGAGGCCCAGCGCATCAAGATCGGCTCCGAACTTCAGAAGCGCCCAACGGGCAAGACATTCTACATCCTCGACGAGCCCACGACCGGGCTGCACGCGCACGACATCCGCAACCTGATTGAGGTGCTCAGGCGCCTCACCCGTTCGGGCAACTCCGTCGTGGTCATCGAGCACAACCTCGACGTCATCAAGACCGCCGACTGGATCATCGACCTGGGCCCCGAAGGGGGCGAACGCGGCGGGCGCGTGATTGCCACGGGCACCCCCGAGGAGGTCGCCAAGAGCGGCACTTTCACCGGGCAGTTCCTCAAGAAAGTGCTCGCGCGCTCGAAGGTCGACCTCCAAGGCGACGAGGCGCGCGCGAGCGAGCCGATGCGCGTGCGCGCGGCACCTGGCAAGGGCTGACGGGGGCCGGGCGTGTGGGCGGGGCCGAGGCGCAGTTCTCGCACCGCCTCGCCGCCAACCTGCCGCTCGACGACCTCGCAAAATCTTTGCCCGAACTTCCCGGCGTGTACCGGTTCCTCGACGGCTCCAGCCACCCCGTCTACGTGGGCAAGGCCAAGGACCTGCGCAAGCGCGTCCTGCAGCACCTCTCGAACCGCCCCGACCGCAAGGACCGGATGATCGAACTGGCCGTCGACATCGACTTCACCGTGACGCCGAACGAATCCTCCGCGCTCCTCCTTGAGCGCAACCTCATCCGACGCTTCCAGCCCAAGTTCAACGTGAGCTACAAGGACGACAAGGACTACCCGTACATCATCGTCACGAGGGACGACTTCCCGCGCATCCACCTGTCGCGCGACAAACGGCCCGACGGCCACACCTTCGGGCCGTTCGCCTCGGCGGCCTACGCGCGCCAGACGATCGGGTTCGTGCGCAAGCATTTCCAGATCCGCGACTGCCCGGAGTTCATCCCCGGCGGGTGCCTTTCGTTCCACATCAAGCTCTGCACGGCGCCGTGCATCGAGAAGGCCTCGAAGGAGGAATACGGCGAACAGGTGCGACAGACGCTGAGCTTCTTGCGCGGCGAGCGCCGCGGGCTGCTGAAGGACCTCGAGCGCCAGATGAAAGGCGCTTCCGACCGCCTCGAATTCGAGCGGGCCGCGCGCCTGCGCGACACCATCAAGGCGATCGAGCGCACCGTGGCCCAGGACGTCGACGCGCGCGGCGTGCGCCCCTCCGATGCCGATTACTTCGGCGTCTCGACCGAGGGGCTCCCGTGCGTGTTCCTCATCCGCGAGCGCGGCCGCGGCGTCGTTGACCGGCGGCACTTCCTGCTCGACAACGCCGAGGGAGCCGAACCGGCCGAACTGCTCTCCGAAATCCTCGCCGCCTACTACGAAACCGCGGAGGTGCCTCGCGAGATATTCATCCCCGTCGACCTTGAGGGAAACGAAGCGCTCGAGGAATACCTGACGAATCTGCGCGGCAAGCCCCTGCGCGTCCACCACCCCGAACGTGGCCACGCGCGTCGTCTCGTGGAACTCGCCGCCGAGAATGCTTCTCAAACCGCCCGGCGCGAACTCTTCAAGAAAGAACGCGTACGCGAGGCCGACCTGTCCAAGCAGCTCCAGGAGGTCTGCGAGGCGAAGCGCCCCGTCTTCCGCGTCGAGGGCTTCGACATCTCGCACACCGCGGGTGACGAAGTCGTGGCGTCCATGGTCGTCTTCGAGAACGGCCTGCCCAAGAAAGCGCACTACCGCAAGTTCAAACTCAAAGTCGACAAGAACGATGACTTTGGGGCCATGGCCGAAGTGGTCGGCCGCCGGTACGGCGGGTCGCAGCGCAAGGAGCTGCCGCTGCCCGACTTGATGCTCATCGACGGAGGGCGCGGGCAGCTCAACTGGGCGCTCAAAGCTGCTCGCGATGTGGGGCTGGAGCTATCGGCGGTGGGCCTTGCCAAAAAAGAGGAGGAGATCTACCTCCCGTCCGGGCGGGTGCTCGACCTCGACGAGCAGAACCCCGCGCTCAAGCTCCTCATGAATGTCCGCGACGAGGCGCACCGCTTCGCGATCGCGTACCACCGGCAGCGGCGCGGGGAGGGCATGCAGCGCTCGGGGCTGGAGGCGGTGCCTGGTGTGGGGCCCGCTCGGGCCCGGCAGCTGTGGAAAGCATTTGCCTCGCTCGAGGTCCTGCGCGCAGCCGACCCCGCGCAGATCGCCACCAAGGCGCGACTCCCCGGTCCGGTTGCGCAGGCCATCTTTACCTACCTGCACAAATCGCCCGAAATCCCCCCGCGGGTCGACGCACAAACTTGAACTCCGCAGGAACTGCTGCATTCATCCCCGTGAGGAGACGCCCGTGCCAACCGAAATCGAGGCGCTCGACGCCGTGTGGGTCCACATCCGCGACATCAAACGCTCCCGCGCGTTTTACCGCGATGTGCTTGGCCTAAAGGAAGTCAACGCCTCGGACAAAGGCATGTGGGCGATGTACCGGATCCCCGCGGGGCCCTACCTCGCCATCCACCGCCAGTTTCCCGGGGAGCCCGGGCGCAAGGCAGGCACCGTCACGGGCCTCTATTTCCGCGTGAAGGATGTCCACAAGGCCGTGCGCGCCATCGAAAAGCGGGGCGGCCGCATCACCGACCGCCCGTTCAAGCTGCCTTGGGGCGACACGCACGCGACGGTGGCCGACCCGGACGGAAATGAGTTCTCAATCTCCACCAAGACCGTCCCGCGGCGGCCGTGGGGCTGAGTGGCAGGACACGGAAGTCAGATCCATGTCCACTTCCCCTAACGTAAGTCCGGCAAACTTCGATCTACGCGGGCGGCGGTTGCGCCGCCCATGAACGCCACGACTCAAGAGAAACGCCCGCATTTGGCTCGAACCGGCCAGCGCCTCCAATGGTACCTCCTTGGACTCGAGGAAGCCAAGCCCGGCTATCGGGGCCGGGTCTTCTCACTGCCCCCCCAAGAGCGCGAGCGCGTGTCGAACCGGGCGCACGGAGCCATGAATTCCCTTCAAAGCAAGGGCGCGGCGTCTGTCCATGGAGTGGACCGGACCGTTTCGAGGCTTGGCTGGTACATGGACGGCCTGCGGGACGCGGCGCCCGGCTACCAAGGGAGGATCTTCGCGCTGCAACCCGCGCAACGAAACGAGCGCAAGGAGCGCATCCGGAGCGTCCTCTCCCGACTCGACGTGCCGCCATCGGCAGACCCCACCCTCCGTTCGTGAGACGGGCATGAAACGGCCGTCGGGCCGGAACCGCCGCTACCTTCATGTCGCCCGCGCGCCATCCCCGGGGCCTCAGGGGAATTCCATGCCATCGACCGTCAAGGGGCTCGACTCGATTTGGGTGCACATCCGCAACGTCAAGAAGGCCCGGCCGTTCTACAAGGGCGCACTTGGCCTCAAGGAACTCGACTACAACGAAGAACAACAGTATGCGATGTACAAGCTCCCCGGCGGCACCCTCCTTGGAATCCACAAGCAGGGCAAAGGCGAACCCGGCCGCAAGGCAGGCACAGTCTCGGGCGTCTACTTCAAGGTCGCCGATGTGAGGAAGGCGGCCGCGTCGATCGCAAAGAAGGGCGGCAAAGTCACCGACAAGCCCGTGAAGAAGCCGTGGGGCGATTGGAACGCGACCATCGCCGACCCGGACGGCAACGAGTTCTGCATCTCCGATTGACATTCGAACGACCTCGCGTCAGAGGCACCAAGATTCATCTTCGGTCGTGACAACTCCAGCCGCCCAGCGAAGCAGATGACGGTTCCCCGGAGCCCTGCCAATGCAACCGTAGCCGTGACCGCAATTCTCTGAATCTCGGCGATCGCCGGCCCGGCGGCCGCGTGGCGTGTCAACGCGCTCCACGAATGGAGCGCGCCGTACCCCGCCGGACCGTGGCCGTTAATGTTCCAGGTGGCCAACGATGGAAACCCTTCGATGCATGTGACGGAATTCACCGTTTGGGCCAACTGGGGCGAGCTTCCCACTAAAGCAAATCCGCAGCCCACCTCGACCGCCTTGCCCATTACCATCGCGCTTGGAGCCCAGGAGGACTTCGTGTTCACCGTGAACGTCCCCGCCTCAGCCGCGGGCCAACCCTATCACCTCGGCGCCAAGCTGGTTGCCCAAAACCAAAATGGCACCGGGTGGGCGGAACCCACTTACGGCGTGTTCCCCGGCTGGAATTTCACCGTGCTTTCGAGCCCGGCCGCCAGTTCGACCCCTTCATCGCAGGTCCCCATCTATTCGATCATCGTTATCGCTCTCTTTGCGGTGAGCATCAGCTTGCGGGTCTTCGTGAAGCGCCGCCGCCGCGCGCCCCCGATCATGCCCGGCCAATAAGTGCCCCAATACATGCCACCGAATTATCCGCCGCCTTCGCCGGCACCAATGAGCCCTCGCCGCGGCGCTTACCCTTTCGACGCAGCCTTGATGGCCGGTTGCGAAGGGACCGCGATGATGCATCGTCGGGATAGCGATCCTTATCCAGCATGACTCAAAGGGAAATTGTTCCGTCCCCCTTCCGATGCAACCCAAAATCCGCCGCCGCGCGAATCCTGGCTCGACCGGAAGGTTTCCTTCGCGTGGAAAAGTCTTATATCAAAGCCAGGGGCCTTGGCCGCCTTGGCGGGATGGGATGCAAAGACTCGCCGTCTACCCAGCGGGAGCGCCAGCTCCCGGCATAGTCGTGCCCGGCTTAGAGGCTGTCCAGCAGGACCCCCTCGAAGCCTTTAGAGACCACCTGACCGGAAACAAAGCGTCGCCCCACACGGTGCAGATGTACTGCTGCCACGTGAAAGGGCTCCTCGCTTGGGCCAAACGGCCGCCGGCAGAGATCCAGCTTGGCGACCTCGAGCACTACAAGCGGTACCTTGCCGTGGACCGCAGTTACTCGAAGAACTCGCTCTACGGGGCCGTGAAAGCCATCCAGGCTTTCTACCGGTTCCTGCAGCTGCCCAACGCCGAGGCCCTGAAGCCGCCGCGCCGAGGCGAGCCGATCCCGAAGTACCTCTCGGTCGAGGAAACGGGTCGGCTGCTTTCCTCCGCGGACAAGCACCCGCGCAACTTCGCAATCCTCGTAACGCTCGGGTACACGGGGCTTCGCGTGTCGGAACTCTGCGCCCTCGACCTCGAGGACGTCGAATTCTCGACGCGGACGGTCACCGTCCGCCACGGGAAGGGCGACAAGGGGCGCATCGTGCCCGTCGACGAGAAGTGCCTGCACGCGGTCACCGCATACCTCGACCACGCGAAGCTCGCGCCGGGCGGCCCGCTGTTCCGCTCCTCGCGCGGGGCAAGGCTCTACCCGAGGGCGATCCAACGGATGATCAAGACCTACGCCAGGCGCGCGGGGATCACGCGGAGCGTGACGCCGCACATCCTGCGGCACACCTTCGCAACGACCTTGCTCGCCAACGGCGCGGACATCCGCATCATCCAGAAACTGCTCGGGCACCGCTCGATCGCGACCACGCAGATCTACACCCACGTCGACGACCGTCTGCTGCGCCAAGTGTTCGATTCGACAAAGCCGAGCTACTAGGGGGGGCAAACGTGACCGTTTCGGGAGGATGGATGCGCGTGCGGGGGCCGCAACCCAATGTCTCGCATTGGGTGCGGATCGTGAAAGAGCAGGTGGAGCGCGAACGCGAGGAGCTCGCGGCCGCTGAACAAGAGGAGTCCGTTGAAGCGACCAAGCGGCCTCGGGGATAACCCACAACCTTCATAGCGCCCGCCTGGGCTCGCGAATGCGAGGCAACGCCCTGGCGGAAGACGGCGAACGGCCAAAGCCCGCGCCCAACAAGCGGATGCGCCATCGGGAACTTGCGCGCCGCCGCGCGCGGAACCGACGGATGATCCTCCCGGTAATCGCGGTGGCCGTTGCCGGCGCCGCCCTTGCCGCCCTCATTGCGTTCACGCCTCCTTTGCCTCCGCCGCACGAGATCGGGCCCGGCGAAATCGTGAGCAACAGCCCGATGCACATCCACCCGCAACTCACGATCCTCAACCTCGGCTCGCCGGTCACGATTCCCTCCAACATTGGCATCCAGGGCGGCGCCTACGCCGACCACAGCCTCGACCATTGGCTCGACCAACGCGAGGGCTCGGTCGGCGCGCTTGCGCCCATCCACACGCACGACACAAGCGGGCTCATCCACGTGGAGGCCTCCGTCACGCGCGGCTTCACGCTCGGCGAATTTTTCGGGATCTGGGGCCAGCTCCTCGGCCCGACGCAGACGCTAGGCTTTCGCGCCGACTCGCACCACCGGCTGACGCTCACCTCCAACGGCGCGGTCGTACCCAACACGGACGCCGACTGGCACAACCTCGTCCTCAAGGATTCCCAAGACATCGTGATCAAGTACGAGGCGTTCTGAGCACGCGCGCCTCCTTTCAAAGGAAAACACCACAACCTTCAAGCGGCGAGCGCGGCTCGCCGCGCCGAGGACCTCCGTTGGCGCAGGGCCAGACCCGCCATTTGGCGACCAATTCCAGGCGGATGTCGCGGCGCGAAGTCGCGCGGCAGCGCGCCCGGCGAGAGCGGCTGGCCTTCGCGGGGCTGCTTTCGGCCACCCTCGTCGTGGCCGCGGCTCTCGTCGTGTTCCTGCCGCCGCTCCTTTCGCCGGGCACCCTGGGGCCGTCGCCTCCGAGTGGGGGCAACCCCGCGATCATCAGCAACCAGCCGATGCACATCCACGTCGGCCTCGCGCTCTATAACGGCACGCAGATGGCGACCATCCCGGCAGACATCGGGGGTAACCCGGCCCGTTGGGTCGACCACTCCCTCGACCAGTTCCTCGACCTTCAATACGGGGCCGCCGGGTCGCTCGCCCCAATCCACACGCACGACACCTCGGGCACCATCCACGTCGAGGCCAGTGTGACCATGAACTTCACCCTCGGCCAGTTTTTCGCGATCTGGGGTCAGCCGTTTGGGCCGGCCCAAGTCGTGAACCTCGTGCCTGACGCCGGCCACACCCTCACCATGCTCGTGGATGGGGTGCCCAACAGCGAGTGGGGCGCCCTCGTGCTCGTCGACCAACAGCAGATCGAAATCCACTACGACGCGATTTGACCTGCCCCGGCGCACGTTTATCACGGCCGGCGCGCCCTCCCCACCCGTGGACATCGAGCTGCCCTGGGCCGAGAAATACCGCCCCCACACGCTTGACGAGGTCATCGGCAACGGCGCTGCCGTTTCGACGCTCCAGAAGTGGGCCGCCTCCTGGGAAAACGGGATCCCCGCGAAGCGCGCGGTCGTCCTCTCGGGCCGCGCGGGGATTGGCAAGACCTCCACGGCCCTTGCCCTTGCCAGCGACCTCGGATGGGGTGTCATCGAGCTGAACGCCTCCGATGCGCGCAACGAAGAGGCCATCCGACGCGTTGCGGGCGCAGGCGCCCTCAACGAGACCTTCCGCGACGACGGCGCGTTCATCAAGGCGTCAGCCGGCGGGCGCAAGCTCATCGTCCTTGACGAAGCGGATAACGTCTTCGGCCGCGAAGACAAGGGCGGGGTCCCTGCCATCACCGAGATGATCCGCACGACTCGCCAGCCTGTCGTGCTCATTGTGAACGACTACTACGCGCTCACCCGCCGCGCCTCCGCGATGAAGGGCCTCGCGCTCGAGATCAAGTTCCAGGCTGTGCGCAAGGACTCCATCGAGAAGGTCCTGCGCTCCGTCGCATCCAAGGAAGGAGTCGATGTGGCCCCCGCCGTCATTACGAGGATCGCTTCAGAGGCCAAAGGCGACCTGCGCGCGGCTCTCAATGACCTGGAGGGCGTCGCCCGCGGACGCAAGGTCGTGCCCCCCGAAGCCGCCGAGACGATCGGCGCGCGCGACAACCGGAACACTGCCTTTGGAATGGTGGACGAGGTGCTCCGCACCCTCGACCTTGCCTCCGCACGGCGCGCGCTTCGCGACCTCGACGAATCGCCGGACTTCGCTCTGCTCTGGATCGAAGAGAATGTGCCCATCGCCTATCAGGACCCGGAGGACCTTGACCGAGCGTTCTACTATTTGTCGCGCGCCGACCAGATGCTGGGGCGCACCGTCCGCCGGCAGTACTTCGGGCTCTGGAGCTATGCCTCCGACCTCATGTCGGGTGGCGTGGCGCTTGCCAAGCGCGACCGGCTGCACGGGTGGAACCGCTACCAGTTCCCGTCCTGGCTCATTCAGATGGGCCGCTCCAAAGCGGCGCGCAAGCACAAGGCCGAGACCTACGGGAAACTCGGCGCCTACTTCCACACCTCGCGCCGGGAGGTGGGCGCTTCGATTGCCCCCTACCTGCCTCGCCTCATGGAAGCCGACTTCGACCTCGCCGTGAATGTCGCGGCCGGCGCCGATCTCGACGGGGAAGACATCGCCTACCTGCTCGGGAAAGCCGCGGATGACCGGGAAGTCCACACGATCTACGCGGAGGCTCGCCGGCTCCTCGAGTCCGGGGCCTCTCTCGGGGTGGCCGCGGACAACAAGCGCGGTGCGCGGAAAGGGTCGATGTCGCTCGGCGAAGCGGTCGAGGCCGCTCAGGCCGCCCAAGCGGCAGAGAAAGCGAAGAAGCCGGCCCGCAAAAGGGCCGCCGAGAAAAAGGAACCGGAGCCCGCCAAGACCGAGCCTGCTCCGGCCCCGCCCGCCGAAGAAACGGAGCCAGACGGCCCCGAGCTCGACCCCACGAAGAACAAGTCGCTCTTCGACTTCTAGGCCCTTGCCCGACGGCTCCTCCCGAAAGTAACATCAGGGTGCGAGCCCAAAGGGAAGGGCAAGGCGGCGCCTGGTGACCAGCCCCGACGAGAAGTTTGCGTCCCTCAAATGGAAGCTCAACCGGAAGTTGCAGAAGCAAATCGGACACCGCGACGTGGCGGCGCCCGCTGGCCCCGCGCAAATGGAATTCCACGCGCCCATGCCCGAGACGCACGGGCAGGGCGCCAAGTCCATTGAGTCCGAACAGGTTGAGAAGGGCAAGCTTTGCCCCGCCTGCAACTCGCC
>JBGQKI010000037.1:0-29428 GCA_041499475.1 Thermoplasmata archaeon
AGGTAGGCGGCGGCCTGGCGCAGGAGTTCCGACTTGTCCTCTCCCCTTTGTACCGGGTTCGGCCGCAAATTGACCTCAAGGTGCTTGCCCTCCGTCTTGACCCTGAAGGAGCCCTTCGAGCGCTCCGGCGCACGGACCCAACAAAAGTATTCGTCGCGTCCGACCAGCTGGAACCCCTCCCCCTTGAACTGCCGTAGCATCCCGGCGGGGAGCCGAAGCGTGTCGCCACCCATCACGGTTAGCCGGTTGGCCGCGCGCTCCACACTAATCATGACGCGGTTGCCGATGTAGATCCGTTCTCCCTCGGCGAGGCAGACAGCCTCGCTCGGCCTTCCAGGGTTCCAGCCGGGCAGGACGCGGCCGTCGACGTCGGTGCCGTTCTTGCTGCCAAGGTCGCGAACCCAAAGCTCTCCGGCTTCCCAATAGAATTCCGCGTGTTTCCGGCTCACCATCCCGTCGCGGATGTCGAGCGGGCGGTGCTCCTCGGATTCGCTTGAGACGACCTCGTACTTTGCGTCGCGGTGGATGTGCACCCTCGGGCGGATCGGAATCGTCTTGAGTTCGCCCTTGTCCGAAGTGAGGAGCAGGAACGCCTTGGGGGCAGAAGACGCCGAAGCCACGCTCACACCTACAGTGGATACGGACAAAAACGGAGCGGGACTGATAAAGAAGTTTCCGTCCTGCCGGAGCGAATCTGTTAGGAAAAGGATAGCGGTCGGTTGCCCAACGCGACCTATCCACCCGCGCTCTCCAACCCCCTCGTGAACGGCTTTATCCCCCCACTCCAGCATCCCCGCCGGAACCCCAATGCCCCCTCCACCCCTCCCCGGCATCGACAGCCTCGTGTTCCAAGCCCTCCTCTCTTCCTCCGACAAACCCTTCCACGGCCTTTCCAAACTCCAAAAGCTCCTCTTCATCGCCGCCCACCCGAAAGAGTTCGACCTCTCCATCAAGCGCCCCATCCGCGCGCTTCGCTTCAAGGTCTACAAGCACGGCCCGTTTTGCGAGGAGATCGTCCGCGCCCTCACCCGCATGGAAACGACGAGCCTCGTCACCCACACCCAACGGCTGGTGAGCACGCTGTCCGGCGTCTTCGACGAGCCCGATGTCGACGACGACAACGCCCCGCCCCGCACCCTGAACGTCTACGAGACCGCGCGGGGCGCGACATTGGAAGCTTTGGCCACCGACGACAACGACCTGCGCCTCGTCAAGGAAGCCGCGTCCAGGTGGGGGTGGCTGAGCCCCGGCCAGATCGACGACTTCGTCAACCGGCGCACCGGCTTCAATCCCGACCTGCGCGAACGCTACTTCAACACCCTATGGGAGGAGTTCGTCAAGAGCGCCGGCACCGAGCTGCGCAGGCGCACCCCCGAACCCACGGAAGCGTTCTGGAAGTCCGAGCAGGCTTTCCGGGAGGAACGCGCCAAACTCCTCGCCGCAAAGGGGCAAGGAGCCTTTGTCGCGTACATCGACGGCAAGCGTATTGCCGCCGGCCCCGACGACGCAAAACTCTTCGACGAGGTCTCGAAGGCGCAGGGCAGCCCACCCGACTTCATCGGGTTCCTGAGCGCGAGCGGTGTCCGCAGCGCTGCCGCGCCAGCGGCCGTTTGAGGAGGCGGCGCGATGCGAAGCCCCCTCCACGAAAGCGGCGCCGCAAGGCTCGACGTGCAGATCGATGCCGGCAACAGCCGGACGAAAACCATCAGCGCGCTCCTCGACACCGGCGCTAGCCTGTGCTTCATCCCCCACGCCCTTGCAAGCGAGCTCAGCCTCGTCCAAAGGACCTGGTCAAACGTCGGATCGCTGCAGCGGCCGTCCAAGGAGCCCGGGTACTACGTGAGGCTCACGATCCCCGGCCTCTTCGATGCGACCGTCGTGATGGTCGAGATGAAGGGCGACGGCGACTTCGTCGTGGTCGGGCGCAGCGTCCTCAAGGCGCTGCGGTTCGCCTACGATGGGGCGAAGGGCGAGTTTGAGCTGAGCGGCGCGTGAGCGTCACGAAGTTGCCCCGGCTTCGGACTCCCCTCAGCGCCTACGCCTCCCCACGGGTTTCACTACCGCACCGATCATCATCGCCACGACGGCCGGGGCACTTATGACGCAGAGCCATCAAGACCCCGTGATGTCACGAAACTCACGTTATATCACGCCAATTCCGTCATAACCCCAGACAAGAAACGGCGCCAAACCACCCACAGCGCCATCGGATGTTTCGGCTCCCACCACCGGCGGTCGCTTGTGCACCCTACGCCGCGGAGCCAGCCTCTTGGATGGACCAAACCGATCTCTCCTGCGACGGCGCCGCGCCGAGGTCGAACTCCACCTTGAAGTTCGAAAAAATGGGTGCCTGCCAACCACGAGCGGCGGACTCACCCGGCGCCCCGGCGCCTCCCGTGAATCCGGCTCCAACGGGACAAGGAACGGAACAAACATCGGCTTTGGTTCCGTGGGGTCGACAATCGTAAGCTCAAGCTCCACCACCCGGACTCGGAGGACGCTCCCGATCCCGCCGACGACTTCGTCTCCGGTTCCGTCCTGCGCAGCATCCACCCCCAGCGCGCGGGCAAGGCCATACGGAAGATAGCAGAAGTCCGCCCCAGAATCGACGAGTGCCCGCGCCCGAAGCGCCCTCTTGTCAAGAACGAGTCTTACCTCCAACATGGGCCGGAAGACCTGGTCGCCGCCGTGTGCGTGGGCTGCCAGCCGGCTGGCGAACGCCTCGCAGGTGTAGGTGCGCCGCTATCCGGCCACAAAGACCCCTCGCCTCAGAGAATCTCTGCCATCGACGACACCAAATGGAGCACCGGCTCGCGTCCCCGCGCCCTGCGCTTCGCCTCGGCAAGGACCTCGTCGGCCTCGGCGCCATGGGCCAGAACCTTGCCGTCGAGGACCGCCACCCACTCACCTTCGTACCGGCGGACTTCCGCGCTCGACAGGAACCGGGTTGTCGCCTCGATCTCACCCGGCCTGACACTTCCCTCGTCCATTGCGGGCCCCTTACCTATTCACCGTCTCCAGGCCGTATAAGAACGTCTCGTGATGCTCCTCATGCGGCCATCGCACCCACAAGCCGCCGCAGCCTTTCGGCTGGTTCTGCGTCCGCTTCCTCGAGGGATAGTGCCAGGTGAAGCTCGCCGCCCCCTCTGCCTGAAAACGCTCTTAGCTCCTGCCTGAGGAATTCGGCTCCGTCGCCGCCCTTCACCTCAACGATCGCAAACACAAACTTGCCTTCCCACCTCCTCACCCCTGCTCCCTCCAGCGCGGGCGCCATCCACTCCAGCAGCTCCCCCACGTCGCGCTCCACAAACGCCTGCACGCGGAAGCGCGCGCGGCCGCCCCCTGAGGGGAGCTCCTCGACGATCACGCGCTTCGGGAGGTTGACCAGAGCGCAAAGGCACGTTACATCATGGTCTTGCGTTTTGAACGACATGGGAATCTATCGGACACTGGCTTGCCAAGTATGAGGATCTCCTCGGGGGAGGTCGTGAGACGCCCTCTAGGAACCGACCGCGAAGAGCAATAGAGGCGGAGCGGATGCCCGCTCCCGATCCGATGGCTCGCCCCCCCTCCTGGGATCTCGACGCGGAACTGCTTGCCGACCTCACGTCCCACGGCGATCTCCCTACCGTCCTCAACCTCATCTCGCGCTCCACCTGGTGGGCCGACCCCCGCGTCGCCCGCGCCGTACCCGTCGTCTTCCCCAAAACCGCCCGCATCATCGAAGGTCGCAACCGCGTGGGCGACGTCGTCGAGGGCGTCTGCCTCTGGACCAACCAGCCCGCCCGCGAAGCCGTCTTCCGTTCGCTCGGCCTCATCTACCAGCGCTTCAACGGCGCAACCGTCTGCCACGTCTACCCCGGCTCCCCCCGCCTCCCCGCCCACTTCAGCCGCCTCTCCAACCTCTTCGTCATCCCCTCTCCCCTTGCCGCCTTCACCGAATGGGAACCCGTCCTTGCCGCCCTCAAGTGGCGCGCCTTCGAACTCTACGGGTACCGCGGGCCTCTCCTCCGCCGCCCGCAACGCCCCCCTCTCCTGCCTTCCTCTTGGTCTTCTCCCGTCCCCCTCCCCGCCGCCCACCTGCGTGCCATCATCACTCGCCTTCGAAAAACGCGCGCGACCCGGCCCATGTTCTCCCGCCTCAAAGCCGCCCCGCCCCCCGAAGCGGTCGCAGCCCCGCCCGCGGTCCGCGACCTCGCCGCCGAATTCATCGCCGACCTCGAGGCGCAGCTTCCCCTCCTGCGCACCGTCCTCTCTTGGGTCGTGCGCCATTCCTACTTCGCCCCCGTCCGCGTCGAGGCCGCCTGCCCCCACCCGCTCACCCACCACCGCCGCCCCCACCGCGGCGAGCGCCTCGGCCGCCGCAGCGACGGCACCGTCCTTGTCACCAACACCGCCGCCGCCCGCGTCCTCCTCGTCTCCCTTGGCACCAACAGCAACCTCGTCCGGCGCGCCGTCGCCGACCACATCTACCCCGACGCCCCCTACCTGCCCGCCCACTTCGCGCACCTCGGCGGCCTCGTCCTTTTGCCCCAAGCCCTCTCCTCCATCGCCGACGCCCCGCCCATTCGCGCCATCCTCCAGCGCCATTCCTTCGAGCGCACCGGGTACAAGGGGCCCGCGGGCAGGGAGCCGCCACGGCCGGCTTGGATGCCCAACTCGTGGCCCGAGAACCGCACCCTCACGCGCGCCCAGGAAGACCGCGCCATCAAACTCCTCCGCGGCCACCGCCGCTCCCCGCCGAAGTGGACCGCGCGGTGAAGCCCCCGCCTCCCTTACGGGCGATCTTCAAGGGGGTTTGGAGCATGCGGATGCTCACTGATGACAGTTTCAGTCCGCTGAAATTCATGCGAATCGACTAATCGTCCTTGTTTCCTCCGGGCTACTGCATGAGCAAGGTCCCCCCCAAGGCGGCCGTGAAGGCCGCCCAGCAAGCCATCCGGGCCCTCGACCACCCCGTGCGGCAACGAATCCTGGTGCTCCTCTACCGAGAGCAAGGGAAACTCGCCTACGACGACATCGCCAAAGGCCTTGGCATTTCCGACAACAGCGCTATCGCCCACCACCTCAAGGTCCTCGTCGGGGCCGCCCTTGCCCGGAACCAACTCGAGCGCGTCGGTGGCCGTATCCGCAGCCTCTACTTCATCAGCGACGCGGGAGCCGCTTGGCTCGGAAAGGCCGGACTCGACGCCCCGGAGCGCGTGAAGGTGCTCCTGCGCGCCTAACCCGCCATCGGCCCGGCCAACCTCCGAAGCCTCCCCGCCGCGGCGAGCGCCTCGGCCGCCGCCGACCTCGAGGCCGAGTTTATTATCCTGGTATTACTGCCGTACCATTGATAACATGGCCGTGGCACGCTGCTCCATCAGCATTTCCTTCGAGCTCGACCAAGCTCTCGACGCCTTGGTTGCCCGCTCCGGGCAACCCAAATCGAAGCTCATCGAGATCCTCATGCGTGAGAATCGCCTTGTTCAAAACGAAATCGAGTCCCTTCGCCTCGAACTCAAGACAACTCCGGCCGCGGTGCCCGGCAAAAAAGCGAGAACTAGGCCCCGTCGAACCGCGTTGGCTCAACGCGCTTGACCACCGGATTCAGTTTCCCCCAGTGAGGGTCGCTCCAGGAGTCCCCCTCCTCTACAAACCCCCGGCTGCGGTGCCACCTCACCAGCTCGGGGTCGCTCATGGATTCGAGCCGGATGGTCTCGCATCGCAGCCTGCCACCGACGATCCTTGCGAACCGAATTGTCCCTTCACTCAACCCCCCGAAACACCTATCCCCCCAGCGCGCCTCCCGCGCCCAAGGACGCGTGCCCGAATGCCCCGCTCGAATCGACTTGTCTCGACCCTCCTTGCACTCCTGCTCTGCCTGCCCGCCTCTGCGCTGCTCCCCTCTGCATCCGCCTACCCGGGGCCCACCACAAGCACGACGGGCGCCCGCTTGTCCTCGCTCGGGGCGAACGCAACCTTGCTCTCCGTTTCCGGCGCCCCCGACGGCTCCGTGCTCGCCACCTGGGTCGAGTCCGTCGGCATCTATGATTCGGTGGTTGCCGCCGACCTTTCGCCGGCCGGCGTTTGGGGCGCGCACGCGGTGGTGGCCACGAGCAACGTCACCCTCTACAACATCGAGGCCGCCCGCAACGCCGAAGGCGATGTGGCCGTCGTGTGGGTCGCCGAGGGGTCTCCCGAGACGATCTGGTCCGCCGAGCGGCTCTCCGCCGGCTCCTGGTCTTTGCCCACCCTTGTCGACAACGGCACCGCCGGCGATTTCCTGCGCGGCTGGCCCCAGGTCCAGGTTGGCCCCTCCGGCCGCCTCTTCCTCGCCTGGACGACGAGCAACGGCTCCGCCCCCGTCCTCCACGCCGCGGTCGCCAACCCCGGCTCTGCCCTTGCCGGCCCCACCACCCTGAACCGCGGCCCCTACGACGCGTCGGGCCTCTCGCTTGCCGCCGGACCCTCCGGCGACGCCCTCGCCATGTGGTTCGAATGGAACGACACGCCGCTCTTCCCGGAGTCCGACCTCATGCTCTCCCACTTCGTCCAGGGCTCCGGGTGGAGCGCCCCCGAATTCGGGATAGCCGCCTACCTATCGCCGATGGTTTCCGGCGCGCCCGTCCAGCCGCCCTTCGCCGAGGCCTCGACCGACGCCGCCAACACGACCACCCTCGTGTGGTTCGGCTCCAACGCCACCGCCGCGGGGCTTGTCGCCGCCCAGCGCTCGCCCTCCGGCAATTGGAGCGCCCCCGCTCTCCTGGTTGAAGGCACCGCCGGCTCTGCCGAGACGCTCGCCCTCACCCCGTCGCCCGACGGCTCGTTCCTCGTCGGTTGGACGCTGATCTACACCGATGTGTTTGGCTCCGGCGGGTCCACCGGCTACGCGCGTGCCGCGGTGTTCACGCCCTCCTCAGGCTGGGGAGCGATGGCCAAGCTCGTGGACGCCGCCATCGGCGCCGTTTCCCTTTCGCTGTCCGCGCATTCCTCGAGCTCCGCTGTGGCCGCCGTCGGCTACTACACAGCCGCGCCTACTGGCCCCGACCTTGCCCAACTCACCGGCCTCGAAGGGTGCGGCGGGTGGTCGTCGCTGCACCCGGGCGCCGCGCCGTCCGGCTACGTCGGCGCGGTGGCGCTGAATTGGCCCGCAAGCGGGCCCGGCACGCTGCTCTACGTTTCGCTTGAGGGGAACACCCTCGAGCTGCGCGCCACCTCCTTTGACCTGCCCACGGAGCCCGCGTTTACGGTCGACTCGCCCTCCAGCGGGGCCGTCCTCGACCGCGCCGTGGCCTACATCAACGGCAGCACGCAGCCCAACGACCGCATCGACATCGACGGGTACACCGGCACGGCCGACGCGTCCGGGCACTTCAGCGTCCGCGTGCCGCTCCTGGAAGGCGACAACACTTTCACCGTCCGCGCAACGCGCGTCGGGGCCTGGGCCCCCTGCACTCCTTCGGTGTCGATGCACATCACCTACGCCAATCCCGTTCCGGCCCTTCAGGCCGAGCTTGCCAACACCTCCGCCGAACTTGCCCGCGTCAAGGTGCGGTTCCCGTGGCTCCAGGAGAACATCTCGGCCGCCGACGCTCGACTTAACTCGCTGCAAGCGAGCCTCAACAGCTCCAACGCCGCTGCCTCGAGCGCCTCGGCGCGCGCCGACGCTGCAAGCGCCGGCACCGGGCTTGGCGCCATGCTCGGCGGGCTCGGGCTCGTCGTTGGCGCCGCAGGGCTTGGCGCTGCAGTGATGGCCATGCGCCGCCGCCCGCCCGGCGACGCGCCGAAGAAGGACGGAAAGAGCCCGTGAGGCCGCCGGCGGCCGGATTGGAATCGTGATGGACCCTTCCGGCCAGCGGCCTGCAGAAGACTCGGCCGATTTCTTCCGGCGCCCTGAAGTCGAAAATTTCGAGGACGCGTACTTCACCGTCCTGCCCGCGCGCGCCAAGGTGCTCGGAACCATCTTCGAAGGCGGGATGCTCGTACCGGAGGCACAGCGGGTCCTTTCGGACCACCCGCCCCGGCGCCTTCCCTAGCGCCCCTCAGGTCCCCGCCGCCGCTGCGCCGTCATTACAACCGCCGCCGCTGCAATCCCAATCGCGACCAGTCCCGCATCGAGGCCGGGCGAAGCCGCCACCGCCGTCACCGACGCCGTCCCCGTGCAGTCCGTCGACTCATGCAGCATGTCGCCGCTGCTCGTGCCCGTTATTTTCAAGTCAACCTGGTACGCGCCCGCCGAAGGCGGCGTCGCACTCGTCGTGAACGTCATCGACTGCCCCGCAAGGATCGTCCCCGACCCCGCGCTGTGCCACGTCCCCTCCCACGAGAACTTCGCCTGGACGGCGCTCAGCTGCGTCGTGTCCACCCCGGTGTTCGCCACCGTGACCGTGAACGTCGTCGCGTGCGTCGCCACCGGGTTCGACGGCGTCACCGCCATCGTGCTCTGCCCGCACCAGTGGTTCGCCTGCGCCGGCATCGCCGTCGCCGCCAAAATCAATAGCAGCCCGAAGGGAATCAAGATTCGTTTCGACCCGACGATCATGAGCCTACGCTTTTCCACAACCCCGCGGCTCCTATAACAGTTCCCCTAAGCGTCGTCGGACAATCAACACCCCTCTTTACCCCCATTAAATGCCCACACAAAGTAGCCGAAGGTCATGCCGCAAACGAGCCCCCCCGCTCCCCTCCCCCACGCGTCCCCGAAGCGCCTCTACCTCGCCGCCACCGACGGTTCAAGGTCAAGCGAACGCACGCTCGACTTCGCCATCGACGCCGCGAAGCAGTCGGGCGCCGACCTGCTCGTGGTCATGGCCGTCTATGCAACCCCGCTTGGCGCGCCTACCTCGGCCGGCGGCGAAGACCTCGCTCTCGCCGAGCAGCTTACGGAGGCGGCCCGGACCATCGTCGCGGCAGGCTCCCTGCGCGCCCGCGAGCAAGGCGTCCCCTCTAAAGGCGAAGTCATCAAGGGCTACCCCGGCGAGGACATCGCCGCCGCCGTCGCCACCTTCGCCAAAGAGCGCCACGTCCACACCATCTTCGTCGGCTCGCACGGCACCTCCGGAATCATGGATGTCCTCCTCGGCTCCACCGCCGAGCGCCTCGTCAAGCTCGCGCACTGCCACGTGAGCGTCGTGCGGTGAGCGGCCCGTCGCGCCCAGGCAAACCTTGAGTTGCGCCCACGCGTGTCGCGGCCTCCCCATGGGAGCGGCCGCCCCAGTCGAGTTCCCTTCCGCCCCATCAAGAGTTTCGCCGTTGCCAAGCCGCCTCCCCGCCCTCCTCATCAAAGCGCTCGCGATCTACAGCACCGCCGTCGTCTGGCTCATCGCGTTCCTCGTCCTTGCCGGCTCCTCCGACCCCACCGCCCGCGCGGTCATCCTGATGGCCCTCGGCCTCCTGCTCATCTGGGTCGTCTGCGGCGGGTCGCTCATGTTCCTCTACCGCGAAGGCATCCGCGCGCGCGTCCTTGCGCTGCCCGGTTCCTGGCAGGTCAAGTTCGTCTTCTTCGCAAGCGGCCTGCTCCTCCTCGAGGAAGTCGTCACCACCGCCATGACCAACCTCGCCCCCGCCTTCGGCGGGCAGGTCGGCGTCGCCTACATCACCGCCTCGAACAACTACTTCCTCGTCACCGCATTCGCAAGCGTCTCCGTCCTCTTCCCCGCTTACATCGGCTGGGCCTGGCTCCTCAAGCGCTACGACTTCACGCCCAACGAAGTGTTCCTCCTCTACGGACTGCTCGGCACGACCTCCGAAGCCTCGCTCAATGCCGGGTCGCTCTTCGCCGGGTTCTGGTTCTTCGTCTACGGGCTCATGATCTACCTGCCCGCCTACAGCATCCCGAGCGACCGCGGGGCCGTGCGGCCGCGGGCTCGGCACTTCGTGCTCGCGTATTTCGTGCCCCTCGCCTGCCAGATCCCGGCGGTTATCGCGGTGACCCTGCTGAAGGGGTGGCTGGCGGTACACCTGTTCACGGGTTGAACTGACCAGCGCATGGGTGCGGTCGATCCGGTCCGCGGCCCCTCAGGCCGCTTGCCCCCGCAAGAACTTCCGGAAGAACCGCCGCTTGGCCACCTCCGTGGCCGCGCCGTAGGCTACCACCACGCCGACGAGGGCCCCCACAATCCCCACCGGCAGCGCCACGAACCCGAAGACGCCGGCGATCGGCAAGAGCGGCAGCGCCACCGCGAGCACCGCCATCGCGACCACGCTGTAGAGCAGCGGCCGCGTCGGGTGGCTCGAAATCGCCGGAAGGTACGTGCGCAGCACGAGCAGCACGAGCAACTCGGTGAGCAGCGACTCGACGAACCACCCCGTCCGGAAGAGGTCGGCATTCCATCCCCCCGCCCAGAGGAGGATCCCAAACGTCAGCCCGTCGAACGCCGAGCTGATCAGCCCGAACACGATCATCGCGTCCCGCACCTCCTTGATGCTCCACCGGTGCGGCCGGTCCGTCCAGGCCGCGTCCACATTGTCGCTCGACAGGAACACCGCGGGGATGTCCGAGAGCAGGTTGTTCAGCAGGATCTGCCCCGGCAGCAGCGGCAGGAACGGCAGGAACAGCACCGCGCTTGCCATGCTCAGCATGTTGCCGAGGTTCGCGCTCGTCGTGATGTTGATGTACTTCACCGTGTTCGCAAACGTCCGCCGGCCCTCCAGGATCGCGCCCCTCAGCACCCCAAGGTCGGGCTCCAAGAGGACGATGTCGGCCGCCTCCTTGGCGACATCGGCCGCGCCCATCACGCTCACCCCCACGTCGGCCCCGTGCAGCGCCGGCGCGTCGTTGATGCCGTCGCCAAGGAACCCGACCACGTGCCCCGCGCGGCGCAGCGCCTCGAGGATGCGCAGCTTCTGGGCCGGGTCGATCTCCGCGAACACCGAAGTCGCCGACGCCTTCACCTGCAGCGCCGGCTCCGTGAGCCGGTCGACGTCCTCCCCTGCAAGCACACTGCCGCCCGCGATCCCCACCGCCCGCGCGAGGTGGTCGGCCACATACCGGTTGTCGCCGGTCACCACCTTCACCTCCACGCCGAGCTTCTTCAGGGCCGCAAGCGCCGCCCCCGCGTCCGGCTTCGGCGGGTCCTCGAACAGCAGGAAGCCCTCGAGCACGAGGTCGACCTCGTCGGCGCGCGTGAACGCGGCTTTGCGCTCCAGGTCTCTTGCCGCGACGGCAAGAACGCGCAGCCCCGACGCGCTCCACGTTCGGAACCGCTCCTCGATCGCCGCGCGCGCCGCGCTGTCGAGCGGCGCCTCGGCCTCTTTCACGCGCACGCGCGAACACACCCCGAGCAGCTCCTTGACCGCCCCCTTCGAGATGAGCCGCACGCGCCCCCCCTCGCCCGCGACCACGACGGTCATCCGCTTGCGCTCGAAGTCGTACGGGATCTCGTCGACCTTCGTCGCTGCTTCCGGCGCGGCCCCCGCCGTCGCCTTGGCCTTCTCGAGGATCGCCACGTCGAGCGGGTTTGCAAGGCCGCTCTGGAAGCGCGAGTTCAGCGCCGCCTGCGAAAGCACGCGCGGGGACGGCTCGCCGTCGGGGCCCACGGACTGGTCGAGCGCCATCACGCCGCGCGTGAGCGTCCCCGTCTTGTCCGTGAGCAGCAGGTCGACGCTGCCCAGGCTCTCGATCGCGTTCAGGCGGCGCACGAGCACCCCCTTCTTGGCAAGCTGCTGCGCGCCGCGCGCAAGCGTCACCGTGATGATCGTCGGGAGCAGCTCCGGGGAAAGGCCGATCGCAAGCGCAAGGGCAAACAGCAGCGACTCCACGGGCGGCCGATGGAGGAACACGTTCGCTGTCACAATCCCCAGCACGAGCACCACGACCTCGCGCAGGATCAGGTGCCCGAACTTGCGCACGCCGCGCTCGAACTCGGTCTCGGGGGCTTTGCGCTCGAGCCGCTCGGCGATCGCCCCCATCGAGGTCGCGCGCCCCGTGCGCGCCACGACCGCAAGCGCCGTCCCGCTGCGCACGCTCGTCCCCATGAACACGCAGTTTGTGCGCTGCGGAAGGCCCGCCGCCTCCGCCACCACGCCCGGCTGCTTCTCCGTCGGGAAACTCTCGCCAGTCAGAATCGCTTCCTCGAGGTGGAGGTCGTTCGCCTCGAGCAGCCTCGCGTCGGCCGGGATGCGGTTGCCCGCGCTCAGTTTGACGACGTCGCCCACCACCACCTCCTCGGCGGCCACCTGTCCCGGCTTGCCGTCGCGCAGCACGGTCGTCTGCAGGTTCAGCCGCTCCCGCAGGCGGGCCACGGCGACCGAGGCCCGGTACTCCTGCACAAAACCAAGGAGCGCGCTCGTCAGCAGGACCGCCACAATGATCGAGGCCTCGACGAAGTCGCCCACGACCAGCGCGAGCGCCCCGGCGACGAAGAGCAGCAGGATCAGCGGGCTGCGGAATTGGTTGGCGAGCACGCGCAGGGCCGGCGCCCGCGCCTCTTTCTTCAGCGCGTTGGGGCCGTCGCGCAGCAGCCGCGCGCGCGCTTCGGCCGTCGAAAGGCCCTGCCGCGACGCGCCAAGCGCCTGCAGCAGCTCGCTCTCGGGCTGGCTCCAGTAGGGGAGGTCCGTGGGGGGCGTAAGCGCCCGCAGGGCAGAACGGGCCCCTAAGTGCTTTGGCTCATTCCAAGGACGGGGGGCGGCCGCGGGGTGAGGCGGGCCCTGATGGTTTTAGCACATCATCACTGAACGGCCTTATGGCCACCCGCCCCGAAATGCGTCGGCGAGTCCCGAATGTCCAGCCCGCCAATTCCTCCTCCAGGGACGCGGCTCGCCGAAGAGAGGGACCGCTTGATTCCCTTCGAGCCCGAAGGATCCCTACGCGACCGCGTGACCCTCGGCGAAATAATCGACCATCACCTGCCCTCGCATGGCCAGTTCGCCCTCCTCCGCGTCTTCGAGGAGCAAATCGTGGCTGCCGCATCCTTCACGGTCCAGGCGGACGACCTCTTCGTGGCGTACCTCACCCGCAGCGCGTTGTTTCGCAGCCAAGCTCCCGTTGCGGGCGGCAAGGTTCTCGTCGAAGCCATTTTCGCCTTCGCCAGGCAGGCGGGGAAATCAGCGGTGCGCCTTGATTCCGTCAGCGACCTGCAATCCCGCGCTTGGTACGAGGACCTCGGGTTCCTTCCCGACGGGCCTCCGCGTGAGGAGCCGGGTTGGGGGTTTCTCCACCCCTTGGTGCGGCGACTCTAGCCGCACGGCCCCGCTCGACGCCTGCCCAGAATTCGCGGGACGGGCGGATCCCAAAATCCGCAGGCTCCTCGCCCCGAAGGACATTGACAACACCTGACACCGTCTTGTTCTCGCGCAGCAACATCTCGATCACCGTTGACTTCGGCCGGCCGCCGAGGCGCGCGATGGTGTCCAGCGCCTTGTCAAGTTCAAGCGAAAGGCTGATCGAAAGTTTGGCTACGGGCATGGGCGTCGGTAATACCGTAGTATGACCGGGGCAATAAGGGTTCCGACCGTGCCTCGTCCTTAGTGGAGCGCGCGCCGCTCGCAGGGCGCCCGAGCCAATCCTTTTCCGGCTCCGCTGGCGTGGCGGCCTTCGAGGAGGGCGTGGCCACGAAGCTTGTCTCCGTCAACGTCGGCCGCCCGAAGACCGTCGAGTGGCAGGGCCGCGCGGTGAGAACCGGGATCTACAAAGAGCCCGTGGCCGGCCGCGTCCGAGTCACCGCGACAGGCCTTGCGGGCGACGGCCAAGCGGACCTGCGCGTTCACGGCGGCCCGCTGAAAGCGGTGTACGCCTACCCGAGCGAGCACTACACGTCATGGGCCCGCGAGCTTTCTTTCGGCGACCTCGCGTGGGGCGCCTTCGGCGAAAACCTGACGAGCGCCGGCCTCCTCGAGTCCGAGGTCCGCATCGGAGACCGCCTCGAAGTGGGCTCCGCGCTCCTCGAGGTAACGCAGCCCCGCTTCCCCTGCTTCAAGCTCGGCAACAAGTTCGGGTCGATGGCGTTCGTCAAGCAGTTCGCGCGAAGCGGACGGTCGGGGTTCTACCTGGGGGTCGTCCAAGAAGGCAATGTCGGTCAAGGCGACGCGATCCGCGTCGTGAGACGCGCCCCCGACGGGCAGACCATTGGACGCGCCTTCGCTGAGGCGCTCACGGGCGACGACGACGCGTGACCGTCCGGATTCCCCTGCTCTTTTCCGCGGCCCGCGAAAATCCCTCCCCGCTTTCGCTCAACCCCCCGGAACGTCCATAACCGGGTTCGCCCCCTCCACGACCTCATGCGCCGCGCCGCCCTTGCCCTTGCTCTCTTCGCGGTGCTCGTCGCACCCAGCCTGCTCGCCCAGGCCAAGAACGGCGACGAGAAGGGGCAGGACACCTCAAGTTCCTCGTCGTCCAACGCGACAGCCGCCACCATCGTCACCCTCCTCGACCCCCTCGTCAACATCCCCGGCACCGTCGTCTCCCTCGACTTCATGAAAGACACCAACGGCAAGGTCAAGCACAGCTCGTCGGCCGACGAGAACCCGATGAACTACCCCAACGGCAAGTCGCGCTCCCTCGCCGTCCACCTGCGCTTCAACGCGAGCGGACTTGACGTCGACGCGGAGTTCGCCGCGCTCACGGCCCTCGCTAAGGCGTCGCAAGGCAGCAGCGCCCCTATCATGATTACACTCGTCTGGGGTGGCCTCGGCGCCTTTGTCGTCACCCTTGATTCCCTTGGCCCCAGCGCCATCAACATCACCTACAACCACATTTACCAGCACTACCAGACCGACTTCGAGTTCCTCGTCACGCACGCCGACCCGGCAAACGACCCCCCTCGCGCATTCTCCTTCCAGCAGCCCGCGCTCGGCCTGCCGATTTGGGTCCTGAACTTCTCGATCGAGCCGAAGCCCCCGTGGGAGACGCACCGCGACAGCAAGCCCGACGAGCCGACGCTCAACTTCACCTCGGGGGAAGCTAAGACCCTCTCCGTTGAGCTCATGTTCGACACCTACGAGGCGGGCATCTCCGTCAAGCCCTTCGTCGGGGGGCTCCTCAACTTCTCCTTCGCCTCGACCTCCCCCAACGCCACGGCGCCCGTGGACTTCACCTGGGGCTCCAACGGGCCCTTCCGCGCCTTCATCACGACGGCCGATGCGCGCTACTCGATGTTCCTGCCCGACGGAACCCCCGCGCGGGCGACCGTAACACTCAACATGAGCGGCGCGCACCTCGCGCCGCGCCATGGTTCGGCCGCCCACACCTTGCCCTATGGGCCGAACATCTTCTTTGGATCGCCCGCCCTCGCGCTCGACGCGACCCTCTTCGCATTCGACGCCTGGCGAAACTCCACGGACAACAAGGGTGTCGAATCAATCGACACGCAACTGCACGCCAATGCCGACACCAAGCCCTTCGAGTTCAAGTCTCCCAAGCCGATGAACCTGTCCGTCGAGTTGTTTTTCGATGGCTACGAGTCGAAGACGGATGTGAGCGGGATCGTCGGCGCGCTGTCGTCGTTTGCCAAGGTCGACCCGAACGACAAACGCCCGCCCGTCTGCCTCTTCACATGGGGCGACGCGATGCCGGAGTTCGGCGGTGTGATTTCTTCGATCAATGTACGCTACACGATGTTCCTGGACAACGGGACGCCTGTCCGGGCCGTTGTGGACCTCGGCTTCAAGAACGCGAGCCCCGCGGAAGACGAGCAGCCGCATATGCACGTGGCCCACACCCACCTTGAGATGGCGAAGCTCGCGCTCGAAGCGAGCACCCGCCCGGGCGAGCCCGGATTCATCGACATCACGCTGAAGGGGCCGCTCACGGGGGCGCGCGCAGCGCTCGTCGACTGGGTGCTCGGCCTCGGGCAGGGCGGCGAAAGCTCCCTCGATGTGTCGCTGAGCTACCGCGCTCCGAACCCCGTGGAGGGCAACTGGACCTGCACGCAGGTCGCCTACCTTCCCGCGCAGTTCACCCTCAACGGGTTGTCGGTGGACCGGATCGTGTTCACCGCCGCGGCGCTCGGCCCGAATCTCCTCGTCGCCACCCAATTCGACAAGGATACAACCTGGCACCGGTGCCCAATCTTGGAGACCAATTCGAACGCGAGTTCCCCCCACTCCGGGCACGCGCGGGACCGGTCGGACGAATTCGTGAAGGCCACGGGGTTTACCATTGACATCGCGGGGAACAACTCAACCGCCGATACCTTCCAAGGCGGCGAAGTCGTTGTCCCCCTGACGCTCGACGACACAACCCCCATCCACTACCGGCCGGGCAACCAGAAGCCCGGCACCATCACGCTGACGCGCAAGGGCTCGCAGCTTTCCAGCGACTGGGCCGACTGGTTCAAGGCCGCGCAAGGCGCGCCGGCAGGTGCAGCGCGCAACCTCACCGTCGAGTTCCTGAACAGCACGGGCCGCGTGGTGCAGCGATTCACGTTTGTCGGCGTTATTCCGATTTCATTTTCGGGCGGAGACAAGTCGGGTGGGGCCGATTCGGAACTCGCGGAACTCCGGGTCCAACCGACGCGCGTCGAGATCGCTTGAGGGCCCGGCCGCCGCCGAGGTGGCTGAGGCGGGGTGGTCGGCCGCGGTCAGGCGCCGAAGCAGTCTTCTTCGGCCGGGGCAACTCTCCTCCAGCGCGGGGCCCCTCCCGATTGATGCTAGCCGGCAGGTGAGATCCTCACGCAAGCGGCCATCTGCACAAGATACGGGCCTCCCGAAGTTCTCCAGCTTGAGGAAATGGAGACGCCAACTCCCCGAGACAACGAAGTCCTCGTGAGAATCCACGCGGCCACCGTAACGACCGGAGACTGTGAAATCCGGAGATTTCAGCTGCCTCTGCGGCTCTGGCTCCCCGCGCGGCTTTACTTCGGGGTCTTCAGACCGCGAAAGAAGACACTGGGCCAGGAGCTCGCGGGAGAAGTCGAATCCGTCGGCATAGGCGTTAGGCGATTCAAGAAGGGCGACCAGGTCTTTGCCTCCACGGGATTCGGTCTCGGGGCCCATGCCCAATTCACGTGCCTCCCCGAAGACGGTGTGCTCGCGCTGAAACCGACCAACATGTCCTACGAAGAGGCCGCAGCCGTTCCCCTCGGGGGACTCAATGCCTTTAGGTTCCTGAGGATAGCACGCATTCAGCGCGGACAGAGCGTTCTGATCAACGGCGCTTGCGGCAGCATCGGCACTTTCGCCGTGCAGCTTGCCAAGTCGTATGGAGCCGAGGTGACCGCCGTGGACGGCGCGGAGAAATTGGACGTGCTGCGCTCCATCGGTGCAGACCACGTCCTTGACTACACGAAGGAGGACTTTACGACGAACGGCGCGGCCTACGACGTCGTTTTTGACGTCATCGGCAAGAGCTCGTTTACCGGGAGCCTGAACGTCTTGAAGGAAGGGGGTTGCTTCCTGATCGCCAACCCGAGGCTTTCCCAGATCACACGAGGGCGGTGGACTTCGAAATTCGGCTCCAAGAGGGTCGTCGCCAAGGTAGCCCCCGAAACGGCCGACGACCTCGTTTTCCTTAAGGGGCTGATCGAGTCGGGGACAATCAGGTCCGTCATCGACAGGCGCTACCCGTTGGAACGAATCGCCGAGGCCCACGCCTATGTCGAGGCCGGGCACAAGAAGGGGAATGTGGTCATCACCATCGCGCACAGCTAGTTCGTCATCGAAGGGGGACCTCGGCGCGGTTGGCGCCGCCGCCGGCGCCCATCCCTTGGCTCATACAGCATTGCGGCGGACCTCGATCTGCATCCCATTGGTAAGCACGAGCTGCCCCCACGAGACCCCCGCGTAGGGTTGCCCATCGACCGTCATCGTCAGCGTGTGGTTTGCGTCTGCGTGCATGTCCATCGTCCGATTGGGCCCGTAGGGTTGGTTCCAGATGTGCCAAAAGTCGCCCAAATAATACGGTTGGACGACTTTAGAATCGATGTAGACGGTGCCCGAGGTATCGTTTGTGTGGAGCACGGCCGTCCCCGGGGTCGTGGAGAAGCCGTCGAGGGAGTGGTCGAGGTGCAGGGCGGGGTCGACGCCGAGGCCCGCGGGTACCTCGATGGACTCGGTGCCGTTGAAGATCGCGATGTGGAAAGAGATGTGCAGCGCCGGCTTGGCGGGCGGCGGCGGTGCGGCGGGGCGCGGCGTCCCCGCGTTCACGGCCAAGACTGCCAGCACTGCGACGATGGCGGCCGCCACGACGATCCGGGGCACCGCCCGGCGGAAGCCCCGCTTCCGTTTCGAGAGGCGCCTCGCGAGATCTCGGTCGCGCAGCGCGTGCCCGCCCGCCGGCTTCCCGCGGTACGGCGCCGGGCGGCCGCGGCTTTGCCTCAACCCTTCGCCTTCCTCACCCGCTCTCGCGGGGGTTTTGTGAGGCGAGGGCTCGCGCAAAAGGATTGTGAAGTGGGCCCCCCGCAAAGGGGCCGCGGCGGAGGCTTGTGCTAGGCGAAAGGAGTGCTCCCGCCCGGATCTGCACCCGATTCCCAAGCACCCGTCCCCAGGCCTGCAATGTCCCGCGCAGGTTCCCTCCCCCTCGCCCGCCTCCGCCTGCTCCCACCATATCTATTACCCGTCCGCTCCCCTGCCCGCCCCATGGGCCGCACCCTCTCCCTCCTGCTTGCCGCCTCCTTCTTCCTGCCCACGCTTGCCGCCACCCTCCCCGCCTCGGCCGCCGCCGCGTACTCCCCCGCCTCCGACTCGCCAAACCTCAACGGCGTTTGGGAAGACGAGAAGTTCACCCAATTCCGCATCCACCAGGACGACGGCGCCAACACCATCTCCTCGACCCTCGTCAACGACACCTGCAAGGGCGGCCCCCGGTCCTCCATCGTCGAAGCGACCTTCAACGGCAGGGGCCTCAACGGTTCCTTGACCCGCTGCGTCGGGCCCGACGACCTCCTCGTCAAGAACTGCAACCTCTCCGAAATCTGGCAGACCCCCTTCACCGCCAACTTCACGGACGGCCAAATCGTGGGCAACGTCACCGTGGAGTGGTGGGTGTGGAACACCACGGCCAACGGCACTTGGGTCAACTGCACCCTCGACCACCTCTACGACGAGGGATTCTCCTGGGACCGCCTCGACTGCGCCCCCAAGACCTTCGGCGAGCTCGCCGAGCGGTACATCAGCGACCCGGCCAAGCGCGACGACGCTATCAAACTCGCCAAGGACTTCGAGAACGCACAGGGCGGCAAGAAGCTCGTGTGGACCGCCGCGCAAGCGGCGCCCGGGGGCCTCGAGCCGAAAATGGAGGCCTTCGTCCGCCTCATGGCCAAGTGGGGCTACACCGGGACGATCAATTCGGCCTACCGCGCCCTCCTCTATCAAGCCCACTTCGCCGACCTCTACCTCTGCGCCCTCCAGATTCATGACACGCTGAAGAGCCGCCCCGAGCTCATCGGCGCCTTCCGCGACTCGGTTGCTGCCATCGACGCCGAGATCGACGGGCACGTCATCTCGGCGTACTCGTGGGCGAACGTCACGGGGCTGCCCATCCGCCTGATCTTCACCTGCTACCGGGCGCCGCTCGAGGGCTGCCCTCACGTCAACGAGCGGGCGGCCGACATCACCTTCGTCCCCAACAACACGAAGCTCGACTGGATCGCGTCGCTCTACGGCATGTGCCGCCCCTACCTCTTCCGCAAATCGCCGGACATCCCCCACTGGGAGTTCTTTGGGCCCAACCCCTTCAGCAACAGCGACAAGTGCTTCATCAACAGCTTCGCGGGCGACATCAGCCTCTCGATCTCCGGCAATTCCCCAATCAACCTGCTCCTCACGACCCCCGACGGGCGCCGCATCGGCTACGACGCGGTGAACCACACGGAGGTCAATGACTTCGGGGACGCCGCGATGTACTCGGGCGCAGGGACCGAGCCCCAGCAGATCCTCGTGCAGGCCGGCGACGCTGCCATCGGGGATTACTCGGTGACGGGCGTCGGGACCGGTGCGGGGCCCTACACGGTCTCCTCGGCGGTCATCGGCGGCGACGGGATCGAACTCGACGGGGCCACCGTGACGGGCACGGCCGCGGCCGGCGCGGCGATCGCGCCCCTGCACTTTGCGATCCCCCACACCTACGCGGCGCCCAACCCCTTCACGGCTGCGACGAAGGTCTCGTCCTCGGGGACCTCCGCGTCCTACTCGGTCCCGCGCGGGGGCGCGTCGGCGACCGTGACCGCAAGCGGCGGCACCTTCACGGGGCTCGCCTACGACAGCGAGTCTGGGGTCATCGCCATCGGCGACGACGGCGCCGGGGGTTCCACCCAAGTTACGATTCCTGCGGGCCTGCTCGACGGGCCCTACCTCGTGCGCGTTGACGGGACTGCGGTCGCGGCCACGCGCACCAATGCGAGCGGCGGGGCGACCCTTTCGTTCGACCGGCCCGCCGGCGGCTCCTTCATCACCATCGAGGGCACGCCGATTGCGGCAGGCCCGGCCCCCTCCGGCGGTGGGCCAAGCGCTTCGGGCGACAGCACCCTCCTGTATGTGGTTGCCGTCGCGATCGCCGCGGCAGCGGCGGTCGGCTTTGTCCTTTGGCGGCGCGCCCAGACGGGGAAGCAACCGTAGCCGGGCTTGGCAGCGGCGCGGCTCGAAAGAGTCGAGTGCTCCCGCAGGGATTTGAACCCGAGTCCCCAGCGAGAAGACTCACATGGGTCACGCTGGCCTTGCTCGCCAGAGGAAAATGCAGCTCCCTGCTATCGTGCGAAAAGAAGGCAAAGGGTACGTTTCCTGGCGCCCCGAACTCGACGTTGCTAGCCAAGGAAAGACCATCGAAACGGCCCTTGCCGACCTGAAGGAGGCCGTTTGGCTCTACCTCGAAGATGAAGACGCTCAATCGATGGAGGGAACGCCGACCCTCACGACCATCGAGGTCCGCCATGGCAAAGCTCCCCGTGCTCTCCGCGCGTGAGGTGCTGAAAGCGCTCGAACGCGCCCCCTTCGTGCCCGTCGCCCAGAAAGGGAGCCGCAAAAGGCTCAACGGAACATGGCGTGGCTAGAGCCGCTTCGTTGTGGTTCGCGTCTTCCGTGCCGTCTTGAGTGAGGTCGCCTTCAGTGCCCTCATTGAGCCCGTTGGGCTCGCCCGTCCCCACGGCGCTGTTCTTGTACGCGTCTTCGGCGCCGTCGGCGATTTGGCCTCCAGGGCGCTCAGGGACGCGCAAGGATCTCCCGCGCGCGCCTTACAAAACGTTCCGCGTCCGCGAGCGTTTCACGCGCTTCCAACTCGGTTGACCGATCGGGAAATCCATAGTCCGCCTCGTGGCGCGCAGCCATCGCGGCGGGCAAGAGGCTGGCGACCTCCCGATCCAGAAGTCCTGGTTTGACGAAATGCTCGAAAAGCAGGGCCACGAGACCGCTGTGAGTCTTGGAGGCGAGCCCGCGGGAGAGAAGGAGCGCCGTTGTTGTAAAGTACATCGCGTAGTACGCTCGGCTCACCGTGTCCGAATAGTGCCCGCCAGACAACAAGTGGCGCGCGGCGCTCAAGCGTTCGTCGGCGCGGCGGAGAAGATCGTCGATCTCGTCAGGCAAGGACCCGACCTTCCTTGTCAATCACCTTGTAGATTCCATAACGGTGATCCGCAGAGCCCTCGGCCGCGGGCTGAACGAAGGCTGAAACGAAAACGCCCTCGTCGGCCGCAATTTCCATGATCCGGGCGCCGATGAGCCTGCGCACGGGGACGGGGTTTCCCCAGACTTCCATGAGGAGGTCCACGTCCGAGCCCTCGCGGTCGTCGCCCCGCGCGACCGACCCGAAAAGGACGACTCGGACGAGTTTGGAACCGAGCTCGCGGCGCGCCCATACCGCAAATTCCTGGGCGATGCGCAGTCGGTCTGGTCCGGTCACGATTGCCTATCGAACCTCGCCGGATATAAGCGCCGCGCCCGCCGGCCCGCCGCCACGCCCGCCCAGGTTTGACGGATGAGAGCGCTTGGACGCCGTCGCTGCGCTGTGTCGCGCCCTTGCGGCCCAGCGCGCTTACCCGACCGCCGGGGGAGGCGACCAACTCAAGCCCGACACGCTCGCCCCCTCCTTGGGGCGCGGCTCGGCGAATGACTTGGTCAATGCGCCTGTAACGAAATCCGAATTCGCGCCACCGAGCCGCAGGAAACGCGATCTCCCAGAAGATGTCCGCGGAACTAGGATCAAAGCACGAAGTGGCGCGGACAGAACAAGCGCTACCAGGTCGCTCACCGAAACGCGCAACCACCCGGCGCGATCGGGACGGGTGGCAACTTGAATCTCCTCGCGGGATATTCGGAGGTACCCGAACCTCCAGGAGCGGTACACGAGGAGCAGGCCGAGAGAGGCCGTGACGACGCTCGTTGCTATGATTGGGGTGGCCGCCTCGGGCAAGGTGGCGCCAACAAAAGCAAGGAATGCAGACGCCGCCATTACAATGGCCGCGACAAGGCCATCAACTCGGCTTCGCAGCCTTACAGTTGTAAAGATCTCCGTTCGCTTCCCCCCAATATCGAGCGTTGGCATCGTCAGATGAATGTGAGGCCGCGGCGGAAGACCACATCTCGGAGACGAAGAATGCTCCCGTCGGGATGTAGACCGTAATGGGTTCAAAACTGGGCACAATTTGGGCCGAAATGGGCGTTCCGGATGGTACGGCGAATTAGAATTCCATTCCAACTCAACGATGGGGTTCGCCACCGAATCTCGGAGGCGATCAAGGGAAAGTTCTCACGAGTTCGAGGTGGGGTTCAGGCGGGCCCACCGGAAAACCGGTTCGAAACGGGCCGCGAAGTGAAGGCCCACTCTTCAACGGAAATGCTGGCCTTGCCCATTTTTTCCTTAAGCCGAACCGGACGTTGGGCCGTCCGGCCTTGGAAGGTGTGAGCCCCCCGGAAATCGGCCGAATCGGGGCGGCCGGCGAGAGGGGGACCGGTGAGGAAAGCCGCTAACAGCAGACTTAGAACACGAAATACGGAGGCCGGAAATTCGTAAATTCGGCCCCAAAGCCAGTAGCCCCGCGCAAGGGGCGAGGCCATCCGAATAAAGATGAGGAATGGGCCCGCGTGTGGCGCAGATGTGGCCCAGCAACCGCGACGCGGCGCCTAGGTTCCTGCATGCCCGCCTGAGAACACCATTTACGACGGCGCTGAAACGTGGGGGCACCGCGAGTCACGATCGAAGTATTCTCGGCCAGGATTTTGGTCGCTTCGACGTACACGGCGACCAAACTGTACCGGGAAGTTCATTAGAGGCGCATCAATCAAAGACCTGTCAGACGGGCAATCGGATCCCACGACCGAAGGAGGCTCTGCTTGTTCGAGGTCCGGCGGTCCCGGGGATTTGCCCAACTCTGCGTGGTATCGGTCTTCCTCTTGCTGGGAAGCCTCCTCCTCCAGGGTGCTCGCGCTGAGGTCGCCAGCGCGGGCTCATTCTCGCTTTCGTCAGGGAGTACAAACGCAACCGATTGGATTGTGGTCAGCGCAAATCACTCTGTCCACTGGAGAACGGGCTCCGATGTCTACATGGGTTTTTGGGTCGAAATCGAAGAACTGGGCGTGCTGGCAAGCGTGGACAACGACGGAGTGTCGGGCTGTGCCTGGACCACGGACTCCATACATTTCCGACTGCGGTGGGTCAATCCGGACGGACTCACCCAAGCTCCTAGCACAGCGCACGTCAACTTTTCGATTGAAATCATGCCGGATCCAGGCTCGTGCCAATCGGCCCTAGACATGGCGCGTCAGAATCAGGCCAGCCGCCCTGCGGTAACGAGTCAGCCGTCCATGCTTGCGATGGCCGCCGTTGGGGGTTGCATCGTTGGCCTCGTTGCCGTCGCATGGTGGCTTCAATTCCGCGACGATGCCGCACAGCGAGGTAGAAAGTAACTGCATGATGCCGCCCGAGTTCGCCGTCAAACTCCCCGTGCGACTCGAGGAGAATGGTACACGGATTCGGCCCGTTGGAATGAGTCGTTCGCTCCCGGCGGAGGCCATTTCCGCCGCTTCCTCGCCCAGCCTGCGGTACGAATGGGGAAGCTAGTTGCGGTCGCCGCATGGCTTGCATTTTCCTCCGGATAGTGGGCACGAATTCCGTCGTAGCTCATTTTCTGCAGAGGGTCACCATAGTTCGAAATCTGCCTGGTCAAGTGCCCACGCGGGTCGCCCTTGGGCGGGTCGGAAACTTATGCCGGCCCGGCGGCCATCGCGATGCGCTCGTCCCAAGTCGTGGGGCCCGAGTGCGCCCGGAATTATCGCTGAAACCCGCGCTCGCCCTAGAACTGGTTTCATAACGTCCTCATGTTCTCTGCATTTTCGGGGATGGCATGCGAAAGCCTGGCAAACGTGAATTGACGAACGAAATGTGGGAGAAGATCGATCCTCTTCTCCCGGACCTCGAGCCCGGGCCCAAGGGCGGTCGCCCTTGGGCCGACAATCGCGAAGTGTTCGAAGGGATCCTCTGGATTCTGCGGACAGGGGCGCGGTGGCGGGACCTCCCGCCGGACAACCCAAGCCCGGCTACGTGCTGGCGACGACTCCACAAATGGGAGGAGGAAGGAATCTGGCGCGACGCGTGGCAGGAGTACCTCGGCCAGCTCGATGCCGATGGCCTCCTCGACTGGGAGGAGGTCTTCATCGACGCGAGTTTCTCAGCAGCAAAAAAAGGGGTCTCGCGGTCGGCCCCCCTCGCAAAGGGAAGGGCACAAAGTGGATGGTGGTGGCAGACGGTGCAGGGGTTCCAATTGGCCTTGAGCTCGAATCGGAAGCCCTGCGGAAGTCACTCTTGCGGAGCGGGGACTTGCAACCGTGAAGGTCCCGCGCCGCGGGCGCGGGAGGCCACGGTCGAACCCCGTGCGTCTGATCGCGGACAAGGCCTACGATTCCACCGCCCTCCGTGCCAGGCTGAAGGGGCACGGAATCGAGCTCATCGCGGCGAACATCAGCAACCACAAGAAGACCCAGGACGGCCGGCCCTTGCGGCGGTACAAGCGCCGCTGGAAGATCGAGCGTGCGATCGCCCGGCTCCAGAACTTCAGACGGCTCGTAACGAGGTACGAGCCCAGCCTCACAGCGTTTCGTGGGTTCTTCCACATGGCGTGGATGATGGTCGCGTTGAGGAGGTTATGAAATGGCTTCTAGGCCGGCTGATAGTAGTTCCGAATGCAACACTGAATACAGTTCTCGTTTACCCATCCTTGGTAGCTCATGTAAGTTGAGGGCGTTCCGCCGAATACGCCGCCCCCGAATTGTACGTACGCGTGAGAGCTGGTGCAGTGATCGGATCCGAAAACCGTGGCGTCAATGTCCGCTGGATCAGGCTTTGAAATGCCTCTAAAGTCATCCAGCGCCTCCTTAGACGCCGCGATTGACCAGACCAGCACCCCGAAGAGGGTCATGCAATTCTGCCTCATGTAACAGCCCCACGTACAATGCTCGATGAGGTCCCGACGCTTCGTATTTTCCCATGTGAAGCCGAGCCCTATGACCAGGTTTTCCGCGGCGTGCCCGCAGTCCGGGACACAAAAGCCGGGAAGCGGGCCCAGCCAGCCGAAATCGTGATCCTTCGCGCGAAGGTAAACATCCAATGCCCAGTGGCTATCCGGTTTTGGGGGGGGCGGTGACGGCGGTCGAGGCGGCTGAGTAGTCCCACTCCCCGAGCCACCAGTTCCGGCCGCGTAGTCATCCATGCGCCTCGTTCCGGAAGGATCGATGTGGTTCAATGGACTGTCGCGGACGTAGGCGTATTTGTTCGGTCCGTCGGCCAAGCCCGCGCGATCAGAGCTCAGGAACCGGCCCGGTACCGTATCGAAGTACCGCGCGCGGAATTCGTAGTCGCCGCCGACCGTGTCGAGTTCGCGTCCGGTAAACCGGTAGGGATTGACCGCTCCCTCGGTGGTCTCACGCGCCGCGCCGAACGCCTTGTACCGGTACTTCGCGTTCTCGATCTGGTTCGTCGTCATGAGCCTGGTCACCGATCCGAGCGCGTCGAAGGTGTAGTGGTACGTCGTCCCGCTCCCGACCAGAATCCTCGCCAGCGGTTGATCGATCCCGGGACCGGGAACATAACGTACCATCATGATGCCGCCCAAGTCGTACTCGGCGATGAGGTCGTCGAAGCCACCCGTTCCCTTGAAATCGTACCCGTACCAAGTCTTCGGGGCCATGCCCTGGCGCCAGGAAATGCGTTGCCCGTCCGTCGTGTACTCGTAGGACACGAATGTCGTGTTTGGCAGCGTCTCCTTCGTGAGACGGTTCTCCTCGTCCCACTCATACTGGGTCCAAGGCGGCGTGGCGCTTTGCTGGATGAGGTTCCCGTCGTCATCGTAGGAATACGACGTCGTTCCCCTTGTGGTCATCCGGTTGTCCGCGTCGTACGAATAGTCCACCTTTGCCTGTTGCCCCGTCTTCTCGGACAGCCGGTTGCCCACGCCGTCGTAGTTGTATGTCGTCTTGGTCTCAGGGTTGTTCGTGTCGTCCTGCTCGGTTAGCACGCGGTACGTTTTGTCGTAGGTGTATGCGGTCTGCTGGTTGCGGTTATCGGTGAAGCCGAGGCGGTTGCCCATCTTGTCGTACGTGTACACGGCCGAATCGATGGGGGCGTGGAAGGATGTGTTCGTGTAATACGAGGTGATCCAATTTGCAGCATTGAAGTTAAATTCGATGGTCATCCCGGAGGGGTAGGTGATGCGAACGAGCCTCGAGCCGGCGTCATAGTCGAAGCTCCACGTTGAGGTGGTGTCAAACGTCTCGGAGATCGGGCGGTTGAGCGCGTCGTAGGTATAGTTGAGCAACTTGCCGTCGGGATACTTCATGGTGAGGCGGTTGCCGACCGCGTCGTAGGTGTAGTTCACGGTTTTCTGGAAAGCCGTGTAATTGAAGGTGATGCTCACGGGGCGCTCGAGTCCATCGAAGGTGTCGTTACGCCAGAACATGTAACCGGTGGCGTTGTAGCGGTTGCCCTCCGCGTCGTATCGGAAGAAAATCTGGACATGGTTCGGGTAGTCAACCTGGATGAGCCGGTTGTTCTCGTCGTAGGTGTAGTTTGTGAACACACCTTTGGCGTCCTGGCGGCTGATGAGGTGCCCCTCCGCGTCGTATGTGTAGTTCGTCGTGTAGCCGAGCGGCGAGCGTTCTTGCACGAGGTGGTTGAGGGCGTCGTAAGTGCGGTTCGTAACTTGGCCATCGGCATCCGTGAGATTCGCAATTTTGCCGATCGCGTCGTAGGTCACGTTGGTTGTGTTCCCGAGGGCGTCAATCGACTGGGTGGGACGATCGAGCAGGTCGAAAGAGGCGTTCGTGAAATTCCCGCCCTGGTCTCGCGACGCGTTAAGCCGCGAATCGTTGTTGTAACTCCAATTCGTCTGGTAGCCGAGGGCATTCGTAATGTTCGCCCGGCGATCAAGGGCGTCGTAATTGTATGTGGTCGGAAACCCATTGTAGTCCGTGACGTTCACGGTGTTGCCGTTTTCGTCGTAGGTTTCGTTGGTCGAATTTCCGTAGGGGTCGGTAGTTCGAATTAGCCGATCAAGGGCGTTGTAGGAGTAGTCCCAACGGTAGCCCCGCGCGTTGGTCACGTTGACACGATGGTTGTCGGCGTCGTAGCTGTAGAGCGTGCCGTTCCCCAACGGGTCTGTCGCGTTGACGAGCCGGTGCTTCGCGTCGTAAGTGTAATTCCACGTGTACCCCCGCCGGTCCGTCCTGTTGTGCAGCGTGCCCACGGCATCGTAGGCGGAGTTCGTCGCATTTCCCCCGGGGTCGGTCACGCGGATCATTCGGTTCCACTCGTCGTAGGTGTAGGAGTTCTGGTGGCCGAGGCGGTCGGTGGACGCGACAAGGTTGCCGACGAGGTCGTAATCGTAGGTCGTCGTGTGGCCGAGAGCGTCCGTGACGTTGGCGACCTTTCCGTTCGTGATGTTCCAGGAGGTGTTCGTGTAGCGGCCCAAGGCGTCGCGAACGCTCACGCGGTCGCTGCGAGCGTCGTAGGAGTAAACAGTCGAGTTGAGCGCCGGATCGGTTTCATTGACGAGCCGATCGAGCGCGTCGTACGAGTACGTCCAGACGTGCCCGAGCGCCGTTGTGACGTTAAGCATGCGGCCGACAATGTCGCGGCCGTAGGAGGTCACATTGCTCGTGGCGTCCGTGGTGTTAATCTTGTAGCCGTGCGTGTCGTATGTGGAGTTCGTGATGTTGCCGCGGAAGTCGCGGAAGGAGGTCTCGAAGCCGTAATTGTCGTAGTGGCGCTCCGAATAATTCCCATAAGGGTCGGTCGTGGCGTTCAGGTTCCCATGGCTGTCGTACGTGTACTCCCAATTGTCGCCGCGGTAGTCCGTACTGTTGTTAGCCAGTGAGATGTAGGTCGTCCCGTCGTCGATGTTGGTCCAATTCCAGCGTTTGACGTTTGAGAGGGGATCCGTGAGGTTGAGGGGGTTACGCCGAGCGTCCCACGATTGCTGCCAACTGTTCATATTGACGTCGCTAAAGGAAAGGAGGTCATGATTCCCGTCCCAGGTCATCGTCACTGTCGTGGAAGTTTCCCCGAAGCCATCTCCCCTTCCACCGTTCGTCTTACCAACCAGCATGAAGGCCCCGCACTCGCCGCAATGGGGCCCCGAGATTAGCAAGGGGTTTCCGGCGGCGCTGTGGTTGATGTGGGTGACGTAGCTGCGCGCATTGGTCACATTCGTCCAGGTGGCGTCGTAGGCGAAGGAATACATGGTGAACTTGTAGAGGTCGTTGCCATTCGAGAGATCCACGGCCGACGCATTAACGGTCGAAACGCGGGCCGTGCCGTCGTAGGCGAACTGGAGGCGCCTGCCAACTGGGTCAGTCCAGTTGTGGAGCTTGTGATCGCCGTGGTAGGTGTAGTTGATAAGATCGCCGAGATCGTTGGCGGCAGACTTGAGATCGCCGGAGTCCTCGTAGGCGAACGTTACGTTACGGTTGGGCGCGAAGGTGACGTTGCTGATCCGTCCGGCGCCGTTATAGTTGAACGTAAGGTTGAGGCCGGAGTCGTCGGTGACATTGAGCAGGCGCGGGGGGTTGTCGTTTGACCACGCGAGAGCGGCGTGGTTGCCGTTCCTATCGGTGATGTTCGCGAGGTTTTTGTTGGAGTCGAAGAACCAAATGGAGCCGTCCTTGTGCTTGAGCTGGAAGAGGTTGCTTAACTTGACGAGTTTCGAAGAAATACCAGCGGGGGCGCTGTAGTCGGAGCCGGACTTGGTGAAGACGAAGACGCCGTCGGTGGGGTCGTACCAAGTGACGTCGCCGCCGCCGGCTTCGGAGAGGCGGGTATGGTAGTTGGAGGTCCAGCCGTAGCCGAGCGGGCCGTCGGTGGAGGCGCGCTGGGCGTTGTAGGCGCGCACGAACTCCAGCTCGGGGCCGCGTGCGTCGACGAACACATCCCTCTGGAGAATTACGAGATTGCCGTTCGAGGAGTGGACGAGTTGGCCCACGTAGTAATACCATGGCTCGTAGCCGCTGTCGCCCCCACCGCCCTGGGGTGGTGGGTCAGCTCGGGCGGTGGGGGGGTAATAGACGAGGATCGCGAGGGAGGCGAGGAGCAGGA
>JBGQKI010000038.1:0-29230 GCA_041499475.1 Thermoplasmata archaeon
CTTCCACACGAACGCGACGAACGCGGACACCGACCTCGACGGCCTCTCCGACAGCGTCGAACTCTTCACCGACCGCAACGTCACGAAGCCCGGCCTTCAGGCCACGAACCCGAACCTCAAGGACTCCGACGGCGACAAGCTGTCGGACTTCGATGAGGTCCCGCACCTGGTGAACGGGACCTTGGAGTGCCTCAAGATCCACCTGCCGGGCTACACCGACGCCGTGGAGCGTTGCACGGACCCGCTAAATCCTGATACGGACGGCGACGGCCTTGAGGACGGCCTCGAGGTCAATACGGACTTCGACCCGAGTACGCCCCAGATCGACTCTTCCGACCCGACGAACCCCGACACCGACGGCGACGGCCTCAGCGACGGTTTCGAGTTCGACAACAGCGACATCGACGGCGACGGGCTGCCTACCAAGTGGGAGCTCGACTTCCTCGGGGTCTACCCGCTGGCTTACAAGGAAGCGGACGCCGACGGCAACGGCATCCCCGACGTCAACGACGATTGGGACGGCGACGGCCTCACCAACATGCAGGAGTACCTCGCGCGGACGAACCCCTTCGACCCCGACACCGACAACAACGGCGTCGTCGACTCGAACGAGCAGCCGTCGAAGTTCTCCATCGCAAGGCTGCCGGTCTACTCGGACACGGACGGCGACCACATGCCAGATTGGTGGGAGGTCGCAAACGGCTTCAACCCGAAGGACCCCTCCGACGGCAGCTGCTCGGCCGACGCCGACGGCGACGGGTTCGCGAACCTCGATGAGTACCTCTACAACACGAACCCGCGCGGGCAGATTGACCCGCAGATCCCCGACAAGTGGAACCACGTCTTCATTGCAAACCCGCTCTCGTGCGACAGCGACAAGGACGGGATGGCTGACTGGTGGGAAACCTACTACGGCCTGAACCCGCAAGACGCCACAGATGCGGACACGAACCTCGACAAGGCGATGAACGCGACGCACGAGATCGACCCGGACACGGGCGCCTACATCCTGCCGGACAACTGGACGAACTTCGAGGAGTACATCTACGCGCGCGACCCGTACAACCACATCTCGACGAACCCGAAGACGGGCGACTCGGACTACGATGCCTACGACAACCCGGGGCACCCGCTGATCCGGGTGGACGGGAGCTTCAATTTCACGACGACGCGGACGGACTGGAATAAGTTCTACACGGACGACAAGGACTCCGACCCGGTGATCTTATGGCATTCGAAGCGGCCGACGAACCCGTCGCTGAATGCGACGGCGCTCTCGCCGATCCGGAAGGGGGACGCGACGGGGGACATCGACCGGGACGGGGTCAACAACACGGTGGAGTCGCTGAAGCACACCTCGGCTTTTGACCCTGACACGGACGGGGACGGGATGCCGGACGGGTGGGAGATCCAGTACGCGATTGGGAATGCGACGACGGGCAAGCCGATTCTCGACCCGCTGTACCCGGGGGACGCGAACGAGGACCCGGACAACGACGGGTGGAACTACAGTCGCGTGGTGGACTCGAGCCAGCCGCCCGACCTGTGCTCGGGGACGAGTCCGCCGGTGATTACGCGCCGCGACTTCAACGGGGACGGTGTGGTGGACAACTTCCTGGACAACGAGCAGTTCACGAACTTGGAGGAGTACTACTTCGGGGACGACACGAACGGGGACGGGATCAACGATGTGACGACGAACCCGGGCAAGCGGATCACGAACGCGAACCAGAACTGCCAGGGGCCGGTGGACGGGTACCTGATGTACTTCAAGGACCGGGACTTCGACCAGTTGCCGCGGTGGTTTGAAGTGATGTTCAACTTTGATGATGCGGACCGGACGGGGATCAACGGGCGGGAAGCGGACCCGGACTTGGACGGCTGGAAGAACGTGATTGAGGCGCGCTCGTCGCCGTGGTTCAACCCGCGCGACCCGGCGAGCCACCCGGAGTGGTGCAATGTGCCGCGCGAGTTCTTGCCAGACCCGTTGCACCCGCCGCCGCCGTGCTGAGGGCGCGTGGGCGGCCGGAGGGCCGGCGGGTGGATTCGACCCGCGTATGGGAACCCTTTTGTAGCGAGCGCGGGGCTTTTTGGGCGCCTGCGGCGCGGGCGGAAAGGGGGGAGGTCGTGGGGGGCGCGGGGGGCGTGAAGGTGGCGGCGCTTGGCCTTGGATTGCTGCTGGGGGCGCTTGCGGTCGGCCCGTGGCCGGCGGGGGCGGCGCCGTCGAGTTACATCCTGGGGGCCGACGTGGTGGCGGTCGATGCCGATTCAAACGGGCTCTTCGACTACCTGAACATCTCGGTGGTGCTCGACCCGCCGCAGGCGGGGAGCTACCTGGTGGCGGCGACGCTGCGGTGGCCCTCGACGGGCACGACGATTGCGTCGGTGTCGGCGGTGGCGTCGCTGCAGGTGGGCGCGTCGCGGTTCCCGCTGCGGGTGGAGGGGGCGGCGATCAGCGAGAAGCAGTTGGATGGACCGTACAACCTGACGGTGGACCTCATCTCTTCGCCCTCGGGGCCGGTGCGGGACGAAGCGTCGTTCACGACGGGGAGGTTGGACGCGGCGTCGTTCGAGCGGGGGGCGCTCGCGGACAAGCCGCGCTTGCGGGTGGGGAGCGAAGCGGTGCAGCTCAGTTCGCCGTCGATCAATGCGAGTGTGGACTTGACGCGGCCGGCGGTGCGGTGGGGGCCGGCGGCGGCGGCGGGCGCAAGCGGGGGGGCAGCGCCGGCCTTCGAGGCGACCTTCCCGCGGGTCGTTGCCTTTGCAGACGGCGGGGATCACGCCTTCGAAACCCCTGAGGAAGTGTGCGCGGCGAACCTGACGCGGGGCAACTGGTCGATCACGGCGCTGGAGGTCGGCCCGTCGGCGGACCTTGGCAGTTACATCCGGTTCACGCTCTCAAGTGCGGTGTCGTTCGAGGGCGCGGCCTGCGAAAGGCCGGTGGCGGGGGCGATGGCGCTGAGTTTCCTGATCAGCCAGCGCAACGGCACGGTGGAGGGCGCGACCCCGGTGGCGATCCTTGGAGGCCTGGAGGTGAAGGTGGACCTGGCGCTAACATTGGATGGCCCGGTCACCGCATCGGACCTAGCCTTCGAGGTGGAGCTGCGCGACCTTTCGGGCGCGACGGGGTTCCTCGTTCGGGGCCCGCGCGGGTTCGAGGCCTTGGCCCCGGCGCAGGGCGACCTGCCGGTCGAACCGCTCACCCCCGGGCAGGCGGCGGACATCGAGCGCGTGTCGTTCGTGGACGCGGAGGGGGCGCCTGCGGGGCACTTCGCTTGGCTCGCTTTGGCGGCCGAGAACCTCACGGGGGGGTCCGAGCGGTTCGTGCAGGTGAGTGCATCGCGCGGGGTTTCGGGGTCGGCGCTGCAGCTTTACCTGGGGGCGCCGAACGACGCGCAGCTTGGGCGGCTGGTGCTCGACCCCGTGGTCGGCGTGCCGCCGCACGCGCAGGCGCCGGGGGGCGGCGAGACGCCGCCGCCTGCGGCGGAGCCGCGGCCCTCGTTCGTCGTGTTCGTGGCGGCGTTGGCAGCGGTCGCGGCGATGTTCTTCTTCTCGGTCTACGCGCGCGCAAAGAAGTACTGACGGGCGCGGACCCGCGCAAAGCGGGGGGCGCTCGGGTTTTGTGCCGCGGAGGACCGGTGGGTGGGGAACCCTGACAGATCGGAGGCAAGGCGCATGACGAGCGTAATCGACGTGGTGTTGGCTGCTGGCGTGATCGTGCTGTCCATGGGGCTTGCCGGGACGACGTGGCTCTCGCTCCACCGGACGGGGAACCGCCGCCTGCTGTTCGTGACGGCGGCTTTTGCGGCCTTTGCGCTGAAAGGGGTGCTGATGGCGCTCTCGATTTTCGGGTCGGTGGCGCTCGTGCCGGTGGACACGGCGCTGCTGCTCGTGGACCTGGCGGTGCTGCTGCTGCTGTACATGTCTCTAATCTTGAAGTGAGCAGGGACAAGGGAGGTGAGAGCACGAGGGACAGCGGGACGGACGCGCGGGGTGGGAAGGCACGCCGCGCGGGGAAGGACGCGAACTGACGGGAGGTGGAAGCGCGCAAGACGAGCAAGGCAAGGGCAAGGGGCCCCCCGGCCCGCAGGCGGGGCCTGCGCCTCCGGCGCCGCCGCCCGGGGGGGGCGGCCCACCGACCGCCCCGCAGGGGACGCCCCCGGCGACTCCACCGGAGGCGGCGCCCCCGCGCGGCGCGCGCCGCGACCGCACGGTACCGCGGTCGACGCGCCAGACGATTTTCGAGTTTGTCCGAGATGCTCCCGGCACGCACCTGCGCGGCATCCAGCAGGCGATGGGCCTGCCGCTGGGGACCGTCGAATACCACATCCGGGAACTTACGAGACTTGAACTTGTAAGCGAGCGCGAGGACGGCATCTACCGCCGCTACTATGTCGCTGGGCAGATCGGGGGCGTCGACCGCGAGCTGCTCGCGGCGCTGCGCCAGGAAATCCCGCGGCGGATCGTGATGCACTTGCTGCTGAACCCCGGCCTCGGGTTCGGCGCCGTGCGCGAGGCCTTTGACATCTCGGGCTCGACCTTGCACTACCACCTGAAGAAGCTCGAGAAGCGCGGCATCCTCGAGCGGCGCCGCGAAGGCCGCGAGACGTTCTTCTGGGTGCTGAACGAACGCGAGGTGGCCAAGGTGCTGCTTGCGCACAAGAAGTCGTTCGGCGACGACCTGCTGGACGACTGGGCGACCACCTGGGATCAAATCCGGCCGTGATGCCAACGGGCAAAGGATCAAAAGCGCCGTGAGCCTCTTTTGCACCCGTGGTTCGCAAGATTGTGACCTGCCAAGAGGAGCGGCAGGAAGTAGCGCAGTCGGGGTGCCACTGCGGGGCGGCGGCGCAGTTTGAGCAGTCGCTGAAGCTAGGCCTCGTGGTGCTCTGCGACACGGAGACGGTGCCGGGCCTGCACGCGTGGTTTGACGCGGACGCGGCGATGGACAGGCTCTGCGCGTTCAAGGAGCGGCCGCGCGACCAATTCATCTACCTTTTCCCGGACTTGCAGTCGGTGGAGATGTTGGCCGACCTGGACGCGGTGAGCATTCGCGGGCTCCAGCGCATGCTGGACGCGGTCCGCGCGCCGATGACGCTCGTGTTCCCGAGCCACGACGAGGATGGCAACACCTCGGTGGCGGTGCGCATCGTGAACCACCCGTTCCTCAAGCCGATCCTGAGGGGCTGCCACCCCGTGGCCTCGACGAGCGCGAACGCCCACGGTGCGCCCTCGCCCGAAAACCTGCGCGATGTCACCACGCAGGCGCGCGAGGCCGCCGACGTCGAGGTGCGAACGCGGGTGCCGGCGACGGGAGTCGCCTCGGCGGTCGTGGACTTCTCGGTGCGGCCGGTGACGATCCGGCGGCCGGGGCAGCTGAACGAGGCCGAGTTCCGCGCGCAGCTGCGCGCGTTCGACGTCTTGCGGTAGCGGAAGGGCTTTTCCCCCCGCCCGCCTTGGGGCGCCTTTGATGAAAGCGACAGAGGCGATCACCGACGAGGCGGTCGAGAAGTGGCGGAAGGCGGGGAAGGTCACCGCGAGGGCGCGCGAGCTTGCGGCATCGCTGGTGGTTCCCGGCGCGCGCTTGGAGGAGGTCGCGGAAAAGGTCGAGGGCTACATCCGCGCGCAGGGGGCGCTGCCGGCGTTCCCGCTGAACCTCTCGGCCGACCACTGGGCGGCGCACTACACGCCCGAGATCGACGACACGATGGTGTTCAGCGCAGGGCAGATCGTGAAGGTGGACATTGGCGCGGCGGTCGACGGGTACCCGGCGGATTCGGCAACGACGGTGGAGGTCGGCGGTTCGAGGCGGTACGGCGACCTGACGCGCGCGACGAAGGAAGCGGTGGCGGCGGGGATCGAGACGATCGGGCCGGACATACCGCTGACGAAGGTGGGCGAGGCGATCGAGCGCACGATCGGGGCCTACGGCCTGCGGCCAATACAGAACCTGACGGGCCACCTGATCCAGCGCAACGAGCTGCACGCGGGCAAGTCGGTGCCGAACGTGGGCACGCGTAAGGGGGACACGGCGAGGGTAGGCGAGGTCTTCGCGGTCGAGCCGTTCGCGACGAGCGGGGAGGGCGAGGTGGTGAATGGCGAGCCAGGGAACATCTATAGGTTCCAGGGGAGGCGCAAGGTGAAGGACCCCGACGCGCAGAAGCTGATGGTCGCACTTGAGAAGGAGCACCCCTCGCTGCCCTTTGCGGCGAGGTGGTGCAAGGGACTGTGCGAGACCCCGAAGAGGAGCGTGAAGCTGCTGAGGAGCGCGGGCGTGCTCTACGCGTACCCCGTGCTGGTGGAGAAGGGGCGGGGGCCGGTGTCGCAGCACGAGCACACGGTGCTGATCACGAAGTCGGGCGCGGTGCAGTTCACTTGAGTTCGGCGGGCTTGCCCTTCGGCTTGTCCGGGGCAGGCGCCGGGGGGGCGGCGGCAGGCGGCGGGGCCGGCCGCGGCGCGCGGGGCCCGCGGATCGCCCGGCGGGCCATGGAGGCCGCGAGCACCGCGAGCAGGAAAAAGAGGATGACGAGGACGAAGGAGTTCTGCCACATCCGCGCGAAGACGGTGGCCGAGTCGAGTTCGACGACGAGGTCGACGGGGGGCGTGAGCGTCCAGGGCTCGCGGCCGGCGGGTGCGATCGAGATGGCGAAGTGGAAGTCGCGGTGGTCGCCGTTGAAGGCGCTCTGGGGCGCGGTGATGGTGATGGTGACGGGCGTCTCGCTGAAGGGGTCGAGGCGCACGCGGCCCACGGCCGTGCCGTTGATGTCGGACAAGGTGACGCGCCACGACGGGTCGAGGGTGGCCCCGTTCATCACGGCGGTTGCAAGGTCGACGAGGACGGGGTAGTTGCCGTCGCTCACGATGGCGCCGTGCACGGTGACGGTGCCTTGTTTGAGGGTGAGCTGGGAGGGCGTGGCGTCGAGCCGGAGGAAGTAGGCGGTGACCTGCCGGACAACGAGGGTGAAGTTGAGTTCGGCGAACTTGCCGGGGTCGCCGTCGTAGGCGACGCGCAGGCGGAACGAATAGCGGCCGGAGAGCGCGCGCTGGGGCAAGCTGACGAGCACCCCGAGGGTGCCGTTGGCGCCGTGGTCGCAGCAGCCGAAGGGCGCGGTGATGTTGATGGCGCCGGTGTCGATGCCGCTGACGAACTGGGGGTTGGGGGGGCTGCCGGCCTCGGCCACGGAGATGTCGGATTCGTTGACGCGGTGGAAGGCGAGGGGGTCGGTGTTGACGATCTCGAACTGGAAGTCGACGAACCCGCCGGGGCTCACGTCCTTGGGCTCGCTCGTGGGCGAGACGAGGAAGAGTTCGATGCCGAGGAGGAGTGTCGTGGTGCCCACGAAGGTGGAGACGGCGGAGGCGTTCTGGACGGAGCGGGCGGTGACGGTGCAGGCGAAGGTGGAAACGACGGGAGCCTGGGCGGGCGCGTCGACTTCGAGGGTGAGGATGCGGGTGCCGCCGTTGCCTTCGAGGCCAACGAGGCGCCAGCCGTCGCCCTCGGCGACGAGGTCGCCAAGCAGGCTGCGGGTCCAGCCGGCGGGCGCGGCGGTGGCGTTGAAGGTGACGTCGGTGGGCTGGCCGCCGTTGTTGGTGAGGGTGAAGTCGTAGCGCGTGACGCCGGCGAGTTTCGAAGTGGCCGCGGTGCTCGAGGGGGTGATGGTGAGGAAGATCTCGCGTTCGATGACGGTGGTGGTGGAGAGCGTGTCGCGGGCCTTGATCGGCGAGGGGTCGGTGCTGGCGAGGGCAACGACGGTGATCTGGCTCGAGTTGCCCGGGCCGAGGCTTGGCGAGGGAGAGACGAGGAAGTGCGAGGTCGCGGAGGCGCCGGGGTCGAGGGCGAGGCTTGCGGGCGTGAAGTTCGCGGCCCAGCCGGCGGGCGGGGCGGTCTCGGTGAGCATGGTTGCGATGGTGGCGCTGCCGCCCACGTTGGAGATGGTGAGTTCGTAGTCGGCGGGCGCGCCCGTGGTCGTGTAGCGGGTCACGGAGCCGCCGGACTGGCCTTGGGTGTTGATGCGAAGGCCGTAGGCGGCGAAGGTGAACGAGATGGAGGTGTTGTAGGTGTGGCCCTGGGTGTCCTGGACTTGGATGGCGGCGCTGTAGGATCCGGGGGAGGAGCGCGGGTAGTTCCAGGTGAAGGTCCAGTTCCCGAGGTTGACGCTGCCGGTTGCGTTGTCGATGGCGTTGAGGGCGGGGTCCTTGATGGTGATGCGCACGACGGAGACAAGCGCGTCGGTGAAGGCGTTGCCAAGGGAGCCGTTGAAGACCACGGCGCGGCTGCCGTCGACATCGTTGGGGAAGAAGGTGGTTGCAGGGCCGGCGGTGTTTTCGGTGTGGCCGGTGGGGGCGATGGGGTCGGTGACGCGCATGGCGATGTGGGCGTTGCGGTAGTTGCCCCAGCCCAAGGTGACGGGGCTGGTGAATTCGAGGATGAGGCGGTGGCCTTTGAGGACGGTGCAGCCGGCGCTTGCGCGGGCGCCTGTGAAGTTGATGTTCCAGATCGAGTTCGTCTGGGGCCGGGGGAAGGCAGCGGAGGGGTAGGCGAAGTTGTCCTCGGCAAGGGTCGAAAACGCTTCGTCCTTGACGCGGATGGTGATGTTGGTGCCGGAGGTGGGGACGACGAAGGCGGTGTCGAGGACGACTTGGAAGCCCTGCCTGCCGCTGCCGATGTCGACGCCGTCGATGCAGACGTCTTTTTGAAAGCCGTTGGCCATCTGGAAATCGCGCGTGGTGGCCGACGACGGGTTGGGCTGTTCGTTGGCGTTTCCGGCCATGGAGAGCGTGTCGTCGGCGTGGATCCAGAGGTTGAGGTCGACGGGGGTGCCGGCAAGGGGCTGGGGGGCGGCCTCGGCGGGGGCAAGGAGGAGCGCGGGCGAAAAGAGGAGGGCGACGGCGAGCGCTTGGGCCTGCCTGGCTCGCCTGGGATTTCGCACGGCGCGAGGAGGCGGGCTTTCGCCCAAATAGGTTTCGGAACGCGGCTGGATGGGGCGCGCGGGAGGAAGGGGAGTGCGGCCACCGGGATTTGAACCCGGGTTTAGAGCTTGGGAAGCTCCAGTCCTAACCGCTAGACTATAGCCGCAGGGGGATGCGCCAGCGCGGTGGAAAGGCGCAAGGCCGCGCAAACTGGGTCGGCTCATAAATCCTTTGGGGCCTGCCATTGGTGGTCCCTCCTGTGGCGCGCGCGGTGGCGGCGTTCGAGTTCGGCGCGTGAGAGGAGGTCGGTGGCGAGCATGCGGGCGGGGGGCCGCGTGATCCCGGCCATCATGCGCACGGAGGCGCCGAAGAGCGCGAGGGCGCACAGCAGCGCGGCGAGCGTGGTGAGTTTCCACGAATAGGAGAACGCGAACGCGGTGAAGTCGACGAAGAGCAGGAGGAGGAGGACGACGAGCGCGGTGTAGCGGGCGATGGCAGCGACGTCGTGGACGAGGAAGCGCAGGCGGGCGAAGTCGACTTTGGGGACGGCGTCTTCGACATCGATGCGAACTTCGCGCCAGATGAGGAGCGAGAGGAGGAGGACGAAGGGAGCAAGGACGAGGTGGCCGGGGCCGACGGAGAAGGCGAGGGGGAGCAGCAGCGCGATGTAGGCGCCGCAGAGCGAAAGCAGGACGGGGTCGCCACGGCCGATGGGGTGGGAGCGTGCGCGCGGGCCGATGGACTCGGAGAAGATGGCGCCGATGACGCGGCCGCCGAAGCGCATGGAGCGAGGCGTGATGCGGGCAAGGGCAAGGGCGAGCCCTTCGCTGTGGCGCATGAGGAAGGGGGTGGCCGCGGAGGTGACGAGGGCAAGCCCGCCGGCAAGCGGGAAGAATTCGCGGGCGTGGGCGAGGGCGGGGGCGGTCGCGGACCCTTCGGTGCGCGTGAGGTTCGACCCGAGGGAGGCGTAGATGATCGCGTCTTCGCTGCGCCCGCAGGCGGCGGTGCCGATGGCCACGGCGGCGCGTTTGCCAAAGCCGAGCATGACGCTGAAGGCGGAGAGGATGAGGACTTCGTCGATGAGGACGACCGCGACGCAGGCGATGAGGAGGGGCGCCACACCGGGGATGAGGCCAACGGAGATGTTCATGCCGAAGTGGACGAAGAAGACGGCGACGAAGGCGTCGCGGAAGGTGGAGAGCTTGAGATGGAGGCGGTCGGTGAGGCGGGTTTCGGAGAAGGCCATGCCGATGAAGAAGGTGCCAAGGACGAAGGGGGTGCCAAGCGTGACGGCAAGGCCGGCGGAGGCGAAGACGGCGGTGAGGGCAAGGAGGACGAACACCTCTTCGTTCTTGATTTTGGCAAGGAGCGCGGCGAGTTTGGGCATGGCGAAGATGGCGAGGGCGAGGAACCCGCCGTAGATGATGGCGGCCCCTTGGACAGACTGGAGGACGGCGAAGGGAGTCCCGCGGCCGGCGACCCAGCCGACGGAGATGGTGAGGAGGATCATGGAGAGGAAGTTCTCGACGACCATGGAGCCGAGGAGCACTTCGGTCTCGGGGTGGGCGCCGTCGAGGCGCTTGAGGTCGATGAGGCTCTTGGCGGCGATGCCAAGGGAGGACATGGCGAGGATGCCGCCGAGGAAGAGGGAGTCGACGGGGTCCCAGCCGAAGGCCGCCCCTACGACGAACCCGGAGAAGAGGAGGACGCCGTAGTCGACGAAGGCGAGGATGGTGGAGGGCTTGCCGGCGGTGCGCAGTTTGCGCACGGAGAATTCGAGGCCGACGAAGAAGAGGAGGAATGCGATGCCGAGGTCGGAGAGGGCGACGACGGTGGGCGACTGGACGAGGTTGATGCCGACTTGGGGCTCGAAGAACGTCGAATTGAGCTCGCCAAGGGTGATGCCCACGACGAGGAAGCCGAGGATGACGGACTGGCCGAGTTTGGAGGCAACGACGGCGCCGAGGAACGCCCCGATCGTCACGATCGCGAGGGCCAGGAAGTCAAACGCCACGCTCGTCCCTCCCTTTCCGGCCTGCTTGCGCTCGTGTGGGTTGCGTGTAAGGTGCGTGCGTGCCCGCGCGGGAAGCGCGCGGGGCGGCGCCCGCGTAAGTCAAGCGCCTGTGTGGACGAGGTCCTCGAGCTTGGCGACGCCTTCGGCGTCGGCGATGACCACGAGGATGTCGTTGGCCTCGACGGCGGTGCCGGGGGCGGGGTTGGGCAGCGAGGTGCCGTCGGCGCGAAGGATGGCGACGATCGAGCAGCCGGTGCGGCGGCGCACATCGAGTTCGAGGATGCGGCGGCCGACGATGGGGGCGGCGCCTTCGACGGTGACGGTCTCGAGGCCGGCCTTCTTGGCAAGGGCGGCGCGGAACATGTCGATGGGGGAAGGCTGCCAGAAGGCGCCGGTGAGGACGGCGGCAAGGCGACGGGCCTCGGCGTCGTCGAGCGAGGCGACGACAGGCGAGTCCAAGGAGGGCTCGCGGAAATAGAGGTCTTTGTCCCCGCTGCGGTGGACCACAACGGCAAGTTCGCCGCCCGATTCGAGCGACAGCGTGAACCTACGCCCGATCCCTGGCAGTTCGGTTTCGAGAATCTCCAACATAGCGTGCATCCCGTCTTTCTGATGGAAAGCCGCCAGATAAAAAGGTGACGGAGGGCCAGATTCTGGAGCAGGCACGCCGTTTCGCGCCCGAATCGTATCGGAAAAGCGGGGACCTCGGACGGCGCGTCGCACCACCCCTGGGTGCCTTCGCGTTCCATCCCGACAAATTCGCGGCAAAGGGTTATGGCGCCGGGCGCCGGAACCCCCCGCGGTGAAGGAATGCGCGCGGAGTGGATCGGCCATGCGGCCTGGCTCATCGACGGCAAGGACAAGATCGTCATCGACCCGTTCATCACGGGCAACCCGAAGACAGAACTGAAGGCGGGGTCGGTGCGCTGCGACATCGTCGTGGTGACCCACGGGCACGCGGACCACCTGGGCGATGCCGTCGAGATCGCGAAGAAGAATGGCGCGACGGTCTGCGCGGTTTACGAGATCGCCGAGTACCTGGCGGAGCAGGGCGTGAAGACCGAGCCGATGAACAAGGGCGGGTCGGTCAAGGTCAAGAATACCCGGGTGCGGCTCGTCGAGGCCGTGCACTCGAGCGACTACCGGTCGCCCAAGGGGCCGGTGGTGTCGGGAGGCGCGGCCTGCGGTGCGGTCATCGAATCGGGCAAGACGGTCTACCACGCGGGAGACACCGCGCTGTTTTCGGACATGAAACTCATCGGCCAGCTCTACAAGCCGGACCTCGCGCTCTTCCCGATCGGCGACCGGTACACGATGGGAACGCGGGAGGCTGCGTGGGCCGCCGCGTTCGTCGAGGCGCCGGTCACCGTGCCGATGCACTACAGCACATGGCCCGCGATCGAGGCCGACCCCTTTGAGTTCGAGGAGCAGTGCAAGAAGCGCGGCTACAAGGGCGAGGTCACGATCCTCAACCCTGGCGAGCACCTGAAGCTCTAAGTGGAAGGACTGGCGCGCCGGGCCCTTCCCGAGGGTATCGCGAGGAACCCCGGAACCCCAAAAGCTTCAAGCCGCAGGCGCGCCATCGCTCCCCCGCGAAAGGTTTCGGCCGCACGGAGAGATTGAGTTGTCTAACGGATCCGTCCCCGTTGAGGCGGGCGATCGAGCGGGCCCCGACGCTGGGCCCGGCGGCGCGGCGGCGGCAACGGGAAAGCGCGCGCCTTCGACAGTCCCGCCGAGCGATTCCGCGCCGCAAAGGGAGCAACCGGGGAATTCGAGCGAGCCGCGCTCGCCTGGAAATAACACGTTCAAGGGTCTTCGCAACCTGAAAGCGGCGTGCGCGATCATGTTCGTGATGAACGTGACCTTGGTCTTGTCTAGCTTGGCGCTCTACAGCGGCTATGAGGGGCTTCAGGCCGCCCTCGCCCCGGGAGGTCGGCCTGGCCTCCAGTTCGTCGGCGGCACTCTGGCAATCTCCGGCGTCTTGGCGATCATTTCGATCATTGTCGGGCTTGCTGGGGCGATCGTGGGGCTCGTGGGCGTCGGGTTCATCGCGAGGGGACGGCGCGAGTTCGGTAGCTCGCACGCGCGGGCCGTCTCCGGCGCGGTGGCGCTGGTGGTGATCGCCGGTCTCATTTTCGTCGGAACCTTCGTCGTGACGCTGTTCATCGGCGCGGGCGAAGCGGAGGCCATGGCGAGGCCCGACATGACTAGCATTTCAGCGGCGTTGCGCGGGACGCTTGCGGGTCTCGCGGTCACAAGCCTCCTCGCGTTGCTTGGAACGGGCGTCGCGTGCGTGGCGATGCTGATGCTCGTGCGGGAGCTTATGACCAAAGCTGGCCGCCGGCAGCGCGTGACCTTCGCCGTGTTTTCGATGGCCGGGCCGGTCCTCGCGTGGATTGCTTCCATCGTTGCCGCGGGAACATCTGACGGGGTTCCCCGGAGTTTTGCCTCCCAGGCGGAGCAGCTTTCCGCGCTTGCCGGGCTGCTTGCTCCGCTTGGGATCCTGATTCTGGTCACCGCCCTTGGGGCGTTCCTTGCCTTGATCTCGGTCCTCGTCTATTACTGGATGCTCGACGACGCCGCGGAGGGTGCGCGGAACATGGTCCTTAGCGGGACATTCGTGCCCGACCCGGTGCCCCGGCCCTACCAGGGGCCAAACAAGCTCTCGGCGCCCCCCCGACCTTGAGGTCTGCGCCGCCGCCATAAGCCGCGCCGCGCCAACACTACCGCCAACGCGCCAGGGCCTGCCAAAGTTTCAAGTCAGGCGGGGCGCATCGCCACGCCGCAAAGGCTCCGAGCCCCGCCGGGAGATTCTCTTGTCGCCTGAACCCATCCGCCGCCCTTCACCGCCAACGGCGCCGGATGCGCCGCCGCCCATTGTGCGCGCTCGCCCGGTGGAAACGCGCCCGGCGCCCGCGGGTGGCGAGGGCCCCGCGCAGATTCCACCAGCGCCGGCCCAGCCGTTGCAAGGGCCGCCTCCGCCCGCCCCGCAGCCCTACGCAGGAGGATCCCCGCCGCCGTACCCCGCGCCGTACGCCGCTCCCGCGCCGGCGGGATACGCCTACTCGGCGCAACCCCCGCAGCAGCCTGCGATGTACCCGGCCTACCCGGCGTACGCGGGGAACCCGGCGTACCCCACCTATCCTGCCTACCCGAATTTTCCGACGTACCCTCCGTACCCGGCCTACTCCGGGTACCCGATGGCTCCAGGGCCCTACGGCGTCCCGGTCGGCTTCCCGTACCTGCAGCGGCCGCCGGGCAAGGACACCTTCGCCGGACTGCGCTATCTCAAATGGGCCGTGGGGCTGATGATCGCATACAACCTCTTCGCGCTGCTTTCCAACGCGCTGCTCTACGCTGCGTGCGGCCAACTCCAAGACGCAATCTCCAGCCACAGCCTGGCGGCCATCGGCGCCGCCCAGAGCACCCTCAACGCCGCGACCGTCGTGAAAGTGGTTGGGGGCATCCTCTCGATTGTCGGGGCCGTTTTGGGGTACGTGGCCATCGGAATCACCTCGCGCGGCAAGCCGGAATTCGGGACGGCCCATGTGCGCGCGGTCTCCAGGGGCGTTGCCCTCACGGTCGTCGCCTCCATCGTTTACGCCCTTTACTTCGTGGTCACCCTCGTGACGAACGTTTCGGCGGAAGCGGCGGTTGATGCGGCCGACATCACCAGCCTCGCCGCCGTTTTCCACACCATGCAGGGCGGCCTTGCCTGGGCCAGCCTGCTTTCGATCGGCGCCGCGATTGTTTCGTGCATCGCGCTGACCTCGCTCGTACAGACGCTGATGACTCACTCGGGCCGCGGGCGGCGCCCGGTGTTCGCGGCAATGTCCGTGATGGGCCCGATCCTCGTCCTTGGCCTGGCCCTGGTGGTGCCCGGGATGGTGGACGCCATCCCGGTCAACTCTGGGAGCACCCTCGACCTTCTCGCCACGCTCAACAGTTTCCTGGGGGTGCTGAAGTGGATGGCCCTTGTGCCTGCCATCGAGAACTTCATCGCGGTCCTTGCGCTCGCCGTTTTTGTCGGGATGATCGGCACGGCGCAGCAGGGCGCCAAAAACATGATCGCGAGCGGGGTCTTCGACCCCGACGCCCCTCCGGCGCCGTCGGTCCCGCCAAGCGCGCCGGCCTTGCCGGCGACCGTCTACGCGCCGAGGCCCCCGGGGTAACGGGCGCCGGGGCTTTTATCGGCGCGGCCCGATGGCGTTGCGTGGAGCGAAAGCCGACCCCGGACGAGCTGCGCGCCTACACACCCGAAGCGCTCACGAAGATCGTGGGCGTCCGCGGCGCCTCGCGCGTGTTCACGCTGGTCGACCTCGCGCACCGCCGCTGCCGCATCGTCGAGGAGCGTGCGCTCCAGGGCGGCGCCGAATGGGCGGCGGCCAACCGCAAGCGCGCGGGCGGCCCGGTGATCGACACCCATGTCGAAGGGCGCACGCTCGTCACCGATGCGAAGCTCGGCGAGCGGCCGGGCCAGGCCGTGGCCACGGCGTTTGGGCCCGCGGAGCACGGGAAGGGCGGCGAGTCGCTCGAAGACTGCTTCGTCCGCGGGAAGGATGTCGTGACGCGTTGGAAGGGACTGGCCGGCGCAGGCGTGGGGCTCGCGGCATCGTTTGGCCTTGCGGCGGGGGTGACCGAGTTCAAGGCGGCGGGCCTCGAGGCGGCGGGCGGCAGCCACGCGGTGGAACTCGAAGTTGTGACGCCCGGCCTGCACCGGCTGCTCATCGGCATCGACGACACGGACACGAAGGAGGGCGGCGCGACGTGGGCGCTTGCGCGCGATGCGACGGCGGGCTTGGACGACATGGCTGTGTTGAACCAGCGCGTCGTCCAGCTCTTCCCGGGTGTGCGCGAGAAGACGACCAATTGCGTGGCGAGCCTGATCGAGGGTGCGGTGGCGCCGTGGATGAAGGAGGCGGTGAAGGTCGAGATCCGCGGGTGGGTCGAGTCGATGTCGAAGTCGGGGGAAGCGGGCCTTGCGTTTGCCGAAGGGATCCTCATCCACGGGTACTCGGACGCCGAAGCTTTCTGCGACCACGCGAGGCGCGGGATCGTCACGCAAGCGCAGGCGCAGGCTGCGGCGCGCGCGATCGGGGCGGAGGTCGTGCTCGATGGCCGCGGGATGATCGGCGCTGTGGCGGCCCTTGGCGCGGCGGAGATGGGGCCGGAGGCAGCGGACGTGGCGAGGTAGCCCCCGCCGCGCGCTTCCCATCGGCGGACGCCGAAGAGATTAAGGAAACCTTTTAGCGGAACGCGGCAGTGGCGCGACCTGTTGACGAACCCCCAGGAAAGCCACGGCCCCGTCTCGAATCTGGCCTACAGGCAATACGAGAAGCGGCTGCTCGCCGAAATCCAAGCCGGGAGCATCCCCAAGCACGTGGCCGTCATCATGGACGGGAACCGCCGATTTGCCGAGTCCCTTGGCCTCAACCCGATGGACGGCCATATGTACGGCCGCGAGAAGCTCGAGGAGCTGCTCAACTGGTGTCTCGAGCTCAACATCCGCATCCTCACGGTTTACGCATTCTCGACGGAGAACCTCCGGCGCCAACCGGAGGAAGTGCAATTCCTCATGCGCATGTTCGAGGAGAATTTCCGAAAGCTCGCCGACGACCCGCGCGTGGCGCAGAACGGGATCCGCCTCAAGGTCATCGGCCAGCTCGACCTGCTCGAGCCGAAGGTCCAAGACGCGATCGCGTACGCGATGGAGAAGACGAAGAACAACACGAACTACCTCCTCAACCTCGCCGTCGCCTACGGCGGCCGCGACGAAATCATGAATGCGGTGCGCAAGATCGCCACGGAGGCCAAGGAGGGCACGATCCAGCCTGAGGATGTGACGGAGGAGATCTTCTCGAAGCACCTATACACAAACGGGATCCCTGACCCCGACCTCATCCTGCGCACGAGCGGCGAAGAGCGCATCTCGAATTTTCTGCTTTGGCAGCTTGCCTATAGCGAGCTGTACTTCGCGGATGTGTACTGGCCCGGGATGCGCAAGATCGACTTCCTGCGCGCGATCCGGAGTTACCAGCAGCGGCACCGGCGGCGGGGCGCGTGAATGGCCGATTCGTTCTAACCCGAACGACCCTTCTCGACCTTGGCGACCCATTCGCGCACTGCTGACGGGAGGGCCGTTAGCACTTCACGGCCAAAAATGATCTCGTCCACGTAACCCATATGCAACATGTCGATCATCCTGCACAGATAGGAGCGCCCGCACTTCCACCAAGTGAAATGGGAATCGACGATGAGGTAATGTCTCGCAATGATGCCGGTCGAGCCGCGGAGTTCCTCTAATTCCATTCCATCCAAGAGCGTCTCGTACACTCCATCAGCGACGCGACTCCCAAAAGTCGTCGTGTGATAATATTCCTTCACCTCCCAGATTGCTACGGGATTTACGGTCGAAGGAAACGCGCCATCAACCCTTCTAGCAAGGGTCCTCAAAGGTCTTCCCTTCTGGGTAAAAGTTGTCAGGGCCCGAGGGTCATAATCGCACTCTGAGCCCTTGCTATTGGCTTCAACAAGCATGTTCACGATGCAGGTGAGGTATGCATTCGTTTTCTTATCGCCGGTCTGTTTGTTCATGGGCAGTGGGCAGCTTGGCTTCAACTCCCGGCGAAGTTCGTCGAAAAGGGCCTTTGCCTCCTCGGAGTCCATTAATTGGGGCTCGACGACGGAATTGAGAACTCGCGCCCTTTCGACAAAGTAGTCCTCTAACAAACGAGCGAGGGCGGTCGGCTTGCCACTAGTTGTCAAGATATGGGTGGTCTCCAGCTTCCTCTTTGAAAGAGCCGCTCCGATTTCGGTCCGACCAGGTACCTTTATCCTGCTGTCCTGTCGCGACGTGTAACCAACGGATTCGCTCACCGCTCGAACGTGCGCCCAGAACTCTTTGTCGAGGCCGCCGAATCGGGGGATCGGTTTCATTTAGGACCGCTCAGAAGGCCGTTCGTCCTGTGTTTGCGCGAACATGTTTCATTTCCGTCGCAACTCTTTGGAAACGGTTCGTGTTGCTTCGACGCGAAACGGGACTCTTCGGGCGTTCGGTTTACCCCCAGTTACCTATATAGCCGTTCGCGGCCGGTTGGATTGGTGACCAGGGTCGCACAGGGCCGCTCGGCCGGCCAACGATTCAGGGTGGCAGGGGACCTAGCAGCATGTCTCAAGTATCGATGGAAGGAACACGAGTCGTGGGGTCCCCTCTTCGCGGCCAACTTCTCAAATGGATCGGGAACAAGCAGAGACACGCGCCAACGATAATCTCCAGTTTTCCAACATCTTACGGTCGATATTTTGAGCCGTTCTTGGGAAGCGGTGCGGTGTTGGCAACCCTGGCGCCACCTCGCGGATTGGGATCGGATACCTTTGGGCCATTGATCCAAATTTGGCAATGTCTTAAGGAAAACCCGGCCGAGCTAGTTTCCTGGTATGCGGAACGTTGGAACGAATTCAAAACAGGCGAGAAGCGCGAGTCGTACGAACGAATCAAGCGACGCTATAATGATAGGCCAAATGGTGCAGATCTGTTATTCTTGAGTCGGTCATGTTACGGGGGCGTGGTTCGTTTTCGCCACGCCGACGGTTACATGTCAACGCCTTGCGGGGTTCACGATCCCATCTCCCCCACCTCCTTCGCTGAACGAGTCAAGAGTTGGAGTGAGCGAACTCGAAGGTGCGATTTTGAGCAACTCCATTACACGGAGGCGATGAGCCTGGCGCGCCGCGGCGACCTCATCTATTGCGACCCGCCGTACCGACACTCGCAAGCAATTCTTTACAAGGCCCAGCGATTCAATCTGGATCACCTCTTCAAAGTCATCGCCGATTGCAAAGATAGGGGTGTGGCTGTTGCGCTCAGCATTGATGGAACGAAGCGATCTGGGGATCTGGTGTGCGATGTGCCACTTCCACCAGGGTTGTTCCGACGGGAAGTAGAAATCAACTGCGGGCGCTCGATGCTTAGAAGATTCCAGTTGAAGGGGCGGGACCTTCAAGGCGAGGTTGTCACCGATCGCCTTCTCCTGACATGACCTCGGCGGCGCCGGCGCCGGGGCACCTGAGCGCGCCTACAGGCTCTCGAAAAGGGCCCGCAGTTCCCTGGGCCCGGCCGCTTTCCACTGCGCTTGGAAGCGCTCGATGTGCGCGGCGCGTCGGCCCTCGATGATGCGCGCGACGAGTTCGAGAGCTGCTCGTTCGAGTGGCGTGTCCGGGGTGCGCAGGGCGCGCGCGACGATCGAGAGCGCGACCGAATGGTCGTTGATGAGTCCGAGCGTCGACTGCATCTCCCGCAGCGTCCTTGCCCAGGCCTGACCCGCCTGACCGAGAAGCGCGTCGAAGGCCTCAATGGTGTAGCGGAGCCGTTTGATTTCGACGCGAAGGGCGTGCAGGTCGGGCGGCTGGCTCGTGCGAAGAGCGTCGCGCAGCGACCAGACCTCGTCGAACCGCTTGAGCAGCGTGAGCCTCGCATGTTTCGACAGTCGGCGGCCGGGCCCCCGGCCTCGCGAGGGGGCCGGGGCAAGCTGCGAAGGCATGAGCGTGCGCACGCCCCGCAGCGCCTGCTCGACGCCCCGCCACCGCCGCCGCTGGAGGGTCTCCTGGCGTGCGAGCATCCCCAGAATCGCCTTTGGTGCGTAGGGGCTGCCCTTGAGCACTTCGCGGAAGAGCGCTGCGGTCACATCGCCGTCGCGGATGGGGCCAAGCGCCTGCCCAAGCGCGCGCAGCGGAGCGACGCGCCCCTCGAAGTCCGGTCTCGCGCCGTAGTACCGCCGAAACGCCCGCATCACCGCGCGGGTGCGCCGCAGCCGAACGCGCAATTCGTGGATGTATTCGGGGTCAGGCCGTTCCCGCGGCGCGCTGGAGGCCCAAGCAATCAGCCGAGCCGATTCGCGCAGGACCTCGCGGCGCCCGTAGGCCGCCGCGCTCGGTTCCTTGGGCGTCCCTGCCTTGCGCGCCATCCGCCGTGCGAGTGCGCCTTCGACTCTTACACTTTGAGCATGAAGCTCTCAAGCTTCGGGCGCAGCGCCTCGCGCCGAACTTGGTGCTTTTCGAGGAAGGCATTGATGTGGTCGACGAAGAGCTGCTTCATCTCGCCCGAAAGGATCTTGCCCGAGCGGTAGTCCTCGCCGATCTTCTCGATCCTGCGGTCGTCAGGCTCAAACAGCGAAAGCCACCGGTACGAGGCATCAACATCCGTGTTCCCGCCGAGCCTCCGGTGCTCCTCGGTCGTCGCTTGCCCGCCTGAGAACGCGTACTTCATCACTTTGGCGCGGACCTGCTTCGCCGTCTCGTTCGTGTAGATCGCGCTGTTGGGGTCCGAGGCGCTCATCTTCGTGGTGCCGGGCGAGGTGAGTCCCGGCAGCAATTTGCTGTGGAGCGCGGCGGGCTTGAGGTACCCGAGCTTTGGCAGGATGTCGCGAGCGACGCGGAAGTGCGGGTCTTGGTCGATGCCCATGGGCACGAGGCACGGGATGTTCCTCCCCTTCAGCACGGAGGGCAGGAACGCCGGGACCGACTGCATGCTCGTGTAGAAGATCTCGCCAACATTGGAGGAGGGCTCGAACCCGAACACGGCCTTGGCGGTGGAGTAGGTGAGCTTCTTGGCCACACGGATGGCCTGCGGGTACATGACGCCGGCGTGGCGCGTGTCCCAGATGAGGTGCGTCTTGCCCGGCTTGTAGCCAAGCGCGAGGAAGTCGAGCGCGTTTTCGACGGCCCACTTCGCCGTGTCCTCGAGGGTCAGGTCGTCGTTGAAGAGGAATTTCTCGTCGTCGGTGAGCTGGAAGTAGACCTCGACATCGAAGCGCTCCTGGAGCCACTGCGTCGCGATCCAGGGGATCAGGTGGCCGAGGTGGATTGGCCCTGAGGGCCCGCGCCCCGTGTAGAGGAAGAACTTGTTCTTCTTCGCGTATTCGTCGAGCACCCAGTTCAGGTCGCGGTGCGAAATGAAGTAGCCGCGGCGAAGGAGGTGGTGGAGTTCGCCGCCGGCGGCCTTCTTGAGGCGCGCAAGCGTCGCCTCGTCGAGCGCGTCCACGCCGAACTGCTTGATGAGGCGCGCGTAGTCCACATCGCCCTGCACTTCCCATGGCGTCACGCGGAACTCGTCGTCGGCCACCGCGCCACCACCGGAGTCCGACCAACCGTTGCGCCCACAAAGACCCTTCGGGGGGCAGGCTCACTCGCGCGCCTGGCGCCGTTTCGGGCCGGCCGCCTCGCCCATCGGAACGCGCCAGTGCTTCTTGCGGACCTGGTGGCCGCAGACGATGCATTCGCCCTTGGGCGGCTCGTTCTCGTAGGTGCGCCCGCAGCCGACGCAGCGGAACACGCTTTGCCAGTGCCAGACGCCTTTGATCTCCGACTGCGAGAAGCCGCGGTAGGGGATCTTCAGTGTGGCGGCCACGTTTTGCATGGACCGGTCGTCGGTCAGGAGTTCGCCCTTCAGGTCGGCGGCAAGGGCAAGCAGTTCCTTGTCCGGCTTCGAAAGGCGAGATCCGTCGCCGGTGGCCAACGCCGCCTGCTCGATGACCTGCAGCGACGCCGCGGTCGGGGACTGAATGCGCAGCCCGATCTCGCGAAGTGTTTCGAGGCGCTCGCGGTCGTCGGGCCGTTTCACCTCGTCGAGCACCGACGGGGTCACAAAAATCTCGTCGTCGGGCGTCCCGCGCGGGTCGCCGCCGGCGAGGAGCACGGAAGTGTCGCAGACGATCCGGCGGGGCTGGGGTGGCTGGCCTTTACCGGGCCCCGATTCCTCGCTCATCTCGTCCAGGAGAGGCCTCTCCTGCCCGATATACCCCATTTTTCGGGCTTTCAGTCCCCCGGATGGCGCGTATTAATAGGGGCGGAAGGCTTGGTAGCCAGCTATGCCAAAACGTCCCTCCCGGAAAGGCCCAAATTCAACGACTCGCACCGGAGGGTTTATTTATAATAGGCTTTATAAAGACGCGGCCGTAGAATCGGCCCAAAATCATGCCCGAATCAAGTACGGCATGACCGTTGGAAAACGCACGACAAACGCGTGTTTTCCGCACACCAGGGATGGGTGGCAAAGCCTGCAAAGGAGCGTGGGAAAGTGAGTGCAAGCAGTGAATACTCCGCCGAATCGATTCAGGTCCTTGAGGGCCTTGAAGCCGTCCGCAAGCGGCCGGCGATGTACATCGGCTCGACCGACGCGCGCGGCCTTCACCACCTCGTGTACGAAGTCGTGGACAACTCGATCGATGAGGCGCTTGCGGGCTTCTGCACGGAAATTCGCGTCACGCTGAACCCCGAGGGCTCGGTGACCGTCGAAGACGACGGCCGCGGCATCCCGGTGGACGTGCACCCGAAGTACGGCAAGCCCGCCGTGGAAATCGTGCTCACGGTGCTGCACTCGGGCGGCAAGTTCGACGACAAGTCGTACAAGGTCTCGGGCGGACTGCACGGGGTCGGCGTGTCGGTGGTGAACGCGCTCTCGGAATGGTTCGAGGTGCGCGTGGCCCGCAACGGCAAGCTGTACAAGCAGCGTTACGAGTACGGAGTGCCCACCACGCCGCTCGAAATCGTCGGCACCGCCGACATCACCGGGACGATCCAGCGGTTCAAACCCGACACCAAGATCTTCGAGACCACCGAATACTCGTACGAGACGCTGCAGAACAGGCTGCGCGAACTCTCGTTCCTCACCAAGGGCCTCACGATCACCTTCACCGACACCCGCGACCCGGCGAACATCAAGAAAGAGGTGTTCAAGGCCGACGGCGGAGTCGTCGCGTTCGTCCAGTGGCTCAACTCCTCGAAGACGCCGCTGCACCCGAATGTCGTTTACCTGCGGACCGCCAACGGCACGCACGAGGTCGAGTGCGCGCTCCAATATTCGGACAGCTACTCGGAGAGCGTGTACGCCTACGCCAACAACATCCACACGGTCGAAGGCGGCACGCACCTCATCGGCTTCAGGCAAGGGCTCACGCGCTGCATCCTGGAGTACGCCAAGCGGCGCAACCTGCTGAAGTCCTCCGAGGTCGGGATCGGCGGCGACGATGTTCGCGAGGGCCTCACCGCGATCCTGTCGGTGCGGCTGAAGAACCCGCAGTTCGAGGGCCAGACGAAGATGAAGCTCGGCAACAGCGAGATGACGGGGCTCGTGTCGTCGGCGATCTACCAGCAGCTCAACCAGTACTTCGACGAGCACCCGGGGGTCGGCGAAATCATTGTCACCAAGGCGCTTGCGGCCGCCCGCGCGCGCGAAGCGGCGCGCAAGGCGCGCGAGATGGCCCGCCGCAAGTCGCTCTTCGACTCCGCCTCGCTTCCGGGCAAGCTCGCGGACTGCTCCGAGCGCGACCCGGCCCGCTCCGAGATCTTCATCGTTGAAGGCGAGTCGGCCGGCGGCTCGGCCAAGCAGGGCCGCGACCGCGTGTTCCAGGCCATCCTGCCGCTGCGCGGCAAGATCATCAATGTCGAGAAGGCCCGACTGGAGAAGGCGCTCGAGAACAACGAGATCCAGGCACTCATCACCGCCCTTGGCACCTCCATCGGCGACGAATTCTCGATCGAGGGCGCGCGCTACCACCGCGTCATCATCATGACCGACGCCGATGTCGACGGAGCCCACATCCGGACGCTTCTGCTCACTTTCTTCTACCGCAACATGCGCCCGCTCATCGACAAAGGCTACATCTACATCGCCCAGCCGCCGCTCTACAAGCTCGAGAAAGAGAAGAAAGTCTACTACGCCTACAGCGAGCAGGAAAAGGACAAGACGGTCAAGGACTTGGGCGGCGAGAAAATCGCGATCTCCCGCTACAAGGGTCTTGGAGAAATGAACCCGGCCCAATTGTGGGAAACCACGCTCGACCCGGCCAAGCGCGTGCTGCTCCAGGTCACGGTCGAAGACGCGGTGGCGGCCGATGCGCTCTTCTCAACGCTCATGGGCGACGAAGTCGAGCCGCGGCGCGCCTTCATCATGGAGCACGCGCGCGCGGTCGCCAACTTGGACATCTAAGGGGGACCGGCTTTGGTCGACGAGAAGCGCCCCGGAGAGGCCCCGCCTCCGTTTGCCTTCCTCGTCAAGCCCCGCGTCATCACCTCCGAGATGAAGGAGTCGTACATCGACTACTCGATGTCGGTCATCGTCGGCCGCGCGCTCCCGGATGTCCGCGACGGCCTCAAGCCCGTCCACCGTCGAATCCTGCACGCAATGAATGAACTCGGGGTCGGGTCAAGCCGCGCTTACAAGAAGTGCGCGAGGATCGTCGGAGAAGTTTTGGGCAAATACCACCCGCACGGCGACCAGTCGGTCTACGACGCGCTCGTGCGCATGGCGCAGCCCTTCGCGATGCGCTACCCGCTCGTCGACGGCCAGGGCAACTTCGGCTCGGTCGACGGCGACGGCGCCGCGGCGATGCGCTACACGGAGGCGAGGCTCACCAAGGTCTCTGACGAGATGCTCGCCGACATCGACAAGGAAACCGTGCCGATGCGCGACAACTTCGACGGGACGCTGAAGGAGCCCGATGTGCTCCCGGCCAGGGTCCCGACGCTCCTGCTCAATGGTTCGCAGGGGATCGCCGTCGGGATGGCGACGAACATCCCGCCGCACAACATGGCGGAAATCTGCGACGGACTCTCGGCGCTCATCGAGCGGCCCGACCTGGCCGACCACGAGCTCTTCAAGATCGTCCCGGGGCCCGATTTCCCCACCGGCGGCATCATCTACGGCCGCGCGGGGATCGCCGAGGCCTACACCAACGGGCGCGGTCAGATCCGCGTGCGTGCAAAGACCCACATCGAGCCCATGGAGAAGGACAAGAACCGCATCGTTGTCGATGAGATCCCCTACCAAGTGCTCAAGTCGAAAATCCTCGAACAGATCGCGGACCTTGTCAAGGCGCGCAAGATCGAGGGGATCACCGACCTCCGCGACGAGTCGGACAAAGACGGGATGCGCATTGTGATCGAGCTTCGCCGCGACGTGTTTCCCGAGATCATCCTGAACCAGCTGTACAAGCACACCGAACTGCAGGCCACCTTCGGCGCGATCAACCTCGCGCTCGTCGAGGGCCAGCCGCAGGTGCTCACGCTGCGCGCGATGATGCAGCGGTTCCTTGAATTCCGCGAGCTCGTCATCACGAAGCGAACGCAGTTCGACCTTGGCAAGGCGCGCGACCGGGCCCACGTGCTCGAGGGCCTCGTGAAGGCGGTCGAGCAGATCGACGCCGTGATCAAGGTCATCCGGGCGAGCAAGGACGCGGAGGCGGCCGAGAAGAGCCTCATCTCGCACTTCTTCTTCAGCGATATCCAGTCGCGCGAGATCCTGAAACTCCCCTTGCGCCGCTTGACGAGCCTGGAGGTCGGCGAACTCAAGCAGGAGCTGTCGGATGTCCAGAAGCTCATCCAAAGGCTCGAGAAGATCCTCGCGGACCGCAACGAGGTGCTTGCCATCATCAAGGCCGACCTCGCCGAGCTCAAGGACCGCTTCGGCGACGAGAGGCGCACGCAGATCGTCGACGACCTCGCGGAGGTCTCGCTCGAGGACCTCGTGCCCAACATCGAGGTCGTCGTGACGATCTCGCACGAGGGCTATGTGAAGCGCCAGACGCCGGACGCTTACCGCTCGCAGAAGCGCGGCGGGAAGGGCCGCATTGCGGCAACGACGAAGGAATTGGACTTCATCGAGTCGGTGGTCACGGTGAAGAACCACAACTTCCTGCTCTTCTTCACATCGAAGGGTCGCGCGTACTGGCTGAAGGCCTACCAGATCCCCGAGGGCAACCGCCAATCGAAGGGGATGCCAATCATCAACCTCTTGCCGCGGCTCGAGCAAGGGGAACTCATCGCGGCCCACATCCCGGTCGAAAAGTTCGAGGAAGGCAAGCACCTCATCTTCACGACGAACAAGGGCACGATCAAGAAGACCTCGCTCACGCAGTTTGCAAACCCCCGCGTGACGGGGATCATCGCAACCGTGCTCGACGAAGGCGAGCGCATCGTCGATGTGCGGCTGTGCACCGACGAAGATGAAGTCGTGATCGCTACGAAGCTCGGGCAGGCCGCCCGCTTCGACGCCAAGGCGGCGCGCGCGATGGGCCGCAACGCGCACGGCGTGCGCGGGATCCGCTTGAAGCCCGGCGACGAGGTCATCGGCACGGCGATCGTGAAGGAGGCGGACATCCTGCTCTCGATCACCGAAAAGGGCTACGGGAAGCGCTCCCAGGTCGCGGCGTACCGCAAGACGCACCGCGGCGCGGGCGGCGTCAAGAACATGAAGGTCACCGAGAAGGGCGGGCCCGTTGTGGGTGTGCGGCGCGTGGAGGAAGCCGATCAGATCCTCGTGACCACGAAGTCCGGCATGATGATCCGCACGCGCGTCTCGGAGATCTCGGTCCTCGGCCGCGCGACCCAAGGTGTGCGCATCATCCGCATCGATGAGGGCGACCGCGTGATCGGCGTGTCGCGGCTCGTCGAAGCGGAGGCCGAGATCGGCGAGTACCGTGCGGTCGAGGAGACGGCCCCGCCGCCGGGCGAAGAGGGCGAGCCCGACGATGAGGAGCCCGAGGTCGAGGGCAGTGACGAAGCCGACGACGGCGACGATGGCGGCGCTCCGCCCGCGAAGTGAGTTTAGCTCAAGGCGCGGCGCGCGCCCTTCGAGCGATCACCAAATCCTTTAAGCCGCGCTAACGCGAACGAGAGTGCGCTGAGGGGGGGAAAAGGCCGTGTTTTGCCCGAACTGCCATTCGCTGCTTTTCCCCGGAGGCGGCGGCAGCATGGTCTGCCGGAAGTGTGGCACGAGGGTGTCGAGCGCGAAGCAGGATGCCGAGGCGGGCAAGACGCGCTCGATCAATGACGAGAAGCAGCGGCTCGTCGTGGACAAGAACGCACCGGAGATCCTGCCGAAGACGCGCACGATGTGCCCCAAGTGCAGTTTCAACGAAGCCTACTGGATGATGCAGCAGACGAGGGGAGCCGATGAGCCGGAGACGCGGTTCTACATCTGCGTGCGCTGCCAGCACCGGTGGAGAGAGAATCAGTAGCGGTCCGGGGGCCGGCGGTGGGCCTATCCACGCGGCTCTTCCCCTCGAGGGAAGCATAGAATTAATACGACAAACAGAGACGTATTCTTCATGGCCGCGGCCCGGATCACGACCGTCCGCTTGCCCGCCGAGGACTTGAGCCGGCTCACCGAGGCTGCCAAGCGCCTCAAGGTGGAGCGCTCCTCCCTCATCCGGCGCGCCCTCGACAAAGGCGTGCGCGAGGTGCTTACGGAAGAGGCCGTGCTCGAATACCAACGCGGCGAGGCGAGCGCCTGGGCGGCCGCCAGCGGGGCGGGCCTTAGCCTTTGGGAATTCCTCGACGAACTCAAGGCGCGAGGCGTCCCGTTCCGCACCGACGAGGAATTGCTGCGCGAGCAACTCGCCGAATTGCGGGCGTCGCTCGCCAAGGAGCGTGCGCATGGGCCCCGCCGCCGTCGTTAACGCCTCGCCGCTCATCTTTTTGGCCAAGCTCGGCAAGTTGGAGGCGCTTGGCCTTTTCGAGCCGGTCTTCACCACTCCGCAGGTTATGGCGGAGGTCACCGTTGGACTGGAACGGGGGTTCCGCGAAGCCCTCTCCGTCCGTCGCCTCGTCGCCGAGAACACCATCGAGATCCGCGAGGCGCCTTCGCTCAAGCTCCCCCCGCCACGACTTGATCCGGGCGAACTGAGCGTCATCGCGCTTGCAAGCCAGGTCAAAGGAGCGATCGCGGTGATCGATGACCTCGCCGCAATCCGTGCCGCGAAGCACTTCGGAGTGCGTGTTCGATCAACCCCCTTCGTGCTCCTCGACAACGTGGTCGCGAGGCGAATCGAATTCGACGAATTTAGGGCGCTCCTCGACCGGTTGCTTGCGCTGGAATATCACCTCAGCACAGCGCTCTTCCTTGAGTTGGTCGCCCTTGGCGAAGAGGCCGCGCGAAGCTGACTTCCCCAGATCGCGAGGGGGCGGGCCAGGTTGGCCATCGTGCCATTAGGAGAGGGCCTTGGCAGCCTCGAGCACCTCATCCACGTGCCCGTCGACCTTCACCCGGTGCCACGCCTTGGCAACTCTACCGTCAGGCCCGATCAAGTAAGTCGTCCGCACGGTCCCCATGTAAGTCCGCCCGTACATCGACTTCTCGCCCCACACACCGTACTTCTTCTGGACCTCTTGGTCGGGGTCCGAGAGCAGCTTGAACGGCAGGTTGTACTTGTGCCGGAATTTCTCGTGGCTGTCGACGCCATCGCTCGACACGCCGAGGATCGCCGTGTCCTTGAATTCCCCCGACCGGTCGCGGAAGTCGCACGACTCTTTCGTGCAGCCGCTCGTGAAGTCCTTGGGGTAGAAGTACAGCACGACCTTCTTGCCCTTGAAGTCCGACAGCTTCACCGTCTTTCCTTCGTGGTCCTTCACCGCGAAGTCTGGAGCCTTTTCGCCCGCTTCGACCATGCCACTGCACCTCTGCGACCGCAAACGCGCGCGGCGCAAAAACGCTTCCTCCCACCAGCCTTCAATGCGCCCCCCGTTTGGCTTATCTACCCATTCGCCAATCGGGGCGAAGTCACGAGGTCTGGATATGGCATTCAAGGCGAAGGTGAAGGCGGACATCCTCAAAGAGATCATCAACGTTGTTTCGACGCTCGTCGACGAGGTCAAGCTCTCGGTGGGCCAGGATGGAATCTCGCTGAAGGCCGTAGACCCCGCGCATGTCGCGATGGTCGAACTCAAGCTCAGCAAGGACGCCTTCGAAGAGCTCAAGGCCTCGTCGGGCGAACTTGGCGTCGACATCGAGAAGCTGAAGGATGTGCTGAAGCTCGCGAAGGCGGGCGACATCCTCTCGATGGAGCACAACGAGGACCAGAACAAGCTCGTGCTCTCGATCGCGAACATCACGCGGCGCATGTCGCTTGTCGACACGACGGGGATGAGCGACCCCAAGGTGCCGAACCTCGCGTACCCCGCGAAGGTGACGCTCTCGGTCGACGACCTCAGCCAGGGCATCCGCGCGTCGGAGTCGGTCTCCGACCACATCGCGCTGAAGGTCGCTTCCGATGGGTTCGAGCTCGCTTGCGAAGGCGACACGGACTCCGTTTCGCTGAAGCTCAAGAAGGACCTGCTGAAGTCGCTCGATGCGAAGGAGGCGGCCCGCTCGCTCTTCTCGCTGGACTACTTCTCGAACATGATCCGCGCGATCCCGCCGGGGCAGGATGTCACGCTGAACCTTGGCAATGACTACCCCGTGCGCGTCGAGTTCAAGATCGCCGAGGGCGACGGCAGCGTGATGTACCTGCTCGCGCCGAGGATCGAGAGCGA
>JBGQKI010000039.1:0-28393 GCA_041499475.1 Thermoplasmata archaeon
CAAGTTGGCTAGAAATCCATCATTCGACTGTTCTCTATTCGTCGCGGCTCCGGTTCCTGAGGTACAGTCCTGCTTCATGGGTGTGGCTTGAATCCGCCGATACAAACATGTGGTACCGGATGCAGGCCCTCGGTGCGCGGATGGGGCACGCCGATTTGGTCGTCGCCCGCGCTTATTTCGGGGGGCTCTCGACTCCACGGCCATTTCTCGACAGACTCGCCGAGGCACCAGCGCCCCGCACGCGGCCGGGCGACCTGGGCGGGCCGAATTGACGCCGCTGGCTGGATGGGCGCCATGTCCAAGGGGGTCCCTCTATTCGCGTCCTTGATGTCGGATCGGGCGGCCGCCCCCATAAGGCCGCGACCGTTCTTTGTGACGCCTTGATGGAAAACCTCGAACGTGGGTCGGACCTCGTCCGTGACGGGCGGCCGTTCCTGCTCGCGGACATTGAACACCTACCGTTCCGTGATGCAGTGTTCGACTACCTTTACGCGGTCCATGTCTTGGAGCACGCCGCCAATCCGCCCGCCGCGCTTGCGGAGCTCACGCGCGTCGCGAGGGGTGGATACATCGAGACGCCGACGCGTTTTGCCGAAAGGATTTACGGGTGGAAGAACCACCGCTGCACAGTGCGATTCCGTAATGGCGGGTTCACGTTCGGGTCAAAGGTGACGCCCCAAACAGGGCTCGACCTACACCGTTTGTATCGGAGCTTCGTCCCTTGGAAAGCGGTTCACAAGCTCGTAGATTTTTCACTGAACGTCTTGTACGTCCGGGTGGAATTCCGCCGAACGTCGGACGGTACCGAATTCCGGCCGCTGGGGAGGCGCCAGGCAATCGCTGACCTGATCCGCCACCGCCTCCATGAAGGCGTGGGTCCGCTCCCCCACGAACTCCAAAGCTAACCGCCATGGCAACACCCCAAACGGACCGGGTAGGGCGCAAGCAATGCGCCGTGATGCGCGCATCCGCCGCGATCAACTAGAAAGACACCGCTCGTAGACCTCGATCATGCGTTTCGCGTAGTTTTCCCAACTGAGTTGTGACTGAACGAAGTCATGACCGGCGGCGCCCAGCCGCAATCGCAGCTCCGGGTCTGAATACAGCGTAACGACGGCGGAGGCAATCGCTTCGACATTCCCATAGGGAATGACGAGCCCCGTCTTCCCGTCCTGTAGAATCTCGCTCACGCCGGCCCCGTCAGCGACCACGACGGCACGGCGCGCGGCCATTCCCTCCGTCACGTTCAGGCCCCAGGTTTGGTTTGCCGGGAACAAGACAACGTCCGCCGTTGCGTACAGCGACGCCAAGTAATCATCGGAAACGCCTTCCAAGAAAGTCACCCGATCTGAGACACCAAATTCTTTCGCTACAGGGCCATACATCCATTTCACGCCGCCTCCAACCATGACAAGGTGGGCTCCTTCAACGTCTCGGGCGATCGACCTCAGGGCTTGCAAGCTCTCGCGTTGCCCCTTCACTTTGGAAGCGTGGCCGATCAGCAGGAGCACGAACTTCCCTTCGAGGCCTAGTTCCGCTCGGAGGTCTGCGCGCCCAACCGAGTCGAAGAACTCTGCATCGACACCAGATCGTACGACGGTCGCCTCCACCCCATAATAATCCCGGACACGCTTTGCGTTCTTCTGGTCGAGGACCGTAATCGCGTCCATCGCCTCTGCTGCGGGAGTGTCCACAATGCGAAGCCAGACACCTTCAATGGTTCGCTGAAATGGAAACTGAGCATCCGGCGTGTGATACCAAAAAGGAGGCTCGTTGCACATCCATATAGCCGGGATGCCGCGCGACTCCTTCACACGCGCCGCCGGCCAATTGGCGTAGTAGTTGTGACCGTTTACGATGTCAAAGCCATCGCCGATTGCATCAGAAAGGCACTCCATTCCGGCTCGTTGCATGGATCGAATCCGAAGTCTTTGGCCCACGAACTCGATCCCCCGGTGAGCGCGTCCCGCTTGCACGACGCGGATGTCCAGTTCAGCGTTGAGCTGAGGGTAACACTTCTCGCGGTCCAGGGCGTTTGTGAATATTCGCGCGTCGTGGCCGAGTTTTCGAAGTTCGAGGGCGAGCCTCATCAGTTGGCGGTCGCCGCCGTCGGGCCCGAGGAGCGGCGTGCTGGCCAGCGCAATCCGCATCGCTGGCGTCCTCGGGGCGCACGAATTGTTCGCCGCTAATCAACCTTTGGCGGTCTAGGCCCGCGGGCTGACGGACGCATTCGATTTCCACCCCGTTCACAGATCGGGCTTGGGATGCCCTCGGAGCGTTACGCTTCCATATACCTCAAGATGATACGCGCATTGATGCCCCCAACCCGCTGCGTCATCCCCGCCGCCGGCCTTGGCACCCGCTTCCTCCCGGCCACGAAATCGATGCCCAAGGAGATGCTCCCGGCCCTCGACCGCCCCGTCATCCAATACGTCGTGCAGGAGGCCCTCTCTGCCGGCCTCACCGACATCCTCGTCATCACCGGCCGCGGCAAGCGCGCGATCGAGGACCACTTCGACCACTCGACGGAGCTCGACGCGGCGGTGGGCCCTGGCGAACCGAGGGCGCACCTCGACGAACTCGACGAGCTCTCTTCACGCGCTTCGATTCATTACGTGCGCCAGCGCCACCAGGCCGGGCTTGCCGATGCCGTCTACCAAGCACGCCAGTTCGTCGGTGACCACCCGTTCGTCGTGCTCCTCGGCGACACCATTTTCACAGGGCCAGGCGCGGGCTCGACGCTTTCCGGAAAATCGTGTACCAAACAGCTGGTCGAGGCCTTCGACGCCGTCGGCGGGCCCGTCATCTCGGTCGAGCGCGTCCGCCAGGAGAAGATCAAGGACTACGGCATCGTCGAGCTATCGCGCGAGGCCCTGCCGCCGCGCGTCCGCGGGACGTACCGCACGCGCCTCCACCGAATCAAAGGGCTCGTCGAAAAGCCCGAGCCCGACGAAGCGCCCTCCGACTTCGGGATCGTGGGCGCCTATGCCCTCACGCCCGACGTCTTCGTCGCCATCGAGAACACGCCGCCCGGCAAGAACCAGGAGATCCAGCTCACCGACGCGCTCCGCCTCCTGCTCAAGCGCCGCCCGATCTACGCATTCGAATTCGACGGCCGCCGCCTCGACATCGGCACGAAGCAGGACTGGCTGCGCGCCAACATCATCCTCGGGCTCGAGGAGGAGCCCTGGCGCAGCACAATCCTCGACACCGTAGCCGCGCATGCCGGCGCCAAGCCGGAGTCTTCGAGACTCGCTCTGCTTGAAAAGCTGAAGGCCGGGCGCAAACGGCGCTCCTAGTCCATCCCCCACGCGCAAGGGCAGGGAGTGACCGCCGTGAGCAACTACTCCGCGGAATGGCGAATGCGCTGGCTCTCCGAGCGCGTCGCGACCCCACCGAAGTCCATTCTCGACGTCGGCGGCACGCCGGAGACCTACCAGCCGCTCCGGGCGATCTTCCCCGACGCCCGCATTGTCCAGGCAAACACCCTCAAGATCCCCGCCCAACCCGGCGCTGAGGTCCTTCGGGCGGACCTCACATGTGCGCCGCTGAAGGAAGGCCGCTTTGACCTCGTTTTCCTCGGCGAGATCATCGAACACGTCTACAACCTCCCCGTTTTCCTCGACGAGCTTGTCCGCGTCGCCACCGACGGCGCCACCTTCGCCGTAACCACGCCGAACCTCGCCTCGTGGTACTCCCGCATCTTCTTCCTCGCGGGCCACGTCCCGCCGGCCTACACACCCTACCCTTTCCTGCGGCTGGGAATGGGCCCCCAAGAATGGAGGAAACAGATCCACTCCCACGATCACATCCGCGTCTTTACGCCAGCAGCCCTCGTCGAGGCGCTCGCCTTGCACGGAATGGATACCGTCTGGTGGTCGGGGGTCACCGGGTACGGTGGAAAGTACCGCAAGCTGCGCAAGTCCGTCGAGGGAATGTTGCCGCGCGGCCTGCGCGAAGGGATCGTGCTCTTGGCGAGGGTCGATAAGGGCCAGCACGCCCATCGTCTCCCGTCCCGCCCCAAACATTCGCTGTGAGGGGGATCGAGATGGCCCTGCGCACCGGCCGGACCCTCGGCGGGGATCTGCGCCGCGCCGCCCGCAACCCGGGGCTCGCATGGAATTACCTTCGCCGTTGGAGCCTTCTCGCAACCTATGCGGGCGTCCCGAAGGCCGAGATCGTCAAGTTCCGCCGTGCCTTCCAGCTCGATTCTTTCCAGACCCACCTTGTCGAGAGCTTCGGTGCCACACGGGGAGCCTTTGGCCGAGCTGCCGAACTTTACGTCCTCGTGCGCGCGCTCCAGCCGGACGTGGTGGTCGAAACGGGTGTGGCGAGCGGGGTGTCCTCCGCCCATTTGCTCCTGGCAATGGCCGAAAACGGAAAGGGGACTCTTCATTCCATCGACCTGCCGAACGTCGGGGAGGGCGTGGCGCTCCCGCCTGGAAAGGCCCCCGGATGGATAGTTCCCGATCAACTTCGCGACCGATGGGACCTTCAACTTGGCGACAGTCGCGACCTTTTGCCGAAGCTTCTTGGTTCCCTCAAATGGGTGGACATTTTCTTTCATGATAGTGACCACTCGAAGGAGAGCATGATCTTCGAGTTCGAGGCGGCCCTGCCCAAGGTGCGCGCCGGCGGTCTCATCCTCAGCGACGACACGAACTACAACGACGCCTGGGACGAGTTCTGCGCGCGCCACGCGCTTGTGTGCAACCGCGTCGTCCACATGGGCGTAACTCGAAAGCCCTGAATCTGAAACCTACCTACGCCTGTTGCTAATGATTCCGCCCGCCCTCCACCCGAGGCCCCGCAAGGGCCCGTGACGCGCGAGGGCGAAACTGAGGTGGCGCAGCGGAAGCGCTATCGGCGGCGGCGCGCCCCCAAAACGCTCATCCCGGTTGCAACGGCGGCCGCGGCAGCAATCGCAAGGCCGCCTTCGAACCCAGGCGTCGAGGGCTTGGCGGCCACCGTGACCGTCGAGGTCACGTTTTGGCTCTCCGCGCCGTTGTTGTCCCGCACGCGGACCTTGACGGTGTAGGTCCCGGCGGCCGCGTAGGTGTGCTGCACCGAGGACGTCGTTACCCAATCGGAGTCCGCCCCGTCGCCGAAGTCGAAGCGGTACGCCGCGACCGTTCCGTCCGCGTCCGTCGAGCCTGCCGCCGATATCGTCACGGCATCGCCGGGGTGGCTCGACACCGCCGCGCTCCCCACGGCCGCTGTCGGCGGGGCGTCGGCCACGACCGTCACGCTCGCCGCATTGTTCGCCTCATCGGCCTCCGGCAGCGAGTGCGACGAGTCAGCCGTCGCCGTGAGGGTCGAACTCCCCGCCAGCGCGGTCCAGGTGAACGTTGCGATCGCGCTCCCGGTCACCGCGCCGACCGACACGGTCAGCGTCTGGTTCGTCGTTCCATCCGAAAGGCTCACCGCCACCTCGGCGGCCACCTGGAGGCCGATGTTGTGCACCGTTACGATCACGGGCACCGCGGATCCGACCGGCGGGTGCGCCTGCGAAACGGAAATGTCGCCGGACGCGATCGCGTAGTCGGGCAACTGCAGGTGGGCCTCAATCACAAGCGTCCCGACCGTCACTCCGTCGGCCGAAGTCGCCCTTAGCGTCGGCGACCAGACGAAGAGCCCCGTGAGCGTCGCCGGGACCGAGATATTCAGCGTGAGCGTCGCGGCGGCGCCCGCGTCAAGGGAAAACGAGCTCGCAAAGAGCCCGATCGTCCAGCCGGTGGGGGCCGACGGCGCCGCGACCGCGATCACGTCGTGATTGTTCCCGCCGTTCCTAACGGTGACCGTGAACTGCGCCACCGCGCCGGGCGGCGCCGTCTGCACAGGCGCAAGGGAGGAAAGCTGCGGGAGGAAAACCTGGGCCTTCACCGTCGTTACAAGGCCGACCGTCGCATTGGCCGCCGTGTTCCTGAAGGATGCGGCGGTGACCATCGTCGAATCCACGGCGAGCGCCGCTGCATTGTGCGCCGCGCGCACCGTCACGTTCACCACCGTGAAGGCGCCGGGGTCGAGGGTCACATTGTCCGGCGAGATGCTGACGCTCCACCCCAGCGACGAGACCGCGGTGAGGTTGATGATATCCGGCAGGTTCCCGAGGCTCCCCACCCGGACCGCGTAGGTCGCTGAGGCGTTTTCGTCGGCCTGGAGCGCGCCCACCGACGCGCTCACCGTCGGCGCGTAACGGCCAAGCGGGTAAAGGAAGAAGGTCGTGTTGTTCCAGTCGCACGGGCCGGCGCCTTCGTCCATCGTCGCCCGGACGACCACGGTCCCCGTCGCATTGGACGCGCTCATGTGCAAGCTTGCGACAATGAATGTCGCGTCCGACGGCGGGCCGAGGTAAACCGACGTGCCGCTCACATTGGTGTCGATGGGCGTCCCATTCTGGTACTCAAGCGTTTCGCGGATCGTGATCGAGGAGGCGTTGGCGTAATTTCCAGGGTAAACCAGGTTCACCGACACCGAATCGTTGTACCCGTCGCTGTCCAGGTCGAAGGCGCCATAGCGGCCGTTCGTGGCAAATCCCGGGTTGTTGCAAGCCTGCGCGAGCGCCGCAATCGCAAATAGCGCCAGCAGCCCCAGCGCCCCGCCAACGAAGACAAGCCGGACAATCCGCGTTCGGTGCAACGAAAACCCCGGGCCCTTCCAGCCCGCGCCGGTCTTATGAAGGTTCGTTGGCAATCCACCCGAGGCCACGTTGGGCCCCTGACACGCGAGGGCGAGTCCCGGTGGTCGAGCGGACGCGCCGCGTGTCCACCAACTTTATGTTCGCGCGCTTTCACTCATCTCCCGTTCGAACTTATATGCCAGCGAAGACTCCTCGCGCCCGGAAAGGGAACTCCGTGAAGGAATACCACCTCCCGGCTCCCACCCGCAAGCCGATCAACCTCGACGTCTACGGCGGCAAATTCGTCGCCATCCGCCGCCGCATTATCATCGACTCGGACGACGACCTAACGCGACTCATCCGCCGGATGAAGCGCAAAGGGCTGCTCCAACAGGTGGCGTTCCTGGGCCTTCCCCGTCCGGGAGAGCATTGGGTGTGAGGCCCACCGCCCCAACCTGGATCGACCTTGGCCACCTGAGCGCCAGGGACGAGGAGTCGCCACCGCTTCCCCTCGTGCCGGTGGTCGTGCAGGCAGGCCCGGTCCGGCTCCAGTCTTACGGCTTGGTCGATTCGGGTTCAAGCGCCTCGTATCTGTCACCCCAACTGGCGGAGGGCCTTGGCCTTTCACCACGCCCGCGCCCGAAGTCCTCAACGACCATGGCGGGACCCATGCGCGTCGGTACCGTCCAAGCGGATCTGTCGGTACGAACGCCGGGCGGGGAACTATCCTTCCCCCGCGTCGAATTCTTGGTTCCTCGCCGCCGCCAGAAAGTGCCTCTCGTCGTGCTTGGCCACGAGCCGTTGTTCAACGAGGTCGAAATCCGCTTCCAGAATTGGCGCCGCCGGTTCGGAATAGTCCGGCGAACACCCGCCTGGTAGTTTCCGTGCGCCCTCCACCCGAGGCCCCTCTTGGCCCGTGACGCGCGAGGGCGAATCCCGGTGGCCGAGCGGACGCAGGACGCGCCGTTCAAGTATGAATATACATCTTCATATGCATAATTCTATATGGGGGCAATTCCACGCTCGGCCCATGCCCGGAAAGAACGTGGCCCTGCGCCGTGAGGTCGTGGAACTCCTCGACCGAGAGAAACGCCCCGAGGAGAGCTACAGCGATGTCGTCTTGCGGTTGGCCGACCGCAACGGTTCACTCGCCGCCCTTGCCGACACGCTCGATGGCCTCGGGCCGGTGAAGGACGACGCCCTCGACCGCCGACTGAGCGCAATACGAAGGGACAACCGGCGGCGCTCCATCAGGAAGGTGAAGCTCTGAAGCGTTGCCTTGACACGACGTTCCTTTCGGGGCTCGTGCGCTCCGATCCGGCGGCCTGCGCACTCCTGCGGCGCTGGGCGCAGGGCGGCGATACCGCCGCGACCACCGAGGTCAATTTTTTCGAAGTCGCCGTCGGGATCGAACGGGAGAGGGGCCCTTCCTCGCGTGAGCGCATCGCCCTGAGTTGGCATGAAATTCTGCGAGCCATCGAGGTCATGCCGCTCACCCGCCGGGCTACCTTGGAGGCGGTCCGGCGCCAGGCGCAACTCTACCGCGCCGGTACGCCCGCCCCCTTCCCGGACCTTCTCGTCGCCGCCATCGGGAAGGTTGGCGGCTGCTCCACCATCGTTACGCGCAACACCCGCGACTTCGCAAGGATTGGGCTCCTGCACGTGGAGGCTCACTAGGGCCTTACCTCACCACCGTCACATGGCAGTGCGCGTGCTTCACGACCTTGTCGGCCGTCGAGCCCAGCATCTGGAGCATGATCCCCGTGCGCCCGTGCGAGCCCACGAAGATCGCCGAGACCCTGCGCGCCAACGCGAAGTTCATGATCGCCATTGCGGCGTGCTTTCGCCCCTCGTTCGTCGCCGCCGAAGCTCCTCTTCGGTCACCCCCCCCTCGGCTTCTTATGCGACAAATGGCAAGCCTGGAAACCGTGACGCGATGCGTGGTCCTCTTTCTCCTCAGAACCCCCATGCCTTGCCACGCACCCGGCCATCTCCCCCTCCCCTGTTCCAGCGCGAGCGGTTCATAGGCACGGAGCCACCTTCTCGCGGCCCAGGCCCGCAAACCCCATATACTTCACAGTTACAACTTGTGACTATGCCATCTCCGTACCTCACGGAAGCGTTCCGCCAGGTTGTCGCCCGCCCCCTGGACCGCGACATCCTCGCCGCCCTGTGCGCCTCCCGCCGCGAGATGCGCTACGAGGAGCTACGCCGGGCCGTTTCGCGCCCCTCCCCGGAGGCGTTCCACCGCGGCGTCGAACGCCTCGCTCGACACGCACTCATCCGACGGCGCCTTAGCCGCATCCCCGGCCAGAAGCGCTTCGGCTCCTACTTGTCGCCGTCCACCTGGGGACGCACCGTCGCCGATGCCCTCGAGGGCCTCGCGACCAGAGGGGCAATTCCCGCCCGCCTACCGCCTAGGATCCGTGAGCAGGTGCAGGCCGCGTTTCGCGCCTCAGCGTCCTTGGAGGCGCGAACCCCATGAGAGGTGGTGCCCAATTCCGAAGTGCATCTTCCTCCTTGGTCCCGACGAATGGGACGAGCGGGTCGCAACGACCGCGCGCGGGAGGACGTCGCGCTACGCCACCGACGGGCGTATCCCTCTAACGCCCAACGGCCTGCGCCTCCAACTCGCCGAGGCCATCCGCCTCGATTCGGGCCGGGCACGCCGTGCCCTCGTGATGGGGCGGGACGAGCGTGCCCCGGGAGAAGACGACGCCGATTTCTTCCGTCGGCTCGAATTGGCCAACCGCGTCGATGCCTACTTCGTCATCCTCCCGCTGCGGGCGAAGGTGCTGGGGACCGTGTTCGAAGGCGGCATGCTCCGGCGCGACTTCCATCACGGCCTTAGCCCCCGCATCTTCCTGTTCCTCGAGCGAGGGATCGCCGAGGTCGACCCCCAAGGCCGGTGGACGTTCAAGGAAAAGGGGAAGCGGACGCGGTACCTCGAGTCGCTCGCTGTTCGATCGGAGCACATCGCCGTGTGGGCGGACGTTGGCGATCTTTTCGACCAGGTGCTGCGGTGGGCCGCGGTCGACGACTGACCCCGGCCCTGCCTACCTCACCACCGTCACATGGCAGTGCGCGTGCTTCACGACCTTGTCGGCCGTGGACCCCAGCATCTGCAGCATGATCCCCGTGCGCCCGTGCGACCCCACAAAGATCGCCGAGACCCTGTGCGACGTCGTGAACTTCACGATCACCACCGCGGCGTGCTTTCGCCCGACCGGGTGTTCACGATTGCCCCCGCAGCTTCGACGCCTGCGCTCTCGGCAAGCGCCACCCCCGGAGGCACGATCCCCCGCCTATCCCTTACGGCCCGCGCCGTGCGGGCCGATCCATGGGCCTTTGTGCTCGGTTTGATGTTTCAGCGGTCGACTGATTAGCATCACGAAGGGTCCACCCTCCGTCGAGGTAACCACGCCGGCTTTGGATTCGCCTCCATTGGACGGCCCGGGCCGCCGAGCACGTATGGGGCCGCGGCGTGACGCAAGACGACGTCGAAGCCGCGCTCTCAATGCGCTACTACAAGCGAAGGTCCGGGCGGACGATGATCGTCATCGGGCGGACAGCGGACCGCTACCTGTTCATCGTGCTGCGCCCCTCGCGCGTCCGACCCGGGTTTGCCGAGGTCGTCACCGCTCGAAGCGCGACTCGGTCCGAGAAACGCTTATTTGCCCGCCGGGGGAACCGAGCATGATGAAGCGGCGGTCCATCCCCACCTTCGAGGAGGTCCTCGACGCGACAGGCAACGAATGGGAGGAAGTGCCGCATGGCTCGCGGCTGCTTGTTTCGCAAGACCCCATCTTGGCCTCGCGGAACCGGATCGAGATTCGCCTGCCCCGCGGTGCGGCCGCCACGTTCCGGGCGCGGCCCCGAGAGAAATACGTCGCCCGCCTGTCGCGGGGCAAGCTCATTGTCGAGCGGCCGCCGGTCGCGTCCAAGAAGCGGGCCCATCACGGTTAGCGCCGGGGGCGCGCGCCGTTCCGGGCCTCCTTGCCGAAGTCCACCACAGGTTCGCCGAACTGCTCCGCGAGCGGCGCGGGTACATCGCCCCCGAGCCAGTCACCGACGAGGCGGAACTTGCCGCCCAGGCACAACTGCCCGTGCTGCTCCTTCAGGAAGATACAGAAGATTCCGCCGGGCCCCAGCCACCGTGACAAAGCTCCCGGTAGCCACCTGGCCCCCGCCTTCGCCCCTACCTCACCACCGTCACATGGCAGTGCGCGTGCTTCACGACCTTGTCGGCCGTCGAGCCCAGCATCTGGAGCATGATCCCCGTGCGCCCGTGCGAGCCCACGAAGATCGCCGAGACCCTGCGCGCCATCGCGAAATTCACGATCGTCATCGCGGCGTCGTCGGGGGGCACGATCCGGACGAGCTCCGCGCTTGCCATCACGCCCGAGGCCGCGGCACGCTCGGCCCCCGCGTTCACCTTCGCGCGCGCTTCCTTTTCCGCGTCCCCGGCAAGGTCCGTCTTTCGGAGGGCGCCGGAGGCCCGCGCGCCCAGCAGGTCGCCTTCGACCGCCATCGCCACGATCAACGGCACGCCCGCTTCTTTGGCGCGGGCGATTGCGTGTTCCACGGCCTTGTCGCTCGCCGGCGAGCCGTCCGTCGCTACGAGGTACGCGCGCGAAGGACTCTTGTCGCCCGTCGGATCGCCGTCCGCCGAGCGGCGCCGCTCAACATATCCCTTCCGCCCCGCTTAGAGACGCTTGGTTCTCAGCGCCCGCACGCCCTTGCTGTCGCAGGCGCCCGTGTCGAGGTCGTACCTCATGTGGTGCACGGGGCACTGCAGGACCCTCCCCAGGATCGTCCCTCGCGCGAGGTCGCCGCGCGCGTGCGGGCACCACCGCTCGATTTCATAGCGCGCGCCCCCGGCCTCGACCGTGTGCTTCTCATAAACCTCGCCCGCCACGAAGTCCTCGATGAGGCGAGCCTCGCGCGGCGTCGAGCGGCTGAGGAAGTACTGGATCCAGGGGTTGTACTCGTCGGGGTCGCGGTGCGCTTTGAACCGCATGCTGAGCAGGAACCAATCCCAGTTCCAGTCCCCGGCCACTAAAGGACGCAGGAAGCGGCTTTCAGTTGTGATCGTGTAGTTCGCGTGGCCCTCGCCGTTCGTCGCCACCACCGCCGGCCGCCTCGTTGCGTCGAGTGTGACCGCCTCGCCAAGGTCGCTGATGACGAACCGCACGACCGTGTTCAGCTCCTGCGCGAGGTAGGGCGCCCGCGCCGCGATCGCCCGCAGGTGCGCCGCGAGCTCCTCGCCGAATGGCTTCGACGACGTTTGCAGGCTGTCCAGCTCCTCGCGGACCTTCGGCGCCTTTCGCGCAGCAAAGGCGTTGAGGTACTCCTCGCGGGCCCCGGGGCTGTCATCCCAGCCATCGTAGGGCCCCCGCTTGGCAATCTGCCCCTCGCCATCCAACCGGTCGCCGGGCAACGGCACCACGACCTTTCGCCGGAGCCCCGCCGCCGAGAGCGCCCGCTCCGGGTCGCCGAAGCCCGGCATGATCCCGCCGGAGGGCAGGCACGCGTCCAGGAACGCCGGGTCGAGGAACGCCGCCGGCCCCGCGAACCCCACCACATGCGGCGCGTCCACCGCCGCCGCGAAGTTCACGAACTTGTCCAGCCTCGACTTGCGCCTGCTCGGGTAGATCGCGCGCTTGCGCTCTTCGGGGTAATCGTAAACCATGGGGAACCAGTTCGCGGGCGCGTACTGCACGAAGTGCACATCCGCCGGGAACTGTTCCTTGAGCCCCCTCAGGAACGGCCCCGTGAACTCGCAGTCATTCTGGTTGAAGTAGCGCGTGCCGCCCTGCTCGATCCACAGGGCGCTGTCCGGAGTCCCCGGGTCGTCCGACGCGATGACCGCGAGCCGCGCGCCGTCCACCTCGATGGGCACGCGCGAATCGAGGATGCGCACATTCCTGAACCCCATCCTTCCAAGGCCTCGCCTCACCCATGGCGACGGGTGGTCGGAAACGAGGAACTGCGTCTCCTTGTTCACGCCTTTCAGGAACGACGGGTCAAAGTGGTCCTGGTGCTCGTGGCTGACGTAGAGGTGCGTGGGGTCGCGCGGGACGCTCCCTGCGACCTCCGTCACCTCCGGGTACTGGAACCAGGCTGCGTGGAACGCGCCGCGCTCGCTCGTCCAAGGGTCGCAGAGGAGCCGCGTCTTGCCCCATTCGAAGAGGAGGCACGCGTGGCCGAAGTAGCTAATCTCCACGGGGGGAGCAGGCGAGTGTTACGCAAAGTGCGTTGCGCCGCGCCGAACCGCCACGAACGGCTCCTCGCGATCAACCAAGCGGTCAGCGATACCTCTCGCGTTCCCTTCAAGCCCCCAAAGGCGACCCCGGGCCGTGAAGGCCCCCCTGATTTGGAGCCATCGCGCGTTACGGAAAATCGAGGGGCATGGCGTCTCAGAGGCGGAGGTCGAATGCGCATTGTTGGGCCCCGCTTACACCCGGCGCGTTGGCCGGCGTCAGACCGTGTTTGCGGCCTGCGGACCGCGCACCCTGTTCATCGTCCTCGAAGACTCCGACGTGGCCCCGGGGTTTGCCTCCATCGTGACCGCGCGCCTCCCCAAACCTTCCGAGAAAGGCTTATTGGCCCGCCGGGGGAAAGGGATCCGATGATGCGCCTTCACCACCCGAGTTGGGAGCAGCTCCAGGCGATCCCCGAAGGCGAGTGGGTGTACCTGTGCCACGGCTTGGACGCCGAATTTGTCTACCCGCCTGCCCGGGCACAGCCGGCGCGTGTTGTCGTCCCTATCACTGCGAGAGCAGCCGCGTCCCTGTCGCCGTGGCCCGGCGAGATCCTCGAGGCGCGGGTGAAAGGCAAGACGGTGGAATGGGTCCGCCGCCGCTCGAAGGCGTCCGCTGTAGGCCGCACCGGTTCGCCGATTGCGAAACGCGTCCGTCCCCGGACCGCCCCGGGTGAATTGCCCGGTGCTGGCTCCTCCAGGATTCGCAGAGGGGCCGCGCGTCGCCCCCATCCGAGGGGAGGCAAGCGCGGCCGAAGTGGGTAATCTCCGCGCTGAGCACGGCCCTCGCGGTCATCGCCGACGAAGGCCTCGATGCTATTGTTCCCACACGTATCGATCAAGTTTCGAATGCCCGAAAGCAATTAGAGCTGCGATGAATCCCTAGAGCGCTCTCCATACAACCTCCCGTCCTCGATAGGGCGGACGGCAAGCCTTAAGGCCCGCCGCCCCAGCCCGACCTTGGCGGGTTCGGGAATGTCGGCCTTGGTTCCACCGAGTGAGTCGACTGCCCCGCCGCCTTCGGGCCGCAGTACCTTTTCAACCCGCTCCGGCCTTTCCAACGGCACGCGCCGCTCGGCCCCGCCGCCCATGATCGCGCGCCGCTCCGGGCGGAAAGCCCCGTCTGACAAGATGGCGCGGCTCATGCGCACCACGGGCAAGCCGCTCATCATCGGGGTCGTTATCGGCCTCGGCGCCTTCGTCGTCATCCGCTTCCTGCTGTTCCGCTGACCGGCCGGGGCGCGCCTGCCCGCTGCCGGTCGCCGCTCACCTGGCCGCCGGAGCGAGCATCGCCGCGCACTGCGGGCAGAACTTCGCCGAGGGGTCTGCGACGCGCGTGCCGCACTTTCCGCAAACGCGCTCGCCCGCCGCGCCTTGCAACGCTGCGCCGAACGCCAAGCCCGCCGTGGCCACCTGCGGCGGCGGCATCGGGGCTGCCGCTCCCCACCCGGAGCCCGCGCCGCCCGGCGCGACCGTCCCCGGCTTGAAGTAAACCACCTGCGGCCGCCGGAGGTCCTCTCCGTTCAACGAGAGCAGCAGGCCCCGCTCCGCACGGCCATAGCCCGGATATCGGCCCGCCCGCAAGCCCGTCGCCACTGCAATGCGCTGCGTTTCGCCGACCTTGATCCGCTCCATAACCTTCGCACGCATCACCAACGTCCACGGGCCAATCGAAACCGCCCTCATCCCGCGTGGCGCCTCCGGCGTAAGCTGCGAGGGCGCCGTCAGGTCGACAACTTCGCCTCGCTTCATCGCCTCCCGCGGCCCCCTCGTGGCCCCGGACGCCGCGCCAGAGAGGATCAACCCGAGAAAACCCGTCGCCGGAGCCATCAAGACAAAGATTTGCGGGTCGTAAGGCACGCCTGCGAAGTACGTCACCGAGAGCATCAGGCCCCCCAGACCCATGAGCATGCCAAACACGCGGGCCATCGACACGCCGGGGTGGCGCACCAGCCGTTTGAGCTGCTGGCCCTCCGCCTCCGTCATCGGGCGCGTGGGCACCGCGGCTCCAGGCGTCGCCATGCTGCTTCCTCACCCCCACGGATAATGCCCGCCGATCGGGCAAAACCAGCGCAGCGCGGGGCCGGGGCCCAGGTTCTCAAGCGCCGGGATGCAGTTTCCGCGGTGCACCGGGCACGACGGCCCGCCCTGGGTTTGGCCGAGGCCCGTCGGCGGGTTCGGCGGCGGCGCGATGTCGGGCGTGCCTTGGAACACGCCCCCGATCGGGCCCTCGATCGTCGTCGGGCCGCCCACCGTGCCCGGCCCCAGAATTGGGGATACCTCCGGCGCCGGGGGCGGCGGCGCCGGCGGTGCCATCACCGTTGCCGGAGGCGGCGGCGGGGTCGGCGCCTGGTAATTCGACGGCGCGGGCCCGTCCAGCCGCGTGAACACCCCGTTGTCGTACTTGTAGCTGTATCCCTGGGTCGACCGGAAGGTCCTCGGGGCCCGCATACTCGCAAGCCCCATCCCCACCGCGCTCAGCCCGAAGAGCGCACCCGTTGCCGCCGCCGCGAGCGGCAGCGATGCAAAGCTTACTCCCCCCGCGATGTCGCCGCTTCCCGTGTACGAGAACTGCCCCGTCTGCTGGCAGTACGCCGCGCAGCCGCCGCCCTGCCGCGGCGACACCAGCGAAAGCGATACGCTGCCGCCGGAGAGCGTGCCCGTCCACGTGTCGCTTGCCTGGTCGCTCGCCTGGATAGACCCTCCGCTGATCGTGCCGGTGAGGTACGCCGTGCCCGAATTCGAAAGTCCCCCGTTGCACCCGGAGGACTGCGAGGTAAGCGTGAACGTTAGCGTGCCGGTGAGGCTCCCGCTGTCTTCTGTGAGCGAGAGGTGCGTCGTGCCCCGCCCCGTGCACGGCGAGCCCACCGAGGGCGTCGAGCTTACCGTGTAGGTGCCGTTGCCCGTCCAGGAGCCCGCAAGCGCCGGTGCGGCAACGAGTAGCACCGCGAGCAGCAGGAGCGGCAGCAAGGGCGCCGCCCGACGAAAAGGAACCACGGTTGCGCCGAGGGTGAGCACCGAGGCTTGGCCCGAATAAGGCCTTTGGCGCATTTGCCCCCTTGCGCGAGGAACGCAACGACCGGAGGCCCGTCGGGCGGCCCGGCCGCCCCACGGCCGACCTGCGTTCAGGCGTTCTTGCGCACGAAATCGTCCACCGTGTCCATCACGTACGCCCGCGCCTCCGGGCCGATCCCGTTGTGGCAACCCATGTACATCCCGTTCCTCATGATGTGCCGCGCGTTCGGCAGCTTGCCTTTCACCTTGTGCCGGATCATCTTCATCGCCGGGTGCTCCGCCAGGTTGCCCGCAATCACCGGCCGCGTCTCGATCCCCGCCGCTTCGAGGTAGTCGACGAACTGCTTGCGCGTGAAGGGCGCGCCGTTCTCGACGAGGACCGAGTACCCGAGGCGCACGTTGCGGTGGCCCTCCAATTCTTTCTGGACGCGCAGCAGCCCCGCGTGCCTGCCCATCCGCCTGTCATAGTACGCCGCAAGCGCGCGCCTGCCCTCGATGAAGCCGTCGAGCTTGGGCAGCTGCTGGATGCCGAATGCTGCCGTCACCTCCGTCGGTCGCAGGTTGAACCCGCGGTTTACAAAGAGGAACCGCGCATCGATGTTCGGGTAGCGGGCCGCCACCTTCTGCGCATTTTTCAGGTCGCGGCTGTACCCGTGCGCGCGCAGCACCTTGGCAAGCTCGAGCAGCCCCTCGTTGTCCGACACGACCGAGCCCCCTTCGATCGTAGTCATGTGGTGCGAGAAGTAGAACGAGAACGTCGACATGTCCCCGAAGGTCCCGACCTTCTTCCCTTCGATCGTCGCGCCGTGCGCCTCGCAGGCGTCCTCCACGACGTAGAGCCCGTGCCGCTTGGCGGTCTTCATCAGCGCGGGCATGTCCGCAGGGTTTCCAAGGACATGCACCGGCATCAGCGCGCCCGTCCTTTTTCCGACCGCGGCCTCAGCCGCGGCCGGGTCCACATTCAGGGTGTCGAGGTCGCTGTCTACAAGTACTGGCACGAGCCCGGCGTCCACAATCGGGAACACGGTCGTCGACCAGCTCACCGACGGGACGACCACCTCGTCGCCAGCCTTGAGGCGCCCCCGCAGCGCCGGGTTCGTGAGCGCGAAGAACGCGAGCAGGTTCGCCGAGGACCCCGAGTTCAGGAACACGGAGCCTCTTGCCCCGCACCACGCAGCGAACTCCTCCTCGAACCGGCGCACCTTGCGCCCGATGGTCACCTGCCGCCTCACGAGCGAGTCGAGCGCCTCCAGGATCTCGTCGGCCCCGAAGGTCGGCGACGACAGCCAGACCCGGGACTTGCCCGGGACGAACGCCTCGTCCTGCGCCTTCAGCTCGCCCTCGATGTACGCCCGCAGGTCCACGCCAACCCCCCCTTCAATACGGGTGGCCGCCCGACTTCACAAGCGCAAGGTCGGCGTCCACCATCATCGTCACGAGCTTCTTGAACGGCACCTTCGGCTGCCACCCGAGCTCGCGCCTCGCTTTCGCGGCGTTCCCGCGCAGCGTGTGCACCTCCGCCGGGCGCACAAACTTCGGGTCCACCTTCACGTACCTCTCCCACTTCTCCATCCCCGCCCGCTCGAACGCCAGCCTGCAGAACTCGCCGACCGAGTGCGCCTCGCCGGTCGCCACCACGAAGTCATCGGGCGTCTCGTGCGTCATGATCCGCCACATCGCATCCACATAATCGCCGGCGTACCCCCAGTCGCGCACCGCGTCGAGGTTCCCCAGGCGCAGCTCCTTCGCCTTGCCAAGCGCGATCTTGGCGACCGTGTACGAGATCTTGCGCGTCACGAACTCGATGCCGCGGCGCGGCGACTCGTGGTTGAAGAGGATCCCGTTTGCCGCAAACATGCCGTACGACTCGCGGTAGTTCATCACCGCGTAAAACGCCATCACCTTGGCAAACCCGTAGGGGCTCCTCGGGTGGAACGGGGTCGTCTCGGTCTGGGGCTCCTCCTTGACCTTCCCGAACATCTCGGAGGTCGACGCCTGGTAGAACCGCGCGTCGGGCGCAAGCTGGTGCAGCGCCTCCATCAGGCGCACCGCGCCCGTCCCCGACACATCGCAGGTGAGGATCGGCTGCTTCCAGGAAGTGCCCACGAACGACTGCGCCGCCAGGTTGTACGCCTCGTGCGGGGTCGAGGCCCGGATTGCGTGGAGGAGCGACGAACTGTCGGTCAAGTCGCCTTCGAGCAGCTCCACGTCGTCCGCGAAGTGCTCGATTCGCCCCATGTTCGGCGTCGACAGGCGCCGGACAAGCCCGAACACGCGGTAGCCCTTCTTCAGCAGCAGCTCCGCCAGGTACGAGCCGTCCTGGCCAGTCAAGCCCGTGATGAGTGCATTCTTGGTTTCGGCCACGCGAGTGGCGGCGAATCGGGCCGGGCATAATAAACCCCCGCGGGCGGGGAGCCGCGCGCCGTCCGGGGCCCGCTTCAGGGGCAAGTGCCGACGCTTCTCGTGCTCCTCCTCGGGATGGTTTATCTACGCGCGCGGCCACACCGCCCGGGGGGGCCCCACTTGCCATCCACGATCTTTCAGAGAGAAGGCGCCCTTCGACCACGATCGAAAACCGCTTCCTTGCCGCGCCGTCGGCCCGCGCGCGCGCGGCCAGCGGCCAGCGCCCTGCCTTCCGTCTTGGCCTTCGCCTTCGCCCTCCTGTTCTTGGTGCCCACGCTTGCTCCGGCGGCCGTCGCCTATCCGGTGAGCAACACCGCCTTCGCCGGGGGCGCCCTGAACGCGAACGTCACCTTCCCCCCCGGCGCCACCACCGCCTCGGGCCCTTCCCTCCACCTCCTCACCAACGCGACGTTCCAAGGCGCGAGCATGGACGTCACCGGCCTCCCCTTCACGACCAACGCCTCCGTCACCCGCACCTCGACGGGGGATTTCAACGCCGGCCAGGAGCGCACCCACCTTGCCGTCTCCTTCGGCACGATGTCCCTTGCCACCACCGGCGCGGTGACCGCGTTCAACGCGTCCAACGGGTTCGGTAACGGCTCGGTGTCGAACACCGCGCTCGCCTCGGGCCGCCTCGTCCTCTCGGGTGCCCTCAACGGCACCTACACCACGCCCACGCTCGACGCGCAGGGCGCCCCCTGGGGCTTCGTTTTCGCCGACGGGCGCGCGCTGCCGCCCTCCTCCGTGTCCTTCAACGTTCTCGACCCCAACGCCACGGTCGTCGCGGGCGGCCTCCGCAGCGGAGACCGCGTCCCCCTCTCCCTCGACCTCTATCCGTCGATCAAGCTCCAGCTAGTCCTTGCGACGTCGGACCCCCTCGTCCAGCCGGAGGTCGTCTCCTTCGGCATCGGCCAGCGCGCGGCCGACTACCTCATCCCCGGAAACGTCAGCCACAGCGCCGCCGGCACCCAGAACCTCGGCGACCTCGTGACCAGCCTCCCGGCCGCAGCGACCCTTACCAAAGACGCCTCGAACCCCGTGGTCACCACGCAGGCATCCACCTACTACTCCCAGTACCTCAGCCAGCCCTTCGTCCTGCCAATGAACGGGAGCTACTGGATGTACTTCGCCGCCGGCACGAATGTCGGCCACAGCGGTGCCGGCATCGCGCGGGCGACCTCGACGGACTTGCGCAACTGGACCGTCGACGCGAGCCCCCTGCTTTCTCCGAGCGCCGCCTCCTACGACGCCTACGCCCTCACCCACCCGTACGTCTTCCCCGACCCCGAGGGTTCGGGCTACATCATGCTCTACACCGCATGGACCTCGTCGCTTTCGAGCCAGCTCGCGCGCGCCACCTCGAGCGACGGCGTCAACTGGACCAAGACGGGCGTCGTGCTCGGGCCCGCCGCCTCCGGCTGGGACAACTTCGCCGTCGGGATGGCGGCCCGCATCGGCTACGCCCCCCTCACCGACACCTACACGCTCTACTACTCCGGCACCTCCGCTACCACCGGCGGCGGCTACGCGCTCGGGCGCGCGACATCGAGCGACGGCGTCACCTGGACACGCGACGCCTCGAACCCCGTGATGGACCGCGGCGGCGCCGGCAGCGCCGACCAGGACGACGCCCAGGGCGGCAAGATCACGTCCTGGTCGGGCACGCTCTACTACTACTACAGCTGCAACAACGCCGGCTACTACACCTGCCTTGCCACCTCCTTGGACGGCGCGTCGTGGAGCAAGGTCGGCCGCGTCATCAACCGCACCGCCGCTGCCTTCGACAGCACCTACGCCGCCGACGCCGACGCCCTCATCGCGGCCAACGGCACGCTCATCGTGTTCTACGCGGGATTCGACGGGAGCAACTCCAGGATCGGCCGAGCCATTGCCCCCTTCCAAGCCGGCGAGTGGACCGGCCGGTTCGACCTCCTGGCGGGCCCCACCCCCGACTGGGTCACCTTCACCAAGGACGCCTCCAACCCCATCATCCCCGTGAGCCCCGGCACGTACTATTCCGGGTACCTCAGCCAGCCCCAGGTCGTCAAGATGGGCGCGTCGTGGTGGATGTACCTCAGCGCCGGGCGGGGCCCGGGCTTTGCAGGCGCCGGCATCGCGCGGGCGACCTCGAGCGACCTCACTTCGTGGACGATGGACGCGGCGCCGCTGCTCAACACGACGAACACGACCTACGATGCAGGCGGCCTCATCCACCCGTACGTACTCGAGAACCCATTCGCGCCGGGCTACCTCATGTACTACACCGGCCTGACCTCCACCGGCACCTTCTCGATCGACCTAGCCACCTCCCCCGACGCCCTCAATTGGACGAAGGTCGGGGCCGTCCTCAACGGCTCCGGGTTCGGCTGGGATGCCGCTCAGGTGGCCGCCTCCGCCTACGTCAAGTACAACTCGAGCGCGGACCGCCTTCGGATGTGGTACGCCGGCTACGACAGCGCCGGCGGAACCTCGACGGGAATTGCAAGCTCGCCCGACGGCATCACCTGGACCCGCATCACCTTCCAACCCGTCCTGCCGCGCGGCGGGCCGGGCTCTGTCGACCAGGACATGGCCCAGGGCGGCAAGATCACCGAGATGCGCGGGACGTTCGTATTCTACTACACCTGCAACCCCGGCACCGGGCGCATCAGCACTTGCATGGCCCAGTCGCTCGACGGCGGCTTCTCCTTCACCAAGCGCGGGGCCGTGCTCAACACGAGCGCGGCCGCCTTCGACTCCGTCTATGCCGCCGACCCTGCGGCCGTGCTCACGGACAATGCCCTGCTCCTCTTCTACGCCGGGTGGGACGGGTCGACATCCCAGATCGGGGTCGCCCGCGGCGCGTTCGACCCGTCGGCCCCCAACGCATGGCTCGGCGCGCCCCAGCAGCTGCCGCGCTCCATCGCCGCCTTTGCCGCCAACGCCACGCCCGGGGCCGGCGTTACCCTCTCCCTTGCCGTGCGCTCCTCCCTCGACGGAGTCCAGTGGAGCAACTACGAGACGGTGAGCGCCGCGGACACCACCGTGAACACCCAGGTCCAGCGGTACCTCATGTACCGCGCCACCTTCTCGGCGGGCGCGGCCAAGAGCGTGTTCCGCTCCGCCGCCTTCAACCTCACCTCCAACTTCGAGTCCGGCCGCTACCGATCCGAACTGCTCGCGTTCAACGCCTCCGTCGACCGCGTCATGGTCGACTCCACCACCGGCGGCTCCGGCAGGCTCGACTGGTACGTCGAGGCGGGCGCCCTCGGGGCCGTGGCGACCCCCCCCAATGATTGGGTCAACGTCACGGGCGGCGGGTTTGCGCTCGTCGTCCGCATCGACTTCTGGGGCGCCTCGAGCGAGACCCCCACGGTGCTCGCCTTCACCCTGCGCACCGAGACCGACGGGCTGCCGGCGGACGTGACCGTCGAGGCGGGCTTCGCCGCGCCGCCTCGCCTCGTGGCAGCGGGCGCGCTCACGGGGACGCAGCGGGTGACGATCCCTGGCGCCGACCTTGCCTCCGCCGTCGCCGCCGCGCTGGCCGCGTACCCCTATGTGACCTCTACGGACGTCCTGCTCAACCTGACTTCGACCCACTTCGGGCGCCTGCGCCTGTCGAACCTCTCCCTCGACTACACCCTGAAGAACCCCCTTACGGCGACCTACCTCCCCGCCTCCACCGCCGTCACCGCGCACGAGAACGAGGCGTCGTTCTACTCCGTGAACGCCACGACCTGCTGCGGCGCCGTCATCAACTACTCCTGGTACGTGGACGGCGTCCTGCAAGCTCCCCCCTTGCCAACCAACCTCTCGTGGACGCCTTCTTTCACCGACGCGGGGCCCCACGACGTCACGCTCGTCCTCGCCAACGGGGACGTGACCGTCACGCGGCGGTGGAACGTCAATGTCCTCAACACCGACCGCCCCCCCGTGGTCGACGTGCCGTCCCCGAGCGGCGACCCCTCGGCCTCGCACACGTCGGCCGTGGTCTTCGGCGTCGAGGCGTCCGACCCCGACGGTGACTCCCTCACCTTCGCGTGGGCCGTCGACGGCCTCCCCGCAGAGGCGTTCTCGCAACAGGCCACGGTCTCGGGCCTGCCTGCCGGGCTCCACAACGTCACCGTCACCGTCTTCGACGGGGTGCTCAACACCACGCACTCGTGGGCGCTCACCCTCACCGACGCGCCCCCCGATGCCACCTACGCGCCCGACACGCCCCTCTCCGCCTCCTACCGCGCGAGCGTGAACATCTCCGCCACGGCCAGCGACCCCGACGGCGACACGGTCACCTACCGGTGGACCGTGCGGGGCCAGCCGCGGCCGGAGACCACCTCCTCCATCTCCGTCACCGCGCCCGCCCCCGGTTCCTTGACCGTCAGCGTCGTGGTCACCGGCGGGGGCGCTTCCACGACCCACGAATGGGTCGTCGAATTCACCGACGCGGCGCCAACGGCCACCTTCGGCCCCGACGGACCGTTCGCGGGCTCGCACGGCGCAAGCGTCGAGTTCTCCGTGAACGGTTCGGACGCCGACGGCGACCCCCTCAGCTTCTCCTGGGCTGTCGATGGCGTGGCCGTGACCTCCGCCCTGGGCCCGCGGTTCACCATGGCCCCGGCGGCCACGGGCGCCCACAACATCACGGTGTCGGTCCATGCGGGCGCGCTTTCCATCATGCACCGATGGACGCTCACGTCCACCAACGCCGCGCCCGGCATTGCCACCAAGAGCCCCGCTGGCACAGCGGGGCAGAACACCGCCGCCGCGCAGTCCTTCAGCGTCCAAGCGACCGACGCCGACGGGGACCCCTTGACCTACGCGTGGACGCTGAACGGCGCTCCCGTCAACGTTTCGGGCTCGACCTTTGCGCTTTCCCCCGGGCTAGCGCCAGGCTCCTATGCCGTTGCGGTAACCGTGTCCGACGGACAGGGCGGCGCGGCCGCGGCTTCCTGGTCGTTCGTCGTCCCTCCGCCGACGACGGGCGCCGCGACCCTGAGCGGCGGCCTCCTCTACGTCCTTGTCGGGCTCGCCGCAGCCGGCGCCGTGGCGTTCGTGCTCATCCGCAAGCGCCGCAAGGGCGGCGAGGGCTGAGCGCCGCGAGGCGCGGCCCGCGGGCCACCCCCGCGGGCGTCACGCACATTCTTGTGTGTGTTGGCAGCCCCCGAACCCCGACGGCTCCCAGGACCTTTCCATCGTCAACGCGCTAGCCCAGCCCGTCGGCGAAAGAGTGAAGCGCCGCAAGGGCGGCGCGGCAAGGAACATTCATCTTTCCGTTAGGCGAGCCCCGCCGGCGCAAGGGGGCACGATGCGGTCGAGGAGGGCCTCGCGGGCAGCGCGCGCGAGGAAATCCCGGAAGCGGGCCCGCCGCCTGCGCGCGCTCGGTCGGCCGTTGAGCTTTGCCGTGGGGTTCGTCGCAGTCGTGCTGTTCGTGCTCCGCAGAGCCCATTTGCTGTGAGGGAAGCCCAGCGTCGCCTACGGCTCGACCCGTCTAGCGTCAAGCTCCATACGGTGAGCCCCACCGCTCGTGGGCAGGCACGGGGGCGCCCGCCGCGGGTTCGCGCGCCGGTTGCGCTCGCGGGCCTTCACGAAAGAGGGTATATGCCTCGCCTGCCGTCCGCCACGCGGGGCGATCGATGGCATCGAGGGCCCGCGTCTCGATCGTCGGCTCCTCATTCGTCGGCGTCACCACCGCCCTTGCCCTTTCGGCCCACAAGATCCCTTGCGTGCTCCTCGACATCGATGCCGCGAAAGTCGCGATGATCGCCAAGGGCAAGGCGCCCTTCCGCGAACCCGGCGTCGACGAGGCGTTGAAGCGCGCGCTCAAGTCGAAGGCGATCCGCGCGACGGCCGACATCAAGCAAGCCTACACGGGCGCTACGCACATTTTTGTGTGCGTCGGCACGCCCCCGAACCCCGACGGCTCTCAGGACCCTTCGTTCGTCACGGCGGTCGCCACGTCCGTCGGCGAAGAAGTGAAGCGCCGCAAGGGCGGCGCGCCCCTGACGCTCATCGTGAAATCGACGGTCGTGCCGGGCACGACCGTGGGCCCGGTGCGGCAGGCCGTCGAAGGCGCTTCGGGCAAGCGCGCCGGCAAAGGGTTTGGCCTCGCCTCCAACCCCGAGTTCCTCAAGGAGGGCTCGGCCCTCGAGGACGCCCTTGGACCCGACCGCGTGGTCATCGGGGGTTTCGACGAAGCGTCGACGGCCTCCGTCGCCGCGCTCTACTCGTGGGTAAGCTGCCCGCTCATCCTCACCGACCCCACCACCGCCGAGATGGTGAAGTACGCGGCCAATGCGTTCCTCGCCACCAAGATCTCGTTTTCCAACGAGTTCGCCAACCTCGGCGCCGCACTCGGCGTCGACTGGTACACGGTCGCCGACGCGATCGGCCACGACGCGCGCATCGGGCGCAAGTTCCTGAACGCGGGCGTTGGGTTCGGCGGCTCGTGCTTCCCCAAGGACCTCAAGGCCATCGCCGCGGCCGCCCGCGCGCTCGGCCGGCCCCTCACGATCGCCGAGGCCGCCCTCGACATCAACCAGCGCCAGCCGCAGGAAGTCGCCCGCATGCTCGAAGAGGAACTCGGCGACCTCCAAGGCAAACGCATCGCGCTCCTCGGACTTGCCTTCAAGCCCGACACCGACGACGTCCGCGAGAGCCGCGCGATCCTCATCGCCGAGGAGGCGATCGAGGCCGGCGCCGAAGTCGTCGGCTATGACCCGCTCGTGCGCGACCAGTTCGCCCGCGTGCTCCCCCTCGTCTACCGGCAGAACTTCCGCCGCGCGCATTCGCTCGAGGAGGCGCTCAAGGGTGCCGACGCCGCCGTCATCCAAAACGAGAGCCGCGAGTTCTACGCGCTCAACCCCGCCCGCGTGAAGAAGCTCCTTCGGAAACCCGTCGTCATCGACGGCCGGCGCATCCTCGCCCCCGCCGCGTTTCGCAAAGCCGGAATCGTCTATCGCGGAATCGGAATTGGCAAGGCGTGAAACCGTCAGGGGCAACCCCAACTATCTAATCTAGAAGTTGTCAATGCGTCCTTGAGGGCGGGCGCGTTCGAGCCGTTGGTGTCGTTAGCCATGCGCGAGCCCCGGTACCCCCGGCCGTGGTTCGCCATCGTTTCCGTGATGTGCACCGTGGCGCTTGCGGCGCCCTTGGGCGCCGCGGCCGACAGCGGGATCTCCATTTCGCTTGGGGCCGCCACCCCCGCCGCGTCGCCCGCGGGCGGAGTTGTCGACGCCTCCGGCGTGACCCTCTCCGACGGCCGCACGCTCCTCACGTACTGGCACCCTGTCGCCGCGGGACTCGCCCTCAGCGCCTCCGTGGTCGAGGCCTCGGGGGCGGTCGTGGCTGCCCCGGTCGAACTAAACGTGAGCAGCAACGGCGTGCTCCCGACGGCCCTTGCAAAGGACGGCGCGGGGCACGCGGCCGTGCTTTGGGTCGATGGCACGCAGGCCATCGTGAGCTACTTTGACGGGTCGTCGTTTTCGGCGTTATCCGCCCTCGACCTCCACGGCCTCGACGCGGCGACCTGCCTGCTCGGTGGGGCCGCGGCAGCGTTCATTGTCGCATGTGATTCGACCGACCCCCTCGTGCCCGGGGACGCCGTCCAAGTCCGGGTCGGCTGGCTCGTCCCGGGCAGCCTTGCGCCTTCTTGGCCGCTCGCGTTGGTTCCCCCAACAGCCCAGGGGAACCACCTCGCCGCCCTCGGCCTGGACGGCGCGGGGCGCGCCTGGGTCGCCTACACCACGCCAACCCCCGCTTCACTCGGGCGAGTGGACCTCTATCTCGCCGCGCTGGACCAGGGCGGGAACGTCTCGCTTGCGCCCTCGGCACTCATCTCGGCAACCAACAAAACCGTGCGGGTCTCGATCGCCGCCTCTGCAACCAACGCAGACGGCGCCGATGTCGCCTTCACCGAGGTCGAGAACCTCGAGGCCAATGTGGAGGTCAGGGTCCGGCAGTTCTCCACGCGAACATCGAGCCCGCCCCCGCCTGCTCTGCTCTCGAGTTCTCCCGCGGTCGTGGACGGGCTCGCTCTCGTTGCCAGGAACGTGGACGGCTCCAACTTGCTGCTAGTCGAATGGGCCGAAGACCGCCTCGCCGACCGCGACCTCACCTCGGGCGCGGCACACCCACGCCCGGTGCTCGCGGCGCTCGCCGAGAATCTTTCGATCCTCCTGCCCCCCGCCGCGCAAGCACCCATGGCCGGCCAATCCGCGGGTTTCGTAGCGGGCGGCGGGGACCTAATGGAATTCGGCCCACCCCTCCTCATACACCGCGTCACTGTCGCAGTACTTTCGCAGGGCTCGCCGAGTTCTGTCCCGCCTCCCGCGAACAGCCTTCTCGTGGTCGCGGTCGTCATCGCCCTCGCCGTGGGTTCGGGGTCCGTCGCCCTCGCGTCTTTCAGCGACCGGTTCAAGTGGGCCCTCTTTGTCGCCGTTTGGCCCCTCTATGTCGCCCTGCGCCGGGACAAAGCCCTGCTCGACAACATGCGGCGCGGCGCCATCCTCCAAGTCGTTAGCGAAAGCCCTGGAGTCCGCTTCACCGACCTCTCGCGGCGCACCGGCATCTCTTCGGGCGCCCTTCGGTACCACCTCTCCGTCCTCGAGGAGTTCGGCTTCGTCGCCCGCGCCGCAAACCGCAACGCCGTGCGCCTCTACCCCGCCGGAAAAAACCCCATCCACGAAGAGCCGTTCAAGGCCATCCGCGACCAGATCATCGGCGAAATCCTCAAAGCGCCCGGGCTCTCCCACACGGAGCTCGCGCGCAAGGTCGGCGTGAAGTGGTCGACCCTCCTCTACCATGCCGAGATCCTCGAAGAGACGGGCGCCATCCAGACGAAGTTTGAGGGCCGGACCCGGCGGTACTGGGCCAACGAGAATCGGTGAGCCGCTGACCGCGTGGACCCCTGCCTCGCCGCGGCTTGCAGCCAAGATTCCCATCTAGAAGCTGTCAATTTCCTTTTATCCCGGATGCCATGTTCTATCCCCCCTCCAGAAGCGCAATTTCTGGAAGGTGGAGAGAACCTGACCAAGTTTCGCAACGCGCGCCTCGCGGCCCTTGTAATCCTGAGCACACTCACGGCGAGTTTCCCGGCGCACGCCGACACCGCCGGCCGCCCCGACGACCCGGCGCCCGACGAAATCTACTACGGCGTTTCAGGCCCCGAGTACGCCGAAGACAAGGGCGGCGGCGCCGCGCCCCAAGTCGCGCCATCGGCACCGCCCGCCGGTCCCCTCGGCTCGCCGTTGACGCCCGTGAGTTTCCCCTACACCAAGTCCAATTGGACGATCCTGTCCTGGTATTCGACGGGCGACGGGCTGCGATTCTACGGAGTCTACTACAAGAACGAACAGATCCTCTTTGATTACCGCGTCCCGTGGGTAGGCGTCAACAACATCAAGCACGGGCTCTCGACCCAGCAACTGGTCAGCGGACCCGACCTCTGGGTCTACAACGCCGACTACTTCCTCGTCTGGGCCAAGTACAACCTCGGCAACCCCAACATCGACGTCTACGTCATCACACGCTTCTACGGCGACGGCACCATCGAGCCCTGGGTGCTGCTGAACGCGGGCCCGTTGCACTACGACCTCTATGTCCCCCAGCGCTTCGACTTCGACCTCGGCGGCTCGGACGACGACAACCAACAGTACTACAACGGGTCCGCGTGGAAGGCCCCCACGACCGAGACGAGCACCCTCGATTCTTGGTACGGCGAGAACGCGAGCGGCTACCAGTGGCGCAACTTCGACACGGACCAGTCGGGGAACGGCAATTTCATCGACCAGGAAATTGACGTCAAGCCTTACGCTCCCGACGCGTCGCGGTGGTATTCGCTCGTTTACAACAACGGCGAAATTAACGGCGACCCGGTGGGCTACCTCAACTTCCAAACCATCAACACGTACGCCGCCGGCCAGCCCGACCCATGGATCGGCTACGATGGGGTCAACTGGTATGTCTCCAGCTACACCCAAGTCGCGCTCGCCTACCCCGGCCCGTGGGTCAAGGTCTTCGTCTAAGGCGGAGGGCGCGTGTTGTCCTCACAACCACCACCGCAGGCCCCAAGGGAACTGCAGCCCGACCGCGCCAGCGCAGGCGAGCCTCCTTCCCAC
>JBGQKI010000040.1:0-26803 GCA_041499475.1 Thermoplasmata archaeon
GCCATCGTGAAAACAAACGCCCACACGACCATCGTGCCGAGCAGCAGGCCCCCCACCCAGCGTGGAGCCCCGGCCCGTTTCTCTCGTTCATCACCTCGGTTGGAATCGCCCTGCGAGTCCGCGGCAGGCGATGAAATCGGCGTCCCCTCCCGCTAGAACTTTCGTCCCTTAGGCGGGGGCGCGCCCCACACCGGGATTTCCGCCCCCGAAATCCACCGCTGCTCGTCGCGGCATAGCCACGCGATCGCCTCGGCGGCGTGCTGGGGCACGGGGCGTTCTTCGCCCCTGGGGTGGGGCGGCCCGTCGCGCGCGTGGGCAATTGCGGCCCTGAACGACACCCACTCGATGAAGCCGGGCGCGATGTTGTTGACCGTGATCCCCTCCTCTTGGAGCGCGAGGGCGAGTTTCTCGGTGAGCAGACTGCGCGCCGCCTTGCCGAAGGTGCCGTCAAACGGCGGCCCGCGCCACGCCTGCGCGCGGAACATCCCAAAGATTACGACGCGCCCGAAACGGCGCTTGCGCATGTGGGGGAGCGCATACTTCGTCAAGAACCAGACATTGTTGATTTCGGCGGCCATCGACTTGGCCCACTCCGCGTCCTTGACCTTTCCGACCGGGAGGAATTCCCAAGGGGAGCCCGCGTTGTTGACGAGGATGTCGATCGACCCGAAGGCGCGCACGGTATCGGCGACAAGCTTCCGGCAGGCGAGGGCCTTCGTCGTGTCGCCGCGCAGCAGGACGGCTTCCGAACCGAATTCGTCCTCGATGGCGCGCGCCGTCTGCTTGGCGGCGGTCGAGCCCTTGCGGTAGGTGCCGAAGTTGAGGGCCACCTTCGCGCCGTCGCGCGCGAGCGTGAGAGCCGTCGAACGGCCCATACCGCTGCCCCCGGCGCCCGTGACGAGGGCGGCGCGGCCTTTGAGCGGCTGATCCGACGTGACGCCGCCCCCTTCGAACCGCATCATGGGGCGAGCGTCTTCAACAGCGCCGCGGCCTCGTCCTTGGACAAGCTCCCGGCCGGCCAATCCCAGGCCTTTTCGCCGCCGTACCGCGGGATGACGTGCAGGTGGTGGTGAAACACCGTCTGCCACGCCTTCGACCCCTGCGCCCCGAAGATATTATAGTGTGTCGAAAGCGCGCGCTCGACCATCACGCAGACGGCGCCCACGGCACGCGCGTAGGACTCGAGCTCGCGCACGCCCGTGAGCCGGTCGGTGTGCTGCTTGGGGATCACGATGGTGTGGCCGCGCGCGATCGGGTGGATGTCGAGGAACGCGAGGTTGTGCGCGTCCTCGTAGACCTTGTAGCAAGGGATCTCGCCCTTCACGATCTTGCAGAAGATGCAGTCCTCGTCCAACCCGACGCCTCCTACTCGAGCTTCAGCTCTTCGTCGGCGACGCCGGCATCGCGGTTGACCTTGCGCGCAAGCAGGAAGAGGTAGTCGGACAGCCGGTTGAGCCACACGAGCAGTTCCTCGTTGACCCCGCCCGAGGTCTGGTGCGCCTCCCAGGCGGAGCGCTCGGCGCGCCTTGCGACCGCCCTTGCAATATGGAGCTGCGACGCGCAGGCGGTTCCGCCATAAAGGATGAAGTGGCTCAAGGCGGGCATCGCCGCCTCGAGTTCGTCGATCCGCTTGTCGAGGCTCAAGGTGTTTTCCTTCGAGACGCGCCGTATCGGCTTGGCCGCCTTCAGCGGCGTTGCAAGGTCGCTCTTGAGCGTGAACAGTTCCTTCTGGAGCGCTTGGATCGCGCGCCGGGTCGCGGTGCGGTCGGCCGCGGCGGCTGCCACGCCAAGCGCCGCGTCGAGTTCGTCGACATCGCCAAACGCCCGTATGAGTGGGTCGGCCTTTGCAACTCTAGTCCCGTCGAAAAGGCCCGTCTGCCCCTTGTCGCCAGTCCCCGTTGCGATTCGCGACGCCCGCACGACCCCCTTTAGAGACTGACCTGCGGGTGCAAAACCTTTGCGAGCGCTTTTGCGCCCTCGACAAGTCGGGGGCCAGGGGCCGCAAAGAGCGTGTCGGGAAGCGCGAACACGCGCCGCTGGCGCACCGCCTTCACGCCCGCCCACGCCTCGCGCGCGTAGACTTTTGCGGGGTCCTGCTTCTTCGCGATCGCGCCCACCCAACACATCACGATGACCTCAGGGTCTGCGGTGAGGAGCCGGCCCTCCTCGACGATGAACGACTCCTTGTCCTCATCCTTGAAGAGCATCGTCCCGCCCGCGGTGCGCACGACATCGACCATCCAGCTGCGTGCCCCGGGCGAGATCAAGGGGCGCGGCCACCACTCAAAGAAGACCGAGGGCCGGTCGAGCCCGTCGACCGCGCGCTCGACCCGCGCGAACGCCTCGCGCATCTGCCCAGCAAGTGCCCAGCCTCGGCGCGGCACGCCGGCGGCCTTCGCGACCTCCTCGATGTTCTCCAGCACATTGTCGAGCGACTTCGGGTCGAGCACGACCGCGTCGAGCCCCCGCTCGCGCACGGCGGCCACGCACTTCTCCATCCCCGGCACGGAAAGGCTCGCCAGGATGAGGTCGGGGTGGAGGGCGGCAACCTTCGCGGCGTCGATCTGGAGGTCCATCCCAACCTTCGCTTTCGTCCGGGCGTCGGCAGGCCAATCCGAGTCGTCACATACGCCCACAATTTGTGCCCCGAGCCCCAGGTAATACGCGATCTCCGTGTTCGAGGGCGCAAGCGAGACGATCCTCGACACCGCCGGCCGCTCGTCCTCCGGCCATACCGGCAGCGGTTCCGCCGACTCCACGGCCGGAACCCCGATTGGGGCCCCTTTAAGGCTTCGATGGTGACCTGGCGCCCGGTTCAACCAGGCTGGCTTGAAAATCGCTCTGGCGCGTCCGGTTCCGGCGTAGGCACTCGGCCTGGACTCATCAACCCTTGACATACGCGCGTGCGGCCGCGAGGACCGCCTCGGCACCGGCCACCGATGACTGGGCATCAGTCCGATTCAACGCCTCTCCCGATCCGTAATCGGCGAGGTTCCTCTTCGATTCTAACCGAGCCAGCGTCGTGTGTAGCCCTTTCTCGACCGTCCCGGTCTTTACGTATCGCTTGCCGAATTCGTGGAGGACGCCGGCGTGGGATTTCGGAAAGGCATTGTCCTCTGCGAGCATCGCCCTCGCCGCTGTAAATGCGGCGTACTAGGCACGAGCGACGCTACCCTCGTAGAGCCCGGCGGCGAAGAGCGCGCGGGCCTCCTCGAGCCTGGTGCCGGCTTGGCGCAGAAGACGGGCGGAATCATGCAAGGGTCTTTCCCTCGCGTCGGATGCGCGCGGCCAGGTAGTTCGGGACGTGCCGCCGCCTCTCCGCGCTCGAGAGGACAAGTGGAACAATCAGTTCATTTTCGTCGGTGACAACCCTTGCCACCGCGTCGAAAACGCGGCGCTCGAGGGCTGGAGTACGGCGGCCGACCTCTACAAGGACGTCGATGTCGGAATGCGCGCCGTCATCACCGCGGGCCACAGACCCGAACAAGACGATACGGCGCACTTGAGGACCAAGCTGGGTCTTTAACTCCCTGGCGAACGACTGGGCCAGGGCCATCCGTCGCTGCCTTCGTGAGCTCTGTTGCGTAGCCACAAGCCGGCAACCCCGGCGGGAAGCCATAGTCCTTTCGAGAGGTGGAATATGGGCCAAGACGAGGCAATCTCGTTTTCTTAACCCCGGCCGAGTACTCAGTTGCGAGGATTGCCACGCAGCGCCCTCATCTGGCGGCGGTCGAACGACGGTTGCCCCTAGTTGCGCGGCCGCGAGGCGGCCAACGCAGGTGCGTCGGCATCCTTGACGACCGCCCCGACCATGAAAGCACTCGGGAACCACCGCGTAGGAGGGATAACGACGTCAATCATGCCGACGCTCCGGCGGCCTAGTCCCCGCCGAAGGTGATTGGGTCCCGAAGGACCCGGGAACGCGCAAGGCCCGGCTCACCCGGTGCCGAATTTCTGCTCTTGGTCGAAGTCAATGCCCCATTGGTGCAGCATCCCGCTGTCGGCAAGCGCATCGTGGACGAGCCCCTTGTAGAGCCCCTCGGTCGGCGGGTCTCGGAACGCGCGGACCTCGGCGATCTCCTTCTTGTCCCGGACTTCGGGGTCTCCCACGACGGTTTGGAGGAAGACGAAGTGCGCCATCGACGCGGGGCCGTCGGCGTAGTCGACCGTCCACCACCAGAGCGCCTTGAGCGTGGAGACCTCCGCTTCGAGCCCGGTCTCCTCCATGAGTTCGCGCGACGCCGCGTCCTCGATCGATTCCCCGGCCTCGACGCGCCCGCCCGGGAAGAACCAGTCCTTTTCGCCAACCTTTCGAACGAGGACGGCCTGCCGGTAGATGTCGACGGGCACAAGGACCACCCACGCACGGACCCCCTTCGTTTTGTCCGCCGGGAAGGCGTGCGCGCGGTCCTTGGGCTCCGTAAACTCGAAGCGCCGCTCGTGGAAGCGGCCGTGCCGGCGGCGCAAGTCTTCGATTTCTTCAGGGGGCGGAGCAACCGTGCGCACGCGCGCGCAACGCCAGCAAGGCTTATTCAAGGTGGCGGGGACGCGATTGCGAAAGGCTCCCTGACGCCACGCTTATCAGGCGTTGGGTGGCTAACGCGCGGGCATGGGCGAGGCACCCTCCGCGGAGAGAGCCATCGCGTTCATCCGTGCGAGGGGAGCCGCGGTCGACCAAGCGTGGCTCAAGGTGCTCTTGCGCGAGCCCCTCACCGATGCGGACCTCGCCCTCATCACGGAGGCCCAGAACCCCGACGGCGGCTTCCGTGTCGCCGAGCTCAAAACGCGGCAGAGCGTGGTGGGTCGCACCGCCGAGATGCTGCTCTACCTCGTCGCCCTCGGGGCCGGCGACTTCGGGTCGGCCCAGGCGGCGGCCGACTTCCTGATCGAGCACCAAACGGCCGAGGGCACCTGGGAAGAACCCGAATCGCTGCGGGCCTCCGGCCCGCCGCCCCACTTCTCGCCGGGTTCCAATGATGTGACCGGGTGGGAAACGGCGGCCGCGATCGTGTCGCTCACCGGGATCGGGCTCACCCTCGACTTCCATTCCGCACTCGAATGGATCCGGTCGCGACGGATCCACCAACGCAGCGGCCGGCTCTTCCGCCTGGAGGTGATGCTCGCGTGGGCCGCGTTTTTCCGGCACGAAGGGCCGGAGTCCGAGTCCGCGCGCCGACTCGCCGAGGAGGTCGAAGCGCTGCCCACGAAGGACCTCGCCGTGTTCGAGCTAAACTGGGGGCTGCTTGCGGCCGGCGCCGTCGGTGTCCCCAACGCGCATCCCGTCGTGCAAGCTTTCGCAGCGTCGCTCGCACTCCAGCAGCGCGAAGGCGGCGGCTTCGGCTCCGGGCCCGAGCCTTCGGGCTACGAAACTGTCCTGGCCCTCTGCGCCCTTGAGCACGCCGGGCGCTTGCGCCTCGCCAAGGTCGCGCACGCGGGCGGGGCCGAGCCCGACCCTGCAAACTCCGACCACGGGATCTGACTGACTTTTGCGCCGATCCGGGCGGATCCGAAATCACGTCAGCACTTCGCGGGCCATCGCGGCGCCCTCAACCATGTTCGTGAGCTTCTTGTACGCCACTTCGAGCGACCGGGTCCGCAGCCCGCAGTCGGGGTTGACGAGCACCCGCGAGGGGTCTTCGAGCACTTCGGCGGCGCGCAGGATGCGGTCGCGCACAAGCTCGGGCGTCTCGACCTTGTCCACGTGGATGTCGAGCACGCCGAGTCCCACCTGACGGCGGTCTCCGTATTCGTTCAGAAGATCGAGGAACCGGTACCCGTCGCCCGACGCCTCCTTGTTGGCGAACTCCCACTGCCACTGCGAGCAGCGCTTCATCTCGAGGGCCTGCGGGTAGAGGAGCGCGTAGTCCGAGAAGCAGATGTGCACGGGGAAGGTTGCGCTGAGCCCCTTCGTCGCCTCGTTGAAGGCCTCCGCGAAGAGCTCGGCCTCGTCGGGCTTCGTCGTTGCCGCCGGCTCGTCGATCTGGATGACCGGTGCGCCCGCCTTGAGGAGGGCTTTGATGTTCGGCCGGATGATCTTCTCGGCGATGTCGAGCGTGAGTTCACGGCGGGCCTCCGAGAGGCGGTCCTTCGGCGAGAGCCGCTTGCCCGCCTTCCTCAGATAGTACTCGTTGAACGACCAGTCCGCGAGCGTGTAGGGGCCCGTGATCGGGACTTTCACCGGCCGCTTGGCCACCTTCGAGATGTACTCGTATTCCTCGAGGTGGTACGGGCGAAGGAACCCAACCTCTTCGGTCGCCGAGGCCTTCAGGTAATATTTGTTGTCGAACGAGCGCACGTGCCCGTAGAAGGTGAAGCCCTTCGAGTTCCGGATCGGGTGCTCGTACATCTCGATGCGGTGCACCTCACCGTCGAAGACGTAATCGAGGCCGGCGGTCTCGAGGAGCCGGACTTGGTGCAGCGAGGCAAGGTCTCGCAGTTCGAGGTCGCGCCGCGGGCCCGGCGCGATCCGCAGGAGTTCCTCAACGCGCTTGGCCTCTTTGGCAAACTTCAGGGTCTTCGACCAAGTGGCAAGCTCTCCAAGGTCGGCGGAAGTGACCTCCGCGCCGCGCAGGCCCTTCACGAGCCACGACGGCTTCATGAGCGAGCCGATTTCCTGCGTCGGGAAGAGCTGCTCCTTCACAGTTCCTCCCTCCCCAGGGCAAGCGCCTTGCCAAGCGCCTCGACCTTCCGTTCCGCCACCGGGCGCGGGCACAGTTCGAGTTCGCAGCTCGGGCCGATCGCGATCCAGTCGGGGTCGAGGGTGTCCCTTGCGTGTTTGGCAAGCGCTACGATCTCGCCAGGCGTCTCCACGTGCGAGTTGCGCCCGTCGAGCGCCCCGATCACTACGCCCTTGTCAAACGCATGCGAGGCGAGTTCGTTCAGGTTCGTCGCCGTGAGGTCGATGCCGATCGCGTCGACGCGGAAGTCGAGCACGTCGGGGAACACCCGCTTGACATTGCCGAAAAACGTGAAGAGGACCGTCTCGGCGCGCAGGCCCTTCGAGATGGCCTCATACGCGTCCCCCGTGGCCTCGAGGTCGCCCCTCGGGATCTTCTCGTAGACGAGCCAAGGGTCCGAGAACTGGACCTGCTTGGCGCCGCGGTCGACGCTCCACCGCGAAGCGCGCTTAAGGACGGCCGCGGCGGCGGCGATCCGTTCGGCGCGCGGCGGTGCCCCGCTCTCCTCTTCGAGCGCGCGCGCGAAAGTGTAGGGGCCCGGCAGTACGACTTTCCACGCCGCACCGCCCACCTCGCGGACGCGGAAGTAGTCGGACGCCATCCCGTCGTGGACCGCAACTTCGCTGACGACCGTGGGCTTTCGGTAAAACGTGTTGTTGTCAAACCACCGCATCAGCGCCCCGGTCTCGAGCCCCGAGCAGGCCTCCGCGACGGGTCGGAAAAGGTCCTGCCAATTCAGCTGTCCGTCGGTGAGGTAGGTGAGGCCGGCCTCGCGTTGGAGCTCGACGACCTTCCGCACGTCCTCGCCACGGACTTCCTCCGCTTCCTGCGGGGTGATCCGCTTGCGGTCGAGGCCGCGCGTCGCCTCAACGAGCGCCTCGGATCGGGGGAACGCTCCGGTAAGGTACCCTTCAAGTTCGCGCGCCGTGTGGATTTCCCCCGCGGTTGTCGCGGCGTAATGGCTCGGGGTATTTCACCATTTCGCGTAGCGCGGTCGGACATTCGTGGGAGCCACCGCATATTCCAATGGGAATGGACTGCCTACCATAAATTCCCATTCAAGCGGGGGTCATTGCGGCGTTCGCCAACGTTGTTCCCAGAGATAATTCTCGGAAGGCACGACCATCTGCGCGAGACCATGGCGGCGACTCCGCGGAGTTCGTTTTCGTCCTGTCGGGTCCTTTCACCGGCAACGCGCTCCACCAACACGCGCACTTCAGGATTCTGCCCAGCGGCGAGCAAGAGGTCGTGACTGCTGCGGTCGCATCGACCCCTCTCTTTGGCACGACCAATCGCTTGACCGTTACGCGCAGGGGCGATCGGCGGCCGCCGTCGGCACCATCGGAACCGACGGCGTGCTCCATTTCGGTCACCGTAAACGGCAACGCCAATACGGACTTCCGCGCTCCAGTCCTCGAAGAGGGTCAACAAATGGTCGTTCGCGGCAGATGAGCGCGAAACTAGCACAAAATCCAGGGCACTGCGCCTGCGACCCGGCCAAAGCCATTAAAGGCCACTTTTTGTAGGCCCTATCACGGGGGACGGCTGTGTCAGAAGACAAACCAAAACCGGAGAAGGGGGGCCGCCCCGGCGGGCCCAAGAGCCGCGCATCGAGGCGCGCGCTTGAGCGCTCAAGGCGCCGGCGGCGCAGACTCGCCTTGCAGGTCGCCGCCGCCGCGGTCGCGGTCGTAGCCCTTGCGGCACTCATCGGCCCACCCGCCCCCCTCCCCTCGGCCGTCAACACCGCCCTGAGCCAGCACTTCCAACTCGACCTTTTCATCAACGGCTCGCAGCTTGTGCTGGCTGCTCACATCGGCGTCAACAAGACCCTGTGGAAAGACCACAGCCTGGATTCGTACAGCGCGAACAAGAGCCAAGCCGCGATTCACACGCACAACACGACGGGCTCCGTCCACGTCGAACTCCGGGCGTGGCACCCGTGCCACCTCGGCGAGTTCTTCAGCATTTGGGGCGCGTCCTTCGACAGCACCCATTTGCTCGGATACGTGGGCACCGTGACCGTGACCGTGAACGGGAAACCCAACAGCGAATTCCGCAACCTGCTCCTGCAGGAGGGCCAGAACATCACCATACGGGCCGGGTAATCGCCGTTTCGCGCCGCGTCCAAACCTTGAATTGGCCTTGCCCCGCTCTCCGGCCCCTCGAGGGGGAGCGCGCTTGACCATGCACGTCCGCAACATCGTGGCCACCGGCAAGAACTACCGAAAGCACATCCTCGAGATGGGCCACCCGATCCCGAGCGCCCCCTCGTTCTTCCTCAAGCCGACCTCCTCGGTCATCGAAGAGGGCGGGGTCATCGCCCTGCCCCCCGAATCCACGCGCGTGGACCACGAAGTTGAGCTCACCATCTTCGTCGGCAAGCGCGGCCACAGGGTGCCCGTGAAGGACGCCCTGAAGCACGTCGCCGGATACGGTGTCGGGGTCGACGTCTCGGCGCGCGACATCCAGATCGCCGACATGAAGCAAGGGAACCCGTGGACCGTCTCCAAGGGGTTCGACACCTTCTCGCCCTTGTCGAAAATGAAGCCAGCCAAGGACCTCACCGTCAACCCCGACGACGCGCGCCTCTGGCTCACCGTCAACGGCAAGCCGCGCCAAGACAACCGCACCTCGGACATGATCTGGAACTGCGCCGAACTCGTGAGCCGCATCTCGCAGTTCATGACCCTTGACGAGGGCGATGTGATCTTCACCGGCACCCCAGAGGGCGTCGGGCCGCTTGCCGATGGGGACAAAGTCGCCTGCGCCGTGGACGGGATCGGCGAGCTCCACCTCACCTGCAAGGCTGAACGCGTGCCGTAGTCTGGCCTTGCGGACACTCTTCTCTATCTATGAAGCGACCCTTTTATACGCCGCAACGCGAGGCAGGCCCGGTGCGAATGCGCGGGTGGAGGGCGGTTGCCGCATTGATTGTCGTGGCGGCGACCGCCCTTCTGATACCACCGCCGCAAGCGCAGGCCCCCCCGGCGAGCCTGCCCGTTGCTGATGCTGCCGGCGGCGCTTCGGACTACGCCTACAAGTGGAACCCCGCCACGTGGGGCTTCAGCGGCTCTTACTTCGAGTGGTGGTACCTCAAGGTCAGCGAAATCCCCAATCGGCCCGACGACCCTACGCCGGGCGTCCAAGAGAACTACTTCTTCGTCATCGAGGTCGTGAACCCCTGGGACACGCACGAGCCCCCGAAGGAGCCGACCACGGGCGTCTACATCTATTTCGGCTCGATGCTCGGCGAGAGCCGGCGCATGCTGATGGAGAAGCTGCCGCTCTCCGCGTTCTCCTCGGCAAGTTCGACCCGCGCGGACGTGCGTGTCTGCGCCGACGCGCTCTGCTCCAACAGCGCAACCCTCGCCACCGACCCCGTCGACCCCGATCGGCTCACCCTGCGCATGACCTTCAATACCCGCGACCCGAACCTCGTGGTGGTCGACCGTGTCGGCGCCACGGACCCCGTCGAGAGCGCGCTTCCCCCAGGGGCCGCCGCGCCGCCCCCGGTCACGGATTACAGCCGCCTCAGCGTCCAATTCAGCATTCGCCGCACCGTCGGCTTCCACCCCCGTGCCGCCGACCAAGTGCCCGACGGGTCGAACAACCCGGTCATCAACTGGCTCGTGTTCGCCGTCGACGGCCAAATCGAGGGGGCGCCAACGGCCGCTCCCGCGATCTCTTGGTTGAAGACCGATGGCTCTGCGGAAAACGTGCTGCTCCCGTCGAGCGGCTTCCGCGCCTACGCCGACACGAATTGGGGCACCGCGTTTCCACAGGCCTGGATCTGGAGCCAAGCCACCTGGCCCGGCACCGGCACCACCTTTACCCTCGGCGGCGGCTGCCCCGTCGGCATCGCCCAATGCCGCGATGGGATGCTGCCCACCGACACGTGGTCCGGCATGTTTTTCCTCCAATTCCTCAACCACCGGACGACCCCCCCTCAGCTCGAGACCTATTCGCACTCGGCGGCCGAGCCGCTCGACGGCTGGCGCGTCACCGCGCAAGTTTCCACGGCGCGCCAGGCCTACGTCGACGGGGAGGGCTGGTGGCAGATCCCGCAAGACTGGAGCGTGAGCTTCGAAGACCTCCGCGGCTGCACGGTCGACTCGGGCGCTACGGACCGTCGCAAAGTGACGATTGAGGTGAGCGCCGCCTCCAACCGGATCTTCGACCTGAACATCTCCTCGCCGTGGATGAAACTCCTCGGCGGCACGCCCGGCGACGGCCTCAACGGCGCCTCCGACCCCTTCCACGACTTTGAGGCCCTCGAAGCCACGGCGAAGCTCTGGATGTGGTACTGCGACGGGGAGTCGGGCGCATGGGTGGCCGAGGTCGCGCCCGACGGCTCGCACAACTGGCCCATCGTTGCGCCCATCGGGACCTACGAGTTCGGCCTCTTCCAAGGGCGCGTCGACCTCGCCGAGGTCTACGCTTCGGCGGCGGTTGCAACGCTCGACGGGCAGACCGCGACGGTCGATTTCTTCGGCAAGAACATCGGCGGGAAGGCCGCGCAGGGCGTCACGGTTAGCCTCACCGCCCGCGAATTCAACCCGAGCCTCGGTTTGCTCTCGTCCCGGCCGATCTGCACCTCCGCCGTGCGCGAAGGCGCGCGCGGCGAGTGGCTCGCGCCCGGGGAGCGCCAGGACGGCTCCGACACCCTCGCCCAGGCTTGCTCCTTCACCGTGGGGTCGGGCCACGCGATCGTCGTCGACCCTCCGGCCCTCTCAACCGCGCAGCCCACGACCCCGCAAGGCGGCGGCGGCACGGCCGTATGGACGAGCCAAGTCCAAGTTCACTCGTGCGAGATCTTCGAGACGGTGGTCACCACGGCCAGCCGACAGATGAACCTCAACAACGATGTGCGCGCCACCACCTGGTGCCCCTTCAGCGGACAGACCCAGGTGCAGCTCTCCCTGGGGGCCAACTCCCCGGCAACCTTCGCCGACGGGACGCGGACCATGGTGATCTCGGCCGACCCGAACAGCCCGGCCGCGGTTTCGTTCCTCGGAAAGATTCCCTCGGGCGGGGCGCTCGAGATTCCTCTGACCGTGACCAGGCTCGACACGGGCTATTCGACCGTGGCCATCGTCCGCGCGCAGTCAGGCGGCGCCCAGGCGCCCTTGGCGGCCGGCGACCTTGGGATCATCGGGGGCCCCCTGGCGGCCGATGTGGCGCGAAGCTTGAGGCCCTGAACGCCAAGGCTTACTCGCCTTCGATGTGGTCCCTTGCCCGCCACAGCAGCGGGAAGAACTCGTAGTCAAGCGTCGAACGCAGGTACTGCGCGCCCGTCGATCCACCCGTGCCGGGCTTTCCGCCAATCACGCGCAACACCATGTTGATGTGGATCATCCGCAGGTTTCGGAAGGCTTCGTCGTACTCGATCAGCGCCTCGACAAGGTCGAGCAAGGCACGCGCGCGGGGCTCGCTAAGCTTGCCCGCCGTGGCCGCCTGGTACAACCACGCCACGCCGTGCATGATGCTTGCCGCGCGCTGCGCGCCCACGCCGACTTCGAAAGGCGCGTTCTTCGCGGAAGCCTCCGCCTGGCCCTTCGCCCACTCCCGTGCGCGCGCATCCCTCCAGGCCCGGGAGGGTGCCGATTGCGCTTCCCGCTCGACCGCTGCGTAGGCCGCGTCGCGAAGGGACGGTGAGCCGAGCGCCCCGCCGATGAGGCGCAGGCCATTCGCGTCGCCGGTTGTGGCAAGCTTTCGCAGCACCGAATACTCGCGGAGCTTGGAATCGCGCTTTCCCTCCACGGCGGCGGCAACGCCCTGCGCGAGCTTTGCAAGGGCTGCAGCATCCCGGACGGCCGACGCGTTCGCCCCGCACAGGTGGCGCAAGTAGGACCCGTCGCCCCGCAGGCCCGAGGCAAGCTCAAGCGCCCTGAACTGGGCCGAATCGTAACCCGAGGAAGGCTTCAACACGTCGCGGAACACGAGGAAATCCGTCGGGCTGATGGTCTCGACGATCGAATACTGCTCGCGCAGGACATTCGTCACCCGCGTCATCCGCCGCAGCGCGCGCGACGCCTCCGGGTACGCGCCCGCTTCGATGCGGGCGACGATTCCGGTCCCCTTCCGCCGGACCGCGTCAATCATGACCTTGAACCAGATTTCGTAGGTCTGGTGGATCGCGATGAAGAGCAGCTCGTCGGGGTGGGCTTGCGAAGCCTTCCCGTAAGGCGCCTGCAGCGAAAGCAACCCGCGCGGCGGGTGCTCGTCCTCCCGCAGGATGTAGTTCTGGTAGTACGTGGGGGCGGTCCGCTTCTTGCCCTTCGCCCCCTCCTTGCCCACGCCCACTCGACCCCGCTTCCCAGAAGCGGCCGAAAACCGCCGGGAAGCGGTTAAAGCATTCGTCGTGAGCGGCGCGTCCGCTCAAAGGGAAGTGTGGTGACAGCTTGACGCGATCCTTCGCCTCTTACGTGCTTGCAGCCGTTTGGCCGCTTGCACTTCGTGGCGGGGGTGATGGGGCGCGGCCCGGCAGCCGCTCATCGGCAAGCGCGCTTGGGAGTCCGGGGCTTTCGACCCGCTCTCCTTCTGCGTGCGCTTGCCCATGGCGCGGGGACGTCTCCTGCAAGTGGCTGAGCCACCCTGCGCGGCCGTGCGCCGTATTCCCCATGTCGAGGTATTCTCCTCGCGTCATCGAGTCACCGCTCTACTATCTGGCTTGGATCCCATAAGTAGCCTCGGTTCGCCCCCTTTACATAGTTCATAACGGGGGTGAGCGGCGCTTGCCGATGTGGGCAAACGGTTCGAGCGACCAGAAATTAGGTCATTTGGGGTACGCGCGCGGTTTCTTGCTGGCTGCGGCCGGTTTGGTCGCTTCGAAAACGAGGAAGGCTTCCGACAGCGTGCGCTCCCCTTGCTTGAACCGCTTGCGCATCGTCTCCAACCGCCCGTCCTCCTGCCACTGCGCGCGCCGGCCGGGGTCCCACAAGAAGTCTTCAACGAAGGCCTCGAAGGAGCCAAACTCCTGCCTCCGCCGCTCAACTTCGAGGTGGGCAACGGAAAGGCCAAGGCGCTTCAGGAGCGCGCGCATCGTCGAGGGCGAGAACGAAAACGGCGAGTCCTCTCCCGCTTCCTTCCACATGTCCTTGTGGAACGAGCGGACGATCAGTACGCCGCCCGGCCGGAGCGCCTTCGCCGCGCGCTTTGCGATCTCCTCGGAAAAGCAGAGGTGCGCAAGCACGCCGTCCACACCGCCCGGGGCCTTCGCGAGCCGGGCAAGATCGACAGCCTCCACATCCGCGCAGAGGAACCGCGCCGTTGAGGCTCGCTCCTCTTTCGCGCGCGCATTCGCCTCGATCAGCACCGCGGCGTCGATGTCGAGGCCCGTCGCCTGCGCCCCGAGCCTTGCCGCCAGGACCGTCGCGGCGCCGGTCCCGCAGCCGATGTCCAGGACGGTCTTGCCCTTCCAGCTGTGGGCGCGCACGAGCGCCTCGAATTTCGGCGAGACGCCGCGCCGCCCCTTCTTCGGCTCGCGCGGCCGGCCCGCCATCGCCTCGGCCGCCTTCGAGGAACCGTGGTCGTGCGCCGTCGCGGTTCCCCCGCGCACCGAGGGCGGGGCCACGATACGGTCTTTCCGTTTCACTTGGGAAGGCGGTCTTCGATCCGTTTCATCTGGTCGACCAAGGTCAGGAGTGCTCGCTCGATCGAATCGAGCCGCTTCTCGATCTCGCCCAGGCGGTGTTCTGCGCTCGCGCCCTTGGGGGGCCCGCGGCCTCCCTCATCGTCCTTCTTGATCGTGAGTTGCACCGGGTTTGCAATATCCGAGCGGACCGCAATTTCGAACCCGGGGCCCACGTCGTAGCGGTGGGTTCCCGCCTCGGAATGCCCGTTTTTGGGGCCGGCCGTGGGCGTTTCATCGCCTTGGCCGACTCGGTTCGATGGGTCTTCGTCCCCCACTTGTATGGTCACCCGCCACCTAACCCATCCCCGATGCCTTTTAGCCTTATGGCCATATTTATTCTGAGCAGTCTGGCTATCACCTTCAAGAATGGCGCATAACGAAAATCCGTGCTTCTAACTCCCCGTGTTATGCGACGAAACAAGACCTTCCCCGGTATGGGTCGATTCCTGGGTCGAGAGAGCCAGGAGCCTCGAAAAAAGGGATCTTGGGGACCCGGGGGCGGGCGGCCGGGCTGCCTACCCGCGGCGCTCCTGTTTGACCCCGAGTTTGCCCAGAATCTCCTTGGCCATCTCATCGGTAAGCTCCATCCGGGTCCAGAAGTCCTGCCGCTCCCCCTCGTAGCGCGGGATCACATGCCAATGGTGGTGGAACACGACCTGGCCGGCGAGCGCACCTTGGTTCGCCCCGAGGTTGTAGTCGGCGGCGAGGTTCTCCTCGACCATCTGCGCGACTTTCTTCAGCGCCGCCGTAAGGTTCGCCATCTCCTCCATCTCCGTCAAGCGCTCGCTGTGCGCCTTGGGACACACGAGGATGTGCCCGGGGGCGATGGGGCGCGTATCGAGGAACGCGATCGCGTGCGCGTCTTCGTAGACGACCCAGGCGGGCGCCTGGCCTGCGGCAATCCGGCAGAAGATGCAGTTTGGCGCGGGCGCCCCCTGCTCGCGCTTCGGGCGAGCTGCGCTCAACGCCGCTTCCTCCCCTTCTTCTCTTCTTTCTTGGCTTCGACGCGGTAGGCTTCCTGCTTCTCCGAGCCAAAGCCGAGGATCGCCGCGTTGACGCCGACCAGGGGCTCAACGCGCCTCAGGTTCTCCTGCGCGGCCTCGAGCTCGGGCTCCGACTCGAGCGCCTTCTTGAAGCAGGTGTGTGCGCCAGCGAAGTCCCCCATCTCGAAAAAGACGAGGCCCTTGCGGTTCCACCCCCACGCATAGAACGGGTCGAGCCACAGCGCGTGGTCGACGAAGCGCATGGCCTCTTCGAATCTCTCCATTTTCAGGTACGCGGCGCTTACCCAACCGTAGGCTTCCGCGTAGTTCATGTCGATGTCCGTCGCCCGCTCGAACTCGGCAAGCGCCTCGTGGAACTTGCCCGCGTCGTAAAGGGCAAGGCCCCGGTCGCGGTGCGCGCGAGCCTGCGGGCTCGGGTCGTGGATGTCAGCCACGGTGCGCGCGAGGAGCGCGCCGCCATTTCAAACGTGCGCCGGTCGGCTTAGGCGGCGTCGCGGATCATTTGCTGGACGCGCTGCTTCAGGTCGTTGGGCATCTCCAGCATCTCGTGCTTTTTCCTGAAGTGCTTCTCGATCTTCGCCTGAATCTTTTGGTCGTTCTTGGCGATCACCTTGAACCTGCAGTTCATTCCAAGGTCCCGGCAAGCCAGCGTTCTCTTTTTCGCCACGTAGGCACCGATCGGCGCAGGAGCGGCGCGCGTAGATGAGCCTGACGGTGCGCGTACCGCCCGGCAGCCCAACCAGGGGGCTCGCTAGGACACCAATATGTGTTGGTTTCCTACCAATCTTATATGCCGGCTCCGCCCATGGGCCTGTGATGAAGCTCGAAATGGACGATGTTGAGTTTGTAGCCGAGACAAGCCTGACGATCCGGGGCCCGAGGCGTCGCACCACGGTGCCCAAGGAACTCGTTGACCGCCTCGGCCTCAAGGACGGAGACCGCATCCGCTGGATCCTCTTCAACGACGGCCGCGTCACCGTCCTCAAGGTGAAGCCTGCGCGAAGGGGCGCCTGATCGGCCATGTGGATCCTCGTCGCCCTCTTCGGCGCCGGGGCGCTTGCCCAGCTCATCGACGGCACGCTCGGCATGGGGTTCGGCGTCACCAATTCGACCTTCCTGTTGACCCTCGGGCTTGCGCCCGCGGCGGCGTCGGCCTCGGTCCACACGGCGGAAGTCCTCACCTCGCTTGCAAGCGGGGCCTCGCACCTCAAATTCGGGAATGTCGACAAGAAGGCGCTGCCGTGGCTCGTGGTGCCCGGTTGTATCGGCGGGGTGTTCGGCGCACTTGCGCTCTCCGGCTACGATCCCACGGGCTCGCGCCTCGTGGTGACGGTCTTCCTGCTGTTCATGGGAGTCCTGCTGGTGGCGCGCGCCGTGGCTCGCAAGGAGGTCAAGGCGCGCGGCGCTTCGCGGGCGCGGATGGGCCTCGTCGGCTTCGTGGCGGCGGCGGCCGACGCGTTCGGCGGGGGCGGGTGGGGCCCGATCGCGACGCCCAGCCTGATCCTCGGCGGGACCCACGAGCCGCGAAAGGCCATCGGTACGGTGAACACGGCCGAGTTCTTTGTGACATGCGCGATCACCGCGACCTTCTTCCTCGTCCTTGGCTCGAGCGCTTTCCGCCTCGAGTTCGTGGCCGCCGTCGCACTCGGAGGCGTGCTGATGGCCCCCGTTGGCGCCTACCTGGCGAGCCGCGTGCCGCCCCGGTTCCTCGGCGAGTTCGTAGGAGTCCTCCTCATCGCGCTAAACGCCCGCGCGCTTGCCGTCGATGTGTTCCACGCCGACGGGCGGATCAGCGCGGCCATCATGCTCGCCTCCCTCTCGGTCGTCCTTGTGTTGCTCCTCTTGAAGGCGCTGCGGGCGCCTGCGAAGGGCGCCCGAGCGAAACGCGCCGAGCACCTGAGTTGAGCCTTATCTTGCAAGCCGCGGTTCCGGACGGGGGATGGAAAGGTGAGCACTTCACTCGTGCGGAGCTCCGGGAAGGTCCCCGGATTCATCGTTTTGCGCGGAGCGCCGTTCAACGGCGGGCCGCCGCTCAAGCTACTCTGCGAGCGGCGCGTGACGCCCATCTCGCGGCACTTCGTGCGCAGCCACGGGCCGGTTCCCCGGATCGACCCCGCAACCTACGCCCTCGAGGTCCGCGGGCTCGTCGACATGCCGCGGCATTTCACGCTCGACGAGCTCAAGCGCGACTTTCCAAGGGCGCGCAGCGAGGTCGTCATCGAATGCGCCGGGAACCGCCGCAAGGAGTTGAACGCCGTCGAGCATGTCTTCGGGGAGATTCCCTGGGGCCCCGAGGCGGTCGGGAACGCCCTCTGGGGTGGACTCAGCCTCCGCCAACTTCTCATCCACGCCGGCGTGAAGCCAAGCGCTCGGCACGTGGCCTTCATCGGCCTTGATGACGCCAAGAAAGGCGATGCGCAAACTCCCTTCGGTGGGTCCATCCCGCTGCGCGACGCCATGCGCGGCGGCGTGATGCTCGCCTACGAAATGAACCGCCGGCCCCTCACGCCGGCGCACGGCGCGCCCCTGCGCGCGGTGGTCCCGGGGTTCATTGGCGCCCGCAGCGTCAAGTGGCTCGGGTCCATCGAACTGCTCGCGGCGCCCTCCACAAACCCGTTCCAGTCGCGCACGTACAAGATCGTCCCCCGCGGCGCGACCGCCGCGCAGTGGGCGCGCGCAAAGCCCATCGGGCCGACCCGCGTCAATTGCGCGATCTGCACCCCCGAAGCGGGCGAGCACGTCGGGGCCACTCAAGTCACTGTCCGAGGGTACGCCCACGGTTCAAAGGGCGGGCGCGTGGAGCGCGTCGAGCTGTCGGTCGACGGGGGCCGCAGCTGGAAACAAGCGCGGCAACCGGCTGAGGCGCCTTCACACGGGTGGACCCTGTGGAGCGCGCGCGTCAAGGTCGCGCCAGGGCCCGTGGAGATCATCGCGCGCTGCGCCGACGGGCGGGGCCGGAGCCAACCCGCATCGCTGCGGGAAACATGGAACGCGGGGGGCTACGTGAACAACGCGTGGCACCGCATCTGCATCACCGCCGGCCCACGGCAATCGAAGGCGCCGCCGCGCACCCACTCTTAATACGGAAAACTCCCGTTTCGCCGCCGGTGGGACGGTGGCGGAGCGGCCCTGGACGGTACGCTGCTTCCGGTGCAACCGCGAGTTGTTCATCGAGTCCGACTACGCCTCGTTCACCTACAACTGCGCGCCGTGCCAGGAAGAGCTCTGGAAGGGCAAACAGAACTTGAACGTCCCCGCCGAGGTCGTGTGGGCGCCCGACGCCCTCAAGGAGCGCGTCGACGCCAAGCAGGTGCGCAACGCGCCCCTCACCGGCACGAAGTACCTCTCCTTCCAGCCGCTCACCGACCCGAAGAAAGCCTCGGCCGTAACGCTCGGCGAAGGCAACACCCCCCTCATCCGCCTGCGGGGCATCGAGGAGCAGGTCGAAGTGCGCTTCGGCCTGTCGCTGCGCATCTTCGGAAAGATGGAAGGCGGCAACCCCACGGGTTCCTTCAAGGACCGCGGCTCCATCATCGAGGCCGCCAAGGCCCTCGAGCTGAAGCTCCCCGAAATCATCCTCGCCTCCACGGGCAACATGGCCGCTTCGATCGCCGCGTACTCGAACCGCGAGCGCCGCGTGGGGCTCGGCTGCCACATCGTGGTTCCCAAGAGCGCCGACGCAACCAAGCTGATCCAGGCCGTGATGCACAACGCCGCCCTCTACCGGGTCGACGGCCAGTTCTCGCTTGCCGTCGACCTTGCCGAGGCCTTCTTCCGCCGCGAAGTCGAGCGCGCCGCCAAGGGGCACCGCGGGCGGTTCTACCTCGGGGGCGACTACTGCTACCGGATGGAAGGCCAGAAAACCGCCGCCTACGAAGTCGTCGAGCAGCTGAAGGCGCGCGAGAACGACTCGCCCGACGTCATGATCGTCCCCATCGGCGCCGGCACGAACCTCGCGGGGATCACGAAGGGGTTCCGCGAACTCAAGGGGCTCGACCTCGGGGTGCTGAGGATGCCGCGCATGTACGGCGCGCAACCGTTTGCCAACCTCACCGACGAGCGCCACCCCAAGGAAGAGGAGGCCCGCTCCCGCGAGACGACGGTCATGCCCGAAAACGGCGAGTACAAGCTGCAGATGCTATCTCAGTTCAAGCCGGAATTCGGCGCGGTCCTCGTCAAGAACCCTCTCGACGGCCTGAAGGTCATCGCGGCCTACAAGGAGACCGGAGGCACGACGGTCGGCGTCATCCTCGGCGACGCCGTGGACCTCGCGCACAACCCCGAGGAGCACGGGTTCGACACGCTCTCGGCCAAGTGGGACCTCGGCCGCTTCGAGTCGCTCTTCGTCGAGACGAGCGCCGCCACCACGCTCGCCGCCCTCTACAAGCTCTGCGACCACTCGAAGATCAAGGAGGGGGAGACCGTTGTGCTCGACCTCACCGGCGATGGGCTGAAGGACACGTGGGTTGTCGCCAAGCACCGGCTCGGGCAGTCCGTCAAGTCCGGAGTCGCGCAGTCGCACGAGGCGCCAGGAGTTCTTGGGCCTCTCGTGCCGTCGGCCCTCGATGCCAACGGCAGGGTCACCGAAAGTTCGGTCGTGGCCCTGGCGCGCCAGGTGGACAAGGCGATTCGCGCGCGCGGGGCTGCCTAGCGGTGCCTTCACGCCGGCCGCGTGAGTTCGCCCTTTGCCGCCGCGTACGCTTTCTCAAGCGCGTCCAGGAAGTCCCTCGTCCGGTCGAGCATCTTCCTTTCGTACTCGCCGGGCTTCCCGTAGTACCCGTACCGGATCGACGCCTCGTTCATCACCAGGAAGTCTATCATGAAGCGCCCGATCTCCTCGATCCCGAGCCTTGCCATCGAAGTGTTCGTGTTGGCCTTGTCGAAAACCTTGGATTCGCGTGCAAACGACGCGAGCCGCTGCATCGTGGCATTCAGGTTGCTGTAGCGCGCCGGGTCGGCCGCCTGCACGACGCGTCCGCAGAAGTAGCAGTGCGGCGCCTCTTCTTCCGCCGGGACGAGCACGCTGCGCGCGCAGCTTCCGCATTCGCTTGCCGAGAGCTCGTAGTCGATGTCCGCCATGGTGGTCACCCGAGTGGCCCGGGCAAACCTCGGCCTGTCTTGAGTGTTTGGTGCCGCGCGCCCCGATATGCGACCTTTGGAGGTAGCTGCAACCTCCCGACGCGCCGGCTTTGCACGACCGTCTCAGCATGCCCCATGGGGAATCATTGAACACCGTCCGCGACGATTTCGAACCTCGATGCCGCGAAAACTCCTCCGGAACCTCGGTTGCACATGCAATCCGTCCGCGGTGGCCGCCTGTCCAGCCGTCCGGCCCGGGGGTTCGCGCGAAGAGCATATATACAGCCGGGCGCTACACCAGGGATTGCGGTGTATCCCGGGCGGATACACCATAGATGGGGTAGGGGATGCGCTGTCCCTACTGTGGCTCACGCCACAGCAGGGTCGTGGAGTCTCGCGACGCCGAGGACGGGTCTGCCGTCCGAAGACGCCGCGAGTGCGGCTCGTGCCGCAAGCGCTTCACGACGTACGAACGCGTCACCTCCGCCCCCATCTACGTCCGCAAACGCGACGGCGCCATCGAGCCCTTCGACAGGACCAAAATCCTGCGCGGGGTCATGACCGCCTGCCGCCAGCGGCCCGTAAAGCCCGAAGCGATCGAAAAACTCGTGGAAGCTGTGGAACGCGAAATCCGGACAAGGGAATCAACCGAAGTAGATTCGAGCGATGTTGGGGAAGCCGTCGCAAGGCGGCTCAAAGACCTGGACAAGGTCGCCTTCATCCGCTTCGCATCGGTCTACAAGCGGTTTGACGACCTTGACCAATTCGTCCGCGAAATCCAGGCGTTCGACAAAGAAGCCAAGAAACGCGCGTGACATGCGAAGGTAAGTTCCATAAATCCGGTGGGGAAAAGGAGGGGTGCAAATGGTAGTCGGTGCAAAACTCGGTGACATCGCAGATGGCCTGAAGAATGCGGAAAGCCGCCGGCCCGGCGGCAAGGGCGCGTGGATCCCGCGGGTCTGGACCCGCGCCGGGGTCAACCCCCTTGACGAGGTCGCCTACGACCGGCGCTCCTCCAAGATCTCCGAGCCCGACGGCAAAGTCGTCTTCGAAATGAAGGACCTGGAAGTCCCTGCAACTTGGTCCCAGCTTGCCACCGACATCCTCGCGTCGAAGTACTTCCGCCGCGCGGGGCTGCCCGGCATCGGCCACGAGGTCTCCATCCGGCAAGTCGTCCACCGCATCGCGCACACCATGCGGTGGTTCGGCGAAGAGCACGGGTACTTCGACTCGAAAGCCTCCGCGGACGCATTCGAGGACGAGCTCTCGCACTTGCTCGTGACGCAAAAGGGCGCCTTCAATTCGCCCGTCTGGTTCAACTGCGGACTCTCTCACGACTACGGCATCAAGGGCCAGGGCGGCAACTGGGCGTGGAACTTTTCGAAGGGAGAAATCGAGCAGACCCACGACGCTTACGAGCGCCCCCAGTGCAGCGCGTGCTTCATCCAGTCGGTCTCCGACGACCTCATGTCGATCTTCGAGCTCGTGAAGAGCGAGGCCCGGATTTTCAAATATGGGTCGGGTACGGGCACGAACTTCTCGAAGATCCGCGCGCGCGAAGAGAAACTCTCCGGCGGGGGCACCTCGTCCGGCCTCATGTCGTTCCTAAAGGTGCTCGACACGGGCGCGGGCGCCACGAAGTCGGGCGGCACGACCCGCCGCGCGGCCAAAATGGTCATCCTCGACATGGACCACCCCGACATTGAGACGTTCATCAACTGGAAGATGAAGGAGGAGGAAAAGGTCTGGGCGCTCATCCAGGCCGGCTACGATTCGAACTTCAACGGCGAGGCCTACCAGACCGTCTCCGGCCAGAATTCCAACAACTCGGTGCGCATCACCGACGCGTTCATGGAAGCCGTCCTGCACGACGGCGAGTGGCAGACGAAGCTGCGCACCAACGGCCAGGTCGCCAAGACCTACAAGGCGCGCGACCTCATGCGCCAGATCTCCAAGGCCGCCTGGGCCTGCGCCGACCCCGGCGTGCAGTACGACGACAACGTCAACCGGTGGCACCCGTGCTCCAACACCGACCGCATCAACGCGTCCAACCCCTGCTCCGAGTACATGTTCCTCGACGATTCGGCCTGCAACCTCGCCTCGATCAACCTGATGAAGTTCCTCGCCGAAGACGGGACCTTCGATGTCGAGGGCTACCGGCACGCCATCCGCGTGCTCATCACCGCCCAGGAGATCGCGGTCGACCTCTCGTCGTACCCGACGCAGCGCATCGCCCAAAACAGCCACGACTTCCGGCCCCTGGGTCTCGGCTACGCCAACCTCGGCACGATGCTCATGGTGCTCGGCATCCCGTACGATTCCGACAAAGGGCGCGCGATTGCAGGTGCGCTCACGGCGATTCTCACCGGCCACGCCTACCGCGTCTCGGCGGAAATCGCCGATGTCGTCGGGCCCTTCCCGGGCTTTGCCAAGAACAAAGAGCCCTTCATGCGCGTCATGAAACAGCACCGCGCGGCGGCCCACCAGATCTCCGAACGGGACTGCACGCCGTCGCTCCTCAAGGCGGCCCACGAAGACTGGGACGATGTCATCCGGCTCGGCGAGGTCTACGGCTTCCGCAACGCGCAGGCCACCGTCATCGCGCCCACCGGCACGATCGGCTTGCTGATGGACTGCGACACGACGGGCGTGGAGCCCGACTTCTCGCTCGTCAAGTGGAAAAAGCTCGCCGGAGGCGGCCACTTCAAGATCGTGAACCAGTCGATCCCAAGGGCGCTCAAGAGCCTCGGCTACTCGGCGCGCCAAGTCGATGACATCATCAAGCACATCCTCGGGCACTCGACGCTCGACGGCGCACCCTTTGTCAACCCGAAGTCGCTGCTGCTTCTCGGCTTCAACGAGCGCGAGATCGCCGAGGCGCAGAAGTACGTCCGCGACCGCGGTTCGCTCGACGACTACACTCCTGGCGTGAACCCGAAGGCGCTTGCCGCCAAGGGCGTCTCGGCGCAGCAGCTCGAGGAGGCCCAGACCTACATCGGCGGCGCCCAGACGGTCGAGGGCGGTCCCCACATGCGCCCCGAGCACATCGCGGTCTTCGACTGCGCGAACAAATGCGGGAACGGCTCGCGCTTCATCGACCCGATGGGGCATGTCCGCATGATGGCGGCCGTCCAGCCGTTCATCTCCGGCGCCATTTCGAAGACGGTGAACCTTCCCCCGGAGATCACCGTCGAAGAGGTCGAGAAGCTCTACATGGAGTCGTGGCGCCTCGGCCTGAAGGCCGTCGCGCTCTACCGCGACGGGTCGAAGCACTCGCAGCCGCTCAACACGAAGAACGTGAAGGACAAGGCTGCCGGCGACGCGAAGGGCGACGGCACACCCAGGGCGGACGCCGAGGCCGCGATCACCACCATCGCGCTGCGCCAGGGCTTGGCCCGCGGCGAGCGCGAGGTGCTCCCCCCCAAGCGGCACGGCTTCACGATCGAGACCATGGTCGGCGGACACAAGGTGTTCCTGCGGACCGGCGAGTACGACGACAACAGGCTCGGCGAGATCTTCATTGACATGTACAAGGAAGGCGCCGCCTACCGCTCCCTCATGAACTGCTTCGCGATCTCGGTCTCCATCGGCCTGCAGTACGGCGTGCCGCTCGAGAAGTACGTGAACTCGTTCACCTTCACGCGTTTCGAGCCCCAGGGCATGACCGACCACCCGAATGTCAAGGTCGCCACGAGCATCCCGGACTTCATCTTCCGCGTGCTCGGGATGGAGTACCTCGGGCGCACGGACTTCGTGCACCTCAAGCCCAAGACGGTCGACGAAGACAAGCAGAGCGCCGCGCAGGGCCCCGCGATGCCCGGGCCAGACCAGAGCTTCCTCATCACGGCGCCCCCGAAGGAGAAGTCGCTCGACCAGTACAGCGAGACGAGCTCGATGCCATCGTCGGCGCAGACGATGGACGATGCGCTCCAGGACCTCATGGGAGACGCGCCGCCCTGCGACCAGTGCGGCCACACGACGGTGAGGAACGGCACCTGCTACAAGTGCATCAACTGCGGGAATTCGATGGGGTGCTCGTGAGCCGCGCAGTTCACGCCGGTTCCTCATCGTCGAACGCCCTGGCCCCGCAGCTGCCGCAGGTGTAGGGGCTGGGCAAGAATTCGATGTAATCGCGGATGAGCCAATCATTCGCGACGCGCACTATCGCCTCCACGAAAAACGAGTTGTTCTCAGGTTGTGCATGGCCGGGCTTCTCGTCGTTCGGGCAGTGCAACATAGGGATCCCGATTCTCGAGAGCCCAAGGTCCTATTTTACCTCGAGCGTCGCCGCGATTTCGCTCGCGCAGCGGAAAGGGCTCTCCTCCCGCTCAATCGGTCGGCAGCGTGAGTCTCATTACATGAGTGGGGCGTTGGTTCCCGAGGGCTCTCCATCCCCCGCCCGCCTTGGAACCTCGACCGCGAGTTCTTCTCGGAAATCTCCACCCGCTCCTCCGGCAGCGACCTCTCGCGCCTCCTCTCCCTCATCGCCCGCCATTCCCTCTGGGTCTACCCCAAAGTCGCGCGCGCTGTCGGCGTCGCCTACCCCCGCACCGCGCGCCTCATCGTCGGCCGGCAGCGCCTCGGCGAGATCATCGACGGCGTCCGCCTCTTCACCAACCAGCCCGCCATCCACGCATTCTATCACGCCATCGGCTCCCACGAGCGCTGGTTCGAGGGCGCGAGCGTCTGCCACATCTGGGGAGAGGGGGTGCACGACCCGCGCCACTTCACGCGGCTCGCAAATCTCACGGTACTGCCGAGCACCCTCTCGCGCTTCTCTGATGCCTCGGTCGTCAAGGCCGCGCTCCAGCGACGGTCCTTCGAACTCTACGGATATACGGGGCCGCACCGCCCACCGCCGCCCATGCCTGATCCGTACCCGACGGACTGGAGCGAGCCGGTCCTTCCGCCTGATCTCGATAAGACGATCGCGAAGATGCGCCGGTCCCGCCTCGCAAACCCGATGTACTCCGCGCCGCGCGTGCCAAGTCCCGACACCGAATTCCCTTTGATGGGGGGCACGAACGCCGAGGACCGGCGGTGGCACCGGGCCGAACTTCTCGAATTCCTTCTTGCCTCCCAAATCATGCCGAAGCACGCGCCCGCGCGCGACCTCGACGCCGAGTTTTGGAAATCCGCGCGCGGCGACCGGCGCACAATCCCCATGTTTGTCCGCTGGGTCGTCGGCCACGCCCACTTCCCGCCCCCTTCCATCGTCGCCGCCGAACCCGTCCCCTTCCCCCTTGCGCGCCGCGTCCGCCCGGACACGCGGGAGCGGCCGCACCAGCTCGACCACGGCGTGTGGCTCGTCAACAACACGCCCGCGGCCCGCGCGCTGCTCCTCTCCATCGGCCAGCCCGTCACCGGCACTGTCGAAGGCGCCAACGCCGACCACGCCTGGCCCAACGCCGCGTACACCGCGGGCCACTACGCCCACCTCGCCGGCCTTGTCCTTGTGCCCCTCTCCTTCTCATCGCTCGTCGACGCGGCGCCGCTGCGCGCCCTCATCCAACGCCACATCTTTGAGCGGACGGGTTACTGCGGACCCCAAGGCCAATCGCCCCCCAAATCCGAATTCACGCCTCGCAATTGGCCCGAACTCGTGACCCTATCGCCGGCACAGAAAATGCGCATCGTCGCGAGGCTTCGGCACTGGCGCCTCTATCGCCCGGGCTACTTCCCCGAGAGCGCCCCATCAAGTAGATTCGCCGCATAGGTCAATTGGCGCCGCCGCCCCTAGCGCTACCGTGAGCAAGCTCGGCCCTGTCGCCATCGCGGGCGGCGGCATCGGCGGGCTTGCGGCCGCGGCGGCGCTCGCCCACGTAGGCATCGAATCGGTCGTTTTCGAGAAGGAAACGGCGATGGCCCCTGCCGGTTCGGCGTTCCTCATTGGCGCCAATGCCCTCGTGGCGCTCAACGAAATGGGGCTCGCCGAGCGCTTCATCGCGATCGGCCAAGCGCGGGTGACGGGCGAGCTGCGCACGTACCGGGGGAGGCTCCTTGCTTCGGTCCCCGAGACCGTACTGACCGCGGGCCTCGGCTTCCCCAACACCAACGTCGAGCGCAGCGACTTGCGCGCGCTGCTCTTTGAAGCGGCGGGGGCGCAGCGCGTCCGGTTCGGCGAAAGCGTCACCGGCTTCGAAGAGCGCGGCGGCCAAGTGGCGGTGCAAACATCGTCGGGAGAGCGCGGGCAGTTCGCGGCGCTCATCGGGGCCGACGGCATTGGGTCGGTCGTGCGCCGAGTGCTCCTTGGACCCAGCCGCGCAAAGTACGTGGGGTACTGCGCATGGCAGGGGGTCTCTACGCTTGAGATTCCCAACGACAAGGGGACCTCCCTCGAGATTTGGGGCCTCGGGCGGCGCACGGGTTATGGCTACCTCGGTAAAGGCCGCTGGGGGTGGTGGGGCTCA
>JBGQKI010000041.1:0-25632 GCA_041499475.1 Thermoplasmata archaeon
CGAAAGGATCATGTCGCCTGAGCCGCCTGGACGCGCTCGGAGCGACGAGCGGTGCCCCCTCGCGATGATTCTGGCCGCCCACGCAGCCTCTTCCTGGCTTCGCTCCAGCGTTCGGTCGAGAACTACTCCTTGCGCCGCTTCCAGGAGGCGGCCTTCGCCCGCGGCCACACCCTGATGCAGCTCAACCCGCTGAACTGCAACCTCGTCCTCAGCGGGCCGGCCCCGCGGGTCTTCCACGAGCGCAAGGGCTACCTCGCCGGGATCGACGCGATCCTCGTCCGGCGCGGCAGCGGCATCAGCGAAGAGGAGCTCGCCCTCATCGACCACCTGGAAGGCGCGGGGTTCCTCGTCATCAACTCGCACACCTCGATCGCGAGGTCCCGCGACAAGTTCCTTTCCTCGCGGCTGCTCTCCACGCACGGCATCCCGGTGCCCACGACCGTGCTGATCAAGACGCGAGCGGGCCTCGAAGAGGCGTTCCGGCTCATCGGGCGGCCTCCCTACATCCTCAAGCCGACGCGCGGCACGCACGGGGTGGGTGTGATGCTTGCCGAGTCGCGCCAGTCGGCCGAGTCGATCTTCGACGCGTTCGGCCCTTCGACGGACGGCCTGCTGATCCAGGAGTTCATCCGCGAGTCGCGCGGCGTCGACCTGCGCGTGATTGTGGTGAACGGCAAGGTCGTGGGGGCGATGCGGCGCAAGGCGGCCCGCGGCGAATTCCGCGCGAACATCCACCGCGCGGGCATCGGGGAGCCCGTCAAGCTCACGCCCCGCGCGCGCGACCTCGCGCTGCGCGCCGCCGAGGTCGCCGGGCTCGAGATCGCCGGCGTCGACCTCATCGAGTCGCGCGGCGGCCCGCTCGTTATGGAGCTCAACACCTCGCCCGGTTTCGAAGGGCTCGAGCGCGCCACGGGCATCGACATCGCGGGCCCCATCATCGACCACCTGGTCGCCCGCGCGCGCGCCCACCCCGGTCCGCCCGAGGGCCGCCGCGGGCAGCCGTTCGCCGAGATCGCCGGCGACTGGCCATGGGGCGGCGGGGGCGGCGACGAGCCTGAGGTCTAGGAGGGGCGGCGCGTGGTGAAACCCGTCGCCGTGCCCGGCGCAAGCAGGCTCGAGACGCGCCGCAAAGCGCTCCTTAGCGCAAGCGAAAACCTCTCCGACGCCAAGAACCGCGCCGCTCGCGCCAAGTACGCATTTGTGCGCGCGGGAGGCACGGAAGGCAAGCGCAAGGCCCGCAAGCTCGTCGAGGAGGCGCTTGGCGACCTGCGGATCGCGACCTTGGAATACCAGGCGGCGACGTTCAACCTGCGCCGCGAACTTACCCCGGACGGCCGCAGGGTGCTCGACGACCTCCTTAGCCGCCTCGACCGGCAGGTCGCGCGCTACGAGGAAGCGTCGCGCCGCTTTGCCGAGGTGAGCGCCGCCTACGAGAGCGCCCGCGAACACTACATGCGCGAGCGCGCGGCGCTCGGACGCTCGCGCGTACCGCCCGGCTTCGACAGGGTCCTTACGAAGCTGGAATCCGCCCTTGCCGCCAGGGACAAGTCGATCGCGCTTGCCCACTCGGCGCACCGGGAAACGCTTAGCCGGCTCGACGATGCGATGGGCGCGCACGACGGCTTCACCCGCAGGCCGAACGCTTCGACGCGCCAGAGCCGCAACTCCACCTGGGAAGCCGCGCGCCGCGCGTTTGGAGATTCCGAGCGGCACACGATCGCGCTTACCGACGCGCTCGAAGGCTGGTTCGAGGCCGACAAGGAATTCAGCCTGCAGGTCGCGGCCCTCGAAGCGACGCGCGGCATCCCGCAGGTCCACCGCCTGGAGTCGCGTGCCCTCGACATGCTGCGCGCCTCGGCCCGGCTTACGCTCTCGTCAATCCTCACCGATGAGGCCGCCCAGGCGCTTGCCGCGACGATGGGCGAAATGAAACTCCTGCGTTGACCCCCGCGCCCCGGTGAGGCTTATATCATGGCCCAAGGCTTGCCGTCGACGTGACCCTCAAAGTCGGCGTGCTGGGCGCCACGGGAATGGTCGGCCAGCGCTTCATCCAGTTCCTGGACGGCCACCCCCAGTTCGAGCTTTCCTCGCTCTTTGCATCGCCAAACTCCGCCGGCAAGCAATACGGGAAAACGGGGAAGTGGACGATCGAAGCGCCCCTGCCGGAAGCCTTCGCGGGGATGGAGGTCGAGGAGACGACCGTCGCGACCATCGAGAAAAGCGGCGTCGGGCTCGTCTTCTCGGCGCTGCCGTCGGCCGTGGCAGGCGACCTCGAGACCGCGATCGCCGAGGCCGGGGTGGCCGTATTCACCAACGCCGCCCCGCACCGGATGGACCCGGACGTGCCCCTGCTCATCCCCGAAGTGAACGCGCCCCACCTGGCGCTTGCCAAGCTGCAGAAGGAACAGGGACGCGCCCCCTTGGTCGCCAACGCGAACTGCTCGACCACCGGCCTTGTGATGGGCCTCAAGCCGCTCGCCGAGCGATTCCACATCAGCGACGTCGTCGTGTCGACCTACCAGGCCGCCACGGGCGCTGGAAACGCCGGGCTCGCGCTGCTCAAGCAGCCCCTCAACGTCATCCCGCATATCCCCAAGGAAGAGCACAAGATGGAGACGGAATCGCGCAAGATCATGGGGAGGGTCTCGCGCGGGAAAGTGCGGCCCGCCGACTTCTCCGTGCTCGCCTCGTGCGCGCGGGTATGGGTGCGCGACGGCCACCTGGAAAGCGTCGTGGTGACGGTCGACGAGGAGCCCACCCTCGACGAGGTCCTCGAGGCGTTCGCTGAATTCCGCGGCGAGATTGAGGGCCGCAAGCTCCACACGGCGCCCGCGGAGCCCGTGCACCTCTTCACGGAAGAAGCCCGGCCGCAGCCCGCCCTCGACGCGCTCCTTGGCGAGGCCGAGGGGCTGCCGGGGATGTCGGTCGGGGTCGGGCAGGTGAAGGTCGCTGATGACGGCCGCATCCGATTCTTCGCGCTCTCGCACAATACGATCCGCGGTTCGGCGGGCGGCTCGGTGCTTAACGCCGAGCTTGCACTTGCCGACGGCGTGATCGGATCGTAGGCCACCGCGCGACCGTGTGTCGCGTCATCAAATACTTTGAGCCGGCATGCTGCGTCCAGCATGACGGGCATCGCCGTCGAGGCCGCATGGCACGGGGACGAGCGCGAGATTTCGCACACCGTTCCCCTCGCCGTTTTGGGGGCCGTGGAGAAGCGGTTCGGCGTCGCGCACTTCTACGCGGAGTTCAGGGACGGCGACTCGATCGCCGGCCCGACGATCACCGCCGACGTGCGCCGGGAACTGCTCACTCGGCCGCTCGACACCGTCACCGGGTCGCTCCTTGACCGCGACGGCGTCGACGACATCGGGTACTTCTCGATCGACTGCGAGGACGACCCCGCGTTCCTGTTCCTCGACCTGGATGACCCCTCCTTCTTCGACATCGGTTCCTCCAACCCGTTCACCGTTGTGACGCGCGCGCTCATCGAAGACTTCGCGGCGGCCGGCGCGATCGCCGTGTCTGTCCGGCCGCAGGATGTCGGCTCCTACCTCTCGGGCGACCTCGAGAACGAGCCCGTGTTCCTCTACTATTACTTCAGGAACCTCGAGTCCCTCTTCGAAGTGGTAAACGAGCTCATCGAAGCGTCGCGCGAGCACGTCGCCGACCTCGGGTTCGACCTCACGAAGGACGGCCCCCAGTCCATCCGCGCCGCGGCCGCCGAAATGCGCGTCGAGGACGTGGGGTTCCCCGGCCGGATGGCAAGGCAGCCGTTCATCCCGACCATCCCGGTCGACCTCGTCTCGCTCGAGGAGATCAACCGCATCTGCGACGCCGCTGGCTATGTGCTCCGCCAGCGCATCCCGTTCGGGCTCATCTTCGAGGCGGTGCCCGTGAAGGAAGCCTTCGTGGGGGGCCGAGCGCCCCTCGACCTGACCGACCGCCGTGAAACGCTGCTGCCCCGCCTTGCGGCCTACTTTGCCGGCATTGCCGAAAAGGCTGCCAAGAAGCCTGGCCCTGCGTAGGCGAGGCCGTCCAGGCCCGCGAACCATTCGTGTCGTCCCGTGGAAATCAGCCCACGGCACTCATATGCAAGATCCACCCAGGAATCACTCTGGGGGGAAAGGGTGGCGCGTATCCTTACTGTAGACGATGAATCGTCAATTCAGGAACTTTACGCGGCCGTCCTTGGGATGGCGGGCCACGAGATTGCCGGCCAGGCGTTCGACGGCGAACGGGGCGTCACGCTCTACGCCGCCATGGTCCCGCGCCCCGACCTCGTGATCCTCGACTACCGAATGCCCGTCCTCGACGGCCTTGGGGCCGCCGCCGCAATCCTCGCACACGACCCGACGGCGCGGATCGTTTTCGTCTCGGCGGACTCGTCGATCGAGCAGCGGGCCAAGCAGGTCGGCGCGGCCGCGTTCCTTGCAAAGCCCTTCCCGCTCGCCGATTTCATGAGCCTGCTCAACCGGCTGCTTGGCCCTCCTGACGGGGCGCCCCCGGGCGCCGTCCCGGTGGTCGCCGTCCCCGCCTAAATTGCGCGTGTCAAAGGTTCTTCGAAAGCACCGGACGCAGCGCGTCGGGGCGAAGGACCGCAAAGCCCGCCTTCAGGAGCATGCGCTCCGGCCCGTTCCACATGTCTTCGTCGGTGAGCGCTTCCCCTCGGCGTGGGTAGGCCTCCACCCGGCGCACGCCCTTCTTCTTCAGTTCAGCGAGCGCGTGGGCAAGCAGCCTTCCGGCCACGCCCTTGCGGCGGTACGGCGGCAAAACAAAAAAGCACGAGATCGACCAGACGTTCGGGTCAGGGCCAAGGACGAGACGCCGGCGCAGGTTGGGGAGGCGGTCGCGCGCGCCTACTTGGCACCAGCCCGCGACCTTGCCGCCAACGTACGCGAGGTAGCCATCGTACTCGCCGTTGGCGAGCAGCCCCTCCCGGCGCGCGCGGTTCTGCGCGGCGGTGACTTTGGTCCATTCCTCCCCTTCTTGGAGGTACCAGTAGGAGCAGAAGCATTCGCCGGGCGGCGCCGAGTGCAGGTCAAAGAAGTCCCCCTTCACCGGGGGCGAGAAGGCCACCACCGTCGTTTCCAAACCAGCCGCGCCCTCCTTCCGGTGCCCCCAATAATGAACGTGATCTTGCCGCGCAAAAATGATTTCCTTCCTACACAAAGGTGAGCCGTCCCTGCAGCCATGAATACGCCGCCAGGAACTCCCCGGCCTTCGGCCACCCATGCGGGAAGTCCTTCTTGCGCGCGAAGACCGGGAGGGTCCCCACGATGTCGAGGTCGAGCTCGACCACGGCGCCTTCCCCCCACGGCGGGTACGCGAAGGGCGCGCACGACACGACCGGTCCCTGGAGGAAGAAGTCGTCATCGTAGTAGGGCGCGCGCTCCGAGTCTTTGAGCGGGGCAACGATGGAGGCCTGCGAGACGTCGACCTCGGCAGCGCCGAGCTTCTCGATGCGCGGGTTCGGCGAGATGACGCCGCACGTGTAAGCGATGGCGGAGAGCGCCACCGCCATCGGCTCGCCGCTGCGGTACTGCGCTCGCCTCTCGTAGTAGTCGGTCGCAAAGAAGGCGATTTCCGCGCCGTCAAGGGCGAGCCGCGCGCCCACCTGGGCCTCGAGAGCGCCGTGCCCCCACTCCACGATTCGCCGTGGGCGCGCTTCCAGCGGCGCCGCGGCCTTCCTGAGGTGCGGGTAAACGGTCGCCACTCCCGGCTTTGCCGCCCCGTCGTAGTCGACCTCGATGACGCGGACCTCGAACGATGGAGTGCCAAGCGGCAGCGCGAGGACGCGGATGTGCGCCCTGCCCTCAGGCAGCGCGCGGGTGAGTTCGTGGTCCACGCTCCCGCGCTTGTAGGTCTGCGCGACGATGCGCGCAAGCTCCCCCGGGTCTTCGATCACCGCATCCCAGTGCGAGCCGTGGCCGCCCTCGAAGCCGGATTCCACGGGGATTTTCATTCCCACGGCCGCGCCAGCGGCACGCGCGCACTTGAAGGCGACGCGTGGACGCGGGGCTTGTCCGCTCGTCGGAACCGGACCGGCGCTCGAGCCATTCGAGGTAGAAGCGCGCGCAATCGCCGAATCGAGGAGGTCGTATCGCCGTTAGACAGCCGATCTAAAGCAGTGAAATACCCTGGGCCCAAGCCAACGCCCGGTGAAAATGATGCGCACCAAGCACATCGCCCTGATCGTCGGCCTTGCGCTCGTTGCCTCCGCAGGAATTGCGGCGGCCACGTACGCCTCGAAGTCGGTCTGGGGCGGCAACAACCCCGGGCAAGGCGGCGACCACGCCGAAATGCCCGACATCGCCGCCGAGCACAACAAGGCGGGCGCAAACCACCCGTCCCCCGACCACAACCAGACGCACCCCAACGACGGGAACGAGACGGACGACAGCGACAACGGCGCCAGTGAAGGGAACGAGACCGGCGACGGCGCACCTTGCCAAGGCAATGGGACCGCGCCGGGCGGACAGCCCGAGGATGTCCCGCCTGCCCACGCGCAGGACGGCCAGCCCGAAAACGGCAAGCCCGCTGATGTCCCGCCGGCGCACTCGTGCGCCCACACGAGCGCCCCCCCGAGCGCGTGATTCCATCTTCCGGCCCGCTCGCCGGGCCGTGCGGGGACGGCTGGCCCCCCTTTCCAGCCGCCTCCGCACCCGTTCCATCTGGCCTGAATCGAGTCTTGCGGCACAACGCCGAGACTTCACAGATTGAATCTTGATCGAAACCGGTCAAGTATCGGCCGCGCCCCATCGGATGACGGCGCGGGGTTTGCCGGAGGAGACTTCACCGCTTATGCGCTCGGCCTTGTGCCGGCGCGCCAACTCGTTGGCAAGGCGGGGAGCACCTCTTCGCGAGGCCAGCGCTGCGCAGTGCCGTCTCGGCCGTCTCCTCCTTTTGTCAGACCTTGCGGCGCTGCGCAACCCCCTTTCTATTTACGCGACCCCAAGAAACGAGCCGCCTCGCGATTCTGTTTGCCGTGAAATTCCAGGACCTCGACTCCGAAAAGGCCTGCATTGACCGCAGCGGTGTCGGCCGCCGCTCGCCTTCGCGCGGCAAGAGCCCTGCCGCAGCCGCCTACTTCTTGCGGGGCGCACTTTCGGTGCGGTCATTGCGGTCGCCTTCACGACCAACGCCGCCGGGCGCCTCAAACGACGACCACGTTTCGAGGAAACGGTCGACCGCGCCGTCGCCGAGGCTCCCGCCGTGGGCCACGAGGAGCCGCTCGGCGTTCTTCGGGTCAAAGAGCCGCACAATCGTGAACCGGCCATCGCGGCGGGTTTCAACGAGGCGGGCGGCCTCCAGCCGCGGCAGGTGGTACGACAGCGTCGGCGGTCGGACGCCGGCCGCCGCGGCAAGGTCATGGTGGGTGAGTTCTCCCTTTTCGAGGAGCGCCAGCACGATGCGCCGCACCGGCCGCTTGCGCAAGAGCCCGACGGTCGTGCGGTCGGCGAATGGGAAGTCCGCCACGAAGTAGCGCTTGAGGTTTCCGTCTTGGGTGGTGCGCAGGAGCTGCGCTTCCTCGAGGACGTGGAGGTGGTACTCCGCCGTACCGTAAGGCAGGGCGAGGCCGCGCTGGATCTCGCGCAGGTGGGCGCCAGGCGTCCGCTTCACGAAGGCAAAGACGCGCTGGCGGTTCGCCAGGGCGCCCTCCCCGCCCGCTTGTTCAGGCGGCGGCTCGCCTCCTTGCGCGCAGACCCCTCCGGTTACTTGCGCCGGGCGAAGAGCGCTCCGTAAAGCAGCACGAGGCCCGCAAGGGTGCCGACGGCCATCGCCAGCGGGCCAACCTGTCCTGCCACGCCCCCGCCAAGCTCGCCCACAAGCATCACGGCGCCGCCGGCTCCCTGCCCCGCGAAGGCGAGGCCAAGCACCGCCATCTTGCGGTCGCCGGCCCGGCGCCACGCCATCAACGCGACCGCGGCGAGCAAGAAGCCAAATCCGGCAACTGCCGCTGCCACGAACGTCTCTACGAATGCCATTGCCTCTGCCTCATCGCGGGCGAGCGGCGCCGGTAGGATTAAACCCAACGACCCCTCCCTTTGTGCCGACCTTGGCGCCTCCTGGAACGCCTTCAATTGCTGATCGAGAGGCGTTAAATAACCTGAGCCAGCAAGACTGGATGGGCATCTCGCAGGGGTGAATCTCGTGCGCATGAAACTTCGCCGCTTCGGCCGAATGCTTGGTGCCTTAGCCGCCGCGGCGGCTTTGCTCGCAGGCGCGCCCTTGGCCTCGGCCACGCCGGCGAGCCCTCCCCCGACCGCGCAGGGCGCCGGACAAGGCCACGTTGCGCAGAACGCAACCACGGGCGTGATCGAAGGAGCGTTCATCTCGTTCGTCGCGCCCGCCGCAGGCGCGCTGCTCGAAAACTACACGACCGACGGCGTCCGCTTCTTCTCGCGGGTCTCTGTCCCGGGCTACGCGCTTGCCGACACCAGGTTCTCGGGGTCGCTCGTGCGCCTTTTGGGTAGCCCCGCCTCTGCCGACGTCCACGACACGCCCGGTCCGACGCTTATCGCCACCTTCCTCGCCAACGCTTCGGCCACCTTCGAGCTCGGGACGGGCATCACCGCCGCTGCTGGGCCCAACGGTGGCCTCGTCCTCTCCGTCTCCGGGTCGAACCGCACGGGAACCGCGTGGGGCGACTGCGCACTTGCCATCGACCTTGCCTCGACCGCCTTCTCGGTCGCTGCGCCCGCGGACTGCAAGGTCAATTTCAATTCGCAGGCGCACACCGGCGCTAATGGCAGCAACGTCGCCGCTGCCGCCCAAACCGGCGCGCTTGCCGCCGAGGTCTACGTCGGCGACACACCAGGCGACCCGTCAGACATCGCAGCCTACGGCAACGCGACGGTCATCGTGGCCCACGCCGGCGACCGGACGATCGTGTCGGTTGAGACCCTCTCGGACGGGCCGCGATCCGTGGTGATCCACTTTGCCGCGCCTGCCGCCGGGGACCACACCCAGGTCCTCATCGACGGCAAGCCTGCAAAAGCGGCCGACGGCATGGACGACGCCCTGCAGCCGGCCGACGACGGCGGCCAAATCGAATACCTCCTCACCGCCGACGGCTCGACCGGCCTACTCGTGGTTTCCCTGCCCAACTCCGGCTCGCATGTTATTGAGATGCAGTCGGTCGGCGCCGGCCCCGCGCCTCCAGCGGCCTCCCCGAGCCCACTGCTTGCGGCGGTGCTCGCGATGGCTTTAGTCGCGGGTGCGGCGGTCGTCGTCTTCCGCCGACGCTGAAGCCGCCCGCCTCTAACCGACGGCCAAGTCCTCGGTGCGCTGCCCTGCCCACATCGCGTGCAGGCGCGCGCGGGCCTCCACGCCCTCCCCCGGCCGGGGCAGCCGCCCCATCATCGAGGGACGGACCCAGAGGTCGATCCACTCGAGCGATTGGATCTCGAGCTTCACCATGTAGCCTTTGCCGCCCTGGAAGAGGGCCTCCGAAACGTCAAGGACCGTGCCCAAGAGGTCGAACTCGTCCGGGTCGCTCGCCTTGCCCCCCGGGTACACCACGGCGCGCACCGCCTGCTCCTTCACGGGGGGGACTCCACGGTACGTCTCCGCGACCGCCGCGACCTCGAGCGGCATCGCGGCGCCGCGCAGGTACACGCTCGCGAGCCACGCGAAGTCGAGCGCGGAAAATCCGAGCGGCTCCGAGCCCGTCGGCGAGTCCACATTGGCCTCCACCCACGCGCCCGCCTGGTCGGCGAAGCGCTTCACCCAATTGGGCTCGCAGGTGTGCGTGAGGTCCGTCCAAAATACCGGCAGCGCGCGCGCCATCCGCTCGCCCTCGGGCGCCTCCACCGCAAACACGGTGACGCGCTCCCCGATGTCGAGGCGCTTCACCCTCCGGGTCGGCTCGCCCTCGGGCGGGGGCGACCCGTCCTTTGTAGCAGGCACAAACTCGCGGAACACCTTGCCCTCCTTCCACGCGCGCGCGCCAAGCTCGGCCGCAGAGGGCGGGCTGAGGCCCAGCAGCCGCTCGAAGGCCGCCTCCCACGGGGGCCCCCTCGCCGTGTCGTAACGGACGTTGACCCTGCCGCCGCCGGCGTGCGCGTGCACTTTCCCCACGCCGGGCGCAACCGGCATCTCGCGCAGCGCCGCCGGGTCGGCCCCTTTGTTCTTGCGAAAGAGACCCATCCTACTCCTCCTCGGCCCCTGACCCTGCTACCTCGACGACGACCTTGCCGCGAGCCGAGGGCCGTATGGCAACCTTGGCCCCCTTAAACTTCGCGCGCGCCCACGCGCCTTGCGACAGCCGGTCGAGCGCCAGCGCAAGCGCGGCCACCTCGCTGTGCGGCTGGCTACCCACCGCGACATTGAAATCGGCAAGGCCGTAAACTTCGCCCGGGACCTTCGACGACCCCACGATGAGCATCAGGTCCCGACCCTTGCCGGCCTTCTTTAGCTTCCGAAGCACGCGGTCGAGCGGCTCGCCGTACATGGTGAGGTGGACCTTCAGGCCACCGAAGCGCTCCACCGCCTTCTGCCACTGGACCCCCGTCCTTAGCTCGAACCCGCCGCCGAAGCGCTCCACGACGCTTGCGACCGTCCGCTCCAAGACGAGGTCCTTCTCGGCGACCCACACGGCGCTTGCCCCGAACGCCCGCGCCACCAGGCACACATGCGTGGTGAGGCGCGCGTCCCGGCTGCGGCGGTGGCCGAGCCGCAGCACAACGATCACGCGCGGCCCTCGGGGGGCGCAACCGCGCCCTTGCCCTTCAATCTACTTGGAGCCGTTGGAAGGCACGATGCGCAGGCCCTTCATCTCGACCCGGCCCGACCGCTTCACGAGCGCCCGGACCATCGTCTGGGAAAGCGACAGCCTCGCCGAGGCGTCCAGGAGGTTGATGCCCGCCGGGCGCGAAAGTGTCAGCAGCGCTTCCTCCCGCCCCCTGAATTCGTCGTCGTGCATCATCGCCGCCGACAGCACCTCGGTGAGCTCCACCATGGGCGCCGTCGTGTCGATCTTGAACGAACTGTAGCGAGCATGGAACACCTTCTTCGGCCCCTCCGCCGAGGGCTCCCACCGGCTGTCGAGCAAGTCCTGCTTCTCGAAGAGCGAGAGCGCGTCGCGCCCGTTCAGCCCGAACCGGCTCTCGATCGTGCGCTCGCTCTCCCAGCCCGAGGTGAGCGCCAGGTAAACATCACGCTTGACCGGGCTGTCCACGGCCGTCAGCAAGCCGACGAGATCCGTCGCCTCATTGACAACCTTGATTCTCGCCATGTCCGCCCCTCTCTTCCATGCTTCAGAGGCTAAAAGCCTGCCGATGGAACTGCGAGAGCCGCGGTCGCCGCGCCGCGATTCTGCGTGCCATGGGGCGGAAAACACGCTATTCGCGCCGTTTCGGCGGCCGCGTGAAGAAAATCAGCCCCGCCGCGACCACGATCCCGACGATGAGCGCCGCCGGGGTGAGCGTGGGCAGGAACGAGCCGCCCTTCACCACCATCTGGAACGTCTGGGTCTGGGTGACGGTTGACTGCGAGACCTTCGCCGTGAGCGAGAGCTGGTGCTGGCCCGGGCTCGCGCCTCCGGGCACGGCAAGCTGGAAGGTGAATTCCGTGCTGCGGCCGGGCCGCACCGTGGTCGGAGGGGGCAACTCGCCAAGCCACGCTGAATCTCCCGAGAGGTCGACGAACGAGACCTTGGCGTCGCGGTTGCCGCTGTTCGTCACGCGGAGCTTCACTTCCGCGGTTTCGCCGGGCTTCACCTCCGCCGGGAACGAGACGACCGTCAGGTCGATGCGGACAACCTCCTTCACCGTCGTGTAGGCCACCGCGTCCGCGTGCTTGTTGGGGTCGGCCTCGCTTGCCACCGTGATCGTCACAGGCGACGGGTCGTCGACAAGCGCCGCGCGCGGGACGGTCACCGTCAGGCGCACCACGCGAACGCCGCCCGCCTCCAAGTTGACGACCTGGCGCGCCTCGAGCGAATACCACTGCACGATGGCCGGGTCGCCAGCGACCGCGATCGTGTAGGTGTCCGTGCCGTCGCCCGTGTTGGTAACGGTTAGCAGGTACGACGACTGCTGGTCGGGCGCCACTTCCTTCGACCCGTCCGAGTCGATGGTCATGGTGACCCCGGGGTGCTGCGCCACGTTGACGAACATCGTGTCGGTGTCCGACTGGCCAAGCGAGTCATACACCGTGAGCGTGACGAGGTAGTTGCCGCCTTTCGTGTAGATGTGCGTCGGGGCCACCCCCGTGAAGTCCTCCTGGATCCCGTCGGAGCTGTCGAGGTCCCAGCTGAACTTCGTGATCGACCCTTCCGGGTCGAAGGAACGCGCGCCGCTGAAGTAGACCTGGTCGCCGGCGTTGACATCTTGGTCGGGGCCTGCGTCGGCCGTGGGCGGCTGGTTGCGCTTCACCGTCACCGCCGCCGTGTCCGTGCCGCGCGCGTTGCGGTTGTCCGTCACGCGGAGGACCGCGAAGTAGGTGCCCGCATCCGCGTAGACATGGAAGGCGTCCCCCGAACTGCTGTTGGCCGCGTCGAACACGCCGTCGCCGTTGAAGTCCCACTCGTAGAGCGAGATGTTGCCGTCGCTGTCGCTGCCCATGCCGTGGAAGAACGTCTGGAGCCCCTGCGTCTCGTTGGGCTTGTCCGGCCCGGCGTCGGCGACCGGCACATTGTTCGGGGCCGGGCGCACGTCCACGCGGCGCGCGTCCGTGCCTGTTAGGCCGTCATTGTCGGTCACGCGGCAGGTCGCGGTGTAGTTGCCCTCGCGCGGGTAAGTGTAGATCGTGTAGCCCGAGTCGGGGTTGCGGTAATCGTAGGTGCCGTCCCCGTCGAAGTCCCACTCGAGCAAGGTGATGTTTCCGTCGCTGTCGGTCCCGTGGCAGTCGAACACGATGCCGCTGCCGGCCTGGCCGCTCGTGTCGTTGCCGGCAAAAGCCGAGGGCGCATGGGTCGCGCGCGCGCTGATCTGGATGTTCTGCGTCTGGATCACGGGGACATTGCGGTGCTGCCCGTCGGTGACGAGCACCGCGATCGTGAAGCGGCCGGTCGTCGTGTAGATGAAGGTGACATTCCTGCCGGTCGCGTCGGGCGTCCCGCCGATTCCGCGGCTGATGTCCTTGTACCAGCTGTAGTTCATCGGGTCGCCGTCGGCGTCCGTGAAGTTCGCCGTGAAGTTCAGCGGGTCGCGGACCTGGCCGGTCGTCGGACCCACGATGTTGCCGTTCGGCTGCCGGTTGACCGGCCCGCCGCTGCTCTGGTTCACGATGATCGTCACCCGGTTCGGTGTCGTGGCGCCCCCGATGTCCTGCACGAGGAGCACGATCTCCTTGAAGCCGCCGTCGGGGAACTTGTGGTTCGCGGTGCACCCCTTCACGATGACGTTGCCGCCGTTGACGCCGTCGTAGAAGGTCCACTGGCAGATGACGGGGCTCGTCGAGTCGGGGTCAAACGAGCGCGACCCGTTGAAGAAGATCGACTGGTTGATCTCGAAGCGCGAACCCGGGGTCGGCTCCGAAATGATCGCGATCGGCGGGATGTTGGAGACGCCCGGCACGCCGCCCGCCTGGTTGGTCACCACGACCCTCATCGTGTCGGTGCTCTCGCCCTGGACGTCGGTAGCAAGCAGCGTGACGTTGTAAAGCCCCGTTTGCGTGAACTTGTGGTAGACGACCTGCCCCTCCGCGTCGATGTTGCGGGTCGAGCCGTCTGCGCTGTTGAAGTCCCAGGTGAAGTGCATCGGGTCCCCGTCGGCGTCGAACGAGAGGTTCGCGTTGAACTGGAACGTCGTGTTGACCACGCCGATGTTGTCGCCCCGGGCCACGGCCACGGGCGGGATGTTGACGCCCGGGATGACCGTCCCATTGTCCGGGGTGATGATCGCGCTCGTGCGCGCGGAGTCCGACTTGTTGCCGTCGGAGACGATCATCGTGATGTTGTAGATGCCCGGCGAGTAGTAAGTCCAGTTCACGACGGACCCGCTCACATCGCCGCCGGGGGTGAGCCCGTCGAGCTCGTTCATGTCCCACTCCCAGGTGAGGTTGTCCCCGTTGGGGTCGAACGACCGTGTGCCGTCGAAGACCATCGAGACGTTTTGCCGCCCCTGTTGAGTGCGCGGGGCCACGGCGACGGGCGGCAGGTTGGGAACGCCCTGCACCGTGCCGTTGGCCGAGGTCACGATGACGCTCGTGGTGTCCGTGTCCGACTGGGCGCCGTCGGTACAGGTCAAGGTCGCCGTGAAGACGCCGCTTTGGTTGTACTGGTGCGATGCGATGACCCCGGTCGCGTCGGCTTGGATCCCGTCGGACTGGTTGAAGTCCCACGTGTAGGTGAGGTTGTTCCCCGAAAGCGTGTACGACCTCGACGCATCGAACACCACCACATCGCCCACATTCGCCACCTGCGAATTGCCGGCGTTTGCCCGCACCCCGATGGCGGCCGAGGCGGGCGCCGCAAGTAGCGCAGCAAACGAGGTCGCCACGATGAGGGCAGCGGCAAGGAACGCCGTGCCCCTTGACCTTATCATCACGAAAACGCACCGCCGGGGCTTTTTTGGTAACTGGCTGTCTAACGGGAAAGGGGGGAGGGGAGCCGCCGATTTGGGTTTGGGCTTATGAAGGCTTCCGTTTTATCATAAGAGTGCTGGCTCCGGCCAATTGCGAACATGATTTCCACCGCGGACCGCCGATCCGTGCGCCAGGGAAAGCCGTTATCATTCAACTCCTTCAGCACGGGGCCGGCAGGCCCTCCGGCCAGCCTCCCAAACGTGTTTTATCGCCGCTGGGCCTCGCAAGGCCGGGCCACGCGTGATGCAAGACGCCGCACTCGTGGAGAACCTCCCCGTCGACCCGCGGATCGTGGCCAAGATCCGGCAAAGCGGCATCGAGCGCCTGCACCCGCCGCAGGCGGAGGCGCTCCCCTTTGTGCTAGCGGGGCGCAACCTGGTGCTAGCGATCCCCACCGCGTCGGGCAAGTCGCTCGTCGCCTACATCGCGCTCGTGAAGGCCGCCCTCGAAGGCCGCCACGGCCTCTACATCGTCCCGCTGCGTGCGCTCGCCGCCGAGAAGGTCGAAGAGCTGCGCGCCTTTTCCGACCTCGGCGTCAAGGTGCGCGTAGCCACCGGCGAGCTCGACGAATCGGATGCGGAGATCCGCGACGCGGACATCGTGGTGGCCACCTCCGAGAAGGCCGACTCGCTCATGCGTCACAAATCGCGGTGGATGGAGAGCCTCGGCGTCGTGGTCGCCGACGAGGTGCACCTGATCCACGACCAGGACCGCGGGCCCACCATTGAAGTGCTGATCGCAAGGCTGCGGATGTCGAACCCCAAGGCGCAGGTGATCGCGCTCTCGGCCACGATCAAGAATGCGCAGGAGATCGCGCAGTGGCTGAACGCGGAACTCGTGCTCTCTGACTTCCGGCCCGTCCAGCTGCGCGAGGGGGTCTCCGAAGGCACCTACATCCTGTTTGCCGACCGCAAGAAGCGCATGCTGCTCACGAAGGGCGAGCCCGTCGAGGCACTTGCCCTTGATTCGCTCAAGGCCGACGGCCAGTGCCTCGTGTTTGTGAACACGCGCCGCTCGGCGGTGGCGGAGGCCGACCGACTGCGCGACGCAATCGCCAAGACGTTGAAGCCTGAGGAGGCGCAGAAGCTCGCTCGCGTCGCGGAGTCGGCGCGCACCGGCGAGCGCACCGACCTTCACGACCGCTTGGCCCGCTGCATCACGTCGGGCACGGCGTTCCACCACGCGGGGCTCGCGTCCCACCAGCGGCGCGTGGTCGAGGCGGCTTTCAAGGAGCGGCTCATCAAGGTGCTCGTGGCCACGCCGACCCTTGCGGCCGGCGTCAACCTGCCGGCCAAGCGCGTGATCGTGCGCGACGTCCGCCGGTTCGAGTCGAACCTCGGGCAGGTGCCGATCCCGGTGCTCGAAATCAAGCAGATGTGCGGGCGGGCCGGGCGCCCCCGGTACGACAAGGAGGGCGAAGCGATCCTCTTGGCGCGCTCCGACGACGAGGTCGAGCAGCTGATGGAGGAGTACCTCTACGCGGAGCCGGAACCCATCTTCTCCAAGCTCGGCACCAAGCCCGCGCTCCGCGTCCACCTCCTCGCGGCAATCGCGACGGGCTTCGTGAACGGGGAGGGCGACCTTGACGCATTCCTCGCCTCGACGTTCCTCGCGCACCAGACGAACGCCTGGGACCTCAAGCCCCCCGTCGATGCCGTGCTGGAGTTCCTCGACCGCCACGAGCTCATCAAGCGCTCGGGCGCCGACCTCAAAGCGACCGCGCTCGGGCGGCGCGTGTCCGAGCTCTACATCGACCCCCTCACCGCCGTGCGCTACATCGAGGCGCTCGACCTCATGGGCAAGCGGCGGATCACCGACCGTTCGTTCCTGCACCTCATCTCCTCGACGCCCGACTCGTCGCCGCTCTACATGCGCGAGTCGGAGTGGGGCTGGGTCCAGGACCTCGTCGAACGCGAGGCCGATACCTTTCTCGTCGAGGACATCGAATCGTCGAAGTCCGACGAAGGGTTCCTTTCGGAAGTCAAGACCGCCGAGGTGCTCGCCTTTTGGACGGACGAGATGTCGCTCGACACGATCTGCACCAAGTTCGATATCGGCCCCGGCGACCTGCGCACGCGCATCGACACGGCCCGTTGGCTACTCTATGCGCTCCGCGAGGTCGCAAAGGCCGTCGATGCGGGGCCGCTCCCTGACGTTGTGGCCCTCACGCGCCGCGTCGTGAATGGCGTCAAGCCCGACCTCCTGCCCCTCGTCTCGTTCCGGGGCGTGGGCCGTGTCCGCGCGCGAGCGCTTTGGGCCAAGGGCTACCGCGGCCCAGACGATATCCGGAAGGCGTCCATCGCTGACCTCGCGCGCGTGGCATTCGTCGGCCCGAAGGTCGCGGAGAGCATGAAGCGTGAAGCCCAGGGAAGCAAAGCGGAAGGCCGGGAACGTTATTCGCCGCAGCAGGAGGAGGACGACTTGCCGGCTGCCGCCGCTCCGGCGCCGACCACGGCGGAAAAAACAACGCCCGGCGGACAGAAGCGGAGCACCTCCAAACGCAGGCAAAAAAACCTGGGGGACTGGAAAACATGAAGGACGGGGTTTTCGTGCCTTCGCGCGGCCGGCACCTCGTGAGCTTTGAAGAGACCCCCGGCGCGTGGTTTTGCGGGGCCAGCGGCACGCCACCCCCGCTCGAGGAGGCGCTCGGACGGACGGCCGCGGTCGAGCGCGCGCACGGCGTCAAGATCCACTTGCTTGACGCGGGCGCCGTGTGCGGCGCGGCCCACCTCGCCTCGGCGCTCCTCCACGCCAGGCGCGCCAAGGAACGGGGACGTGCGCACGCGCGCGAGCCGAAGGTCGAACTGATGCTCTACCTGACGGGCAACCGGCAGATCGCGCGGGCGATCGAGGCGGCCGGGATTGGCCCCGAGACCCTCGGTGTTGCGATCGCCATTGAGGGCGCGGCGCAGGAGGCTTACGACGCCCATGTCGAGGTGCTCCACGCCCTCGAACTCTCGCGCGACGACTCGGTGATCGAGCCTTCCGCGAAGAAGGCCAAGGCGCTCGGCGTCAGCGGCACCGCGAAGGACGAGGCGGGATGGGAGGCACTCGCAATCGAGAAGGTGGCCGTGCTTGACCTCGACTAGGGCAAGATCCCCTGTGCGCGAAGGCCAGCGGTGATGGTCGATTCTCGGCTGTCCATCTCGCCTCCCTCTGCAAAGTAGCGCTTGATGCTCGCGGCCCAGTCGAATTTTCCCGTCGTGCTCCGCATGGCCTCGAAGCACCGCGCCAGTTCGGCCTCCGCGAGATCTTGATAGGTATCCTGGTGGAAGGTCGCGGCGAGCGGGAGTCGCTTTCGCGGGTCGGGGTACCTTTCGATGACGCCCATGGTGAGGCCCACCACCGGGAACACCCCCTTTGGGCAACCCAGCACCTTTGCAACTCCAAGCGCGTCGCGCTGGACGCCCCCGATGAACCCCGTGCCGTACCCCAGGGCCTCGGCCGCGAGAGCCATGTTCTGCGCGACAAGGATGGCGTCCGTGACGCCGAAGAGGACGGACCAAATTCCGAGAGGCGCGGGCGACGCGCCGAGGTGGCGCAGGAGCTTCGCCTGCCGGTGGAAATCGAGGCAGACCACGAAGAAATCGGAGGCCGCGATGATGTGTGGGTTCGAGCCGCTCAGCCGCTCGATCTCAACGCGCTTGGCGCGGTCGCGCACGCGGATGATCGTGTACATGAAGCCGGTCGCGTCGGAGGGCGCCCGGCGCGCGGCCGCGCAAATCCTCGCGATGTCTCCCTCCGAGATCTTTTCGCCCGTGTAGTTGCGCACGGTCCGGTGGCGTTCGAAGACTTCGAGGACTTCCTCCATTCGGCGGGGAGTTTCCATCGTGATGCCCGCCCTCGCAATCGCCCCCGCCGCAAAAGGCCTTGCCCGGGGGTCCCGGGGCCCGTGCGGGGCCACCTTTTGGTTTCTAGTCTCGCTTCGCTATATGGGAGGTCGCCATGCTCCGCAAGGCCCGACCGACATGCCGTCCAAAGCGCGACCCGCCCGGTTGCCCCGCCACATCGGGATGATCCCCGACGGGAACCGGAGGTGGGCGGCGCTGCGGGGCCTTCGCAAGGAGGAGGGCTACGCGGCCGGCATCCCGCCCGCGCTCGAAGTCTATGCGATGTGCCGCAAGCTCGGGATCAAGGAGGTCTCGTGTTACGGGTTTACGCAGGAGAACACGAAACGTCCGGCGGCGCAAGTGAAGTCGTTCCGCAAGGCGGTCGTGGACGCTGTCGAGATCATCAAAGGACTCGACGCGTCGCTCCTCATCGTGGGGGACGCCGCATCGCCCCTCTTCCCCCCGGAGCTTGTGCGGTACACGCGCCGCACGCGGTTCGGGGCCGGGACGATGAAGATCAATGTGCTCGTGAACTACAGCTGGCGCTGGGACCTCGCGAACGGGAACGGGAGCGGGGGTCCCCCGACGCGGAGCATCGCGTCGCACGACGTGTCGCCGATCGACCTCGTCATCCGCTGGGGCGGACGCCGCCGGCTGAGCGGGTTCCTCCCCGTGCAGTCGGCCTACGCGGACATCTTTGTGGTGGACGAACTGTGGCCTGACTTCCGGCCGGCGCACATCCACGGGGCCCTGCGGTGGTATGCCGTGCAAGACGTCACGCGCGGCGGGTAGCAAACGATGCGCTCCGGGACGGCCCCGAACCCAAGCGGGGGCCGCGATTTCAATCCCGGCCGCGCAATTCCCGCTGACACGGGGTGGCACGGCCGTCTCGCCCACCCCCTGGAACCTTTGTATGCGATCACGTCCCTCGGTTGCCGACAGACGAGAGCTTTGGAAAACGGGCCGAAGGGAAACCAACGACCTGAAGGGGGACGCTCTTTGACGACGCCAGCAGCAACAGCCGCTTCGCCCCCCGGGGCGGCGCGAGGGTACCTAACAAAATCACGGGAGTTCGCCCGTAGCATGGACGAGGCGCTGGCGGCTGGCCGATGGAGGGTCGCAGCTCTCCTCGGGGTTTACCCTGCGGTACTCGCCGCCAACGCAGTCTTGTCGAAAGAAACCGGGCGTCACTTCACCGAGCACGGCCAGCCGGTCGCCCCCTCCCTCGTGGAGGCGCTCTCCGTGCCCTCTGCGCAACGAAACGCCAGGTTGCTTGCGAAGATTCTCGCCGCCAAGGAGGCCGACGCGCACTACGCTGGGGCAAGTTCGCAACGCGAAGCGACGGTGGTGGCCGAGCGCGCCCGCCGCTTCGTCGAGTGGGTGGAGGAGAGGATTGTAGCCTGACCCTCGCAGCCCGCCGGCGACCTTCAGCAGGAGCGGAAGCTCAAATGTCCGACATCCATCAAGGCGCGATGCGCCCGCGACGGATTCTGGTGGTTTGCCTTGCGAACCAGTGCCGGTCGCCGATAGCGGAGCACCTCCTCGTTTCCAAGTTGAAAGAGGCAAAAGCGCCGCCCGAGGTTGAGGTCTCCTCGGCCGGCATCGAGGGCGTCCCCGGCCTGCCCGCCACGAGCGGCGCGCGCCGCGCGATGGAGCGGCGGTTCGGGAAGGATGTGCTGAAGGGGCACAAGGCGACCCACCTTTCCCCCGCCCTTATCGCGCAGGCCGACCTCGTGCTCGTGATGACGCGGGGGCAGCGCGATTTCCTGCGGGACGAGTGGGCCGGCGTGGTCGACGAGATCGATGAGAAAGTGCAAACCATCGGCGAGTTCGCGGGCAGCCCGAAAGTCGACGTCGACGACCCGGTGGGCGGTGACGATGCCCTGTACGACGCCTGCCTCAAGCTGCTCGAAGAACTAACCGCCAAAGCGGCGGAGCGCATCGCGAAAACCCATCGCCTCACGTCCGCCGGTTCGGGTCCGCGTGGAAGACCGCCTCAAGCAGGTCGTCGACTTTCTTGAGCTCCCCGCGCGCCCCGTCCCAGCGCTTGAGCACAGCCGCGTTCGCGTCGAACACCCGGTCGAGCGCCGCGCGCATGGCGAGGCGCACCATGGCCTCGTCCACGCCGGGCTCGAGGACGGCGCCGAGCACCATCTGCGCGCGCCCCTCGACCGCGAGCGTGACCCCCGCGGCCTCCACGTTCGCCCACTCGATCTTCTCGCCCGGCGACGACTTTCGGGCCCGTTCAGCGAGCGCTGCGGCAAGCTCCTGGGCTTTTTCGGTCTCCTCGTCGGAAGGCGAACTCGTCGTTACCCACGACATCGGCCGCCCATCGCGGTAGACGAGCAGCAGCGTTGAGGCGGCCGGCTTCGCGGCGAACCCGACGATGGAGGCGCCGGGCAGTTCGATGCGGGGCGCCTCCGCCTGCTTCTCCATCGTATCGAGGTCGTCGAGCATGCGCTCCTCGTCCGTAGGTTCGAGGCCATCGTGGCTCTTCAGGCGCTTGAGCGGCCGGTCCTCCTCGTCTTCCTGCAGGTCGGCATCCTCGCGCTCGAATTTGTCGAGCGTCGGCCGGCGCTCGCGGCCGCGCCGGTAGGAGAGGTAGAGCAGGCCTGCGATCCCGAACAGCACGAACAGCATGAGGGGCAGGAAAAGCCCCGCTGGAGTCCCCGCGCCGCCGGCGACGTCCACCTCAATCGACGCCGTGGACGACGCGTTCGCGGGGTCGATCGCCGTTAGCGTAACGCGAACATGGCCCGCGGCCCCGCTGACCGGCCGCACGACGAGGACGCCCCCCTCGACCGCGGCGCCTGCGATCGAGCCGTTGTCCCACGCCACGTTGAAGGTGTGGTTCGCAAACGCATCGTCGCTGTCGTTGAGGTAGTCCGCGAGCGTGATTCGCAGTTCGCCCCCCTGGGAGAGCGTCCAGCTTGTGCCCGCGAGGCGGCCGAGCGACGGCGGCTGGTTCGCCACGATGTGGAAGCGCAGCACCGCCACGGCGAGGTTGCCCTCGAGGTCGCGCACGCTCAGGTTAACCGCGATGTCGCCCGCAATGAGCGGGCTGAGGCTCAGCGCGTGGCCTTGCACCGATGCCGAAGCCTCGCCCGGAGTTACTCCGACCCCGTACGAGATGAACAGCCCCCAGGTCAGCGACGGCGCGGGGTCGTGGTCGTCCACGGCCAGGCCGTCGAGCGCCATCGAAAACGAGTGCCCCACCACAAGCGTCTGCTCGCCCGGGAGGATGAGCGCGGGCCGGCCTGCGTTGTTCACCGAAACGCGGAACGTCGCGCTGACGTTGGTGGTGCGGTCGGCCACCCACAGTGTCGGCGTCTCGGTGAGGAGCCCTGCGGGGGCCTCGCGGTAGTCGAAGGTGAGGGTGGTTCCGGAGACGGAAGCGAACACGGAAGACACGCTGATGTTGAGCGCCGAGAGGGCCGTGTCGTTGTCGTGCAAGTAGGGCATCAGGTCGAACGTCCCGGTCGTGTTCGCAAGGATGATGTCAGGGATGGGCAGGATGACCGGCGGGTCGTCGACATTGAGGACATTCACTGTGAAGAGGCGGGTCACGTTCAGGCCGGTCGGGTCGATGGCCATGACCTCGACGAGGAGGACGCCGGAAAACTCCGGGTCGGTCATCGTGAGCGTGAGGTTCGCGTCAAGGGGCGAGTAGTACACGGCCCCGACGGCGACCGAGGGCAGCACCGAGACGACGGTAAAGTTGAGCGCAAGCGGACCGGAGTCGTCGATGAACCACTGGCGCAGGTCGAGGAGAGTCGCATTCATGGCGCCTTCGGGCACGAAAAGCGGTGGCACGGTGAGCGGCGGCGAAAACGGGGGGTCCGACAAGATGATCCGTGGGTTGGAAACGAGCACCGACCCGCTGGGGGCTCGCAAGGAGAGCGCCACCTGGAACATCGGCGTGGGGGGAGCCGCGGCCGCGACCGTGTTGATGGCGGCTTCAAAGCCCCTCGCGGTGAGCGTGATGTCGTAGGAAATGTCGAAACCGCCGAGGCGCAGCGCCGCCGGCCCATCCGAAAGCACCCGCACTGCAAATTCCAAGTAGCGCGTGGCGCCGACGGTGACTTCTTGGTAGTCGCCGGCGGAGAAGGCCGCAAGGAGCGGGGCCGCGAACTCGACCACCTGGGGGCGCGAAAGCTCGGGGAGCGTGACGAACGCCGAACGATTGCCAACCGCAAGCTCGACGGCGCGGGGGTTGAGGTCGAAGTCAAGGCGGGCATCCCACCGGAACGAGACGGCTACGCCGAGGCCATTGACCACCGGCACCTGCCAACTCGTGCCGCCGGCGAAATCGGGAACGAGGTTGACAGCCTCGCCCCGAACGGTGAACGTCCAGCCCGTCAACGAACCGTTGTAGTTCGCGACGCGCGTCCCCGGGCCGGACGACCCGGCGGGCTCAACGAAGGGCGCCAGGGACTCGTTGAAGGCGGTCGTGAGCAAGACCTGGAAGGCCATGTCGACATTCGATTGGTTGAACCACGGGCCGGAGCCGTTGGCAGCAGTGGAAAGCTGCGCCGTACCGTTGGCGTAAGGGTCGATTGATATCCCGTTGCGTGCGCGCCAGTCCCACGTTTGCGCGGCAGTCGCGCCCGGCGAGGAAAGGACAAGCGCGAGCCTTGTGCCTGCGGTAACGGGGACCGGCGGCGAAAACGTGAAATTGACCCACCCGCCCGGGCGCGCGGCCGTCGCGTTGACGATTGCGGTCGCGATGACGGAGGCGCCGGGGAGCCCGTTCGAGGTGGCTCGCAACTCAACGACCAGGGGGCCCACGGGGTGGCCCGTTGCATCAGCCATGAGGAGCTCGACGCGTTCGATCGCACCGGTTTGCTCAATGGTGAACGTCTGGGCCACGGATTCTTCGGAGGACGTGAGGTTGCCCGCGGAGTGGAACGTGGAGCCTATGCCTTGCGAAGCGTCCAGGACGCCGTGGTCCGCGAGCCCGTAGAGCGTCACGACGGCGGAGGTTGGGCGTGCCACGATCGGGAGCCGATCGATTGAGGGGGCGACCGGCGTAACGTTGGCCGACAAGGCGTCCACCGTGTAGTTCGTTGCGCCGCTCGCATTCGAGCGGTTGTCCCCGAAGGGGTTTGGAAGGACATCGAAGTAAGCTTCGCGGACGGAAGCGCCCGCGGGCACAAAAAGGGGCCCGGAGAGGCCCTGGGCCGCGGTGCCGTTGGAGGCGATGTCGAAAGCCGTCGTCCCGCTTGCATCGCCGAGCGTCCGCCCGAAGGAGGCATCGCCCCCGATCGGCGACCGGTACTGCCAGATCGGCACGCCGTTGGCGTCGACGACCACATCGGGCGACATCGGTGCGTCGGGCTGCCAAAGGTCGACCGCAATCTGGTCGACGGTAAGGAATGCGCCCCCGCCCGGCGCGAAGGTCATCAGCTCGAGGGTCGGGACGCCGCCGTGATCGATGACGGGCGGGTGATAGATTGTACCCGTGAAGTTGCCGGGCGAAACAGAAGTAAGTGGAACCGCGCGCCACCCCGCGTGGCCCACGGCCGGCTGCTCCCACGCCACGAGCGTGAAGTTCTGCCAGCCCGGCACGGTGGTGAGGTCGGCCGAAAGGAAAAACTGCGCATAGAGCGGAGGCGCAGCGCCCGGGCCAAACGCCGGAGAGAGGTCGAAGAAGACGAGCAGCAGCGGGCAACCGCCGACACTCCCGTTCTGCGTCCAGAACGCCCCTTCGTTGCCGCTCAGTAGCGCGCGGTCGGATCCGTTCAGTTGGGCGCCAAGGAACTCTTCGGGGTGTTCGAAGAGCGTCGGGCAGGAAAAGGGCTCGGCGAACTGGACTTCGCCCGGCGGCGGACCGGGGACCCTGACCAAGTTGGCGCTGTTCGAGATGTCGACCGATGCGTTGACCGCCCGCGACGGGTTCGTGAAATTCAGGGTGGCGACGCTTGAGGGGACGCCCGCGGTGAGCGTCACGCTCGGCCCCTCGACGAAGCTGAAGACGAGGCTGGCGCTCGCCGTCGGCGCCACGGCCGCGGGCGCGACGAACGCCGCCACGAGCACGACGGCGAGCGCCCTCGCGCGAGCTTGGCGCCGCTCCACGAGCGTCACGCCTCCTTGACGAGTCGGCGCAGGATGTCGCCCACCATCTCCACTGTGTCCGTGCGCTGCCAGTCGGCGGTCGAGCCCGGGAACTGGTGGTCCACTTCTTCGACGATGGTCTTGACCTCGCGCTTGAGGGCGTCTTGGTCTGAGCCGCGTGTCCGGCCGGCGATGAAGAAGGTCTTCCCGCGGGCGATCAAGACCTTTTGGTCCTTCCAGTCGAACGTCCTCACCGTGTCCGCGTGCTTCTCGGACGCGTGGACCGTGTCGAACGCCCATTGGAGGAATTCGTTCTCCTCGACCTGCGCGAGCAGCGGAAGCCCAACCGGCGGCACCTGGAAGAGGAGCCCGCCGTCCTTTATCGAGAAGAGGTAGAGTTCGGCCAGGTGCGCCTTGCCCTTCGCGGCCTGGGTCGGCAACGGAGTTGCACTCAGGGCGGCGGCGCGGTCGTCCAGCCCCGAGTGGAGCCCGAGCGTAGTGACGCGTTCATCGCCGGCCGGGGCTCTGTCGGACGGGGTTTCCGTTTCTCCGCGCAAGAAGGTGTTGACATCCTCGGCGGGTTCGGCGGGAAGCTTCGGCTCAGGGCTCGGCAGCTCGATGCCCCCCTCCCCTTTCGAGCCCTCAATCGCGACAAGGTCCGCGCCCTGCGCCGGCTCCTCGGCCGCTAGCTCTCCGAGCGGCGTCGAGGTGGGCGGGCGCGGCTTGCCTCGCGAACGGCGCGCCGTGACGGCCGCCACAACCACGATCCCAGCGAAGACCGCGCCGAGCGCGAAAATCGACGCGCTTGAGCCGGGGAGGGTGCTGTGCACCGTGACGCTCACCGTCTTCGTCGTCTGCGCGCCCCCCGAGTCGACCAGCACGAGCCGCAGCCAGCCCGACCCGACCGCGCCTGGGACGGGCGTGATCAAGAGCGTTTGCGTCCGCGGATCAATCGTGGCACTGAAGAGGTCGGGGCTGTCGTTGAGGACCGTCCAGTTCAGGCGCTCCGGGGCCGCGTTGTCCTCCGGGTCAGCGTACTTCGTCGCGAGGAAGATGGAGACCGGGTCGTTGCCGATGTCCATGACAGGGTTCACCCCTACGATGCGGGGCGGGGTGTTCACCGGACCGACGATCTGGATCCCAAGCGAGGTCGAGTTCGTGTTGCCGTCGCGGTCGGTGACGGTGAGCGTCGCGGTGAGCTGCGTGCCGCCGGGCG
>JBGQKI010000042.1:0-24605 GCA_041499475.1 Thermoplasmata archaeon
CGCACGCCGCGCTCGGCGAGGATCTCATCGACGAGCAGCGCGTATTCATAGGGCGCCGGCGGGCACTTGAACGGCACCGCCGCCACGAGGATTGTGACCGTGCCCGACCGAATGCGCTCGAGCTCTTCCTTCATCCGCATAACTTCGCCGACGTTGCAAAGGTCGTGCGCGGCGCCAAGCAGGCCCGGCACGGATTGAGGTGCGCTTTCCGCCCCTGTTGCAATCACGAGCGTGTCGTAGGGGTGCTCGCCCCCCCGCGTCTTCACGCTGCGCGCCGCTGTGTCGATCGCGGTGGCCGGCTCACGCACCACGCGCACCTGGCGCGCGCGCAGGGCCTCGAAAGGCCTGCGGCCTTCGTCGGGCGACCTGCGCCCCGCAAGGGCCCACTGGGCCGAGAGCCCCATTTGGAAGTGCGGCGCGCCTTCGATCAGCGTGATTTGCGCGCGCCCGCTTGCCGCGAGGGCGTCGAGCTCCGTCGCAAGGGTGAGCCCTGCAAAGCCCGCTCCCAAGATAACGACCTTGTGACCTCTGTCGGCCATCGGAACACGCCTCGTTTTTCTTGCCTTGCTCGGTGAGAGGCGGGCCCGGTGGGATTCGAACCCACGCCTTTCGGTTTAGAAGACCGAAGCTCGGATCCGGGCTAAGCTACGGGCCCCGCCGCGTGTCCGCGACGAAGCTATTTCAAACCTCCCCGCCGCGCCGCACCGCGCGGCGCCCCCGCAAGGTGATATATAGATGGCCCCGATAGCCGACCCAATCAGAAGCCCGGTCCACGGACCGACTGAATTTGCTTTTCGATCCAGGCTGTTTGCCTATGCCAATACTTACCCCGTTGGCGCTCCGGGACATCCAAGAGAAGTTGCAGACGAAGGAAGACATCGATACGCTCCAGCAAGCCACGGGGTTTGAACGTGAGCTGTTGCTGATCATCTACCAGCAGAAAGTTTCGCGGGACGCGACGCGCCGCTACTACAAGGTGAAGGCGCGGGTGCCCACGCTGCACCGCCAGTGGAAGGCGGGCAAGCCGCTGCTGCGCCTGGCCCACGAGCACGGGTTCCCCCCGGTGCTGATGGCCTACATGATTTTGCTCGAGGCGAACGTGCCGCGCAAGCAGTTTTGGAAGTACGTGCGGGAGCCCAATTCAATCCGGGACGTGCGCCTGCGGCGCGAGGTCCAGGAGCTCATCGAACACGACCTCGTGTACGCACCGGAGGCCAACTCGAGGCAGGCTGAGCGAGGGCGCGAGGGGGAGGAGCTGCTGTACAAGTGGCTCGACGACCTGGGCGTGAAGTACCGGACGGAGAAGGACCTGCGCCAGATCTCGGCAAAGACGCCCGACGCGCTGCTCGACAAGCCGCTGCAGTACAAGGGCCGGCCGATCAACTGGATCGAGTCGAAGGCGAACTTCGGCGACCACCAGGAGATCAACCGGAACCTGCGCAAGCAGTTGCTGCCCTACACCCAGCTTTTCGGGCCGGGGCTCGTGGTGTATTGGTACGGGTATGTGTCGGACGCAAAGACGCCGGAGAACATCGTGCTCGCTTCCCGCGAGTTTTTCCAAGAGAACGGGCGCAACCTACTTGTGTGAGCGAGGGGGCTCGCAAGAAGGGTGGCTGGCCTGGGCGCGGGCGAGGGGGCGCGGACGAGCCTCGAGGTCGGGGTGCTGGAGGCCATTAGGCCAAGCCCCGAGGAGGAGGCCAAGCTCGCCAAGCTCGCGCGCGAACTCACCGCGAAGTGCGAAGCGGCGGCCGGCTTCTTCGGGGCAACGGTCGAGGTGCGCGTCGTGGGTTCCTTCGAGAAGAGGACGCAGCTTAAGGGGGCGGACCTCGACCTCTTCCTGCTCTTTGACCCCTCGACGCCGTTGGAGGCGCTGAAGGAGTTGGGGGTGAAGATCGGCAAGAGCGTGATCGCCGAGGGCGAGACGCGCTACGCGGAGCACCCGTACCTGCGGGGGCGGGTGGACGGCGTGCGGGTCGATGTGGTGCCGGCGTACCGGGTGGCTTCGGCCCGCGAGATGAAGACGGCGGTGGACCGTACGCCGTTCCACAACGAATTCGTGCGCGAGCGGCTGGCGCCCTCGCAGCGCGACGAGGTGCGCCTGCTGAAGCAGTTCCAGAAGGGGATCGGGGCGTACGGCAGCGAACTTGCGGTGCAGGGGTTCTCGGGGTACCTGTGCGAGTTGCTCGTCATCGCCTTCGGGGACTTCGAGGCTGTCCTCACGGAGGCGGCGCACTGGAGGGAGGGCCCGGTGCTCTCCGTCGAGGGGACGGTGCCAAGCGAGGTGATCTTGCGGGCGCGCAAGGACTTCCCCGAGCCCATGATTTTCATCGACCCGGTCGACGCCACGCGAAACGTTGCTTCGGCGGTCTCGCTCGACAACTTCTCACTCTTCGTGTTCGCCGCGCGCGAGTACCGGCGCGAGGCCAAGCCCGTGTTTTTTTTCCCGCGGCCCAAACCGAAGCTCACGCCGCAGGACATCCGCGCGAGGGCCGAGGCGCGGGGCACGCGCCTTGTCGGCATCTCGATCCGGGGCTCGGAGGAGGTCGACGACATCTGGATCCCGCAGCTGCGGAAGAGCGAGAAGGCGCTCTCCAAGATGCTGGCGACCTACGGCTTTGCGCCGGGGCGGTCGGACGTGTACTGGGGGGAGGCGGCGGACGATGTGCTGTTCCTGTTTGAGCTCCAGACGGGCCGGCTGCCGGTCGTTAACAAGCACTTCGGGCCGTCGGCGACTCACGAGAATGCGCGGGACTTCGTGGAGAAGTGGGACGGGCGGCCGGGGCAGCTTTCGAAGCCCTATGTGGAGGACGGGCGGCTGATGGTGGATGTGGCCCGCGACCACACCGACGCTGCCGACCTGCTGCGCGACCGCGCGCGGTCGGTGGCCCACGGCAAGGGGGTGGCCGACGCGTTTGCCGAGCGGTTCGACGTGCTGGAGGTTGACGAAGTGGCGCGCGAGCCCTTCACGGCGTGGGCGTCGGACTTCCTGCAGCCGGGGCTGCCTTGGCAGTTTTAGCACTGTTGGGTGCCGAAGCTGTCGAAGGTGCAGACCTGAAGGCTGAAGGTGTGCTGCGAGACGTGGTCGGCGCCGTCAAACGCGCGGAGCGTCAGGAAGTACGCGCCGCGGGTCATGTTGGCGAAGTCGTAACGGTATACTCCGTCCAACGTCACGGGCATTTCGATCGGGGGCCACGGGACAATCGAGCCGGGGCCGATCACATCGAGCGCAACGCTCCGCACGCCGCTGTTGTCGAAGACGCCGAATTCGACCCGGCCGGTGCCGTTGGTCGTGTTGATGCGGGCTTGCTCGAGGGTGCCGGGGATGTGGGTCCAGTTGCCGCTGGTGGCGTTCCACTCAAAGGCGCCGCAGCAGATGATTTCGGGGGGCGCGTCGTCGCTGACCGGCGGGTTGGCCACGAGGAAGCAGACGGCGAGCCACGACACGAAGTAGACGAGGAAGACTCCGACCACCGAGGTCGTGCGGCCGAGTTTGCGCAGGTCGATGTCCCAGACGCGCAGGAGGTAGACGAACACCGTCCCGATGAGCAGGAGGCCGACGAGTGCGCCGGCGGCTTGGGCGCCTGCGGCGCGTCCGGCGAGGATGCAAAGGGCGGTGACCAGCGCCGAGTACAAGACGGTGTGGATCGTGGCCCACGACTGCATGCGGATTTGCTCGACGAACCGCTCGGGGTCGAAGGTGGCGGGTTTGGGGGGCCGGCCGGTCTTCTTCGCGCGGTCCGCGCGTTTCCGCTCGTATTCCCGCATGTAGGCCTCGCGCGACTTCTCGCGCTGGCGCTTCCGATCTGGAGGGGCCTTGGCCATTGGCGCCGGGGAGCAAGGGGGGGCGTTAAAACCCTTGCCCGGGCGTCAGGCGCGCGCTTGGAGTCCCGATGCAAGGTCGTAGAGCGCACCGGAAGGGTCCTTGGCCAGGGTGACTCCAGAGGCCAGGAGCACGCCGCTTGCCCCGAGTTCGAGGGCGCGCGCGACATCCTCGCGGCGCTTCACGCCGGCGCCGCAAAGGACGGCGGTGTGCGGCGAAACGGCGCGCACGGCCTCCACGCCTTTCGAAATGACGGAGGGGCGAGCGGTTGACACCGAGACCTCGCCGCCGATGAGGTCGGGGGGCTCGATGGCGACGAACTCGCTTTTGAGCGATGCCACGCGCTTGGCCTGCGCGACCGTGCCGGCGCAGATGACGGTGACGAGGCCCGCGCGGCCGCAGAGCGCCCGGGCAGACTCGAGCGCGCCGAAGTGGAGCCGCTTCTCGGAGTGGTTGAGGAGCGTGCCGGTGACCCCGAGGGCTTTGAGGTAGTCGGCGGTGACGGCGCCGGTGTGCTGGCCGGAGGGCCGCGGGTCGGTGTGCTGGGCGAACACGGGGATGTCGGCGGCCTCCACGACGCGGGCAAGGTCGAGGGGCCCTGGGGCCACCGCGATCGACGCCGAAAGTTCGTGGGCGACCTTTGAGGCGGTGCGGGTCAGCCGCACCGCGCGCTCGCCTCGCGTCTCGGGGTACGTCTTGAAGTTCACGAGCAGGAGCGGGAGGTTGGGGGTCTTGCCGATGGGGCTCGCCGCTGCGTGGAGCCGCCGCAGGCTATACCAAACTTTGGCCGGGGCGGGGGGGCGGAAAGCGCGCGGGCGAATGCTGGCGCCCCCCAAAAATTGGAAATACGCTTGACCGAAGTCGAGGCGCGGGATGTGGGCCCTCGGTTTCCTGCGCAGGCGCCGGGGGCGCGTGCTGCTCACGGTGCTCGGCGTGGCGCTCGCCGTGGGGCTCACCACGACGATGATGTCGATCTCGGCCGGGCTCGACATCACCTCGAGGCGCGTGATCGCCGACACGGGGCTCGAGCTGCTCGTGCTCGACAACGGGTCGGCGGTTTTCGGCGCGGGCAACCACCTGCCCTTCGAGAACGGGACGCAGCTTTCCGACGAGTTCCAAGGGATGACGTTGGGGGCCAGCCACCCCGTTGCCACGGCGTTCCCGATCTTTGAGAAGACGGTGACCGTCTTCCCGCGCAACTTCACGGCGTGCACCCCCGCCTGCAAGGCCGTGAACCCGTTGGCCAACGGGGAAGACCCGGGCAGGCGCGGCTCGCTTGGCGGGCTGGACATCGAGAGCGGCGCTTACTTCGTGGCCAACCGGAGCGACCCGTTTGCAGGCGACCCGGCGTACCTCAACCGCAGCATGCCGGGCGGCTTTTCCTCGCCGAACTTCACCCACGAGATCGTCCTCAACCGCGCGGTGGCCCGCGAGCTCAACGCGAGCGTGGGCGACACGGTGCTCGTCTCGGCCACGCGCGAGTTCAACGCGTCGCAGCCGTTCCGCGTGGTCGGTGTCTACGAGGCCTCGTTCGAGACGGACCAGTCGCGCGAAGTGCGCGTGCACCGGTCGGAGCTGCTGTACCTTGCCGGCAAGAGCCACGACGAGGCCACCCTCATCGCGATTGACCTTTCCGACCCGACGCAGGGGCCGCAGGTGGCTGCCGCGATCGAGACGGCCCACCCCGAGCTTAGGGCCGCGCAGCCCGCGGAAATCCTGGGCGAGCTCGACCGGACGACCGGGGCCTTCAAGCTGTTCGCCGGCCTCATCGCGGCGGTCTCGATCGGCGTGGCGGTGCTCTTTGCCTCCACGGTATACATGATATCGGCGCGCGAGCGCGTGGGCGAGATCGCGGCGCTGCGGGCGATCGGGATCTCGAGGCGCACGATCCTTACGGAAATGCTCCTCGAGTCGGGAGTCCTTGGCGGGGTGGGGCTGGCGGCGGGCCTCGTGTTTGGCACGCTGAGCGCGTGGGCGATCGACTTCGTACTGAAGGCGACCACCACGCGCGTGCCGCACGGGATGGATGTGACGGCAGTGACGCCCGAAATCGTCCTGTTTGTGGGCATCACGAGCGTGGTGATCGGGATTGCGGCGGGGATGGTCCCCGCTCTGTGGGCAACGCGCCTCAACATCGCGTCGGCGATCCGCAACCTGTAGGGGGAAAGCGGCGGTGTGGACCTACGAGCTGCGGCGGCACAAGGGGAGGACCGCGGTCACGGCAGGGGCCGTGGCCATCGCGATGGCGCTGCTCGTCTCCATGCTCTCGATCTCGGACGGGATCATCCAGACGGTGGAGTCGCAGATCGAGGACAGCCAGGCCGACCTGCTCATTGCGGCGCCCTTCGACACCAACTTCGCGCAAGGGCGCGCGATCGCCGCCAACATCACATCGTGGGACGAGGTCGACTTCGCCTCCCCCACCCTGCAAGGGCTCGTCAGCATGGAATCTGGCAAGCCGGGCACCGGCGAGGTGACGCCCGTGGCGGTTGGGGTGCGCCCGGGGGAGTTCTACGCCGTCCTGCCCGAGCGCGACCGGGCGCTTTTCTCGCACTGGTTCAACGAGGGAGGCGACCCCCATTTTTCGGAGAACTTCACGGGCCCCTGGACGGGCGAAGTCATCGTATCCAAGGAGCTTGCGCGCAAGCTCGAGGTCTCGCAAAACGACAGCGTCACGGTGGCCCGCAGCGCGGGCGTGCAAGGGCGCACCTTCAGGGTCGTGGGCATCGCCGACCCCGAGCTTTCGCCCGACCGGGTCATCCAGGAATCCCGCGTGGCTTTCTTCCACCTCTCGGAGCTGCAAGACATTACCGGTGAAGCCGTGGAGGCTTCGGGCAGCGCGACGGCGGTCGTCGACCGCGTGAGCAGGCTCTATGTCGCGCTTACGGCCTCCGCGCGCCTTGCGCCGGACGGCGCCAAAACGGTGCAGCAGCGCATCGAAGCCGCATACCCCGACTTTGCCGGGATGGTGTCCACCAAGCAGGACCGGCTCGCGCGCCTTCAGGACGAGTATGTGGTGGGCCGGCTCTTCTACACCGCGATCGGCTTCGTGGCGCTGACGATTGGGCTGCTCTTCGTGGGCTGCGTAGTCATGATATCGGTGTCGGAGCGCACGCGCGACATCGGCGTGCTGCGCGCGATCGGCATCGCGAGGCGCTCGATCTTCCTGATGGTGCTCGCCGAGGCGATCGTGCTCGTGAGCATGGGGGCCTTGGCGGGTGTGGTGCCCGCACTTTTCGGCGCCCAGGCGCTTGGCGACTCGATTGCGGCGGGCCAGGGTGTTGCGCCCACCTTCATCCAGTTCAGCCCGCAGCTGGTGCTCACGTCCCTTGCGCAAGTCATCATGTTCGGGGCGCTACTCTCGCTTTACCCGGCCTGGCGCGCAACGCGCATCCCCGTTGTGGATGCGCTGGCGGCGCGCGGATAAGAGCGCAAGGGCCCATGCCCGCACGGTTTATACTTCGCCCGCGCGTTGGCTCGCTCCGGAGGCAAGGATGGTGAGCCTCATCCGCCTCCAGGGTGTCACGAAAGACTACGAGGTCGGGGAGACGCTCGTGCGCGCGCTCGACGGCGTTGACCTGTCGATCGAGCGCGGCGAGATCCTGGCGGTCATGGGCCCGTCGGGGTCGGGCAAGTCCACCCTGCTCAACATGGTGGGCTGCATCGACCGGCCGACGAGCGGCAAGGTGGAGTTCGACGGGCAGGATGTGTCGACCTTCGACGACGGGGCGCTCACCCGCCTTCGCCTGAAGCGCGTGGGGTTTGTGTTCCAGCAGTTCTACCTCATCCCGACGCTGACCGCGCTCGAAAACGTCGAGCTGCCGCTGCGCGAAGCTCGGGTGGCGCGCGCCGACCGGCAGGCGCGCGCCACCGAGTTGCTTGGCAAGCTCGGCCTTTCGAAGCGCCTCGAGCACTTCCCGTCGCAGCTTTCGGGCGGCGAGCAGCAGCGCGTCGCGATCGCACGGGCCCTTGCAAACAAGCCCGAAGTGATCCTCGGCGACGAGCCGACCGGCGAACTCGATTCGCACACCGCCGAGGAGATCCTCACCCTGCTCTCCGAACTCAACCGCGGTGGGATCACGGTGGTGCTCGTCACCCATGACCCGAATGTCGCCGCCTACGGGAAGCGGACGGTTTCGTTGCTCGACGGCCGGTTGGTCGAAGACCGCATGCACAGGTGAGCCGATGACCGGGGCGCCTGGCAGGGCGAGGCGCACGAGCAGGTGGGCGCCGCCTGCCGGTTGGAGACCGCGCGTGCTTGTGTGCGACGTCGACGGAACGCTCACCTTCAAAGACCGGAAGCTCGACGCGCACGCGCTCGAGGCGCTGCGCGCCTGCGAAGATGCCGGCGTTCCTGTCGTGCTCGCCACCGGCAATGTGCTGCCGATCGCCTACGCGCTTTCCTACCTCATCGGCACCACGGGACCGGTGGTCGCCGAAAACGGCGGGCTCGTCTACTACAAGGGGAAGGTGGAGGAGCTTTCCTCGCGCGCCGAAGTGGAGGACGTTGCGCGGGCCGTGGAAGCCACCCTCGGACTGAAGCGCCTTTTCACCGACCGGTGGCGAGTCACGGAGGTCGCGTACCCCGAGGGGCCATCGACGCACAAGGACGTGCTGCGCGCAGTCGGGTCCCACCCGCAGGGGGGCCGCGTGCGCGTAGAGCGCACGGGGTTCGCGGTGCACCTGATGGACCCGCGCTCGCAGAAGCTGCGCGGGGTCGAGCGCGCGCTAGCGCTCATCGGCGTGTCGCTTGAAGACGCGGTGGCCTGCGGCGACTCGGACAACGATGTGGAGATGGTCGCGGCGGCCCGCGTGGGCGTTGCGCTTGCGGACGGGTCGGCGCGCCTGAAGGCTGTCGCGGACTTGGTGACAAAGCGGAAGGCGGGCCTCGGGATCAAGGAAGTGCTCGAGCGCTGCGGCGTCGCACGCTTCACGAGTCGAGCGCGCGGCGGGCGCGGCCGGCCCACAAACGCATGGCACCCGCGCACAAGAGCAGCAGGGCGAGCGAGGACACGGCGGCCATCCCAAGGGGCGAGGACAAAACGCCGGGCACCGAGGCCGGCGGGTCGACGACGAACGCGATCGTGATGTCGGGCGAGTCGCTGCCGTCGCTTACGACGAGCGTGACGGTGTGGGTGCCAGGCGAAAGCTGAATCCAGAAGGAGCTGCCGCGGTCGCGCTGCGGCACGCCGTCGATCGACCAGGTGAAGAAGAGCGCCCCGCCGTCTTGGCCGAAGCTGTCGGAGGCGTCGAAGCGGATGTCGCTGCCCGCGCGGTAGTGTGCAGTTGAAACCGGCGAGGTGAGGATGAGGTGCGGGGCCTTTGCCGGCTGGGTGGGCAGACTCACGGTCAGGTGGGTCGGCGCCGATTCGGTCGTCGTTGTGCCCGCCATGTCGTGCGCGCGCCATCGGACGGAGGATGCGCCAAGGGGCAGCAGGAACGCGACCGAGACGCTCGCGCGCGTGGCAACCCCGCTGCGCCCGGCGCTTAGCCAGCCCGAGCTGAGGCCGCCTGGCATGTCGACACGGTACTCGAGGGAGGAAAGGTCGACCCCCGACCCGTCGCCGTCAGTGACCTCGATGCCGAGGCGCGAAACGCTCTCGGAGGAGGTGCCGTCGGCGGGCGAGGCGCGCTGGAACGCAACGGGCCGCGAGTCGGCGAGAAGGCGCTGGTAGGGGCTTGTGGCAGGCCCGTTGCCGGCGTTGTCGGCCGCCTGCCAAACCACGAAGTTCTCGACGCCGTCGATCACCGGGACGCGGCCCGTGGCGACCCAAGCTCCGTTCGATGCGGTAACTTCGGGGGCGCTCCACGCGCTCCACGTGTTGGTGTCGACGAGGTAGCGGTATTGGAGGGTGGGTGCGGCAACCCCGGAGGCCGCGTCGGAGACGCGCACGACCGAGGAGGCAACCCCGCCGGTCGCCCAGGTGTCGGGGGCGGGCCCCAAGATTTCGAAGGAGGGCTCGGCGCTGTCGACCCGCACGCGGAACGGCGCCGAGAGGTACTCGTCGGCGTGGCCGGTGAGCCGTGTGCGCAGGCGCACTTGGTTGTCCGACCCGTCGGGCAGCGAGGCGTCGACGGTGAAGCGCGCGACATCCGACTCGCTTCCGAGCCCAAGGTTGTGCCAGCCCGTGGAGGTTGGCGTGGAGAGCTCGTACTCGAGGGAGGCGAGGTCGAGGAACGGAGCGGTTTCCTTGCGCACCTCGAAGGAGAGCGCCGTATGCCCATCGCGCTGCCAGCTGTCCTGCGAGGGTGAAAGCATTGCAAAGTCGACGGCGCCGTAGTCCAAGCGGATTTGCACGGGGGCCGAGTAGGCCACCGCGTTGCCGACGAGGTCGGAGGCGCGGAAGGCCACGAAGTTGAAACCGGCGCCGGACTCCACGAGCGGCACCACGGCGCTTGCGGTGACCTTGGGGCCGGAGCTCGATTGAGCCGTTTGCCACGTGCTGAACACGGGCGGATTCTGGTGCGACACGGACCACTGGACGGTCGAGCCGTCGACGCCGACGCCTGCGTCGGTGATGTCGACGGTGACGGGGTAAGTCGACTGCGCGACGGTGTCTCCGTTGCGCGGCGAGGTCGTGCCGAAGGCGACGCCCGTCCCATCGATGCGGATGAGCGCGGCGAAATCGGCAAGGACCGTCCCGTCGGCCGACACAGCCCGCACGTGGTGGAGGTCGGCGGGGTCCTCGACGCCTTTCAGCGGCTTTTCGACGGAGATGTCGCCCGTGGCGGCGTCAAACCCGGCGCGTGTGGCCTCGCCGGCCTCGTTGGTGACGAACACGGAGACCTCGGAGGCGGGAGGCACCACGGAGCTCGCGCCGTACGCGAGCCCGCCGCCCCGCCATGTAAGGGTCTCCCCCGCCTTTGCAAAGCCGCCCGGCTGGACCGCCGGGCCTTCCCGCGGCGTGATGGTGAAGGCGCGGGTGAAGGACAGCGACGATACCACGGTCAGGGCTCCGCCGATGTGCGCGGTGGTCGAGGCCGTGCCTTGCGCGGTCTGGTCTTGGACACGAAGGTCGACGGGCACGGGGTTGGGGTCGAGGAAGTTCCACGCGAACTTGAGGGATGCGGTGAATGCGTACGAGTGGACCCACGTTGAGCCCGTGGTGAACGAGGAGTCCGAAAAGAGCTCGGCAAGTTCACGGGAGCCCGAGGTGGCGACCGTCTGGCCAGCGAAATCGAAGTAGGCGGTCACCGCCTTGTTCATCGCGCTCGAGGTAACCGTTTCCTCGACGGAACGAAGGGAGGAAGAGGGCCCGCGGTACACGAAGGTGAACGACAGGTGGTAGGGCACTTCGGCGCGCGCAAGGGCGCGCCCGGAGACGAGGTCGGGCGCGGAAAAGGCCGAGGGCGCAAGGGAGGGCAGGCGGATGCGGAGCCCCGAGTAGAGGTAGAGCGACCCCGAATCGGTAAGGCCCGAAGCGTCGCGACCGGGCGCGCCCAGCGCGATGTCGGGCCTGCCGTCGGCGTCCATGTCGATGCGGGAGGCGATCGAGGCGGCAAACAGGTCGTTGCCCGCCTCGCCCGCTTCGGTCATATCGTAGCTCCGCGAAAACCCGGACGAGCCGCCGAAGAAGAGGAAGAATTGGCCGTTGGTGACGGGACCGTTGGCGGAGGCAAGCGGCGCTCCGACCGCCGCGTCGTCCACCCCGTCGCCGCTGATGTCGCCCACACCTGCAACCGCGGCGCCGAACCGCGCTCCGGCGGCCGCGCCCTCGAAGGGCACGGACGAGAACGAGCTGAGGCCGCCTAGCGTCCCCTTGTAGAATACGACGCGCCCGGCGTCGGCCTGTTCGGTCGAACGGTCGTAGCCCGGGGCCCCCACGAGGATATCGGAAATGCCGTCCCCGTCGAAGTCGCCGGATGCGATGGCGCTTCCAAAGCCGTCGGAGACTTGGCCACCCACGAGCACGGTGGGCGGCTGGATTTCGAAGCCGCTCGCGCCATAGAATACGAACACGCGCGCGAGGCCGTCGGGTCCTACCTGGCCACCGGTGGTGACCACGAAGTCGCCACGCCCGTCGCCATTGAGGTCGCCCGCCGCGGCTGCGGAGGCGCCGAAGGCGACGCCTGCGGCCACACTCGAATACGACCAGTCTGCGGTGAGGTGCACGCCCGCCCGGTCGCCGCGGAAGATCCATGCGGTGCCCGTGTCGGGCGAACCGCCGGAAGGCGCAGCGCTCACGAGCAGGTCGGCAAGGTAGTCGCCGTTCACATCGCCAAGCACGGCGAGCCCCGAGCCGAAGGTCGCGGAACTTGACGGGGCGGTAAGCGTACGCCGCTGCAGGTTCGGGGTGATTGCGGACGCGCCGTAGAACACCTGGACTTCGTAGGCGACTCCGCCAAGGGAGTTCGGGTGGCCGACCGTGACCGCGAAGTCGCCGTAGCCGTCTCCGTTGAGGTCGCCGCCGCCAGCGACTGCCACGCCGAAGAGCTCCCCGGCGCCCTCGCCGGTGATCGAAACCACCGGGGCCGAAGCGAATCCGCTCGCAGCCCCGAGGACGAGGTTGACCGACCACGGGGTGTGCGACAGCACGGCGAGGTCGCCGGCGCCGTCGCCGTTCAGGTCGCCGACCGAGACGACGGAGGTGCCAAGCTGGTCGTAGCTGGCGCGCCCCGGGACAATTCGCGCGGGCAGGTCGGCGATATCATCGGTGATCGCGGGGCTCTTCGTGGGGTCGGTGGTCACCGGGGGCGAGGTGTTGGAGGGCGCGCTCCCAAGCGTGCCGGAGGAGGCCGCCCCGACGGAAGCCGAGCCGAGTGCGGCAAAGGTCGGCATCGCGGGCGAGAGCGACACGAAAAGGAAAACGAACGCCAGCGCTACCGCCGCAACGCGCCGCCGCACCGGCTTGCGGGCTACAGCAGCCCTGTTCAACTGGGCACCCAAAGGGGGGCCTAAGGGCGACCCTCCAAACCTCAATCACAGTTTCCATTCCTTGATATAGGTATCCCTTGCCTGGCTAGGTGGCTTCAAGCGGTCGCATTCCCCCCATCGGGAACCCCTCGTTCTTTCCGGCCGCGAGAGGCGGTTGGAAAACCTCTAGGGGCGGCTCGCTGCTGGTTTTGAGGAGCGCGCTGGGACTCTCGGCAAGGCAAGGGGGTGGGCAGCGTGCGGGCGTTTGTGAGCCTCAAAGCGGGCGACCTCTTCGCCTTCGGGCGCGGGGCGCCTGCGGCCGACCCGGACGACCCCCTCTCGCGCCTCTCGGTGGAGGCGCTCGACGGGGCCCTCAAGGGGGCAGGCGGGGCGCTGCGTTTCGTGCGGCCTGAGTCGCGCCACCTCACGCTGCGGTTCTTGGGGGAGGTGGACGCGGGCGCGTCGCGCTCGATCTCGGAGGCGCTTGAGCGCACGGTGAGCGCTTTCAAGCCGTTCCCCGTGGGCGCGCTTGGCGTGGGCTTCTTCCCGAACGCGGTGCGCCCGAAGGTGATATGGGTGGGCCTCGACGACCCCAAGAAGCAGCTCATGCCGCTGCACGAGGCGATGGAGGAGGCGCTTGGCCCGCTCGGGCTTGAGCGCACCTCCGAGCCGTTCGTCCCGCACGTCACGGTCGCGCGCGTTACGGAGCCGCCGACGCCCCACGCGCTTGCTCAGGCCGTCGACCCGCTCGTGCACACGCGGTTCGGCTGGAGCGAGGCCGCGGGCTTGGAGTTCATCGAATCGCAGCTGAAGAAGGGCGGCCCGGTCTACCGCACGATTTCGAAGCACCCCTTCGGCGGTGCGTGAGCCCGTGGCCAGGGGCGGTTCCTACAAATTCAGACCCGAGTCGCAACGATTATCAGAGAATGGGGTTCTCGACCCGCGGGGAAGAGGCACTGGCAAGCGGCTTTGGTGAGCGAAAGCATCGAGAGGCGTTCGCCTTCCTCGCATTTGGCGCGCTTGCGGCCCTCGCGCTCCTCGCGCTCCTCGCGTTCACGGCTAGCGCGGCCCCGCCGGCGTCGGGGGACTGGGTGGTTACGGCGAACGAGACCTACGCGAACCAGACAATCGTGATCGAAGGGAATGTGTTCGTGCGGGCGCCCGGGCAGCTAACGCTTGTCAATGTCACGCTCGAAATCAACTCGACGGTTTCCGCTCGCCGCGGCCTCGTTGTCGAGCCGGGCGGGACGTTCAACACGCGCGACCTCGACGGGCTGGCGGGGACTGCGGGCGACCGCACGGTCATCCGGCCGCTCTCGTCCTTGGAGCGGATCTTCGTCGTGGCTCAGACCGGGTCCACGATCGACCTGCGCCAGAGCGCGCTTTGGGGCATCGGCTTCACCCAATCGCCGATCAACGCCTCGGCGGTCTACATCGCAACAAACGCGACGAGCTTGCACAATGTGACCGTCTACTCGTCGTACTACGGGATCTACTTTGCAGCGGTCGCGGGGACATTCTTCGACCTCTCGGTTGCCAACAATACCTACGATGGGCTCGAGCTCGACGCGCTGTGTAACATCACCGTGCGGGGGTTTTCGGGGAACAACAACGGCGGAGCGGGGGTCCACATCGCCGGAGGCCGCTTCACGCTCTCCGGCGCGTCGCTGCTTGCCAACGCGGACGGGCTGGCAGTCAAGTTTGGCGGCGCGGCGGCCGTGAGCCTCTTCGACGCGTCGGGCAACGCCAACGGATTCGTCGTGCTCAACGGGGCGACGCTCAACATCTCGCAGGGCCGGGTGACCAACAACACCGCCGCCGGGATCGACGCGCGCCAAACCTCGGTCGTGAATGTCAACTCGGTGCTGCTGTCGGACAACACCGCCGGGATTTACGCAAACCTCGGCTCGACCGTGTCGGTCCAGTCGACAAATTTCTTGCGCGGAGTGCGCGCCCTGCAATTGCGCTCCGGCTCGTCGGCAAGCCTAACGGGCGTACGCATCGAGGGGACGAGCGGCGACGCGCTCGACCTTGACACCGCCTCGGCCGACCTCTTTTCGTGCGTGCTCGAGGGGAACGCGATCGGCGGAACGGTCACGGCCTCGACGAGCTTCGGGTTCCTCGACTCGTCGCTGCTGAACTCGACGGGCGCGGGCTTCACCTTCGTGAATTCGACCGGGATTTACCTGCACAACCCCACGCTCGTGAATAACAAGGGGCGTGCCGTCGCCCTCGTGGGGACAAGCAACGCGCTGCTCGACGCCTCGGGCGTTGCCGAGATCAACCGCTCGGTTGTGGACGTGCGGTCGCTCTCGGTGGCGGGCACGCTGCGCCTCGTGGACTCGACGCTCCACGCCGTCGCCGTGGCAAGCTGGACGGTCTCGGGCGCCTTCTTCGCCTCGAATGCGACGCTCGTGGGCGATGTGGCCGGGGCCTCGCTAACGGTCCAAGGCGGCGCCTCGGCGTTCGCGCGCGCGCTCACCATCACGGACTTCGACCTGCGCCTCTCGGCCGCGTCGCCCTCGGCGGACTTCGATGGGGTGGCCCAGGCGGGGACGGGCGAACTTGCCGCGCTCAATGGCAACTACACATGGCGCAACACGACGCAGTCAGGGGGCGCCGGCCGGATCCGCGCGGCTTCGGGGAACCTCTCGCTCATCGGCGGCTCGGCCTTCGCACTGCGGGCAGAAGACGGCGCGCGCATCGACCTCGTTGACTTTGCATCAAGCCTCGGGAGCGCGACCTACCTCGGGTCGGGGACGGTGCGCCAGTTCTGGACGACCGCTCTCGAAACGCTGTGGGCCCCGTCCGTACCGGCCGCGGGCCAGAACTACACGGTCAAGGACGCGTCAAGCGCGGTGGTCGCGTCGGGCCAGACCGACGCCGGCGGGCTTGCGGCCCTCGGGGCCATCCTTGCCGAGGTGGGTACTTCGGGCGGTCTGGTGTCGGCCAACCCCCACCGCTTCGACGCCGGTGCGGGCTCGTGGGCGGCCTCGCTCACCGCGTCGGTCACGAGCGCCGGGATGGTCTCCGTCACGCTCTCCGACGTCGCTGCCCCGAGCGTCGCGATCCAGGCGCCCACGCAGGGTGCGGTCCTGAACGGCAACCCCATCATCGTGTCGGGGAGCGCCTCCGACGGCGAAAGCGGGATTGCGGCGATCGCGTGGTCGTTCGACAATGTGACCTTCAACAGCGGCGCCGTGGCCATCTCCTTTTCCCTGTCGGTGCCCGCAAACTTTGAGACGACATACTTGGTTACCGTACGCGCGCAGGACTTCGCGGGCAACCCGGCGTATGCGACCGTGTCGTACCGCGTGGACCGCACGCCGCCGCTCATCGTGCTCACCAGCCCAAACAACGCGACCGCGCTGCGCGGCCCGACCGTCCGGTTCGTGGGGGGCACGGAGGTCGGCGCGACGCTCACGATCAACGGCACCGTGGTCGCCATCAACGGCCAAGGAGACTTCGATGCGAATGTGAGTGTGGGCGAAGGCAATATCACGGTCGGGCTGACGGCCGTGGACGCGGCCGGAAACGTGTACAACCTGCAGGTGAACCTGCACATCGATTCGACGCCGCCCGCGATCGTGGTTTCCTCCCCCGCCTATGGGTCGACCGTTGCCGGGCGCACCGTCGATCTCTCCGGTTTCGTCGAGCCGGGGGCCGGCCTTTCGGTCGACAATGTCTCGCAGATCCTTCTGCCGAACGGGTCGTTCGCGGTGAATGTCGACCTGCTCGTGGAGGGGCCCAACCTGCTCTACGTGCGCTCGGTCGACGCCGCCGGCAACGCGAACGTCACATGGTGGCTGATCGTGCGGGACACGCGCGCGCCGGTCGTCACGGTGGCCGGCCTGGTCGGCCCCGGTCCCTACTCGCTCAACGCGAGCTCGCCCTCCTTCAACATCACCACCGACGAGATGGCTTTCATCCAAGCCTCCATCACGCCGGGATCGGCCTCAACGAGCGCAACGGGCCGGCAACTGCTCTTCGCGCCGGCGCTGAGCGAAGGCAGCTACCAGCTCAGCGTGCGCGCAGAGGACGCTGTGGGGAACGCGCGCGTGTGGAATTACTCGCTCCATATCGACATCTCGCCGCCCAATTTCACGCTCGATGCGACGACGGAAGCCGGCTTCGTGAACGGGACGCCGTGGCGCGTGTCCGTGGGGGCCGAGGCGGGAGCGCAGGTGACCGTGGGCGGCGTTGCTGCAAACCCAATTGCCCCGGGTAGCGCTTCGTTCGTCGCCTCCATCAACCTCACTGAAGGAGTAAACACGGTGGTCGTCGTGGTCGTCGACGCGGCGGGAAACCGCGCCACGCGCACGCTCAACCTCACGCTCGACCAGACGCCTCCCGCCGTGACGATCACCTCGCCGTCGGCCAGCTTGTCGACCGGAGACGCACAGCTTACCGTTCAGGGCACGACGGAGCCGGGCGCCCGCGTTACGGTATCCGGGCGCGACGCCCCAGTCGACGCCTCGGGCCACTTCATCGCGGTCGTCAACCTCGGTTTCGGCGCCAACAACATCGTCGTTGTGGCGACCGACCGCGCGGGCAATAGCGCCACGGCCTCGCGTCTGGTGACCCGCAGCACCGCCGGCCACGGCCTTACCGGCAACGAATTCATCGACGCGAACTTGATGGGGATCTTCGTGCTCATCGCCCTTGGAATCGCCGCCGGGTTCCTTGCCATGCGCGGCGGCGACAAGCGGCGCGCGCTCGACGACAAGGCCGCCGCTATCGAGCGGGACCTCGAAGGCGCGCGCGCGTCGCGCAACGACCTCAACGCGATCGAAAATTTCCAGGTGCGGTCGGTCAACGACGAGGAGTTCGTTTCGACCGATGATTTCCGCAAGCGGAAGGCGCAAGAACTCGGGCCGCCGGCATCGCCGGCGGACCCAGGCAACCGCGCGCCCAAATCATGAATCGGGACCGATGTAGACACGGCATCCTGGCTCGCAATTTCTTGGCGCAATCCGCGTTGCCGATTTTGTTACTTCATCTGATAGCAAGAGACAATGGTTATATAGCCAGGCCCGGCCTCCAATAGAATGTGGAACTCTGGAAGAGGGTCACTGTTGGCCCGGACGTTTTCGAAGCGCTTGCCTCGGAGGAGCGCATCTCCATTTTGAAGCTGCTTGACCAGAACAAGCAGATGACGGGCACGGATGTTGCCAATGTCCTTTCGATCTCCAAGTCGTCGGCGTTTAAGCAGTTGAACCGGCTCGCACGCGCCGGGCTCGTGGAGCGGATGGACGAGGGTCGGAAGTGGATTTACTACCGGAACACGTCGAAGGCCGAGCGGCTGCTCCACCCCGAGGATGTCACGATCACCCTCGTGCTCTCGTCGGCGGTCGCCGCCATCGTTGTGGGCCTGCTCCTCCTGCTCGCTATGCACCCCATCCTTGGGCCAGGAGCCGCCGGTACTTCCCCTCAAGGCGGGGCCGACCCGAATGTGCTCATCCTTGGCCACCCCACGGCGTCGGGCAGCGACTTGGTCGTGCAGGTCTACGCCGGCTCGGCCCAGCTCTTCGACATTTCCGTACTCGTCGCACATGATTCGGGCGGGGGCGTCGTGGCGTCGAGCCAGCCCTCGGCTTCGCCGATGGTGATGGGGCACAGCTCTGCCGCACAGCAAGGCGCGGGGCCGGCGGTCACCGTCAATGACCTGAATGGAAACGGCAAGTTGGACGCCGGCGACGCGATCAGTGTCCGCGGCGTGCAGAGCGGTGCGGGGCTCACGCTTTGGATCGCGTCGAACGCGGGCCAGATGCTCGCCAGCCAGTCGCTCGGGCTTTGAGCGCGCGCTTGCGCGCCGGCACTGCTTAGAGGTTCAGGGCTCCCCTCCGGCCGGGCGCCAGGATCAAATAGGCTCGATGGCGATCGACCGACCGCCTGCAATGGATAAGATAAGCGACCTGAAGGGGAAGACGGTGCTCACCGCCGACGGCAAGACCGTGGGCACGCTTGCCGACCTCGCGATCGACGAGCGCACCTGGCGCATCGGCGCGCTGGTGATCGACGTCGACGCGGGTGTAGCGTCGCTCTTCGGCGTGAAGAAGCGGCTCCTCAAAGCGCCGCGCGTGAAGATATCGGTGGAGAAGGTGGAGCACCTGGCGGACGTCATCAAGCTGCGTGACGAGCTCAGCCACCTCAAAGTCGAGATGGCTTGACCCGGAGGTGTGCGGCGTGATCGGCGGGTTCGAGTTGTGCGGGAAGGACGTGATTACGAGTGACGGCCGGAACGTGGGCACGGTCACCGACCTTGCGATCGACGCCTCCGGGTGGACCGTGCGCGACCTGCGCGTCGCGATCGACAAGCGCATCGCGGAGGAGCTCGGCCTGCAGACGCGCCGCGGCGGGATGTTCCTCATCAAGACGGGGTCGGTAAAGAGTGTGGGCGACCTCATCATGCTTAACCAAACGATGAAGACGCTCGCCGAGGCGGCCGCGAGCGCCAGCAAGACCGGCGACGCAGAGCCCTTTGACTAGCGCGGCGCCAATAGGGGGCACCCCCGAAGTGGCGGAACGGCATCCGTTGGTCGGGCGGCACTTTACGCTGCGTTTCCTCGAGGTCGACGCGACCCCGGACCTGCACGAACAGGGTGAGATCAAGGCGACGGTGGAGGCCGTTTCCTTCGAGGGGTCGCCGCCGGCCCTGCGCGTCAGCGCGCGGGTGACCGGGCCCGCGCTCATGGAGGGGCTCACGGTCGTAATCTCCACGCGTTACGAGGGCGAGACCGTCGAGCAAGCTTTGGGCGGCGCACCCGTGGGCGTGACGGCGTTCTTTACCGATAAGGCGGGCCGCCCGGTGGCCGGCGGCATCGGCGAGGCGGCCTTCAAGGGGAAGTGAGGTCGCCCTCTACGCTTCCGTCTCGACCTCGGGCGCGTAGTAGAATTCGCCGATCTCCTTCTGGTGCTTGTCCATCTGCGAGCCCATTTTGTTGATCCGAGGCCGCTTGGTCTCCTTGTCGCGCCGGAACGTCACGCCGGCACCCCGCAGGAACTCGTTCATCCCCTCGCGAAGCCCGAAGGGACCGCGGCCGCGGCCTTCGATCCACGGGTTGCCGTCGAAGACCATGATCGAATCCGAGACGAGGTCGAGGAAGTAGACGTCGTGGTCGACGACGAGCGCGGCGCGCCCGCGCTTCTCCATGACGCGGCGCATGGCGCGCGCCGTCTCCATGCGCTGGTCCGCATCGAGGTACGCGGAGGGCTCGTCGAAGAGGTAGAGGTCGGCGTCTTGGGCAAGGGAAAGCGCGATGGCGACCCTCTGGAGCTCGCCGCCCGAGAGGGTGGGCACTTCCTTGGAAAGCAGCGGCGGCATCTTGAGCGGCTTCTCGATCTCGGCTTTGTAGATCGGCCCCGTGAGCACGCCGCCAAGGGCGGTGAGCAGGAGGTCCTCGACGGTCCCTGAGAAGTTGCCCTCGAGGTACTGGGGCTTGTAGGCGACCTTGACGGTGGCCTCGACGACGCCTTCGGTGGGCTTCACGACACCTGCGAGCATCTTGACGAAGGTGGTTTTGCCCGTGGCATTGGGGCCGACGACCCCGACGGTCTCCCCGACGTGGATCTCGCCCGGCTCCGCGGTAAGCGAGAAGTGCTCGTAGCGCTTGGAGAGGCGCCCGAACTTCACGACGGTCTGGGACGACCAGCCCTGCCTTGCCGGGACGACTTCGAACTGGATGGCGCGGTCGCGGAAGCGGACGTTTTCCTCGGAGGCGTAGCCCGAGATGTAGGTGTTGATCGCGCTGCTCACGGGCCGAGGCTGGGCAAGCACACCGTAGACCGACTCCTTCCCGTACATGAGGTAGACGATGTCAGCGAGGAAGTCGAGGATGGCGAGGTCGTGCTCGATGACCACGACCATCTTCTCGCGCGGGATCTGTTTGATGAGCCGCGCGACGTTGAGGCGCTGGTAGATGTCGAGGTACGACGAGGGCTCGTCGAAAAAGTAGATGTCCGCGTCCTTGAGCAGCGTGGCGGCGACGGCGACGCGCTGCAGTTCCCCGCCCGAGAGCTCCGGGGTTTCGCGCCCGAGGATGTGGTTGAGCTCGAGGGCGGTGGCGACCTCGTCGAGGCGCCCGCGCTCGTCGACGCGCGCGAGCAGTTCGCGCACGCGGCCCTTGGCGACCTTGGGCAGCTTGTCGACATACTGCGGCTTCACGGCGGCCTTGACCTTGCCGTCGGCGACGCGCTTCAGGAAGTCATGGAGTTCGGTGCCGGCAAATTCGCTAAGGATCGCGTCCCAGGCGGGGGGCGCCTCGTAGTTGCCGAGGTTGGGGCGCAGTTCGCCCGACAGGATCGACATCGTTGTGGTCTTGCCGATGCCGTTGGGGCCGAGGAGCCCCACGACCTGGCCGGGCCGCGGCGTGGGCAGGCGGAAGACGCGGAACCCGTTTTGGGAGTACTGGTGGACAAGGTCGGTTTTGAGCTCGTCGGCCACATTCACGATCGAGACGGCGCCAAACGGGCATTTGTGGACGCAGATGCCGCAGCCGATGCACAGGGTCTCGGAGATGATCGCCTTGCCGTCGGTCTCGCCCCAGGTGAACACCTCGATGCCGTTGCGCACGGGCGGGCAAAAGGCCTCGCACTCGTGGTTGCACTTGTGCGGCTGGCAGCGGTCGGGGTCGATGACGGCGATGCGCATGGGGAGGTTCCCTTCGGGTGTGCCCGGGGGCGGGGAGCCGCCCCGGCAGAAAAAGGCTTTGCTCGAGGCAGGGGCGCTATTTGCGCCTGCGGCCGGCGCCAAGGCCCACAGCGGCGACCGCGGCGATGGCCGCCACAGCGACAAGGCCCTCGAAGCCGGGCGTCGTGGGCGGAGGGGTGGGGACGGTCCCGACATCGATCTCGACGCTCTTCTCGACAGTGACCGTGGGGTCGCTCGTCGAGGTCGCGGTCATTGAAAGCGTGGTGGGCCCCGCCGGCTGGTCGTTGCGCAGCACGGCGACGACCGTGATCGCACGTTCCTCGAAGGCAGGCAGCGTGAGTTGCAGCGGGTCGACCGACACGGAGGCAAACGCGCCGGTCGGCTCGAAGTAAACGCTCTCGAAAACATTCCCGGCGTTCTTGACGACGAAGGTGATCGTCACGGTGGCGCCTGGGCGGATCTCCCCTTGGAGCGTGGACGCGCGCAGTTGGATCTCGCGGTTTGCGAGGATGGTCACGTTGAGGTTGACGGCCTGCGGGCGGGAGAGGTTGCCTTCGCTCGATGCGAAGATCTGGAAGTCGTAGCGGTCGGCGGCCGCGCCGGCCGACGGGTGGACGAGGAGCGTGGTCTGGGCGGTGGCCTTCGGAGTCACGGTGGCCACGCCGCCCTGCGCAAACTCCGTCGTCCAACCCTCCGGCAGGCCGTCGAGCGTGACCGAGTAGGAATCGCGGATGTTGCCCCGGTTTCGGAACGTGATCAGGAACGAGGCGCTCTCGCTGCCGCGGATGGCGCCCTGGGCCGGGTCGACGGACACATCGAAGGAGTAGACGGGCAGGACGAGGAGCGTAACCTGGAAGGTCGCGATGAGGCCTGAGGCCTGCGAACGGATCTGCACGGCGAACACCTGCTGGAGGTTGCCGGCCGCGTCGGAGGGAATCGTCACGCGGAACTCGAAGGGGAGGTTGCGGTTGGAGGCGGCGGTGCCAAGCGGGAGCGTGGGGGTCGAAACGGACGCGTTCCAGGTGGTGAACGCAGGCTGGAAAGAGACATCGACGGTGTCCGGCCCGTTGCCGAGGTTGATCGCCACGAAGTTGAAGAGGGCGTTTGCGCCAGGGCGGGCGGCAAACGCGCTGTCGCCCGTGAGCGCAAGCTCGAACCGCTGGGTCACGATCACGCTGAGGTTCGCAACGCCGGCAGCCTCGTGGAACTCATAGTCTGCCGTGACGAAGGCGAGGCCCGTGGTGCCGGCAGGCGTGTCCATCCCGGCGAGGAGGGTCATCCCGACGGTCGCCGAGGAAAACTTTGCGACCGGGACCTTGCGAAGGTCGAAGGTCGCCGTGACGCCCACGGGCGTGAAGGCGGAGAGGTTGAAGTTCGCGTCGTAGTTGCCGAGGTTGTGCACAGTGACGTTGAACGTCTTGGCCGCGCCCGGAACGAGGTAATTTGTGACCGAGGAGGAGACCTCGACGGAAACGAGCGGGTAGCGGTCGGCGGTCACGAAACCGGAGTAGGTGTCCACGACGGTCTTGCCCGCCGCCCCGTGCCGGACGTTTAAGTCTACGGCGATTCGGGTGCCGTAGGCGATGCTGGGGGGCACGAGGAACTGTAGCGGAACTGCCGTTGAGCCGCCGCGCTGAATGATGAGCGGTTGAGTCAAGACGGAAACGGACATGAGGGCGGGGTCGTAATACGCCGACACGGTCACGTTGTCGGGGCCATTGCCGACATTGCGCACCACGACGCTGCGATTTTCAAGGACGCCTGGCTGAGCATAGAAGTCGGACCACTCCGTTAGGGTGACCCCGTAGAATTGCGCCGCACTGGTCACAGTGGGGACGAGGAACGAAACCGTGGGCTGGTTGAGCGAGGTGCCGCGCACCTGGACCCACTCGGGCAGGCCGGCGTCCCAGCCGGTAGGCACCTGCACGGTGAGGTTGACCACCGCGGCGCCGAAGGGCGCCAGGACCAAGGAGGTGCGATCCAGCGAGCCCTGCGTCTGGTTGACGCCCTCAACGGCGAGGGTGACGGTGTCGCCGGCCGCCGAGAGCGTCGAGAACTCGATCGGGTAGGTCGCGCTTGCGCCGGGCAGCGCGCTCAAGGAGGCGGGCCCGACGACCCGGCCGGAGAGGCCGAAGTTGACGCGGCCGGTGTCGATGGAGAAGGTCATGTGCGGCCCGCCGTTCGTGAGCACGGCCGAGATATTGTAGATCCGAATCCCGGTGGCATAGTTGCCGCTGTTAACGTAGAGGTTGGTGTTGGGTGTGGAGGTGGGGTTGAACCCGGAGGCGCTACTCACCCACATGTCGTTGCTGTACCCGGCGCCGCCGTAGGTGTCGAGGTCCTGGGTGCCGACCTCCTCGATGTCGATTCCCTTATGGTTGGTATTCACCTCGGCGTTGTTGTTGTAGAGGGGGTTATTCGTCAATACATTGGTGTCGACGTGGTAGATGATCAGCCCGTTGTAAGGGATCCCGGTGTCGTAGCGCGAGCCGCCGTTCCATCGCATCTCGATCAGAAAGTACTCGTTCGTGTAGTTCGTCGTGATCTTGACGGGATTGTAGCGGGCCGTGTCCGTGGGCGGGTAGATGGTGTAGGGGTCAACGTTGAAGGTGGGGGCGTAGGGGTCCACCCAACCGACGAAACTCTTCGACCACGCGGAGAAGTGGTTGAGGTACCATGCCCCGGCCGCCATCGTTTCGTACACGCTGAGGCCGTCGTTGTGGTAGTCGACGTCGTAGAGGTCGGGCAGGCTGAGCGTGAGGTGCCCCACCTCGTGGTTCCAGGAGCCGAGTACGTCGCCCGTCGGGTAGCCGAAGTCGGCGACGACCGCGTAGCCGTCGAGGTACTTGCCGTCGACATACACGGGGCTCCACATGTGGCTCATGTGCGACCAGATGCAGTTGGGCGAGCAGCCCGCGGCGGTGTCGCCGCCGGAGTGGATGATGACGGTGTGGTCAATGCTTCCGTCGCCGTTTTCGTCGAACTGCGTGAAGTCGATCTGGGAGTCGGCAGCCCTGGCGGCGTCGGCGACGAGCTGCTGGTCGTGGTTCGAGTAGTAGAGTTGGGTCTGGGGGAGCGTGACCCAAGTGGTCACGGTCGAGTAGAGCCAGAATTGACCCAGCGAGTTTTCCCCGTAGAAGGTGCGGGCAGAGGTGCGCGCCGTGCCGTTGTAGTTCAGCTTGTCATCATAGTAGGATTGGCCAAGCGAGCTGTGGGGGATGTCGCTGAACTCGGCGAGGATGACGACAACCTTGTGGTCGCCGTGGGTCCAGTCGAAGAAG
>JBGQKI010000043.1:0-22913 GCA_041499475.1 Thermoplasmata archaeon
CAGCGGCCAGTGCTCGATCAACAGCGGGAGTCCGATGTCCGTCGAGAGGCCGACCACGAGCAGCAGCGCCATCCCGCCCAGGATGTACCGGATCTCCCTGTCGTAGGCCGGCGTCCGCCGGTCCTTGTGCGGCGTCATCAAAATGATGAACCCGACGATGAACAGCATCAGCGTGATCGAAAGCCCGAAGAAATACCAGTCCGGGCCAAGCACCAGCAGCGAGGTCTTCTGGAAGTCGCAATAGCCGAAATCCCCCTCACAGAAACTCGTCTGCGGCTTGTAATTCAGCACCGCCACCGTCGCCCGCACCCATGAGAACGCCTGCGGGAGCACCAGCAGCGCCACAATCCATGCATGCTGGCGCTCAAGCGCGTGGAACCCCCGCGTGTACGAGAGCGCGAACAGCACGAAAATGCACGGCGAAATGTCGGCAAACAAGTACGCCAGCGAAAGCCACGGCAGCGCGTCCCACGTCGGCCCGATCAGCCGCAGCGCAAGGTCCGACGCGATCCAACTAAAGAAGAGCACCACGAACAGCAGCCACATGAACGAGGGGTGCGACGTCTTCACGCCGCGCCGGATCATGAATACTACGATCGCTAGGTTCGAGACGATCGCGATGGCCGGCAGTGCCGCCAGCTCTGCCCCCACCTCCTGCCCCTCCGCTCAAGGCATTCGTCTTGCCCTTTAACCTTCTGGGGCGCCGACCCATATCGGTTCGTGGCCCCGACTGGAAAGCCGGGCGGGGCCCTCAGGGCCCCGCCCGGCACAGGGGGTACTGTCCTTACTTACTGTCCATCAGCATCAGCATCAACTTCGGCGGCGACCTCGTCGCCCCACAGCCAAAATCCGCCCACCCGGTGCCCAAGCCCCAGCACCGTCGAGGCGTTCTTCTCGTAGTAGCCCCGCAGGTATGCGAGCGCCTCAGGCTCCAGGTTCTCCCGGTAGCTCTTCGCCCCGAACGTCCGCCTGCGCACAAACATGAAGTCGTAGATCACCTTCCGGTACCAGTTCCCCTTCATCTCCGTCGCCGGGATCGGCGTGAAGTAGCACTCCGCGTACTCTCCGAGGAACGGCGGCATCGTCTCCGACAACCGGCACTCGCACGGCCGGATGAACAAGTCCACCGGCGGCACATCCTCCCCGTAGTACGCCCGCACAAGGTCCGGGTACCCGTCCTGCAGCGGGTGCGTGTCGTGCGTCCGGCCGGTCCTCTGCACCTGCTTCTCCGCCATCCGGATCTGCTCGATCGCCGTCGAACAGGCAAACCCCAGCCACAACTTCTTCGAGTATTGCTTCGTCTCCGCGGCAATCGCGTCGGCATACTCCAGCGTCTTCCCGTAGCCCTGCTCAAGCAGCATCTCCCGGTCGCCATACACCCGGCAGTGGATCTTCTGTTCGTGGAACCACTGCCTCCAGAAATCACCCGAGAACACTTCGTTCGCGTACGAGATGATCTGCCGCTGGTAGTTCGAGTCGAGCGCGTACCGCCCGTGCGTCATCGCAGGCGTGAAGATGTGGTCGGCCCCTTGGGCGAAAAGCTGTTCGTAGGTGTCCATGAACGGGCGCGCGAGCCGGCGGTTGAGCTTCATCATGAAGTCCTCTTGTGAGAGGTTCATGCGGTAGCTGATGAGCCCGGTACGGCGCGTGCCGTCGTCCACCAAGGTAACAACTCGCGGTCCACCGTTGTCACGGACAAACCGCGCGGTCTCGTCATCGGTCATTGCCACAAAGGCATCTGCTTGCATTTTTTCTTAAAACCCCCTGTTTGATTCTGCCACCGGGTGGAGTGGAGGGGAGGGCGCTTGCGGGCCCGCGAGGGGCGCGTGCGGCACCTCCGGAGCAATCCGGTCCGGGGAGAGGGAGACGTCGGCCGCTTCGAGGGCGTCGGCGGTGGCGAAGAGGGCGGCGGCGACGGCGGCTTGGGCCATCGTGGTGGGGCTGTAGAGGACTTTGGCGATCCAGGTGGGGAGGGCGGGGAGGTCGCGGTGGGCGATGAGCCAGCGGGCGCCCTCTTCGATTTGGTCGATGAAGGCGGCGCGTTCGAGGCGGGAGGCGGCGCAGAGGCCGAGGAGGGCGTAGGCGGTGTCTTCGGCGGTGGAGGGGGACTGGGGGGTCGGGGCCCAAGAGCCGTCGGGGCGTTGGGAGGAGGAGAGGAAGGAGGCGGCGCGCTCGGCCATGGGGTGGTCGACGAGGGCGAGGGCTTCGATGGCGTGCCAGGTGGGGTAGTTGGGGGAGAGGGAGTAGTGGTCGATGAAGGCGCCGTCGGGGCGGACGCGGGTGCGGAGGTAGGAGAGGGCGACTTCGGTAAGGGGGCCGCGGTGGGGGTGGTGGAGGGTTTGGAGGGCTTCGATGGCGTGGAGGTTGGGGGCGACGGCGGCGCGGCGGTCGGTGAGGTAGCAGAGGAAGAAGTCGTCGTCGGCGTAGGGGTCGAGGAAGTCGGGGGAGACGTGTTCGCCGCTTGCGGTGATGGCGATGGCGGCAAGGGCTGAGTCGTCGAGGTCGACGGCGGGGAACTCGCGGGAGAAGGCGATGCCGGAGGGCATCCATGCTTCGCGGAGGAGGCGGAGGGCGGGGGCGGCGGCGGGGTGTTTGATGAGGGGGGAGCGGCGCAGCGCGTAGAGGGAGTAGGCGGCTTCCATGAGTTCGTAGGGGCCGAAGTGGCGCTGGCCGCCGTCGGAGTTTTGGGAGAGGCGGAGGTAGCCAAGCGCGCGGGGGTCGCGTTTGCCGGCGCGTTCGATGGCGAAGGCGGTGGAGGAGGGGGCGCACATGACGGAGCCGGAGGGTTCGGACATGAGGTGGGCGAACATGCGGACGGGGTTGCCGCCTTCGCCGGTGAGTTCGATGAGGTGGCCGACGGGGTGGCCGGAGTAGAGGGTGCGGCCGTAGAGGGCTTGGGCGAAGCGGCCGACTTTGCGGTAGGGCCAGTCGCCGGGGTCGACGTCGAGGCCGAGGTCGGCGCAGCGTTGGACGAGGGGAGGGAGGAGGAGGTCGGAGCCGACGAGCTGGTTGTCGGGGGTCATGGCGGAAAGGATGCGGCGGACGGCTTCGAGGCCGAGTTCGACGCGGCGGGAGTGGAGTGCTTCGCCGGAGGCGGCAAGGCCCGAAAGGGCGGAGAGGGTGTTGAGGGCGCGGTCGTGGGCGTTGTAGACGGGGGAGCCCCAGGAGCCGTCGGGGAGTTGGGAGGCGGCGAGGTAGCGGGCGGAAGCTTGGACGACGGGCTCGTTGGGGAGGAGGGGGGTGAGGCGGGCGACGAAGCCGGAGTCGTAGGCGACGGAGGTCATGCGGGAGGAGCCGATGCGGCGGAGGGCGTCGCGGGCCATTTCGAGGGCGGCCTTGCGGAGCGCGGAGGGGGAGGTGAGGCGGGCGTCGGCGGGAGAGGTGCAGGGGAGGGCTCCAACCTGGCGGCCTTGAGTGCCCATCATTTGGCCAACCTCTCGAGTTTGAGTTCGACAAGGTCGCCGACCTTGGGGTCATGGGTGAGGGCGGCGATGGCGGAGGAGACGTCCTTGATGAAGCCGGAGGTGAGGTCGCGCTTTTGGAGTTCGCGCGTGTCGAGGTTCCACTTGCGGCAGAACATGACGAAGAGGATTTGGGCGTCCTTCTGACCGCCCTCGGTGGTGAGGACCTCGATGGCGGAGGTGGAGAGGGGGTTCATCTCGAGTTCGGAGAAGGCGGGGAGTTGGGAGATGCGCCTTACGCTAATCTCGAAGATTTCGTCCTCGTCGGGGGCAAGGACTTCCATGTCGTCGGACTTGATGGTGATCCGATTGCCTTGGATAATGTGGCCGAAGAACGTAATTTCGTTGCGCAGCGGACGGCCGACCATGCACGCACTCCCCGTCAAAGTCCAAGAACTACTCGAACTTCCAGACTTTCTAAGACTTTTGCCGTCGACTAAGCCGGCTTGGAATGTATATAAACGTGCTCCGGTCAATCTCCTTTGTAAGCCCGATAAGTGCGAAATAGCGACTTTTGGCGACTTCATGCGCCTGCGCGCACGTACGCGCGAGGGCCGCGAGCCCCTGGCTGATGGGCGCATAACCGCGCCAGGGCCGGGGCTGAAAGGCGCGCTTCTACACCGCTGCGGTGCGCGTGCTTGCGTGGGGGCCCCCTCCGCGCGGGAAGCGAAACGGGCCCCTCAGGCGCGCGCGGCGGCGCGCCTCGGCTTTCCCCGGGACCCCTTGCGCATCCCTTCAGTCGGGCTCGGTTCCCCACTTCGGGCGGGAAAGGGCGAACCCAGGCCCATTCCCTTTCGGTGACAAATAGGCTTTCGCTCAACTCCTTCAGTTGACGAGAATCATCAACCGATCGGGTGGGCGGGGCTGACAGCCCCGGAAAGTGCAAATCCCGCACCCGGCGTGGGCGCGCCGTGCGCAAGACCCTCGCGATGGGGCGTGCCGCGGCGCGCTGCGCGGCCGTGGCGGCCCTCATGGTGGCCGGGGCCGTGTTGGGCCCGGTGGGGGGGGTTTCGGGGGCGCCGCGGCCGCTTTCGTTCGCTTTCTCGGGCAGCGGCAATGTGACCGACCAAGGCACCTTTGGGGTCTACGGAGCGGGCGTGGAGGTCACGCTTTGGAGTTCCTCAGGCATCGCGGCGGGGCCGCTTCTGCTCACCGCGGCCGCGGGGGGGGCGTACAATTGGTCGTTTGGGCCCGTCGGGGGTACCCTGTCGAACCTGACCTTGTTCGCTTGGCTCCCTTGGGCGCCGGCCGTAAGCATGACAGCCGTCTTTGATGTGTCGAACGGGACCCCGAGGACGGTCTATGCCGGCGTGAACCTCGCGCTGCCGTTTGGGGCCGTCGAGTCGCTCTCGCTTGCTTCGCCGATGCCGAACCTCCTCGTCCCCCGAGGGATGACCGTGGGGGCGCCCGTGGTCTTCGCCAACACCGGCAATGTCAGCGTGGGCCACGCCGGGTTCGCGGTTGGCGCGTCATCGCCGAACCTGACGGTCACCCCGCTTGGCGTCAGTTCGGCGCCGGCCGAGGAGCGCCCGGGCACGAGCTTCGGTTTCAATGCGTCGTTCTTCGCGCCGGCATCCGCGGGCACCGAAGATGTAGCGGCGACGTTCAGCGTCGCTTCGTTCTCGGGCGCGGACCTGTCGGTGCCGCTCACTGTGCGGATCGTGCCCAACCGCAATGCGCGTGTCGCGAACATCACGACGGTGCCAAGCCCGCCGGACGAGGCGCGCGCGGGGGAGATCCGCGTGGGCGTGGAGAACACGGGCAGCGACATTGCGACGGCGACCGATGTGCGGGTGCGCGTCTTCAACGCGACCGTCGCCGACCTCTCCTCGAACACGACGCGGCTCGATTTGCCGCCGAACTCCACGACCGCCGTGGTCTTCGGGTGGGTGACGCCTTGGTCGCAGGACGCCATCACGGTCGACGCGTCGGTCTCGACCGCCTTTGACTTCAACGCAAGCGACGACGCGCGTGCCGAAACGATGTTCGTCAATTCCACGAACGGGCGTCCAAACGTCACGATTTCGTCGCCCGCCGAAGGCGCGAGGCTTTCCGGGAACGTGACGGTCGCGGGGGGCGCCATCGACCCGGAGGGCGGGCCGGTCTCGCTGCGTTTCTATGTGGACGGTGTGCAGACTGGCGCGCCGGGGACGGGCCCCTCGTTCGGCTTCTTGTGGAACCTGGCGGTGCTGCCCGACGGGCCCCATTCTTTCACGGCCATCGCAACCGACGACCGCGGGCAGGAGACCAACGCCACGGTCCACATCCTCGTGCTCAACCGCGGACCCAACGCGCCGCCCACGGTCGTGCTGGCGTCCCCGAGGGACGGCGACACCGTGGGGAGGAATGTGACGCTTCGGGGAAGCGCGGACGATGAGCGCCGCGAGCTCGCGTCCGTTTGGGTGTCGGTCGATGGCGGCCCCGAACGCGTCGCCAACGGCACCTTTGCGTGGAACTTTTCGTGGAGCCCCCCGGGCGAGGGCCCGCACGCGCTGCGCGTCCGCGCCTTCGACGGGATCGAGTACTCGGCGCCCGCCTTTGCCAATGTGACGGCGGACCTCACGCCGCCTTCGCTGGTGCTCTTCTCGGGCGTGCAAGTCAGCCCGCCTTCGGCGGTGCCCGGCGCGAACGTAACCGTGTCAGGCACGGTGGCCTTCGGCAGCGGCGCCTTCGCGAGCGGCGCGCAGGTGAGTGCGCAGGTCCAGGGGAACACGGCGACGGCCACCGCCTTTGCAGACGACCGCGGCGGATTCGCGCTCGACCTTACGGCGCCAAACGCGGTGGGCAGCTACACCGTGCTGCTTGCGGCCGAGGGAGGCGGCGCGGCAGGGAACTCAAGCACGAGTTTTGCGGTGTCGACCTCGACGCTGCCCGACCTCTCGCTTTTGCCCGGCAGTTTCTCGATCGACCCCGACCCGCCGCCGCCCAATACGCCCATCCACCACACGATCACCGTGGTGAACAGCGGGTCGGTCGGGGCGACCGCGACGCTGCGGGTCTGGGACGGAGCTCGCAGCGCCTCGAACCTCATCTTCGAGTCGCGCTTCACGATCACGAGTCAGCGCCCGGCGGGCTTCGACCACTCGTACGCGCCGGGGACGCACAACCTCACGATTGCGGTTGAGGACGTGGCCCCGCAGGACGCGAACCTCGCCGACAACACGCTCGTGGTGTCGGTGCCGGTGCAAGATGCGCCCGACTTCGCGATCGAGTCGATCGCCCCATCGACGCGGGCGATCACGGCCGGCTCCAACATCAGTTTCCTGATCGTTGTGCTCAACAGCGCGACCACCGGAGGGTTCGTGCGGCTCGAGGTGTGGGACGGCGAACCCCTCGCGCCGGGGTCGCTCCTCTTCCACAATGACACGCTGAACATCCCGGGCGGCGGGCGCGAGCGCGTGGCGGCAAGTTGGACGCCGACCGTCGGCAACCACACGATTTTCGCGCTCGCGGTTTTTGCCGTCCCGACGGAAATCATCCTCAGCAACAACGAGCGCAACATCACGGTGGAGGTGCCTGGGCCGACGGCGGAGCCCTCGCCTGGCTTCCTGCCGGGGTTCGGAGGCCTTGGCGCGCTTGGGGCCGCAACGCTTGGCGCCGCGAGGCTCCGTCACCGGCGCACGTTGCAGAACCGCCGCCGCCCTCGAGGGCTTGCGCCCGCGCTTGGAATCCTGCTCCTCCTCGGTTTTGCGGCAGCGCTAGTCCCGGCGCCGGCGACGTCCTCCTTCAGCGACGCCTCGAATGTCCCCGGGCCGCTCAACGGGGTGTGCCAGACATGTCACACCGACCCCAACGGCGGCGGCGCGTTGAACGCGTTTGGGATCGACTACCAGGCCGAGCGCAACGCGAGCGGCGGCAACGTCAACTGGACGCGCCTGGGCGCGGTCGATTCCGACCACGACGCGTACAACAACTCGGTGGAGCTCGCAGGCTCGTTCCTCCCGGGCGACCCCGCGTCCAACCCGGCCACGGGCGTGCGCTATTCGTACAGCGATCCGGCGCTCCTCACTGGCCTTCTTGCGGTGCTCGCCGTGTCCGCTGTCGGGGTGTGGCTCGGGGTGTCGATGTTGAAGAAGCGCATCGCGCGCAAGGCCGCCGAAGAAGCGCAGCCAAAGGCCGTTACGCCGCCTGCGCCAAAGCCATAACCCGGCGTCTCGATGGAGAAACCGTGGCCGCAAAGTCCGGCGCCCCGCGCGTTCGTCTCCCCCGTTTCAGGCCGCGCGGGGCCGCGACTGCGCTGCCTCCGCCCGAGCAGCGGCTCGTCCCCAAATGGGCCGACCTCATACGAGAGGCCGAGGCGCAAGGCAATCTCCAGATTGGCGAGCCTGAGCCGGGCGTCGTGCTGTTCGCCTGGTACTACGACAAGTACGGTGTCCACGAGCTGGGCGCGCAGGCGCGAGACAAGGACGCGCTGATCGAGTACCAGGCGAAGATCCGGATGCGCGAGCGCAGCGCGGACAGCGCCCGCAAGGCCAAGATGAAGGAAATGGCCGAGGACGCCTACTTCCGGTACGCGAAGTTCCTCTTGTCGGCGGGCGCCGAGCACACGCGCGCGCACCCGCGGAACTTCGCGTCGTGGGACGTGCCGGTTGAGCTGAAGAAATGGCTGCACCACCAGGTGGTGGAGTGCTACGCCTACGTCGACCGCGAGCGCGTGATCAAGCGCCTCTACGACCGCCTCGACGAGGAGGGGTACACGGGCCCGACCTCGGTGCCGAAGGTGCGCAGGACGAACCGCATCGTGGCGGGCGGCAAGGACAGGAGCACGGTCACGGTCAATGTGACCCGGGCCTGCCAGACCATCGGGTGGGAGGGGTTCGGGTTCGAGGAAGCCATTGAGACCGAACTCGCGCGTGGGCGCGGGGGAGCCCTGCCGGAGGTGGAGTCGGCGCCGGTCGAACTTCGCCGGGCGATCGAAGGCGAGGAGTTCCTCGAAAATGAGGCGTTGTGGGAGGAGCACGGGCCCCCCGCGCTTCGTGCGGCGATGTTCGAGCTCATCACTGCGGCCCACCGCGACCAGGAACGGAAATCCGACGACCGGGGCAACGTGGTCATGGTGGCCTACCCGATTTCCACCGGCGGGACTCGCGTGCGGCGCGCGGCGTTCTTCGACGCGGTCCGCGTGGTGCGCGCCAAGCACCGCGACCAGATGCGGGGGAGGTTCTACCAATTCGAACCGGCGGCCGAACCGCCCGAGGACCTGTACGTGACCCACGTCGTGAACGAGTGGGTCGACGACCGCGGCGCGCGCGCGCTCGTGCACGGCGGCAAGGTGCACCTCGTGACCTGGATCGACTCGCGCGCGATGGCGAGGGAGGTGCTCAAGGGGTTTTCGCGGATGGGGGTCGTGGCGAGCACGGGCATGAAGACCGCGGAGCTTCGGCAGCGCGTCCTGCTCCTCGACGGGGAGTCGCGCCGGCCTTTCGACCTCGGGTACGGCGCGCAGCTCGTGGCACAGTTCGGTTATTCGTTCGACCAGGCGGTTGACCTTTCGATTATCAAGGCGTTCCTGAAGGTTGAAGGCCCCGTGGGCGCGCCGCCATAGGTGGAGTCGAAATGGAGTCGAAGGCCCCGCCGCTTGCGTCCACTCCACACGAAACCGAGGGGCCTAAACCGCATTCGCTTAACCCCCCTAAACGCTATTAAGTAGACTTTGCGTAAGCGCGGCTCCGCGTGCTGTGATGGTTAAGGAATACACCCTCGAATCGCTAACGGCCCTGTGGGAGGATTACCTCCAGAAGTATGGCCGCAAGCAGGACCTGCGCGAGGTCGCCACCGCCTTCCCCGACAAGCGCTCGCTCGTCGTCGAGTACCGGGAGGTCGCGCAGTTCGACCCGGAGGTGGCCGAGTACCTCGTGGAGCGGCCGAAGCAGGCGATTTACGCCGCGGAGGCGGCGATGCGCAACTCGCTGCCTCCCAACCTCGCCGCGCCGATCCACTTCCGCGTGAAGGAGTTCCCGGCCGACCTTGCAAACGAGCGGGTCGAAGTGCGCAACATCCGCAAGAAGCACCTCGGGCGGCTGATCACCGTGGAGGGCCTGGTGCGCAAGGTGACCGAGGTGCGCCCGAAGATCCAGGACGCGGTGTTCCAGTGCGTCCGCTGCGGCGCGGCGATCGAGGTGGCGCAGGACGGGAGTATCTTGAAGGAACCGCTCGAGTGCTACGAAGACCAAGGCGGCTGCAAGCGTTCGGCGGCCTCCACGAAGTTCGTGCTGCTCACCGGGCCCGCGTCGTTGATGGACCCGTTCGAGGAGCCCGCCGAGGGGCGGACCTTGCGCTTCTCCGAGTTCGTGGACACGCAGAAGATCGAGATCCAGGAGTCCCCCGAAGGCCTGCGCGGCGGCGAGCAGCCGCAGCGGCTCGCGGGGTTCATGGACGACGACCTTGCGGGGATGATCTCGCCTGGCGACCGCGTGATCCTCAACGGAATCCTGCGCGAGCAGCCGCGATCGCTTGGCGGGGCGAAGTCCACGATCTTCGACATCTTCCTCGAGGTGATCTCCGTCGAGCGCCAGAAGCACGACTACGAGGAGATCCCGATCACGCCGGAGGACGAAGAGCGCATCAAGATGCTCGCGCGCGACCCCGAGGTCTACGCGAAGATGACGCACTCGATTGCGCCGTCGATCTACGGGCTCGAGCTCGAAAAGGAGGCGTTGATGCTGCAGCTCTTCGGTGGCGTGCCGAAGCACCTGCCGGACGGGACGCGCATCCGCGGGGACATTCACGCGATTCTAGTCGGAGATCCGGGCACGGCAAAGTCGCAACTGCTCCGTTACATCGCCCAAATTGCCCCTCGCGCGATCTACACTTCCGGCAAGTCGTCATCGGCCGCGGGCCTCACCGCCGCCGCCATCAAGGACGACCTGGCCCCCGGCCAGTGGACGCTCGAGGCGGGCGCACTCGTCCTTGCCGACAAGGGCCTCGCGTGCGTCGATGAACTGGACAAGATGAACCCGAACGACCGCGACGCGATGCACGAGGCGATGGAGCAGCAGACCATTTCGGTCGCAAAGGCCGGCATCACCGCGACCCTGCAGGCGCGAACCGCGATCCTCGGTGCGGCAAACCCCAAGTTCGGGCGCTTCGACCCGCACCAGTTCATGATCGAGCAGATCGACCTGCCCCCCGCGCTGCTCTCGCGCTTCGATGTGATCTTCTCGCTCTCGGACAAGCCGAACCGCGACCGGGACCGGGACATGGCAAGCCACATCCTGCGGTCGCACCACCGCGGCGAAGAGGAGGCCAAGCGCGCCTACGACATCTCGCAGGGCGAATCGGTCGAGGAGGGCGAAACCATTTCGGACCAGTTCACGCCTATCGTCCCCGTCGATTTCATGCGCAAGTACATCGCGTACGCGAAGCAGCGTGTGTTCCCGGTCCTGTCGGAGGTCGCGATCACACGCATCCGCGAGTATTACGTTGATGTTCGCAAGCAAGGCGAAGGCGAGGCCGCGGCAGTGCCCATGACCGCCCGGCAACTGGAAGCATTCGTGCGCCTGGCCGAAGCCTCCGCCCGCGTGCGCCTCTCCCAGACGGTCGAAATCGAGGACGCCGACCGCGGAATCAAGATCGTCCAGTACTACCTGCGCAAGATCGCGGGCGAGGGCGGCGGGCTGGACATCGACATCATCGCGGCCGGCACCTCGCGCGCCCAGCGGGAAGCCGCGCGCACGCTGCTTGAGATCATCCGCGGGCTCGACTCAGGGGCAGGCGTGACCGAGGACGACATCATCGCCAAGGCGACGAGCGAGGGGATCGAAGAGCGCCGCGCGCGGGAAATGCTCAACCGGCTGTCGGAACAGGGGCAGGTTTACGCGCCCGACCGGCGGCACTATAAAGTCGCTTCGCGGTGATTTCGCGCGTCCCTTGAATCCTTAGCGCGAGCCTTTAAGCCAGATGCCCCGGATCGGCGCCCCGGAAAACGCAATGTCGGGCCAAGTCTCCATCAAGACCCACCGCGCGCAGGGCCAGATCGTCGTGGCCATGTGCGACGCGGAGCTCGTGGGCAGGAAGCTCAAGGACGGCAAGATCGCCATTACGCTGAACGAGGGTTTCTACGGCGGGGAAGTGTTCGACGAAGACGAGAACGGGCTGTTCAACCTGCTGCGCGGGGCATCCTCCTACAACATCTTCGGCGAGCGTGCGATCGCGGTGGCGGTGAAGTACAACCTTGTCGACAAGAGCACGGTGCGCCTCGTGGACGGCGTGCCCCACGCGCAGGTCTACTGCCTCTGAGCCAGCGGGCGCGATCGTTTGAAATAGCCCCTCGGTCTCGCCCGCCTTGTGCAGTGCTTCCGTTGCGGCAAGGACCACCCCGAGAGCCGCCTCATTTCGGGCCTCTGCGCCGACTGCTTCGTGGAGACGCAGAAGCCGGTCGTGATTCCCGAGCACATCACGGTGCTGGTGTGCGCCTCCTGCGGCTCGGTGCTCCGGGGCAAGAGTTGGCTGAAGACGATGTCGCCCGAGGAGCTCATCGAGCACGCGCTTGACGAGCACACGGCGGTGCGGGAGGGCGTCGAGGTCATCGAGATGGCCCGCGAGAAGGGCAAGGGCGACGACCGCTCCTTCGACCTCAAGCTCCACGCGAAGTTCAAGGTCGCGGGGAAGGCCTTCGAGCACGCCTACGCGACGCACATCAAGGTGCGCCACTCGCTCTGCGATGTCTGCAGCAGGCGCGCGGGCTCCTACTTTGAGGCGATCATCCAGGTGCGCGCGTTCGACGGGCCCCTGGCCGACGACCACAGGGCGCGCATCCGCACGGCGGTCGAGGACGGCGTCGAGCGCATCGCGGCCAACGAGCGCGAAGTGTTCCTCACGAAGGCCGACGAGGTGCACGGCGGACTTGATTTCTACCTTTCCTCCACGACGGCCGCGCAGCGTATCGCGAACGTGCTGCGCGACGAGCTGGGCGCCACACTCCTTCGGTCCGGCAAGATCGCGGGCGTCAAAGACGGCAACGAGCTCCAGCGCGTTACGATTTCCGTGCGCCTGCCGAAATTCATCCGCAACGATGTGCTTGTCGCGGGCGAGCGCGTATTCCGCGTCACCAAGGTCCATGCGAAGACGATCGTGGTTGCCGACCTCGACACCGGCGTCCAGGAAAACAAGGGCGAGGACTGGATCAAGAAGGCGCTCGCGCCGGGGGCCGAGGCCGCGCGCGCCGACGCCGTCGTGGTTTCGGTCGCCAACGACGAGATCCAGGTGCTCGACCCCCTGAACTACAGCACCGTCACGCTGCGCAACTGGCCGCGCCACGAGCCGGGCCTCGACAAGGTGCCGGTGGTGCGCTTCCGCGGTCGGATTTACCTCACCGGGTGAGTGCTACTCCTCTTCGGAGCGCCGCCCGAGCTTTCGGGCCGCCTTGCGCTCGACCTTGGCCGCCTCGTCCGCGCGCTCGTCGACTTCCTGTGCGAGCGCCTCTTCCTTGTCCTTCGGCTTCTTCACCATCGGCGGCTGGGGCTCGATGCGTTTGAGGGCGGCCCCCTCGATGAACGTCGCGTGGTCCTCCGGAAGGGCCTCCGGCTTCTTTTGGCTCTTCGAGGGCGCGCGCGTGCGCACAAAGAGCACGACGACGAGGGTGAGCGCCACGCTTGCCATCAGCGCGAGGAACCAGTTGTTGAGCGAACGCAGGCTGTCGGGGGCCACCGCAAGGGCGACCGCGAGGGTCGTGTCGGCGTGGCTCGGCGCGCCGTCGCTTGCCTGGAACGAAATGGCGTGCGCGCCGTGCGGGAGCGCGAGGCTGTAGGTGTAGGCCTTGCCGTCGGAGGTGTTCACATCTTCGAGGGTCACCGGCGCCATCGTGTACGCCGTGCCGTCGACGGTGACGCTCACAAAGGTTGGGTAGTCGCCATCGGGGTCGAAGTAGGTGACCCCCATTTTCACGACATCGCCGTCAATGGGCGCGGCGGGCTCGATGGTGGGGTTGACGAGCAGCGGGGGCCGGTTGTCGGGCGTGCCGCTCACGAACACCTGGAGGATGAGGGGCGAGGATGCCCCGAGCTGGTCATTGGCCTCCACCAGGAAGCTCACAAGGCCGCGGTTGGCCGCAGAGGGCGTGCCCGAGAGCGTCCCGGTTGCGGCGTCGATCGTGAGCCACGACGCGTTGCCCGCAAGCAAGTACGACACGGTGTCGCGGGGCGTGTCGAGGGCATGCAGGGTGAACGAGAAAGGCTGGCCGACCACGGCCGAGAGCGTTGGCACCGGCAGGAAGGAGGGCGGGAGGTTCGGGCCCTTGACGGCGAGGATGAAGAAGGTTCCAAGCCCCTGAGACCGCGACAGGTTGAAACGCACGGCGTTTCCGAGCAGGTCAACGGAAGTCCCGGGGACGGCCACCGCGGCTCCTCCGTTCACCTGCTGAGCGGTGAGGTTGACGGGGTAGCTGCCGTACGGGAGCGCGTCCGGGTCGAAGGGGATCGAGACGGTGGCCCACGCCCACGCGACGAAGCCGGAAGTGGGGTGGATGTCGATCGCCTTGCCAACGGCCATCGGAGGCGCGGCGGGGGCATCCACCAAGACCGCGTCGACGCGGCCGACCGACGTTTTCCAAATCGTCACCGAATAGTTGAGCGCCCCGTCGCTGACGGTGATGGTCTCGGCCCGGCCGGCCTCCACCGTGATGTTGAAGAATAGCTCGCGGATGCCGTCTTGCGCATCGGAGGCCTCGACCTGGATCGTGTGCGCGCCCGGCTGCAGAGCGACCCCGAGGGAAGCGCCGGAGCCAAGCGCGCCTTGGATGGAGGAGCGCCACGAGACGCTCACGCCCCCGGGCGTTGCATCCGGGTCGCTGACGTTGACGGAGAACAGCTCCTCGACGCCGGCGAGCAGCACGGCTCCGGGCGAGGGCGAAAGGGGGGTCAGCCGCGGGTCGATGTTGGAGAGGAGCGTGAGGGCGACGGGGGTGCCCTGGGTGAACGCCGAGAAGGAAAACGAGCTCGAATTGGCAAGCTTCGAAGCGGTGGCGGTGTAGTTGCCCTCGTCGAAGCGGCCGCTCGCGTTGACGCGGAAGGCCACGAGGTCGAAGGGCCCCCACCACCCGACGGCGGCCGTGCTGCCAGAGCCGGCGGTGACGTTTTGGGCGTCGAGCACGGTCACCGTCGCGTTGCGCACGGGTTCGGCCGCGCCGTTGACGACCTGGAAGGTGAACGCGCGTTTGTAGGTCAGCGTCGAGAGCGGGTCATCGACCTGGACGGCCGCGGGGTCGAAGTCCACGTCGACGAACTCGGCGGCGCTCGCGTTGGTGAGGAACAGGTGCGTCGTGCTGTTGTTGATGACCGAGCCCACGACGCGCAGGTCCGAGCCGTTGGCCGAAAACGAAAAGAACGAGTCGCGCACGAGCGCGCCCGCAACGGTCACGAGCGAGTTGTTGGCGGCGCGCACCGCCACGAAGTGATCCGAAAACGTGCAGTTCGAGAGGGCGGCGTTCGAGCCGAAGAAGAAGTCCGAGCCCGTGCCGTCGCCGAGGAAGGTCGTGCCTTCAAAGGTCGGCGAGACGCCCTCGACGCGCAGGTAGGCGTAGGCTTCGAGCAAGGCGCCGATAAACGTCACGTTGCCGGACTCGATGAGGAGACCGGGCGATGAAAGGCCGCGGCCAAAGCCCGAGATCGCGCTCCCTTTGAAAAGCACATTCGAGCCCGCCTCGAACCGGGCCGCGTAGCGGTACGCGGGGTTTGCAGACCCTACAAGGGAGCGGTCCGCGGAGGTCTGTGCGGCGCCGTCGAGGTCGAACGCGCGGAGCGTCCCTCCGCCCTGCACGGTGAACGCGAGGGAGAAGTCGGCGGTGAGGTTGAGCAGGAGGCTGGCGTTGTGGAGCTCCAGCGTGCCGCCCGACTGCACGGTGATGTCGCCCGAGACCACGAGCGTGCGGTTGGTGATGGCCTGGGTCTCGCCGGAGACGACGGTGATCGCCCCGCCGATGTACTCCGGCGTGCCCCCGGCGCTTGCCGAGGCGGAGAGCGTCGAAACGGCGGCTAACGCGAGGAGCAGGAGCAAACCCAGAAGCGGAAAGAGGGCTGGCCTTGCCCCGGACGACGCGCGCATGAAGGGCCCCGCGCGACCACTGGAAGGAGCCTATTTATGGGTTCTTAAGTGCGGCAAGCGCGAGCGTGAGCGCCTCGAATTCCTGAACGCTGAGCTCTTCGGGACGGCGGTCGGCGATGCCGAGGAGCTCGACGGCGTCCACCGCACCCTCCGGCGGCGCCCGGATCGCCGCGGCGGCTGCCGGCGCGGTGTTGCGGACCTTCTTGCGCCGCTCGGCAAAGAGCGCGCCCACCACTTCCGCGTAGTCCTTGTCATTGCCCTCGCCTTTCCCGGCCCGGCGGGTGAGCCGAACGACCGCCGAGGGCACCTTCGGCTGCGGGAAAAAGGCGGTCGGCGGGACGCGCTCGAGGATCTCGACGTTGTAGGTCCTGCGCATGACGGCCCCCAGGCGCGACCAGCCCTTCGACCCGGGGCCGCCGGCCAGCCGCTCGGCGACCTCCGCCTGCACCATGAGCACCATGACGTTTGCGGTGAGCCCGGCGAGCCGCTCGAGGAGGGGCGAGGAAATGGAATAGGGGATGTTCGCCACGATCTTGTCGGGTCTGCCAAGGTCAGCGGTAAGCGCGTCGCCGAGCACGACCTGGACGCCGTCGAGCCGCTCCTCCTTGAGCTTCCTCGCAAGGGCGGGCTCGATTTCGACGACGAGCACGCGCGCCCCGCGCTTGGAAAGTTCACGCGTGAGCACGCCGAGCCCGCCGCCCACTTCGAGCACGCGGTCGCCGGGCGCCACCTCGGCGGCGAGCACCTGGCGGCCGGCCACGAGCTCGTCGCGCAGGAACGACTGCCCCCTCTCGCGCGAAGGCCGCAGGCCCGCTTCCTGCAGGTCGGCCTTCACGGAGGCCGCAGTCGCCCACTTCTTCGGCGGCCTACTTGGCATGTGCGCCCTCCCCGTTCTTGCTCGGCCTGCGCGGCCGCTTGGTCACGACCGGGGAGTAGCGCTTGGCCTTCCCCTTCCGGTCGATGAGTTCCACCTCGACATCGGGCGCCTGCCGCTTCAACTCTTCCGCGAATCGCTTCGCGGGCGGGAAGAACGCCTTGAGGCACCGCACGGGCCCCCGCGAGGTCTCGAAGAGGTGCGTCCCGGCGCGGAAGGGCGAGGCGTCGAGCTTCACGCGCCTGATGTCGGAAAAGGCGAGCGCGCGCCTGCGCAGGAAGAGCCAGTGGAGGGGCCGGTAGGCGGGCAGGAAGATCCCGCGCTCCAGGAGCACCATCGGCGTTGCGAAGTAGCGCGAGGTGATCGAGCGCACGGAGGCGAGCACGAACAGCAGCCACAGGAAGTAGTACACGGCGCGCGGCGGGCCGGGCCGGGGGTCGAAGACGAACGAGACGGAGATGAGGAACACCGCGCCGAACACGAAGACGCCGATCCACATGCGGTTGACGAGGTCCTCGCGGGCTACGCTGTGGCGCAGGATGACCTTGCCGAAGTCCGGCGGCGAGGACCTAGCCACCGTGGACCGCCCCCAACCTTCAGCGGTGGACGAACAGGCTGTACTTCTGCTGCTGGTCCTCAAGCTCATCCTGGATGCGCTTTGCGATGACCTCGTCGGGCTTGTGCAGGGTGGTCACGCGCTTGGCAAGGTCGGCAAAGTCCTTGAAGGGCGCGACTTTGCGCTCCTCGATGATCTTCCACATCGTCTTCTTGCCAAGCCCGGGCAAAAGCTCGAGCATGTGGAAGCGCGTGGAGACGGGCTGCGCCTCGTTGAAGAACTTCACGAACCGGTCGGGGTTGGCGTCGACGATCTGCTTCAGCACGAAGGGCAGCTCGGACTGGGCGGCGTTGGTGAGCTCGGTGGCCGACACGCGCCGCTTGACGTGGAGGATCTTGTCGCGCTTCTCGGGCTCCTTGCCGATGTAGACCTTCTCGCCGGGGAGCAGCTGCTTGACTTCGGGCTTCGGGTTGAGTTCGAGGAGCTTGAACTCCTGCTCGCCCACGGCGTAGGCCAGGGGCTCGGCGTGGTACTGGCCGCCGGCGGGGTGGCCTCGCGGTAGGAAATCAAGGATGTAGGCGTAGTCCTCCACGGTCTCACCCCTACGGGCATCACTCGGTCTACGCCGGGACGGCGCTTGGCGCGCCGCCGGTGTACTTTGCGACCGTGGCAAGGATCGCGGTGATCGTCTTCTCGTCGAGGGTGAAGCGCTCCTTGGAGAAAATGGCGCGGACATCGTCGGGGTGGGTGGGCAAAAGCTCGGCGATCTTGTGGGCAAGGGGCGTGGAGACGCGCTCGACCTTCTCGAGTTCGGCGATGAGCTTCTGGGCCGTGCGCGCGTCGAACCGCTGGAGGAGTTCGCAGTGCTGGAGGACGAGCTTCTGCTCGTAGGTGAGCTCGCGCTTCCCCTGCTCCTTGAGGAGCAGTTCGTGCACTTCGGGGATGGTCAGGTGCTTCTCGCCGAGCTTCATGCGTTTTGCCTCCGTGGGGACAGCCGCCCTACTTTTCGCGCATCCGGCGCAGGTGCGCGGGTGCGGCCACGACGGTCTTCATCTTGCCGCCGATGCGGATGGAAACGAGGTAGGCGCGCCCCTGCTTGCCGATGATGAGCCCGGTCTTGCCGTTGAAGGTGTTGTGGGGCTGGCCGCCGCGGACGCGCGAGTCGATCTCGATGGCGGCCTTGGAGCCGATGTCGAACTGGGCGATGACGCGGGTGATGCGCACCTTGCCGCGCTCGCGGGGCGTGACGCGGAAGAGGGAGCGGGTGCCCTTGCGCGGGCCCTTCGATGCTTTCCCCAACTTGACCCCTCCTTACCCGTCGTGAATCTCAAGCACATCAAGTTCCGAAACCGTGCACGCGACCCCGACGAGTTTGGCAAAATTTGGGATTGTCCGACCCTCGTCCCCGTGGATTAGTTCCTTGACGTAAAGGCCGCTCTCGCCGGTAATCTCAAGCTCCACCGACGGACCTTGTTTCGATAACACGCGGACGGAAGTCGCTCTCCTCTTGCGTACCTTGTCCGCCCGCCGATGTGCCACACGCGTCGGAGTCTGCTGATCTATGAGGCAGCCAGACAGCTCGGCGCAAACTCGGTTAATCTGGTCATCGTTAATATCCTTTTCGAGCGCGACGAGGACGCGATATGTCTTCTGCCAGTCGGCGTCCTTGAGCGCGGCGACCTCGGCCTTGGCGCAGGGGGTGAGCCCTTCGACCTCGACCTGGCCCTTGGCCTCGTCGGCGATGGCGCGTGCGGCCTCGGCGAAGTCGAGGGTGCGGCGCTTAGGCTCGCGGATCTCGACGATGAAGGGGCGCCCGCGGCCGAGCATCAGCGCGTCGACGTCCTCGCGCCCGGCGCCGTGCAGCGCGTGGTCGGTGCCTGCGAGGATGCGCATCAGGGGGCGCGCGACGATCTCCTCGACGGAGGTGGGGTACATCTTGCCCGTGCCGCCGCAGCGCGCGCAGCCGCGCCCCCGGCACGACCGGCAGGGCCAGCGCGTCTGGGGGATCCCGCGCGTGAGCTTGCGGTAGCGGCCGCGGAAGTACGCCGACTTGACCTGCAGCGAAGCCGTGTTGAAGCGCGCGTCGAGGTGGATGGCGATGTCGGGGTCGGCGTGGTCGACGGCGCGAGCGAGCGAGGCTTCGAGGATGCGGCCGACCTCGCGGTTCACGTCCTGCTTCAGCGGGTGGAAGGCGCTGAGCCCGACTTCCTCGGCGATCTTCGCCTCGCGCGCGGCGAGCACGGGGTCGACGGTGGTGCCCACGAGCATGGTCTTGAACTCGTAGCCATCGAGCGCGGCGCGCGCCACGCGCTCGAGCGCCTCGAAGTCGCCGCAGATGCCTTCGCAGGCGAAGCAGTCGGCGACCGCCGTGGCCTCGCGCCCCGCGCGCTCGCGCAGCGCCCGGCCGACGAGGAGCGGGTCGGCGCCGCCTTTCACGGGGCAGAAGAACCGCCCGAGGCAGCGGTCGCAGAGGCCCTTCGACATCAAGGCGAGCGCTTTCTCGGGGCTTGCCGCCGCCAGGACTTCCGCGGTTTCCACGCCGGCTCGAACCCCTGCGCCCATTTAACGCTTGGCGGGGCCGATGCGCGCCGATTTCGCTTGTCTGGCTCGCACGGATTTGCCGCTTCCAAAAACCCAACCCCTTAAATCGGTTGAGCGTAATGGCTTTGCCAGAACTTTGGAGGCCTTTGCCCTTGGCGCGCGGGGATAAGAAAGAAAAGAAGGAGGCGAAGGCCGCCAAGCGCTCCCTTAAGGCGGAGCCGAAGGATGTGAAGAAGGCCCGCAAGGAGTGGCAGGACCTCGAAGAGTCGATCAACCACGAGTTCGCGACGCTCGTGCGCGACGGGTTCGACATGGCCGAACTCGAGACCCTGCGGTGGGACTACCGGTACGACAAGCTCGCCGAGTATGAGGGGATCACGCAGGAGCAGCTCGAATTCTTCGTGGCGGAGTCGGAGGCGAAGGCTGCGGGCCTCGAGGCGCCGCATGCGCCGTGGGAGACGGGCGCGCCCTCGGCGGCAAAGGCGGGTGCCGGCGCCGCGGCCGCCTCGGGGACCGACTACCAGCGGAAGTCGCAGGTCGACATGGACCTCATCGAGAAGTACCTCGACAAGCGCATCGCGAAGGACACGAGGTCCGAACTTGAGGCCGTCTACAAGGACGCCTTCGGGGAGGACCTTCATGTCCCGAAGAACCTCGACCTTGTTGACCTCAGCTATATGCCGAGCGACGTGAGCGACGCCGACCGCCAGCGGAGGTTGTCGAAGGCGGAGATCCTGGGCCTTCCCGAAGACATCAAGGCGGAGGCGGCGAAGAAGGAGGAGGAAGCCAAGGCCGAAGCGGCTCCGGTGGTGCCCACGGTCAAGAAGCCGTCGGGCGCGATTGCGGCGGCGATGGCGTGGCGCAAGGGCGTCCCCAAGGGCGGGACTTACGACGAGAAATGGTCGGCGCTCAACCCGTTCAAATTCTGGCTGATCCCCAAGCGGTTCGCGGGGGAGAGCATTGTGAGGTACTACGCGATCCTCGCGGTCAACCTCGTGATCTTCATCGGCCAGTTCGTCCTGATACTCATCCCGTTCGCCATCCGCGCCATCCTTTGGGGAGTCCGCTACCTCTACCGGCGCCTGTTGAAGCCGCGGCTTGCGCCCGCGCTGCAGTCGCTCAAGGAAAAGGCGGCCGTGCCGCCGCCGAAGGCGCCTGAGCCGAAGAAGGAGAGCGCGCCTGCCAAGTCGAGTTAGATGCGCTTGCCGCCGCGGACAAGCCATCGGCCCGCGGTGCCAAACGCGCGCGAAAACACATGCCCCATGCTGGCCTTTTGCCCGTCGGCCCGGTTGTGGCCCTTGAGGATCTGGTCGATGGCGGCGTCCATCGACTCAGGCTCAAGCTCCATCGCGAGGTAGCCGAGCGAAACGCGGTACGGTTGGTGCGCGTCGGAGCCGCCGGTGACCGGCAGGCGCAGTTCCTCGGCCACTTTTCGGGCCTGCGCGTTGTGGCGCCCCAAGCTCTGCGAGTTGAACACCTCGACGGCATCGAACTTCGAGGCGCGCACGGCGGCCACGGAGAGCCCGGTGTACACGCGCTCGGGGTGGGCGGCCGAGGCGATCCCGCCGAGCGCGTGGATCTCCTCGATGGTCTCGACGGCCGTCCGGCCGTCACGGGGTGCGCTCTTCACGCCGTAGGCGAGGATGTGTCCTTCCGTCGAGGTGACCTCGATGCCGGGGATGAACAGCAGACCTTCGGTTTTGCAGGCGTCGGCCATGGCGCCGTGTCCGGCAACGGTGTTGTGGTCGGTGATCGCGACGGCCCTGAGGTCGCGTGACTTGGCGAGCCGCACGATCTCGCGGGGCTCGAGCGTGCTGTCGGGCGAGTGCCGCGAGTGGAGGTGCAGGTCGGCGCGCATTGTGGCGTTCCGCTGACGAGCGCGCGCGCTATTTGAAAGCGCACCTCATTTGACCGTCGACCCGCGCGGCACGGGCCTGTCGAGGCGCACGGGGTTCTCTCCGATCCGGAGCAGCTCCACGCCCCCCGGCGTGGTCACGCCGGCCGCTTCGCGCCCCTCGGGCGTCTGGTGCGTAATCAGGGGGATCGTGCGAAATTGGTCGATCGAAATCAAGGGGGCGCCCTTCGTCGACCCGTGGACGTTAGCTCCCGGAGCCGCGCCCTCCGCGATGAGCGCCCCCACGACCCCGCCGCCCTCGGCAGCAAGGAGCATCCCCTGGGAGACCTCGCCGCGGATCTTTGCAGGTTCCATGTTGGCCACGACGACGCCGGTCTTGCCTTCGAGCTCTTCCGGCTTGTAGACCTGGCGCAGGCCCGCCACCACCTGGCGCGTCTCGTCGCCGAGGTCGAGCGTGACGAGGTACAACCGGTCTGCCTTGGGGTGCGGGACAACTTTCACGATCCGCGCCGCCCGCAGGTCGAGGGCCGCGATCGGCGAGGGCGCCTCCGGCAATTCCTTCGCGGCCGGCTTGAACGACGCGGGGTCGATGGGCTTGATGATTGGCGAGGGCTCGGGGATTCGCCGGCCGGGCACCGGCTCGCCGCGCGCGGCGTCCCACGACTTCTTCGTCACGTCACCCTCTTCGCCGACCGCCTCCCACATGAGCTGCGCCTTGTCCGGCAGGAACGGCGCCATTAGAACCGCGAGGGTTCGCACGAGGCGGGCACCGCCGTGGAGCGCCCGCAGGTTCCCCTTGGGGTCTTCCTTCGCAAGCTTCCATGGCGCCTTGTGGTCGATGTACAGGTTGCCGAACTGGGAGAGGGCAAACACTTCCTTGACCGCGGCTTTGAACTCGCACGCGTCGAGGTACTCGCCGGTCTTTTTGACCGTGTCCTCGATGCGCTTCTCAAGCTCCGCGTCAAGCTCGTCGGTCGGGATTGTGAAGTCCACCGAGGGGATCGCCCCGTATTCGCGGTACACGAGCGTCATCGTGCGGTTCACGAAGTTGCCGAGGTTTCCGAGCAGTTCGGTGTTGTTCTTGGCCACGAAGTCGTCCCAGTCGGCCTCGACGTCCTTGAGCTCGGGCATGTTCACGGTGAGGTAGTACCGGATCGCGGCGACTTCGCCGAGCTCGAGGTATTCCTCCATGTTCATCCCGACGCCCTTGCTCTTCGAGAACTTCGCCCCCTCGAAGAGCAGGTACTCGTTCGCGGGCACATTCGTCGGCAAGTTGTAGCCGCCGAGCGCGAGCAGGACCGCCGGCAGGATCACGGTGTGGAAGGGCACATTGTCTTTGCCGAGGAAGTAGAACGACTGCGACTCCACATTCTGCCAGAAGTCCCGCCAGGCGTCCGGCCGGTCCTGCAGCCGGCATGCCTCCTTCGAGGCCGAGAGGTAGCCGAGCAGCGCCTCGAACCAGACGTAGATCTTCTTCCCCTCGAAGCCAGGCAGCGGGAAATCGATCCCCCACGAGATGTCCCGCGTCACGGCACGGTCCTTAAGCCCGCTGCGCACGAAGTTGCGCGTGGAGTTGATGACTTGCGG
>JBGQKI010000044.1:0-21817 GCA_041499475.1 Thermoplasmata archaeon
GGCTCTTCGAGCGCGTGTTCAAGAATTTCGGAGTCACCTTCACTTTCGTCGAGACGTCCGACCTCTACCAGATCAAGCGGTCGCTCACCAAGCGGACGAGGATGGTCTGGATCGAGTCGCCGACCAACCCGCTCCTTCGAATCACCGACATCCGGGGCGCTGCCAAGCTCGCGCACGCTGCGGGCGCAATCTGCGTGGTAGACAACACGTTCGCGTCGCCCTTCTTCCAGCGGCCGCTGGAGCTCGGGGCGGACATCGCGCTCCACTCAACGACGAAGTACATCGGCGGCCACGCGGACGTTATCGGGGGCGCCATTGCGCTGAACGATACCGCCCTCCATGAGCGCCTGAAGTTCTTGCAAAATGCAGTGGGGGCGACGCCCGGACCCTTCGACTGTTTCCTCACGCTGCGCGGGCTGAAGACGCTCGCGCTGAGGATGCAGGCCCACGAACGCAATGCGACGCGCGTGGCGGAATTCCTCGTGCAGCACCCGCGCGTGAAGCGCGTGTACTTCCCCGGCCTCGACACGCACCCCGACCACGCCGTGGCGGCGCGCCAGATGACCGGCTATTCAGGCATGGTTTCCTTCGAGGTAAAGGGCGGCGTTTCGAAAGCCAAGAAGGTGCTCGCGCGGCTGCGCCTATTCAAGATCGCCGAGAGCCTTGGCGGCGTCGAGTCGCTCGTCGAGCTGCCCGCGCTCATGACGCACGCGTCGATCCCCCGCGAGGAGCGCATGAAGGCGGGGCTCGACGACGGGCTCATCCGGCTGTCGGTCGGCATCGAGGACGGCGACGATTTGCTCGCGGATTTGGCGCAGGCGCTTGGGCGATAGGATTCTCCGCCGAAGGGCGGCCTATCGCCTCTTCCAAAGGTAAAGCGCCGCGCCAACCACCGCGACGGCCGCAACAAGCGGCAGGAGGGACGAAGAGAAAACCGGGGCGCCGCCGGCCGAAACCGTGAGCGGCGCATAGGCGGCGCCTTGCTTGGAAAGGCCCCCCGAGGCCGTCCCGTTCAGGCGGACCTCGAGCTGGTAGGTCCCCTCTGCGAGGCCGGGCGCCTGGATTCTCACGTTCACGGAGGCGTTCGGTGCCGCAACGGCTGGGTCGGGCAGGGTGACTGTTGCAGGTCCCGAAATTGCGGCGCCGTCGGGCCCGAAATATTCGAGTGCAATGACGACGGGCACGCTTGCAACGACGCCAAGCGAAAGCGTGAACGACCCCACGCCGTTCTTCACCTGGACCCCGGCGGGTGTGATCTTCCCTGAGATGTCGTCGAGGTAGGGCAGGGGCGTGATGGCGCCGGTGTCCTGGTCCTGGCACTGGAGCCCGGCGGCGACCATCCGAGCGGTCACGGTGAGCGTGCCGACATCCCCCGGCCGCGACGCCGCCGGGACCACGACCGTGACGCTGACCGTGCCCGACCGCGCCTGGCTGGTGACGGTGGCGGTTGCTGGCGACACCGTCGCGGCCCACCCGGCGTCCACGGCCGCGGTGAAGGTTACGGAGGCCCGCTCGGCGACCGGGGGAAGGTCCACGGTGTAATCGCCCGTGAAGCTCACGGCGATGGGCCTCGTCGAATTGACCTCGGCGTCCCGGCTCCTCGGAGATAGGGTGAGGTCGATGGTGCAAGGTGCGGGGGCCGCCGGGCTTTGCGCGCCCCAGGCTGCGCCCGCCCCGAGGGGGACGAGGAAGAGGCACACCACGATGGTCAGTGCGCCAAGGCCGCGCATCGCTAAGGCCTCCGCGGGGGCGGCGCGGGCGGGGCCATCGGTCGCAAGGCGCCTTCCGGTTTGGCCTGCGCCATGATTTTTTTCAGCCGCAGCAGTGCAGCCCTGCGCCGAGCGGTACGGTGCCATCGTAGGACCACCACGATCGCGACGAGCGCCACGGCCGCGAACGCGGCGAGGTAGCCCGCCACGTGGATTACGGGCGTATCGAGGGCGCCCTTTGGAACAAAGACAAGGACACCCAGGTAGCCCTGGTACGCCGGCAGGCCGTTCACGGTGCCCACGACATACACGCTGATGCCGTTGTAATCCGTCTGAAGGTGGTCCCCGTGGTAGGACACGAAGATGCTCGCCGTCGAGACCGCGTCGAAGCCCGGATCGATGTCGAGGCTCGAGGGCGCCTCCCCCAGGGACATTGCGCCGGACATCACGTAGCTGAAGCTGATGTGGACCCGGGCGTTGGAGCGCACATTGACCTCGATCTCGAACTGCTCTCCAAACCCGGCGTTGGCGGGGTGCCGCGATTCCTGCGGTATGCGCGCGCCAAACACGTCGACATAAGGCGCCACCTCGAGCGGGATCGAGGCGGGCGGGGGCGCGGTGCATGCAAATGTGTTCACACTGACGCGCGCGTCGATCACCGCATGGCCGTCAATGCCGACCGGCACTGCCGCAGGCACCTGGACGTCGACAGTGAAGGGGACGGGTGCCGAACTGTTGGTGACCACGACCTCCGGGCGGATCGTGATCGGCCATCCGTTGTCGGTGGAGGCGGTCAGGTTGACCGTCGCTACGGTGCCGGGCGGTTTTTGGAAGGTTACCAGCCCGCCTGCCTCCGCCGTCGAGCCGCCGTTCGAATTGACCTGGACCCACATTTCGGCCTTTTCCATTTCGATCGAGACCTTGCAGGGGTCGGGCACCGCGGAAGCGGGGGCGGCAAGCGCGAGGCACGCAAGCGCGACGATGAGCACCCCAAAAAGGAGACAGACGCGGACGCCGATGGCTGCCACCGCCGGCTTTCCCTTGACCGGGCGGGATATTTACCCCTTGTGGAGAAAGCGGCCGACCCGCTTCACTTTCGGCCCATCGCCTCGGCGAGCGCCCCCGAGAACGCGCCTCGGAATTCGGCGGCAAGCCCCGACCCCGCCAACTCCGGGGAGAGAACCACGGCCCGCAGAAGGAAGAGCTCCCCCACGCGCTCCCACTCGCCATTGGCGATCCCAAGCCTTCGAAGGAAGAGCGCGGGGGCGTCCCCGTACTCGTCGCGCGTCAGCCGAGTTGAAGAGAGGATGAATCGGCGCGAGTCGCCTTCGACCTCTTCGATCGAGAACCGGCGGAACAACGCCCGGTTCAGCGCGTTTGCCCGCACGAGTTTGCGGTTGCCCGCCGCGTTGGCGGCGAAACAGAAGATGTTCAGGTCGGGCCGGGCGAGGAGCTTGACGCGCACGCGCCTTCCAGCGCCGCCGACGCGCACCGCCGACCCGTCGAGTGCCTCGAGCACCGCGCAGATTTCGCGGGCGCCCTCGACGGCCCGCATGACGAGGCGCCCGTAGCCCGACCGGTTGAGTGGCACTACGGCATGCGCGAGCCAGCACGCGGCCGCGGCCGCGCCGGGCTTCGTCCCTTCGAGGATGAAGCCGCCGATGGAGGACGGCGGGTTCTCGCGCCAGTCCTCGACGCCCTTCGAGAAATACGGCCGAGGGGTGGCGAGCACGCCCCGCACGCCGCCATCGCGGAAAAGGATCGCGCCAGCGGGGACCGGAACATACCCGAATTTGTGCGGGTCTACGGTGACCGAATCGCACTGGGGCAGGGCGAGAAGCGCGCGCGCCACGGCCGGGTCGGGGAACGCACCCGGTCGCACGCGCACAAGTTTCTCCCGCTCGTCGAGGAGGACGGAGCGGACGTAGCCACCGTAGGCAGCGTCCGCGTGGATGTAGAACGGCGTCCCTTTCCGCGACTGAGCGGCTTGTATCCGCACGACCTCGTCCACGGGATCGACTGCGCCCTCGGCCGTGGAACCCACGACCGCGACGGTGGCAAGCACAGCCTCGCCGAGGTCGCGGCACTCGCGGATTCGCGCCTCCAACGCGGAGGGCTTCATCCGCATCTTGGAGTCGAGCGCGACGAAACGGAGCGACCCGCGCCCGACGCCGAGCGCCTCGGCGACCTTGAGCCATGAGTAGTGCTTCGTGCCGGGCAGCAGGATGCGCCCGATGGAGGTGACGCCGCTGTCGCCGAGCGAGGCGAGCCCTTCTCCGGCCGGGCCGATCGCGGCAAGCGTCTGGGAGACCGCACGCCGGCCCACGCGCTCCTCGAGGCGCCCCCGCATACGCATGACTTCAGGAACGGGCAGATTGAGCAGTTCGACGGGCGACAGCTTGCGGATGTCCTCGGCTCCGCCCTCCGGCAGGCGCACGCGGAAGGCGAAGCCGCGCCGCGTGGCCAGCTCTCGGGCGGCAAAAGGGAACGCCTTCAGGTTGCGCGCGCCCCACAGGCCCTCGAAGTTGGCGACCGTGCCGCCCGAGGTGAGGTGCCCCCACGAGCGCCGCGGGTCGTAGCCGACCATTCGGGACAGTTGCGAAGCGACTTCGAGTTCAAGCGGGGTGGTGGACGGCGATTTCTCCTTGGCGATGTTGTTTTGATTGTAGAGGAGCCCGGCGACGAAGCCGAGGAGCCCGGGGGTGAGCACATCGCTTGCCATGTGCGCGATGTAGTATGGCGAGTGGAAAGGCGCGGAGCCGCGCAGGCGCAGCTTGAGCTCGCTCAAGCGCTGCTCGAGTTCCGGCGGCGCCCTTGCGGCGGCGCGCTTGCCCCTCGGCGGCGGGCCGAACGATTGGCGCCAGCGCAGGTGGTCGTCGAGGATTCCATCGAGCAGGCGACGGAACGCCTCATCGGTAGCGCCGTCGCTGCCGAGGAAAAGGCGTTCCGGCAGGATCCCGGACTCGTGTTTTTTGGCGCCCTCCAGAGCAGACACCTCCTCCCGTCGAGCGGGCTCCCGCTGAAGCCCGCTGAGCGTATTTCACCCCTCGCCCCGCGCGCGCGAAAGGTCTTTTGCGCCTCGGGGGTTCCCGCCCCTGGGTTCGCTGCGTGAAGGCGGTCATCTTGCGCGAGCACGGCGGGCTCGACAAACTCCAGCTCGCCGAGGTCGCCTACCCGCGCGCCCCGGACGGCGGCGTGCAAATCCGCGTGCGCGCCGCAGGGCTCAACCACCTGGACCTGTGGGCGCTTGCCGGAATCCCCGGTGTCAAGATCCCCCTGCCGCACATCGGCGGTTCGGACATCGCAGGGGAGGTCACCGCCGTGGGCCAAGGCGCCGGCGCGTGGAAACCGGGCGACCGCGTCGTGGTCAACCCATCGCTGTGGTGCGGAAAATGCGAGTACTGCAGGCGCGGCGAGGAAAACTACTGCCCGGAGTACCAGATCATCGGGGAACATGTCGACGGCGGGTTCGCCGAGTTCTTCGCCTGCCCGGCGCGCCACCTGCTCAAGCTGCCCGGTGAGGTGGACTTCAACACCGCCGCCGCGGCGGCGCTCGTCTACCAGACGGCGTGGAGGGCAACGGTCGTGCGCGGGCATGTGAAGCCGGGCGAGTGGGTGCTCGTCACCGGCGCCGGCGGGAGCGTGTCGATCGCCGCGATCCAGATCGCGAAGATGGCCGGCGCCCATGTGGTCGCCACGACCTCGACCGAGGAGAAGGCGCGCCGGGCACGCGAGGTCGGCGCGGACGTGGTGTTCAACTACAAGACGCAGGAGTACGACAAGGAAGTCTACAAGCTCACCAACAAGCGCGGCGTCGACCTTATTGTCGATTCGACGGGCGAGGCCGGCTGGAAGCGCAACCTGCGCGCGCTTGCGCGCGGCGGGCGCCTTGCCGTGTACGGCGCGACGACCGGCATCGACCCGCCGGCGATGATCAACCTCCTCTACTGGAAGCACATCAGCGTGCTTGGCACCACGATGGGCAGCGTCCACGACTTCGAGCGCGTGATGAGCCTTGTTTTTGCAGGCAAGCTGAAACCGGTCATCGACTCGGTACGGCCGCTTGCGGAATTCAAAGCCGGTCACGAGCGGCTCGCCAAGGGCGAGCAATTCGGCAAGATCCTGTTCGTCCCCTAGCCTTGAGCCGCTGCCTTCGGCTTGTTGGCCCAGATTTCCATCTTCCCGACGTCCTCGAAACCGAGGTTTCGGTAAAGTCCCGCGCCCATCGCGGTCGCAAACAACGTCCCGAACGCACAGCCCCGCTTGCGCCCGTCGGCGAGGGCGGCGCGCATCATCGCCGAGCCGATGCCGCGGCCGCGGTAGCGCTCGAGGACGCCCACGTTGTAGATCCCTGCGGCCGGCGGCTGGGCAAAGAGCATGGCCGTTGTGACCGGCCGGCCGCGGATCGTTCCGAGGAAGAGCTGACGGGGCAAGCGCTCCCCAAAGCCGAGGGCGCGCTCGAGGTTGGCGATCGGGCGAGCCTCCTCGACGGGGTCCTTGAACGCAGCTCCGAGCGTCCTTGTCCACATAGCAAGGTCGCGCGCGTGGCCGACCCGCTCGATTCGAAGGCCCGCCGGGCCGCGCACTTCCTCGGCGGGTCAGCGCATGTCAACTGCCATCGCGCGCAGGTCAAAGAGGTGGTGCATCCCCGCGCGCGCAAGGTGCGGGGCAAGTCGTCGCGGCCGCGTCGTGGGGCCAACCGCCCAGCCGAATCCCTTGCGGCGCGCGGCCACGTAAGCCATTACGGCACGGATGCGGCGCTCCTCGGAACCCGCGGGAAAACGCGCCTCCAGCACGCCGTTGTAGCGCGGCGAGGGCACCGAGGTCAGCCCCACAACCGCCCCTTGGTAACGGCGGAACTCGCCTCCTTTCGCCTGCGTCTGGAAGCGCACGAGCTCCTGGTCGTTTGTAGCCACCATTGCCGCCGCCTTGGCCTTGCTGACCGCTCGCGTGCAAACACCTCGGGGCGCGCGGGCGTCAAACGTCCACGCGCTTCAGAAGTTCGAGGAACTCCTCCTCGGTGAAGAAGTCGTGCCATTTTCCGGCGCGCATCGCCGCGCGCTCGGCCATGACCTCGTTGAGGCCGTGTCTTTTCGCCCAGTCGTTGGCGGTGAGCTTCTCGGGCCCGGCGACGGGAAGCTTGGGTGCATCCGCAGGCGCAACGTTCGCGGCCTTGGGGGGGTCGGGCGCCTGCTTCTTGCGCGAAAAGAGCGAGATCCCCACGGGCGCCGCCCCCGGCCTCACGCCGTGTTCCGGTGCGCGCGGATGAATTTCAGGACGCGCTTGAGCGGGTAGAGGTCGATCGGGTCTTCCTCCGTGCCAAGCTGCTCCATTACCGCGCCCCATACCAATCCCTGGCGGGGGATGCGGAACGGGTGGATCTCGTGCCACATGTGGTCCTCGAAGGCGCGCCCGTCACCCTCTTTTGCCTGCCCCGCGTCGACCTTGTGCCGCCAGTTGACGTATGCCGAGAGCAGGCGCCAGATGCGCTGGTCCCTCGACTCGATCGCGAGCTCGTCGAGCGGCGCGCGCGCCTGCGTGTACAGCCCCTCCTCGAGCATCTTGTCCACGCCTTCAAACACCTCGCGCATGCCGGTCTCGAGCGTCCGGCAGATCTCGATGAGCGTGGTGCGGTAGCCCGCCTCGTCCCCGAGCATGCGGTAGAACTCCTCGTCGAACTCAAGGTGGATCGGCTTTGCAACGTCGTCGCTGAAGCGCTCCTTGCGCTCGAACTCGGCGCGGTACTTCGAGCGCCACCCTGCGGCCTCGTCGCGCTTCCCTTCGATGATCGCAAGGTGCGCGCGCAGCTTGTAGTAGGTCGGCCCGCGCTGGTCCTTCCAGTGCTTCATCACGATCGGCTCGGCAACCTCGAGCATGTCCCGGGCTTGCTTGGTCTTGCCAAGGACGGTGAGGTGCACGCCGGCTTCCATCATGAATTCCATGGGGCGGAAAGCCGCCCACTTTTCGTCGACCTCGGCGAGCTCCTTTGCCGCGGCCGCCTCGGAGAGGGCCATCCGCCCGTAGGCGTCCACAAATAGGTCGTCGTCCCCCAGGCGCAGGGCGTCGGTGAGCGCACGCTCGAATGCGGTGCGCCCGGACTCGTAGGTGTCGGCACCCTTCGCGTCCTTGGAGGCGCGCATCGCTTCGCCGGCCTTGAGCCCCGCTTCGACGGCGCGGGCCCACCACTTGCCGGCGCCCCCTTCGTCCTTGCGCCTGAGGTGCGTCTCGGCGAGGAACTCCACGTCGTCGAGTTCGTCGAGGAACCGCCCTTCGGCATGGGCCTTGGCGGCGCGCGCGTCAGCGGCCTTTCCCGCCTTCGTGATGACCTCGTTGGCCCGCGCCTCGCGGCCGGCAAGCACCTCGAGGTCGTACTGCCGAAGGGGCGTCGTGACGCGAAGGCCCTCAATGATTCGCGTGCCGGGGGTCGGGTCCCTTGCAACGGCCTGCTCGTAGGTGTCGGCGGCCTTGGGGTATTCCTTGATCTGCTCGAAGAGCGCCGCCGCCTTGATGAGGTGCTCGGTGGCCGCCCGCGCGTCCTGTTCGGGCGCGCTTGCAAGCTCGACATTGATCTTGGCCGCGCGCATCCCGGACTTGTGCGCCGCCTCGAAGTTCCCGGCCTTGAGGTGCGTCAGCATCTCGATTTCCCAGTCGATCCCGGGGTTCTTGCGCGTGAGGTTGTAGGCTGCCTGGACGGGGTCGAAACCTTTGTCGGTAGGGATCATCGCGCGGCCTCGTCGGCCGCTTCAGCGCCACGCCGTATAAAGCCGTTCTCATGGGCGCGGGCCCGCTTGTCGGCTCCTTGGCCGCGCGCAGGTCGCGGCTACAATCATGTGCCGGGCGCGCAATTTGGCCCACGAACTATATTACGGTCACGACTTTCTGAATGGCTTGGCGCGATGCGCGCGCCGCGGAGCCGGTTCTTTTGGCTGACGTTTTTGTTGTCGACGACGAGGTCTTCATTCAAGACCTCTACCTGAACCTGCTCGCACTTGCCGGCCACCGCGTCGTCGATTCGGCGTTCAACGGGCAGGAAGCCGTAGACAAGTTCAAGGCGCTTGCCCACCCGCCCGACCTCGTCATCATGGACCACCGGATGCCCGTGAAGAACGGCGTGGAGGCGACGAAGGAGATCCGCACGATCGACCCCGGCGTAAAAGTGCTCTTCATCTCCGCGGATGCGACCGCGCAGGCGCGGGCTGTCGAAGCGGGCGCCCTCGAATTCTTGGAGAAGCCGTTTACGATGGATGTGCTGTACCGCTCGATCGGCCGTTGCCTAGCCGCGCCCCGCTTGACGGCTTGAGCCAGCCGGGGAGCCACATTGGCCTGAGTTAGCCACGGACAGGAAGGAATGGCCCAGGAATATTGGACAACGCTTTAATCCAAGCCGCACCCAGTGTTTAGCGCGCGCCGATGGTGCGCGGAGTTTTGTTCCGTGGGCCGCATCTTTGTCGTGGACGACGAGGTCTTCATCCAGGACCTCTACCAGTCGATGCTGCCGGTCGGCGGCCATGTGGTCATCGATTCAGCGTTCAACGGGAAGGAGGCCGTCGAGAAATACGATCAGCTCCCTCACAAGCCAGACCTCACGATCATGGACCACCGAATGCCGATCAAGAACGGGCTCGAGGCCACCCGCGAGATTCTGAAGACGAACCCCGGCGCGAAGATCCTTGTGATCTCCGCCGACGCCACCGTCCAGCCCAGGTGCAGCGAATATGGCGCGGTCGGCTTCCTGGAAAAACCGTTCACGATGGATGTGCTCTTCTCGACGATCGAGGTCACGCTGCGCGGCGCGAGGGTGAACATCGACCCGCCGTAGCGCCGCTCTTTTGTCCTAAAGTCGCAACGATTCTCGCGCTCGGTCGCCGAACCTGGCGAACCTTTTTAACGCGCAAGGGCGACTGCTCTGCTACGGTGCGGGCGGCGCGGGGCCGTTGGGGTGTTTGAAGGATGGCCACCATTCTCGTCGTGGACGACGAGGTCTACCTGCAAGACCTGTACGCGGACCTCCTCTCCATCGTTGGCCACGAGATCGTCGACACGGCGTTCAACGGGGAGGAAGCGCTTTTGAAATTCGAGTCCATGGAGAAGAAGCCCGACCTCATCATCATGGACCACCGGATGCCGATCAAGAATGGGCTCGAGGCCACGAAGGAGATCCTGGAGCTTGACCCGAAGGCGAAGATCCTGTTCATCTCGGCGGACGTGAGCCAGGAAAGCCGGGCCCTCGAGGCGGGGGCGGTCGCCTTCCTTGAAAAGCCGTTCCCGATGGACAAACTCTTTCGCCTGATCGAGTCGGCGATCCGGCAGAAGTAAGGCACGGTGCGCGAGCCATTCCCGCTCGCGTCAAAGGTGTGACATACGCGCGCCCTGCGTTTCGCGCCGAGGTTTGCCGTGGTGCTCTACTTCGGGGCGATCGCAGCCATCGCCGCCGTCCTGCACGTGACGGTTGCCGCCTTTTACTTCGGGACGCACATGTTTGGCGAGATGGTTTTCCTCCCCGGGATGCGGAAGGCAAAGACGAACGGTGAGCTCGCCGTCTACCAAGGGATATTCAAGAAACTTGGGCCCTTGTTCGGCGGGCTCGGATTCGGGGCCCTGCTCACGGGCGTGCTCTACCTCTTCGCCAAATTCGGGACGGACTTTGGTTTGATCCTCGCTTCGCCGGAGCCCCGCACCATCGTCGCCGCGCTGGTTATCTTCGTCGGCCTCATTACGGTAGCGACGACCGTCCACAGGCCGATCGCCAACTGGCTCAATGCGCAGGACCTCCAGTCGAACCCGGCGGAGGCGCCCTCCGCCGAGGTTACCGCGCGCATCGAAAAGTTCGCGAAGGTCTCCCACGGACAGACCATCGGGGTCGTCACAGTAATCGTCCTGATGGCGATCGCCGCAAATGGCGGGATCTAGTCAAGCCGAAAGCGCGGCGCTGCGCGCGCGCCCGCGGATGAAGAGCAGCAAGTCATTCACGCCGGCAAGTTCGGCCGGCGGGTCCATCTCGGCCAGGGCGCGCTGGATTCGCGGCCACTCCCACCCGAGCGCCACGGGGTCGAAGGGCGCGGACCTGCGCGCGAAGTAGGAGTCGGCGGGCTCGGGGGCGACCTCCGCGGGCGCAAGCGCGTGGCAAAGGGAGCGTGCGAAGAGTGCGGAGCGCATGAGGTCGCCGGTTTCCCCCGCGCGCTCGAGGTAGCCAACGGCCTCGTCGAGCGAGTCGCGTGCGCTTGCAAAGCTCGACGCCCGGTAGAGCGCCGCCGCGCGCTCCAGCGCCTGGGCCGCGCCCTCCGAGGCCGCCACATGGGAGATCTCGACGGTCTCGCGGTGGCGCTTGAGGTCGCCCTTGCGGCGGAAGAACGCTTCGCGCAGCGCGAGCTGCCGCAGGCGGGCGCTCGGGTGGTCCTCGTTGACACCCGCCGCCTGGATCAGCGACTTGGCAAGCGCCTGGGCGTTCTTGAGGTGGACCTCCGCCCGCTCGGGGTCGGCGCGAGGGCCTTTCAGCAGGTAGAGGGCGAAAGCCATCTCATCGACGGGGCGCCGCTCGGGCGTGGAGTACTTCGGGGAGACCTCGTAGGCGCGCGTGTGGCACTCGTCGGAGGCCGCCTCGTCGCGGGCAAGCTGGAAGCGCCGGCCGGCTTCGAACATGAGGCGCACGCCGTCGGAGCGCCTCTGCGGCGCAGCCGCCTCCTCAAGGAGCGAAAGGGCAGCCTCGAGCAGCGCGCGCGCGGCGCGCCGCCACGTCTCGATAAAGAGGGCGTCGTCGCGCGTGCGCAGCGCTTCGGTGAGCGCAGCGTCGGCCCAAGCGATGGCGCGTTCGGCGCCCCGCGGCGCGTCGCGTCTCGTGAGCGCGATGGCCAAGTCGATCGCGCCCACGCGGGCCTGGCGCTCCCCGGCCTTGTTGCCGGCAAGGGCGGAAGCCTCCGCAAGCGCGCGCGCCCGGTCGAATGCCTCGTCGAACTCCGCGCGCGCGACCTTGCGGTCGAAGCGGCGCTTCAGGTCCTCGCACAGCGCGTCGTTGACCGCGCGCGCCTCCGCGTCCTTGCCGGCGGCCATGAGGATGAGGACGACCTTGAGGCGGTGCGCTCCGGCCGTGGGCGTGACGGCGCGGGCCGCCGTGTACCGGTCTTCTTCAATCGTAACGGCGCGCGCGAGCGCCCCCGCGGCGCGGTCGAAGCGGCCCGCGCGCACAAAGCTGTCGCTCGCGCGCAGCAGGTGGGCGCGGGCGGTCGCCTTCTCGTCCTCGGCCGCCTCGATCCAGCGCTCGGCCGCCTCGAAGGAGAGGCCGCGCGCGTCGCTGGAAAGCCCGGCCGCCAGCAGCGCGGCCGCCCCGCGGTCGAGCGCCGAGGCGCGGGGCGCCGCCACGTCCGCGTCCGGGTGGTCGGCGGCCCGCCTCGCCGTGCGCGCGACATCCTCGGCGGCGGCTCGCAGTTGGCCCGCGGGCCGGTCCGTGTCGCGCAGCAGGTCGAACCGCTTGCACGCCGCCTGCAGCGCGCCCTCCACGTCGCTCAGCGAGGCGGCGTCCTTCAGGCGCGCGCTGCGCTCCAAGGACTCGGCGACGCGCGGCACCTCGGCGTCGACCTCGATGGCCATGCGCGGCACGGCTCGCGGGGTTTCGGCCAAGCGGGTCCCTCCTTGGCCGGCCCCTCAGCCCGGCCGGCCTACAAATTGAGCCGCTTCGAAGTCAACGGTGGGGAGCCGCACGCGGTCGGCCGAGCCCTGCCCCGACATGAGCAAGCGCACGGAGGCAAGCGCCCCCGAGGCGTCGCGGTCGAGCTGGGCCAACCGGACGCCCCGGTGCTTTGCCCCGTACTTGCCAATCTTGGCAAGCCCCCGTTCGAGCAGCGAGACCGCGCCGCGCAGGTTCCCCCGCTTGAAGTGCTCGCAGCCGACGGCGATTTGGATGAGGCCCTGCAGGAACGCGCGCTCGGAGGGCGGCTGCTCGTTCCAAACGTCCTCCCACACCTCGTGGCAGTCGAAGAACCGCCCCGCGTTGAACAGGTCGGCCCCCTCCTGCATCAGTCGGATGAGTTCCTCGTCTTCCACGAGGCGGCGCGAGCGCGCGCGCCAAGATGAACGTGGCGGAAGGGGGGGTGGGCGGGCGCTCGCCCCCGGGTGACGATGTCCACGCCCCGAAACCGGGACGAAAGAGTTTATCATAGGCGCCGGGCCACCACCGATCGATAAGCCTTGTCGGGGGAGCCGGACAGCCGCTCGCGCGTCGCGATGCAATTCTGCCGCCACTGCGGGCGCGAGACCCAATCGGCCACCGATGTCCTCAAGGTCGGCGGGACCAATTTCGATGTGATCTACTGCTCCGAGTGCGGGATCGCAAGCAGCGCGTTCCGCCTCTCGCGCGACGGCAAGCGCGAAGGGCCCGCGGACAATGTGATGCTGCGCCGGCTCCACAAGCCTGCGAAGCGATAAGGGCGCATGCGGAAGTCAGCGTTCCACCGCATATTCAGTCTGAACCAGCCCGCCGGAGAACTCACGCGTGGCCACGTGGCGCAGGCGGACGTCGCGGGCAAGGGAGCCGAACAGGGGAATCCCTCCTCCAATGAGGACGGGCACGCGGGTGACGATGAGCCTGTCGACGAGGCCAGCGCGCAGGAACGACTGGATCGTCGCGGCGCCGTCGACATAGAGGTGCTTCGCGCCGCGCGCGGCGAGCAGCGACACAATGTCGGCGGGCGTGCCCGACATCTGCTCGAGGTTGGCGCCGGGGACCGACGCAAAGTCGAGCGGCTTGTGGCTCAGCACCACAACGCGCTTCTCGCCGTACGGCCACGAACTGAAGCCCAAGACCGTCTCGAAGGTCTTGCGGCCCATGACGAGGAAGTCGACGCTGGCCATGAATTCGAGGTAGCCGGTTCCCTCCCCGCCCTCGGCCGGCAGCCAGTCGAGGCCGCCGTTCCTTCGAGCGATGAACCCGTCGACGCTCGTCCCGACAAATACGGAGACTTTCATGGCACTTCCCTCCAATCGCGACTCGGATAGATACAGCCAGCGCCGGCTGATCAGCCAGTTCCCTCGGCCGTGCGCCGTTTCAAGGAAGCCGGCAGGCCCGCGCGGCGGAAGGCGGCTCGAGGTTCGACGAAGTTCAAATATCGCTCCCCCGGTTGCCCGCGTGCGCCGCCTTTTCACGCCGCGGTGGCTCAGCCCGGCGGAGCGAGGGACTCATATGGCGCGCTGGGGAAGGCCCCCGCGCCGGAGAGATCCCTAGGTCGAGGGTTCAAATCCCTCCCGCGGCACCTCTCCCCCTTCGTTCCTCGGGGCGCGCCCCTGCGAGAAACCCTGCCCGCAACGCCGAGCTTCCAGGGACAAGTTTTAACGGACGTTGAGCGTGGGCCGCCACGGTCGGTGGAACCGCGGCGGCAAAAACGCGCAAGGGGGGCGGCGAGTTTGCCGGGCGGGTCGCGCTCATCACAGGCGCGGCGCGGGGGCTCGGCGCGCACCTGGTGGAAGAACTCAACGCGCGGGGTGCATCCGTGGCGTTCTCCTACCTGAGTTCGGGAGCGGCCTCCGATGAACTCATCGCCAAACTCGACCCCTCTCCGGGGGTGATCGCCCGCAAGGCGGATGTCTCCAAGGAGGCCGAAGCCAAAGCGCTCGTGGCCGCCACCGTGAAGGCGTTTGGGCGCCTCGACATGCTCGTCAACAATGCGTCCTACTCGAACGACGACCTGTGGAAGGCGCCCCTCGAGAAGGTGCCCACCTCGGAGTTCGAACGGGCGCTGCAGGTCGACCTCGTGGGCTCGTTCAACATGAGCAAGTTCGCGGTGAGGGCGATGCGCAAGCACAGGTTCGGGCGCATTGTGAACTTCTCGAGCGCGGGCGCGCTTGCCGGCGACGATACGATGATCGCCTACAACCCGGCGAAGGTCGGCGTGGTCGGGCTCACACGGACGCTCGCCCGGGCCGTGGCGCGCGACGGGATCACGGTGAACGCGGTGGCGCCGGGCTCGATCGACACGGGCTGGATCGAGCGCTGGAAACTCACGCCGAGCGACCTCAAGGAGACGCTGGACGAGATCCCGGTCGGGCACATCGGAACACCGGCCGATGTCGTGCACGCCGTGCTGTTCCTGCTGTCGGAACGAGCGGGCTTCATCACAGGCCAGACGCTGCCGGTCGACGGGGGTGTAACCCACGGGTAGGCAGGGGACAAGGGCCGTGGTGATGGTTTCCGGCGGCGTGGATTCGACGGTCGCGCTCTGGTGGGCGCGTTCGGAGGGGCTCGATGTCCTGCCGCTCTCGATCGAGTTTGCGGGGCGCCCCAAGCGCGAGCTCGAGGCGGTGCAGCGCGTGGTGGACGCGGCCGACGCCGGGCCGCTCGTCCACATGCCGCTGCCGTTCGTGCACCTGGCGCGCGACCTGCCGTCGTACCGGCAGCCCCCGAAACCCGTGCCGTACGGGTACATCCCGCTGCGCAACCTCCTCTTCTATACGCTCGCGGCCTACCACGCAGACGCAAACGGCGCGCGGTATGTGGTAGGCGGCCAGCTCAAGGAAGACGCGATGGACTTCCCGGACGCCTCGCCGTCGTACTTCGGGGAGGTGAACGCGCTCATCGCGCGGTCGACGGACGGGTGGAGCCGCGTGGGCTCGCCCGAGGTGATGCTCCCCCTTTCGGGCCACACGAAAGTCGAGGTCGTGAAGCTCGGGGCAAAGCTCGGCGTGCCCTTCGGGATCACCTGGTCATGCTGGGTGGACGGCGATCTGCCCTGCGGCACTTGCGTGTCGTGCAAGGACCGTGCCGAAGCCTTCGAGAAGTCGGGCATCAAGGACGATGCTGCCAACGGCCACTGAGCGCGCCGGCCTACTCCTCGCCGTCGTCGCCCCGGCCTCTGGCGTGGTCGCCTGCGTCGTCCTCGTACCCTTTGGCCCCGGGCTTGCCTGCCCGAATGTAGAGGAACCAGCCGAAGGCGACCCCCGCCACGGCCGGGAAGAGGAAGAAGAGCGGGCCGAAGTCCGCGGGCGGAGCGGTAAGGACGAAGCTGTAGGTCACATTGACGGGCGCGATCGTCGGGTTTTCGAAGAGCACCCAGTACGTGAGGTTCTCCTTGGTGTCGGGGACGACCCAAGTTGTGTTGACGAAGGTCGCGGTCTTGTTGAAGTAGATGGCGAAGCCGGAGGCGCCCCCGTGCGAGTGGATCTCGAAGTAGATGGCGGGGCCCTCTCCCTGGTTGGCCGACCAATTGGCCACGAGCGTGTCGCGCGCGGAGATGGGGAGGCTGAAATTCGTGAGCAAGATGTGGACGGTGCCGTTGACGGTCCCCGACGGAGTGAGGAGGAACGTGCCGGAGGTGGCCACGGGCGGCGCGCCGGGGGTGTGGGCCGACGCCGCAGGCAGGGAGAGGAGCGCGGCGGCGAGGGCAAGTGCAAGGAGGCGGTGGGCGCGCATGGAGATCACGGGGCGGTAATCACGATGTTGAAGGTTGCGCGGATGTCCGGCAGGCCCGCACGCAGGATGTCGAGGTCGATGCGCCAGGTGCCCGGCTCGCCGAAGGTCTGGGAGGCAATGACGTAGTGGTTCCCGTGGGGTCCTTCGAGCTGGGGGTCTTGCGGGGGCAGGGTGCTGTTGACGAGCGTGATGTGGAGCGTGCCGTTGCCGGCGCTCACGGGGTCGACCCCGTTCGTTGCGTTCCACAGCTGGAACGTCACGGTGTACACACCGGGGAAGCTCGGCGGCGGCGAGATCTGGAAGTCAACGCGCACGTCGCCGCTTTTCTGCGTCAGGATGTACGCGGTGGGCTCGGGGGCAACCGAGGCCACCGGCGTGAACCCGGTGAGCGCGCCTGCCAGCAGGAGCACGACTAGGCCCATCGCGACTTCCGCGCGGACGTTGCGCCCGACCGTTTTTAGGGCGGCGTTGGCCGACTCGGCAAATCGGGGGATGGAGCGGTAATGGTTGTGCGCCCCCAGGGCCGCCATCGGGACGAAGAGCGAGATCTTGCCAAGGAGCAGGAGCCCGTAGGTGGTGGAGAAGAGGCGGTCGAGGCTTCCGACCTGGATGAGGAAGAGCAAGATGCCGCAAACGAGCACTGCGCCCACCGCATAGAACGCGACATTCGAGAAGCGCTCGAGCACCTGCTGCTGGAGCGGCGTTGAGCTTTCCCCGGGCAAGAGCTTCCGGAGGAGGAGCAGGCTGACGAGCGACCCGACCCAGAAGGTGGCGGCGGCAAGGTGGGTGAAGTCGATCAGGCTGCCCCAAGGCTTCCAGGCAACGGAGGCGGCGGCGTGCGAAGCGGTGGAGGTTAGGGCGATACACCCCGCAGCAAGGCCGACGCAAGCGAGCAAGACCGCGCGCAACCGGCCGTCAAGGGTGAGGCCCCCGGTGAGGCGGGGTGCAAGCGCGAGGGTGCCCGCGAGCGCGCCGCCCACCATCGAGCGTGAAAGGAGCGAGAGGACAAAGGGGCTCACCGCGCCTGAAGGAGCAGTGAGCGCGGCATAGGCAGACCAACCCATGGTGAACGCGCAGAAGGCGCCCGCCTGGCCGGCGCCCCATAGGAAAAGCAGCCGCAGCGCGGCGCCGCCGGCGGCGGCCGACTTGCCCTTGAGGGCGCGGCGCGCCGGGTCGACGGCAAGCGCGGCAAGGCCGACGGCCCCCACCGCGCATGCGAGGGTAGAGAGCGCGGCGAACCGGAGCGCGACCTCAAAGGGCGAGGGCGGCGGGACGGTCGTGTCCGGCAGCGCGAAGGGCCCGCCGCAGGGGATCGTGCCGTTCTGGTCTTGCACCGCGAAACCGAAGGACGAGGTGTAAAAGTGGCCATCCACGGCCGAGGTGCCGCTCCAGGCGACGGTGAAGACTCCGGGTGTGATGCTGTTGAGGTCGGTGGAGAACTCGCGTGCGTCGGTAGGCGAGATTCGCGTGCTGTTCACATCGACGCGCGCGCCGGTGCAATTCGTCACGCGGATGCTTGCAGAGGAAACCTCTTCGGACACGTGAAGCGTGACGGCGCCCGGCGCGTCGGGCAGCACTGCGTTGACCGGCGGGTCCGATGAAACGTATTGAGCGTGGCCCAAGGCCGCGCCGGCGACCGAGAGGAGCGCAAGGCAAATGCAAAACGCGAAAACGAGGGTTCGCATGGGGCGGTTCACTTCTTGGCCTTGGCAGATCGCCACGCAAGCGTCCCCATCCCCGCGCCGGCGGCGCCAAGGACGACACCAACGAGCGCGAAGAGCGTCGCGGTCGACGCCGACCCTTGCGGAGAGGCCGCAGCGGCGGAGGCTTCGGCGGCGGTCACCCGCAGGCCGAGCGCCGCAAGGCTTTGGTTGGCGGCTTGGAGGCCCCGCTGCGCCTCGGCAAGCTGCTCCGCGAGCTGCGCGTTGGTCGGGTCGCTTGCCGGGAACTCCAGGTCGCCGGCCGCGGCAGGCTCGTCCAAGGCGACGCTGACGTTGATCAGCGTCCCGTTGAGCGTGCCCGTGATGCGTACCGAATAGGCGCCCGCGCGCGAGGGAATCACCTCGAAGGTGTAGCCGCCCGGCACGCCGTCCTGGGGCGCGACCGCCTTGACCGCCGACTGCCCGTTCGAGGAGAGCGTCGCGCTGAGGTCGGCTTCGGCGCCCACCACCGGGCCCGTCGCGTTGGCCGGGCCGTGGAGGATGATGTGCATGTCGAGGCCATTGAGGGAGCCCACCACCGCGGGCTCGGCTTTCCACCCAATCACGAACTCGTACGGGTCCACCGTGACGTGCTCATGGGCGGCCGCGGGCGCGGCGAGCAGCGCGAAGGCGGCGGCGGCGATCGCGGGCACGGCGAACATGAGGACACGAGGAAAACGGCGTGCGGCTAGCATCGGATTCGAAGCGTGGCGAGCCGATAAAGGCCCTTGTGGCACAATTCCAAACCTCTTTGGAACGGTCGCGGGCAAACCTTTGCATACGGGCGGGCCCAAGGCAAGGCAGCCATGCACCTGATGCTCGAGGTCTTTGCAGCCAGTATCGCCGTGGTCCCGATCGCGGCTCTGCTCCTCGCCTTCCGCCGCACAAGGTCAAGCCGGGTGCTCCTCGCGCTCATCGCCTTCGCGGTCTTGGAGGCACGGCTTATTTCCATGATCCTCATCCACACGGTGTTACCGGTCGACCACAGCGTCGAGGAATTGATCGACTTCGGCGGCGACCTCGCGGTTATCGTGGCCTTCGCGTGGGCATTCTTGGCGGGACTGAGGTGGTTGCCTGACCGAACTGCTTCGAAGCCGGCGTGAGGAAATCGCGGCGTTGATTTCCCGAGAGCCCGGCCTGCACCTCCGCGAGCTTTCGCGGCGGTTCGACTTTTCGCTGCGCGCGGTTCGCTACCACTTGCGCGTCATGGAGCGCGAGGGCGCGGTGGTGAGTGAGCGCAGTGGGCGGTTCGTCCGCTTCTTTGCACCGGGTTCGTTTTCGCCAGAAGAGCGCGCGGTGATCGCGGCCGTGAAGGTCGCAGGGAGCCGGGCGGTCCTCCAGGCGCTCTTAGACCGTGGCGCGCTCGGTTTCGCCGAACTTGCGCGCGCGACCGGACTTTCGAACGGCGCACTCGGGTGGCACCTCCGGACGCTCTCGCGCAGCGTGCTTGAAGAGGCGCCTACGCTCGGCGGGGCGTACGGCCTGCACGACCCCGCGGCGGTGCGGATGGCGCTTGCCCTCCACCGGCAGTCGGCCGCCGAGACGCTCGCCGACGGCGCGCTCGAAGTGTTTGGCGAGGGCAAGTAGGCGCGGGCGCCGCTCATTCGCGAGCGGTAATCCTCGCGGCGAGCTGCCGGCGCTCTTCGAGCACCGCCGTGAGCGGGGATTCCCCTAGTCCCGGATTTTGCGCCTCCATGAACGCCCGCTGCAAACGCAGGAGTTCTCGTTCGGCAGAAGGCTCGTCGGCGCGCGCCTTGGCAAGCTCCCGCGCCCGCCGCATCAGGACGACGCACACCGCGTCGAAGACCGCGGCCTCGACGGGCCCCATCACCGTCCCCCAGGTCTCTTCGCCGCCCGCCAGCGCGTGGTCCGGGACAAGGCCGAGCGGGGCCATCCGGGCGTCGAGTTCGGCCCACCACGCGTCGATCGCGTCTTCGATGGCGGGCGTGGCACCGGTGCCTGCCGCCTTCGCAATCTCGTTGTACCTCTGGAGCCTTGCGAGGAAGTATTCCTGCATCGCGCAGACCTTTCGCAGGTACTCGACCTCGGCCACGCGCTCGCGCCTAGAGAGCCACTCGATGAAGAGCCCGACCGACTGCGGGGTAACGCGCACCGTCTCTGCGCCAAACGAGCTCTGGGTGAGGGCGTAGTCGAAGAGGAAGACCCAGCCGTCCCGCTCGTTGGCGTCGCGGGGGAGCTTGGGGTACGTGTTCGCAAGGTACTCGGCGAAGAGGTACGCGTTGTCCGCGTGCCGGCGCGCTTGCGCCTTGTCGATCCGGCGCGACCCCTCGAGGTCGGCGAGGAATGCGTCGACCTGGTGGGCGGCGGTGACATGCAGGGAGTCGAAGACGTCCTCGGGCTCCACGCCGCGCGCAAGACGCGCGCGGGTAAAAGGCCGCCCCTCGCCCACAGTTATTAAGGGGGCTCTCGCTGTGAGCGAAACTCAAGCAGGCGTAGTCTAGCTGGTTAGGACTTCGGCCTTCCAAGCCGATGACCCGGGTTCGAATCCCGGCGCCTGCATGCTTTTCACTTCTGGGTCATGCGGCCATGAGCGGGGGATTGAGAAGCGCTCCGTTGTCCCTTTTGCCCGCCTCCGCCACGCGCGGGGGCGGGCGTTTTCCCCCTTTTGCGATCGATGAGCAGATCTCTTGGCGGCCTGCGTGTAAGCGTTTGAACGCCCCCTAAAAGAATTCGGGACCCACGGATGGTTCCGCGAATAGGTCATGCGCGTGACTCAACATTTTTTTCTCGGCCAGCATTTCGTATCCGGCGAATCTGAACAGTCGCAGGGTAAATGGGGTCCGATTTTTCCTCGCCCAGGGCATTGCGAGGTCATTGCCGAAAAGATAATTGGCGGAACGGAACAGTCCACAAATAAGGCGGTCCACCTGAAGAAGGATGTTGTCGCTAGAACGAAACGAATGAAATTCCGGAACACGCACATTCGCATAAGCCTGCTCCAGGAACTGGCGGTACGGATTGGCTTCGTCGGGGATGAGGCGCTCCAAACACCAACGGAAACCGAGCACCCGTAACGACTTCCCCTTGGAATCGTAAAGTTGGAGTTCTTTGCGGCCCTTCACGGTGACTCCCTGCTTCCCGTGGTGTTGATGAATGGACCTCCCCGTGCGGGGGTCGAGCACCTGGAACAAGCGATCGTAGGGATCCATCAGGCCCATGAATCCCACGTCGGCTCCGTCGTCGGTGACCGTCTTGAACTCGCCGTTGTCGTCGGCAAGACCCAGGTAGTAGCGATATCGCACAAGTAGCTCGGGCGCTTCTGCCGCGCACTTGACGATGATACGCTGAGCAGCCAACCCCGAGAGGCTGTTGGGAAGATTGCCGCCCCGGAGAATTACGTACATGAGCGCTGTCGGGTAAAGTTCGTGCAGCACTTCGTTCGGCACTTCCCGACACAGGGCTAATTCGGCGATTCGCCACTTCGCCCGGTCCAGCCCGACTGTTTGTGCGATGACAGCCGAAAAATCACATGCAAGTGGCGGCGGCTCGACCTGCGGAACCTCGGGTACCATGCTTTGGAACTCGATGTCGGTTTCGTAGAATTTGCCGTCATCGAAGGGTCCAATCTTGAGATGATCCTTGATCCTCTCGGCCACAGCCATTGATGGGCGCGTGCAGACCTAAGAACGTGCCCACGCTTCAGCGGTTCAATGAACCGACCAAACCGCTCCAAAGGCGCATGGACGGAATGGAGGCTGCTCGCCCCCCGCCAGGTCTCCTCGCCGCAAGCCCTCCCCGCGGATATTGCTGCGGGCCGCAGGTCTCGGCCATCAGCACGGTGCGGGTGGTGGCGGCGACCGGGAATGAGCAGGCAGAATGAGGGCGGAACCCCGGTTCGGGCTGGCCCTCGTTGGCAAGCCCTCCCCTTGAACCGCGCGCTGTTGTCCCTTTCGCCCGCCCCCCAAGGGCGTCAGCGAAGACCCGTCCCCCACCTTTCCACGCGACTGCAAACGGTGTCCGTGAGGAGCGGGCTCACTCACCTTGAGGCAAAA
>JBGQKI010000045.1:0-20372 GCA_041499475.1 Thermoplasmata archaeon
CCTCACCGCCGACGCCACCCTTGCCCCCTCCATCTACACCGTCGTGCCGTCCTTCCGCAACATCACCGCAGGGCAAGCCCCCGTCCAGGCCGACCTCCGCTACCAGATCCACGTCCAACCGATGCCCGACCCGGCAAGGCTTGCCGCCATCGGCTCCAAGGTCACCGTCGACTTCGTCGGCATCACGCAGGGCGGCCTGCTCTTCGACACGAACATCTTCTCCGTCCTGCCCCTCATCGACCAGCACCTGCGGCCGACCCACCCCCAGTACGTGCGCCCCGCCGGCTCGGGGGTTATCCCCTTCGACTTCACCGTCAAGGCCCCCGCCGACTACCAAAACCTCGAGCACAAGGGCTTCGAGCCCTACACCGTCGGCGCCCTCGAGCAGGAGACCGTCGTCTTCTGGCTCACGCCCGATCAGACCCAACTGAACCCCAACGCCTTCCTCTTCGGCGAGACCCTCGTCTTCGAGGTCAAAGTCTCCACCGTCGTCTCCGCCTGAACCGAGGGCCCCTCGCGCGCCCCAGCGCGCCTCCCCTCACCCCGCCTTCGGCGAGTAAAACACGGTAAGCAGCTTCCCCGCCACATCCACCGCCGGCGCCAAGCACTGCGCCTGCAGCTTCACCGCCTTCACCTCAATGGCCTCCACCGCCTTTACGTCCCCCTGGCTCTCCTGCCACTCCTGCATCAGCATCGACGCCTCGCTGTATTTTGACTTCACGAGCTCCACATGCCCGTCCACCCAGTTCTTCAGGTACAGCGCCACCTCCGCGTCGTCCACCCCGCTCAAGTCCATCTGCCCCGCGCTCCTCGGCAGCAGCGCCACCACCTGCTCCGACCGCTCCTCCGCGATCTGCTCGTAGGCGTCGTGCCCCGCAATGAAAATCACCAGGTTCTCGATCAGCCCCCGCACATACTCGTTCCTCTCCTTCTCCCCCGGGATCATCGTGTAACGCCCCACATCCTCAAAGGTCAGGATCTTCGCCGAGTGGAACGGCACACTCACATCAATCAGGAAGTGCACCATCTTCGCCAGCGACTTCGTCGCCACGCGGTCAGACAGCGGCAGCTTACCCCCCTGCTTTGCAAGCGCCGACCGCGCGTCCCGGAAGTGCTTCAACACGTGGTCGGCCGCCCGCGTCGAGTACCGGTCCACCCACCCGTCAATCTCGTAGAGCGCCGACATCACAATCAGGTACGTGTTCTTAACCTGGTCGGCCTGGTCGGTCGGCACCTCCATCTCCAACGCCAAAATGTTGGCAAACAAACTCTCGTCCATCACCTCCGCGTCCTTCGTGAACGCCTGGAACGCCTCCTTCGAGAGCGCAAAGGGCTCCACGATCCGCCCCGCCACCGCCCCATGTGTCCCCCGCTGCAACCCCTCACCTCGCCCCGCCCAAACCCGCCCCCCACCAATTAACACTAACCGAGCCCCGCTATCCATTCAGCGCTCCCGCTCACCCAAGGAATCCCCCTCACTTTCCACCCGCAGACGCAATTAAGGGTCGGGCCAACACTGTCGCACGGCCTGAAGTTTAGTGCTGGCGGGCACGCGACTCGCCTTGCGGCTCGTACGCTTACACCCCCAGTCTATCGGCCTGTCTTCTGCAGGCGTTCTCTGTTGTCTCTTTTCAGGGGCGGCTTCAGGCTTAGATGCTTTCAGCCTTTATCCGCTGGAGCGTGGCTGCACGGCGATGCCCTGTCGGACAACCGTTACACTAGTGGCTCCAAAGCCCCGTTCCTCTCGTACTAAAGGCTCTTTCCCCTCAGACAACTGCAAATCCTCCAAAAAGCAACAAACCTGTCTCACGACGGTCTGAACCCATCTCACGATCCCTTTTAATGGGCGAACAACCCCACCCTTGGCAGCTCATGCACCACCAGGATAGGAAGAGACGACATCGAAGTAGCAAGCCTCCAGGTCGATATGAGCTCTTGCTGGAGACAACTCAGTTATCCCCGAGGTAACTTTTCTGATATCACTCGGCCTCACGAGGAAGCCAGAGTGGTTCGTTAGGCCTTACTTTCGTATCTCGGTCGGTTATTGAGCCCCACCGAGTCAAGCCAGCTTTTACCCTTACATTCCACGGCAGATTCCTGACCTGCCTGAGCTGACCATTGGGCGCCCTTGTTATGTTTTCGAGGGCGTGGCGCCCCACCCAAGCTGCCCACCTATCGATGTCCCGCTTTCACGGTAAGCCGTACGGATCAAGAAGGGCGGTGTTTCATCGGTCCCTCCAGGGGAGCTTGCGCTCCCCCTTCGACGGGTCCCGCCTACGCTACACATCAAAAACCATACAGCAACGACAAGCTGCAGTAAAGCTCTACGGGGTCTTCGCTTTCAGGAGGACTGTACCGGACTGCGCGCCGGTATTCTCGTTTTCACTGGTCTCTTCGCGGGGACAGTAGAGGTCTCGTTGGGCCTTCATGCAAGTCGCCAATTAAGCGACAAGGTATTACGCTACCTTAAGAGGGTCATAGTTACCCCCGCCGTTTATCGGTCCTTCGGCCGGTTGAACCCGGATTTCAGATACCGACACTGGGCAGGCTTCAGCGACCATACACATCCTTTCGGACTTGCGGTCACATGTGTTTTTGTTAAACAGTCGGACCTCCCTCGTCACTGCGACCAGACATGGCTAGCACGCGTGTGCGTCTCACCACGGCTGGCACGGCTTATCCCTAAGTTACGCCGCTAGTTTGCCGAATTCCCTCGCGAAGATTATTGGCCAACACGCCTTGGGCTTCTAACCCAGGGGCACCTGTGTCGGATCTCGGTACGGTCAAAAGTGGCGGCGGCGTGTGCCTTTTCACGGGCACTCAGGATCGGCTCGAGGCCTACAAAGGACCCCGACCTTGCCTTGGGGCGCCTCTCACCATAACGGTTCTTGGCGCCCGTATGCAGGTCACTTGGGCGACTGCCCAGTAAGCGAGCCTACCTGCGTGCTTCAGCGCACGCCCAATTCCACTCATGGTCACGGAATATTAACCGTGTTCCCTGTCGTCTGCGTCGGTTAAGAGCAGACTTAGGACCGACTAACCCCCGGCTGACGAACATTGCCAGAGGAACCCTTGCCCCTACGGCGGTAAGGGATTCTCACCCCACTTTGCTGTTACTTACACCAGGATCCTCATTCGACCGCGGTCCACTTGAGCTCACGCCCAAGCTTCGCACCGCGGACGACGCCTTCCTACGCGATCACGCGTGTTAGCGCGTGCGTCTACGTGTCGGTGGCCGACTTAAGCCCCGTCCACTTTCCGCGCCCAAAATCTAGACTGGTGAGCTGTTACGCACTCTTTAAAGGATGGCTGCTTCTGAGCCCACCTTCCAGTTGTTTTTGACCTTGGACCACGTTCTTTATTCACACTGAGTCGGCACTTTGGGACCTTAACGTAAAGCTGTGTTATTCCACTTTCGGACACCGGGCTTACCCCTGATGCCCGCCTCCCCACTTCTACGGTGATCACAGATTCGGAGTTTAACGGGGTTCCGAGGCCTTTCGGCCCCTAAGAACCCGATTGGTCGCTCTACCCCATGATCGACCTCTGTGGAGACTATCCTGCGGGATATTTCGGAAGGAACCAGCCATTTCCTGACTCGATTGGACTTTCACCCCTTATACCCAGGTCATCCGAACGATTTGCACATCAGAACCGGTTGAGCCCTCCACCCGGTTTTCACCAGGCTTCAGCTTACCCAGGCATAGATCGTCAGGCTTCGGGTCTACCACCAACGACTCCAGGCGAGCGCACCTTGTCCCTCGCGCTTGCGCGTTGCGGACGATTGCTTTCGCTGCGGCTCCGCGGATTTACCGCTTAGCCTCGCCGTTGATCATAACTCCCTGGCCCGTTATTCGAAACGGACGCATGAATGCTGCCCTTTTGAGGGGCTTTTGCACTCATGCAGGCTGTCGCTGTTTGGTTTCAGGTTCTTTTCAGACCTCGTCAGAGGCTCTTTTCAGCTTTCACTCACGCTACTACTGCGCTATCGGTCTCGGGTTGTGTTTACGGTTGGAAGCTTGTGCCTCCCAGATTCACGCGCGATTTCCAACGCACGCTACTCAGGATACCAGGCATTGCGGTGCTGGATTTTGCCTACGGGGCTGTCACCCTCTGTGGCCGAGGTATTCCTCCTCATTCGGCTATCCAGTTCGAGCAGACCCTGGTCCTACAACTCCACATCTCCGTTCCCTCTCGGGACGGATTCGGTTTGCCGTGTTCCGTTTTCGATCGCCTTTACTAACGGAATCTCAATTGATTTCTTTTCCTCCCCTTACTAAGATGCTTCAATTTGGGGGGTGCCCTCTCGTTACCGAGTGGTGGGGTTTGGGCCCCACCAGGAAGTCCCATTCGGTTATCCCGGTTTCAACGTCTCCTTGCGACTACGCCGGGCATATCGCGGCTTGGCGCGACCTTCTTCGGCTCCCGAGCCGAGCCATTCCCCAAACAGCTTGTTTACCGCCAACATGTGTTGGCCCAACTTTCCATTGCGTCTGCGAATGGTAGAGTCGTCACGGACGTTTAGGGGCTGCGAGGTTGGGGGCGGCCCTTGTCCCTTGCGGGGCGCGGGGTCAGATGGCAGGACTACTGCCGGACCCGGCGAGTCTACGACTCATCTTGCACAGCAAAGGGGGGCTTTGCCGTGTGCACGGGCTAGTTCCGCGTTAGCGGACAAGCGTCGCGCGAGGGGGGGCCTGGTATTTAAGCGTAGTGAGGGAGCGATTTCGACTGGAAGTGGGGGAAAGTGGGGGAGGGAACTGGCGAGTGTGAGGGAGGCGCAAGGGGGGAAGGAAGGAGGCTGAGCCGAAGGGGAGGAGGGAAGGAGGGACCGCGTTAGTCTGAGGCGGGAATTGACGTCGCGACTAGGACGAGCGCGAGGAAGGCGATGGACACAATTTGGGCGGTGAGCGCGAAGCCCATGGCCTCGACCTCGAGGTCGGCCCCGGCGGGGATCTCACGCCGGTGCCGGACCCAGAGCCGCGCGAGCCAGCTTGCGGGAAGGCCGAAGACGAACGCGGGCGCGGCAATGGAGAAAAGCCCGAAGCCGAGGGAATTCGGGGGCGCGCCGAGGCCGCCCCTGGCCGCGGCGGAAATTGCAAACGCGATGGTGACCCCGGCGGGCGCGGGGTGGCAGAGGGCGGCGGCGAGGCAGGCGAGGGCGTCGCGGTGAGTGATTTCTCCGGGCAAGGTGCGCGGGTAGGATTGGAAGCGCAAGTAAGCGAAGGAGGCGGCGGAGAGGGCGGCGACCGACACGGCAATGGTAAAGACGGTAAGGGAGGGGACGGTCGGGGAGGGGCCGCGGGCAAATTGAGTGAGGACGAGCGCGGAAAGGACGACGGTTGCGCACGCCCCAGTCGCGAGGGTAGCGGCGATCTCCGCGTGCTCGGAGCGAGGCAAATTTAGGCGGGGCCCTTGAGATTGCGGGGCGGGACCCTCGCTGAGGAAAAAGGTCATCGCCAACCTCCCCGCCACGGCCGGCCTGCCTTGGGGCCCCTTGCCGATGAAGGTTTTGGGGCGTGAGGGCCGAAGAGGAAAGTGCGACGCCGCGGAATCAGGCGCACGGCGGATGGGCCAAGGAGAGCGTGAAATTGAAACGGGACGAATGCGCCGAGCCGCTGGCGTCGGTGACGTTGACGGAAAGGGACGCGGAGCCGGCGGGCCACCCGGTTGTATTGATGTCGTAGGGGAAGGCGAGCGGCTGGGGCCCGGAACCGTTGTCCCATGTGACGGTGGGGGCCGTGGAGCCGAATGCATTGACGTCGAAATCGAGGGCCGTGCCGGGGCAGATGGTCGCGCCGTCGGCGGGAGAAACGAGCACGACGGGCGAGGCCGTCGAGGCGGTGGCAAGGACGAGGAAAACGAGCGCGGTGAACACGAAGTAGCCGAGCGTGGTGAGGAAGAGGCGCAGCTCGCGGCGGAGGTTGGTGCGCTTGAGGAAGTCGTCGGTGGCTTCGCGGACGAGTTGGAGGGTGAAGTAGGCAAGGACGAAGAGGGGCAGGATGAGGACGATGGCGGAGCCGCCTTGGGTGAGGAGGACGGTGAAGGTGAACACGAGGAAGAGGCCGTCGGCGCCGAGCAGGACGAACCCGGAAGCGAGGGACGTGAGCCCGGCGGCGGAGCGCAGCTCGTCGGAGGCGGGGCGCCACGCAGAAACGGCGCGGAGCGCGGCGCGAAGGAGCAGGGCAGGGACGCCGATGGCGAGGAGGAATGCGCCAGCGGCGAAGAGGAGGGAAAGGCGGCCGGAGACGGCGAAACCGAGGATGGTAATGGAAAACAGGGCGAAGACCGAGCCGATGAGGAGGGTGACCGCGGCGTAGACCAGGCGCAAACGCAGGACGCGGGCTGGGTCTTCGGCGGGGGCCTCGACCAGGTCGGCGTCGGGCGCGGCATCGTCGTCGCGGGCCTCTTCGTCGACGGGAGCCGAGCGGCGGAAGAGCGCGACGCGGATTCCTCCCGGCGCGGCAGGCGAGCGAAACTACTGGTAGTTTGCGGGCGGCGATCGGCTACAGCATGCCGCGGATCTTCGCGGCGGTTTCCTTGTCGAGGCCGGGCGCCGAGAGGGCCCGCTGGTACATGGCCGTGGCTTCCTGGAACCGCCCGGAGTCGCGCAGGAGGGTTGCGAAGTTGATGGCGGTGTACGGGTCGTTCTTGAGGTCGAGCGAGCGCTGGTAGGCCTTTTCGGCGTCGGCGCGGCGGCGCAGTTCGTGGTAGGCGCGCCCGAGTTCGGAGTGCGCGTGGGCGGCGTTGGGGTTGAGGGCCACGGCGCGCTCGAGGTGGGAGGCGGCGATGTCGGGGCGAGTGCGGTCGTTCGCGATGCGCCCGAGGAGGAATTCGGCGTCGAAGGACTCGCGGTCCTCGTTGAGGGCGGCTTCGAGCTTGGCCCAGGCGCCGTCCTGGTCGCCCTGTTCGTCGAGGGCGTGGGCCTCGTCGACGAGTTTGGCAGTGCGGCGCCGGACGAGGTAGGGTGTCTTTCCCATGGGGGGCCTCGATGGCGGCGTTGGTGAAGAAGGCTTTGCGCGAAGGGCCCAATGCGGGAGCGCGAGCCAAACGCTTATGGCCAAGAGGGGGGTCGAGGGCTTTGTGGCCGCGACCCTTGACGAGCGTGCGATGCGCAAGGCCGAGCTGATCTCGGCCGGGTACGTTTTCGTCGACCCCTCGGTGGGGGAGCTCGAGGGGCTCGCGCACTCGACGGCGGGCCCGGACGCCGGCGAGAGCGCGCTCACCTTTGAGTGGGAAGGAACGCGCGTCCGGATGCGCCTCTCCGAGGACCCGCGCACCGAGTTCCGGCTGGTCGACGAGGGGCAGGGGCTTGCCATTTGGAGAAAGGGCAGGCTGTTCATCGACGGGGTCCGGTACCTGCCGAACCTAATGCACGCCCCGGGGCAGGCGTTCGTGAACATCGAAAGCGGTTGCGCGATGGACTGCAAGTTCTGCGCGACACCGCACTTGAAGAAGGAGACGAGGAAGCGCGTGAAGAAGGAGGAGTGGCTTGCAAAGCTGCTCGAGGCCGCCAAGCGCGATGACCTCAAGTCGATCGGGATCACGGCGGGCGTCTCGGGGATCCCGGGCAAGACGCTCGCGGACATGGAATGGCTGGTGAAGGAACTGCGAAAGCGGCTGCCGGAAATGCCGATCGGCGTCGAACCGTACTTGGAAAGCGAGGCGGAGATCGACCGGCTGAAGAAGGCGGGCGCCACCGAGATGAAGATCAACCTGCAGTCGTTCGACCGCGAGGTTTTTGCAAAGGTTTGCCCGGACTGGGACTTCGAGCGGTTGCTGCGCCTGATCGCCTACGCGGCAGGCAAGTTCGGGCGCGAGCGGGTGACGGCGAACCTGATCATCGGGATGGGCGAGAGCGACGAGAGCGTCCACCAAGGAATGGCCTTCCTCATCGGGCACGGGATTGTTCCGACGGTCCGTTCGCTGCGGTGGAACGACATCAACCACGAGCACCTCGAACAGGCTCTTGGAGGGCGGCTTAAGCCGGTGGGCGCCGAGCGGATGGTGCGGCTTGCGAAGATCCAGCAGGAGCTGCTTGAGCAAGCCGGGCTGAATGTGCTCAACTACCAGACCATGTGCCATGCGTGCCGCGCCTGCGACATTGTGCCGCAGGTCGACTTGATCCAATTGAAGTGACGGCCGCCTCGCTCAAACCGTCCCAAGGGCGGCCGCAAGCGCGAGGTTGGCAAGCACGATTGCGGTCAGGGCGACGTAGAGCCTGTCTTTCTGGCGGACGAAATACGCGAGCGAAGCAACGACGCGGACGAGGGGCGTGGCCAGGAGGATGACGATCCCCAGGCCGACCACGGCGCGCGGGTCGCCGGCCTCGAGGAGCCGAGGCAGGTTGGGCAGCGAGAACTCGATTCCCGAGGTGGCGCCGTGGCCCGCGGCAAGCAGGAGCAAGCCGGCCGCCATGAGTGCGGCGGCGAGCAGGAGCCCCCCGCGCAGCAGTTTGGGGATGAGGATCTCCAGGTCCGCGGGGCGCGCGTCGAGCGGCGGCGCCGCGGGCTCGTCGGTCACGGGAACACTCCCCCGGCCTTGAGGAACATGGAAAGCGCCATCGCGGCCATGACCACAGCGAACACCAAGACGAGCCGGCGGGTGTCTATCCCCTCGACGACCTGTGAGGCGTAGCGGGAGCCGACCACGACGCCGAGGGCGGCAGTCCCGGCAAGCACGGGGTCGAGGGTCCCGCGAGCGAGGTAGACGAGCGCCCCGGCGCAGGCTGTCACGCCGATCATGAAGTTGGAGGTCCCGATGGAGATCTTCATCGGGACGCCCATCACGCCGCGCATCGTGGGGACTTTGACGATCCCGCCGCCGATGCCGAGCAGGCCGGAGACGACGCCGGCGAACCAAGAGAGCGCGAAACCGGCGCCAGGCCGGTGGACCTCGTAGGCGACGAGGTCGTCGGCCTCGTTGGCGTAGTGGCCGTCGAGGCGCAGACGAGAGGTGTGGATGAGGGAGGGGACGATTCCGGTGCCGCCGTTTTTCGGCGGCGCAAGCGGTCGAATCATGAAGGGGATCGCGGTGAGCAACGCGATTCCGAAAAGTGCAAACAGGAATTCGCGACCCATCGAAATGGCGATGTAGGCGCCGGCGATCGCGCCGAGCGTCGTGGCAACCTCGAGGAACATGGCCAGGCGTGTGTTGGCAACGCCGCGGCGCACGCTCGCCGCGCCCGACCCCGCGGAGGTGGCCACCACCGCAACGAGCGAAACCGCCACGGCGACCTTGATGTCCACGCCGAGGCCGAGCGTCATGATTGGGACAAGGAGGAAGCCGCCGCCGAGGCCGAGGAGCGCGCCGAGGAATCCGGCCGCGACACCTGACAGGGCGAGGAAGAACGCCACGGTCAGCGGGTCCAATGCTCCACCCCGGCGGCGCGAAGGCCGCGCGCGCACTTAGGCATTTAGGAGGGGGCTGAGCGGTCGTCGGTGCGGTAGTCGGAGGCCGACTCCTTCAGCTTGGCCATCAGGTAGCCGAGGAAGCCGACCACGAGGCGGACCGCGTACCAGATCGAACTGTAGTCGATGATGAAGCTCTGGAGGGAGTACGAACTCCACAAAGCGCCGTGTTTGAGGGTGAGCTGCTTGCGGCCGTAGCCGTTCCAGAAGGCCTGGCGGAAAAAACCGAAGAAGGTGTCGCGGGCACGCGCGTAGACGAGGGCGCGCTCGGCGAAGAAGATGGAGGCGCCGGCGGCAACCGCGCGGAAGTTGAGGTCGATGTCTTCCGCGGTCTGGAAGCGCGGGTCGAAGCCCTTCAGGCGGCGGAAGAGCGCGGTGTCGTAGCTGAGGTTGGAAGAAGGGAATGAAACGTCCGCGCCGTGGACGTGGAGTTCGACGCGCGAAAGCTCGGCGAAGGGTCGGTAGCCCATCAGGATGGTGCGGCCGGCGACGATGGGCGCCTTGGAAGCACCGGCGCGGGTCTCGCGCAGCCAATTTGGCGACGCGATGCAGTCGCCGTCGATGAACGCGACTCGGCTGCCCTTGGCCTGCTCGACGCCGACGTTGCGGCCCGTGCCGCGGGAGCCGCCCTGCTGGAAAGCCCGGACGATGTCGGGGTTGCGCCGCGCGTACTCCTGGGCGACTTCCCAGGTCTTGTCCTCCGAGAAGGCTTCGACGACGATGACTTCGAAGGGGGCCTCCTGCACGAGCAGGGAATCGAGGAGCGCGCCGAGGTTCCGCTCCTCGTTGCGCACCGTGGTGACGATGGAGATGAGCACGGGCGTGGGGACAAAGGGGGCCAAGATGAAGGTTGTGGGGTGAGCGGTGGAGGTCGCCGCCCCGCCTCACGAACGTCCCAGGAGGTCCACAAGGGCCCCGCTGAAGGCTTGGGCGGCGGCGGCCTCGACCGTGAGGCGGCGCAGCCACCCCTCCTTGGGCCGCAGCCACTGCGGCTTGCGCAGGAAGGCGAGCGAGGGGTACTCGACGTCGAGCAGGATGAGCGGTTCGGGGGGTGCCGCCTTGAGGGCGGCCTTGACGGGGGCGCCGCCCTCGAGCATATGGCGCAGGTCGGCGAGGGTGCACTGGGAGCGCGCGTACGCTTCCATGGCGGGGACCATCCGGCGGATCTGATTCCACCAAAAGCGGGAGCCTCGAACGGTTATCAGGACAACGGGCCCGTGGCGATCGACGATGATCGACTCGATGGTGGACTCGTACGCGTGGGGACGGCCGTGCCGTTTCTTGTCGCGCCTTGCGAAGGCCTGGAAGTTGTGCTTGCCCACGAAGAGTTGGGCGGCCTCGCGCAGAGGCGACTCGTCGAGCTCCTCGGCGCAGAGGAGCGCGTAGCGGTAGACGCGCATCGAGGCGCGGCGCGGCTGAAAGGTGGCGGGCGCCTCGACGGCCGCCACGACGGCCATGTCGCGGAGCTCCGCGTTGAGCGAGGGCACGAACTGGTCGAGGCCCTTGGACCCAAGGACATCGAGCACGATGCAGTTGCCAAGCGCCGACACGCCTCGGTCGGTGCGGCTTGCAAACGGGATGCCGGGCCGCGCGAGCGCGACGCGGTCGGCGTGCAGGGCGTGGCGGATTTCGGAGTACACCGTCCGCTTTTCCGGCTGGGGGTTTGTCCCCCAGAATTGTGTGCCGTCGTAGGCGATCTTTAGGGCGGCGCGAAGCACCGGCTCGTCGGCCACGGGGCGGCAACGGGGCGCGCGCATCAAAAGGTTGCCCGCCCCAAGCCTAATGAGGCAAGCGCAGGATGCGCGGCCTGGATGAGCAAGCGGAAAGCGCGCGAGATGAAGGCGCGCCGGAAGAGTTTCACGATCAAGCCCGGGACACCCAAGCACCAGGCGGAGCCCGTGCAGAAAAGCGCGCGGCAAGCGTATGTGGTGCTCGTCGAGCCCGAAATCCCCGGAAACCTCGGGTTTGTAGCCCGAATCATGGCGAACTTTGGGATCGAGAACTTGGTCATCGTCGGCGGGTGCGAGATCACGGAGGAGGCGCGCGACCGGGCCGTCCACGCGCAACACATCCTGAACCGGGCGCAGCGGGTGGACACCCTTGACGAGGCGCTGCGCGCCGCCGACCTTGCGGTGGGCACGACGGCGGTGCTAGCGGCTCCGGACAATTCGGTCTGGCGGAACCCCACTCCGATCAAGGAGGCCGTCCCCCTCATCCGAGGGACCGGCAAGTGCATCGCGCTCGTGTTCGGCCGCGAGAGCCGCGGCTTGCTGAACGACGAATTGGAGCGGATCGACGTGCTCCTCACCATTCCGACGAACGACGCGTACCCGTCGCTCAACGTCAGCCACGCGCTCGCGATCGTCTTGTACGAGCTTGCCGACGCCGTGCGCGCGATCCCCCAGCCCGAGCTTGCCACGGGGCTGGAGCGGGAAGCGCTGCTCGAGCGGATCGACGAAGTGATGGATGCGGCGGGCGTGATTGGGTGGCGCAGGCAAAGGAACAGGATCATGATGAGGAGGCTCTTCGGGCGAGGGCAAATGACCAAGTTCGAGTTCCACTCGTTGTCGGGGATCCTATCGAGGTCGCGCGACAATATGCTGAAGGCCCAGGGCAGGCCGGCGGGGCGCGAGCGCAAGCCGGTCAAACGCCGCTGAGCGCGCTCAAGCCGGCGGCGGACGGGCCCCCGCCTACCGCCTCCAGAAGCCTTTGCGTCGGCTTCGTTTCGCTATCGCCCCGGTCATGCGAGACCGGAATGCGCTCCCAGGTCGCGCCGTCGAACCAAAGCAAGTCGGCGGTGACCGGCAGGCCCCTGCGGGGCGCGGCCCTTCCGGCCGCGCGCGCGATGTCGTCGAGGTGGGCGAGGGTCTTGCGACCGCCGATGGGCGCGATGGCAAGGACGGACCGTTCTGGGGCGGCGACGATGGCTCCGGGGTCCGGCCACGGACGGAGCGCATCTCGGAGCAGGAGCATGCGTGCGGCCACGAAGGCGTCGACGGGGGGGTAGATCCCGACGCCCCGGGGCTCGTCGGTCCAGCGCAGGAGCCGCCAGTCGGTGCGCGCGCGCAGGTTGCGCACGGCGAGCGGCAGGAGGTCGGTAAGGCGGATGCCCCACTCGGACAGGTCGGCGCCCGCGAGGTAACGCATGCGCTCCGGCTCGTCGGCCACGAAGAAGAGGTCCAGGAACCCGGGCACCAAAGGGATGGCCGCCCACGCTTCACCGCCCGGCATCGCAGGACCCACGCGGGGCAGGATTCGGTCGCGGACTTCTGCGAATGTTTCCTTGCGGGCTGTCCCGCTTATGGAGGCAAACGCCGTGAGGTAGTCCTCGATCACGCGGCGGCGGTCCCCGGGGAAAACGCCCTCGCAGGCGGCGCGCGGCTCGGCGAGCGACACATCCTGGTGGACCCCTCCGATGAGGAGCGTGGCGGTGTCGCCCTCCACGCGCGCGACGGGCGTCCCGCGGTGGGCCGCCGCAATCCGAAAGGCTTGGAGAAACGGGTCCTCCTTGGTCGTCTTCCGGGCTCTCAACGGACGCTCGCCTTCGCGGGGCACCCTTCGCGGGTCATCGCTTAACCTTTGCGGGAACGGGAGAAGCCTTGGCGTGCGGTTTCGCAGGGCCGGCCCGGGCCGGCGCACGGCCCCGGATGGAGACTTCTACTTAGTTAGGCGGCTCGAATAGTTAGACAAGCCTAATCATTATTAGGGGCTTCCCTCTTCCGGCGCCCCAGCGAGGACCGGCGATGCCCACCACCCGACGCAAGGCGCGCAAGGGCGGGGCCCAGTTCGTCGACCTCCTCCCCCTCGTCTCCCGTGAGCTCCACCAGCGGTCTTTCCCCAAGGTACGCTCCGCGGGGCTCACGAACGCCCAGTTCTGGATCTTGAAGTGGATCCACATGCACGGCCCCTTCACCCCGTCGGAGCTTGCGCGGTACCTCGGGATTCGCGCTCCCTCGGTGACCCCGATCCTCGATGGCCTCGAGGGGCGCGGGTACATCGTGCGGCGGCGCAGCCCGAGCGATAGGCGCGTCGTCACGATCCACGCCACGGCAAAGGGGAAGGCGCTCCTTCGGCGGGCGGGCGACGAAGTCGCCAGGCTCGCAGCGCAGGCGACCCGAGGGGTCCCGGCGGCCGACCTTGCGGCGGCAGGCCGCGTGATGCGCGCGATGGCCCTCGAGCTCGATTCCTCCTCAGACACAGAAAGGACGCGACACAACCGGTGATCCCCATGACGAACGGAAACACGCCTGCCAAGGTTTCGGACGAACAAGTTCCCGCGGCGCCGCCCGCCGAGGCCGCGGCCCACGGGGGCAGCCCCCACACCAAGAGCGGCCGCCGCAGGCTTGTGGTTGTCGGCCTGATGGTCGGGATGCTGCTTGGCGCCCTTGACAACACGATCGTGGTCACCGCCCTGCCATCGATCGTCAAGGACCTCCAGCAAGTCAACGGGCTTGCGTTCGTGGTCTCGGCGTACCTCATTGCCCAAACCATCGCGATGCCGATCTTCGGCAAGCTTTCGGACCATTACGGTCGCCGCCTCTTTTTCCTCTTGGGCCTCGGGATCTTCATGGTGGGCTCGGCGCTGTCTGGACTTGCTCAAACCCTCGACCAGCTGATCGTATTTCGTGCGATTCAAGGCGTGGGAAGCGGGGCCTTTTTCCCGGTCGCCAACGCGATCATCGGGGTCATGTTCGAGCCGCGCGAACGTGCCCGGCTCTCGGGGGCCTTCGCCGCGACCTTCGGCATCGCGAGCGTGCTCGGCCCGCTCGTGGGCAGTTGGATTGTGGGCGTGACGACTTGGCGCTGGATTTTCTACATCAACCTGCCCCTCGGCGTGGCAAGCGTGGCGATCATCCTCTCGGCGATGGGCCCCCTCAAGAGCGGGACGGCGGCGAAGTTCGACGTGCGTGGCGCGGCGCTGCTCGCGGCCTGGGTCGCGGCGTTCATGCTCGTCCTTGAAGAGACCGGCAATGTACCGGGCTGGCAGTGGTCGGATCCCCTGACGATCGGCGTGCTCGCACTCGGGGCGGTTCTCTTGGCCGCATTCTTGTGGGTCGAAGCGCGGGCAGCCGAACCGGTGCTCCCCTTGCGCTTTTTCAAGATCCGCGTGGTGAGCGCAAGCAGCGCGGTGAGTTTCCTGCGCGGCTTTGTGATGATCGTAATGTTGACCTACATATCCGTCTTCGTCGCGTTTGCCCTGGCGGAGCCGCCGGACTCGATCCGGAACACGCTTTATGGCTTCCTCATCCCGATGGTGGTCGGCGCATCGCTTGGTGGCATGCTGCTGCCAAGGACAGGCTACCGCCCCATGATGCTGGGCGGGATGGTCTTAATGGCGGCCGGTGGGCTCCTCATGACGCTCGTCAACGCGTCGACGCCCTTGTTCATTGCGTCTCAAGGCGGATGGCCGGCGGGGCTTTTCCTCTACCTCATGCCGGTTGGCTTCGGAATCGGGCTTACCTTTGCGCCGGCGGTGCTCGTAGTCCAGTACGCGGTGCCGAAGAAGGACATAGGGATCTCGACCTCGATGGTCCAATTCCTCATGAACATCGGCGGGGCCTTCGGGGTCTCGATCCTCGGTTCGCTCCAACAGGCGCGCGTTGCGGCACTGGTGCCGCCGCTTATCGGAGCACCCACGCCCGCCTACTTTGCCGCGCTGCGCGCGGCCACCGCAGTCTCGATCCACGAGGTTTTCATGGTCACCGCGGTGGTGGCCTGCATCGCGGTTGTGCCCGCGATCTATGTGACGGGGCGGCTGCCGAAAGACAAGAAGGAAGGGGAGGCCGTCGTTGTGGCGGCGTAGCGGCGGCGGCCCGTCAATGCCTAAGGTGGCGCACGCCCGTGAACACCATGGCCATCCCGTGTTCATCGGCGGCCTTGATGACTTCGCCGTCGCGGATGGAGCCCCCGGGCTGGATGATCGCGCAGATGCCGGCTTTGGCCGCTTCGTCGACCCCGTCGCGGAACGGGAAGAACGCGTCGGAGCCGATGACGCAGCCCTTGGTCGGTTTGAGCGCCTTCATGGCCGCGACCTTGACGGCGTCGACGCGCGACATTTGACCCGCCCCGAGCCCGACCGTCTCGAACTCGCGAGCGAACACGATTGCGTTGCTCTTCATGTGCTTGGCAATCTTGAGGGCGAAGCGCATCGCGCGCAGCTCCTCGTCCGTGGGCTTGCGCTTGGTCACGACCTTGTGGTCGGCGCCCTCGAGCAGAAGGTTGCGTTCCTGAGCGAGGATGCCGCCGACCACCTTCTTGATGTCCCATTCGCGCGGGTCGGCGGGTTCGCGCCAGTTGGGGACTTCGACCGCGCGCATGTTTGGTTTCTTCTTGAGTGCCGCAAGCGCCTCGCGGTTGAACGACGGCGCCACGATTGCCTCTTTGAAAGATGAGGTCAAGGCCTCGGCAAGCGCGGCGTCGACCTCGACGGAACAGCCGACGATGCCGCCGAAGGCAGACGCCGGATCCGTCGAAAGCGCGCGGTCATAGGCTGCGTCCGGCTTCGCGTCGCGGCCCACGCCGCACGGCGTGGTGTGCTTCAGGATGACCACGGCGGTGTCGTCCCCGAACTCGCGAAGCAGCGCAAGCGCCGAGTCCATGTCAAGGATGTTGTTGAACGACAGCGACTTGCCCTGGTGGATCACCGCGTGGACGAGGGATGGCTCGCGGACGCCCGGGTAGGAGTAAAGCGCGGCCTTCTGCTGGGGGTTTTCGCCGTAGCGCAAGTCCATGACTTTGGAAGCGGAGAGGGAAAGCACCGGCGGGAAGGTCTCGCCGTGGGCGCCCGATTGGTGCATTTGCAGGTAACTGACGATGGCCGCGTCATATCGCGCGGTGAGCGCGAATGCTTCGGCGACGAGGCTCCGTAAGGTGGCGTCCGACAGCTCGCCGCGGCGCTCCTTCAGTTCCGATACGATTCGGTCGTACCAGGATGGCGAGGTCACGACCGCGACCTGGTCGCCGTTCTTGGCCGCGCTACGGATCAGGGTGACGCCGCCGATGTCGATGTTTTCCACAATGTCCTCGTGTGTGGCCTTGCGGGCGACGGCCGCCTCGAAGGGGTAGAGGTTTACGACGACCATGTCGATAGGCTTGACGCCGTGGTGTTCGAGCTGCTCCATGTGGTAGGGCTTGTCGCGGCGCGCGAGGAGCGCGGCATGGACGCGCGGGTGGAGCGTCTTGACGCGGCCATCGAGGAGTTCGGGAAAGCCGGTGAGGGCAGAGACTTCGGTCACCGGGATTTGCGCAGAATGCAACTCGCGGGCGGTGCCCCCCGTGGAAATGAGTTCGATTTCGAGCGCGTGGAGCGCGCCCGCAAGCGGGATGAGCCCGGTCTTATCGGCTACCGAAATGAGCGCACGGGAGACGCGCAGGCGGTGACCCCGCACGCCATCCAACGGGGGCGATAAAGCCTTTCGTGAACGCGGGTCGCCGCTACGGCGCGAGCATTCGCACCGCGACTTGGGTTCACGCATAGCGGCCGGAGAGGCCCGGCAGCGATGAACCAGCGCTGGCCCGAGTCACGAAAAGAGACTGCGGCGGCGTCCCGGCGACGCTCACCGCGACGGCGCTTCCGTCCTCGAGGACCACAAGCGCGATGACCGAAGTTTCGTCCGGCGCGGGCCCGTCGGTCAGAAGTGCCGCCCCGGTGCGGGGCGGGCCCGCCTCGAAGCCGCGCGTCGCGTTGGGCGCGGAGAGGTCGATGAGGTGGACGGCTCCGGCAGTCGTCCAGTTGCCGTGCCCCGCCGAGTCCTCGAAGATGGCGTCGATGAGATCGCTCCACGAAATCCAACGGCCGGAGGGGGAAATGGCCTGTAGGCCCGCCGCGGGCGGGCACGCGGGAAGAGCAAGGCCGGGGGAGGACCCGGGGCAGGCGTAGGTCGTCGAGCGCACTGCCGGGCCGCCGAACTCGTACAGCGCGATGGAGTCGGAGCCAGAGACCCCGGCGTCGTCCGGCCCCTGCACCGCGCGAAGGCTGTCAGCGCTGAAGAGGACTCGCCCGATGCGCGGGAACTCGCCAAGCAGGTGGAGGGTGCCGGAGGCAAGGTCGACGGCGTAGAACCGCGTGATCCCGAGCACGACGGCGAGCCGGCTGCCGTCCGGGGAGATCGCGACGTGCGCCCGCTTCGCTTCCGTGGCATTGGGTTCGGGGAGCGAGTCTTCGGCCGAACGAGCCCCGTTGACCTCGAAGGCCCGCACCGTCTGACCGTACAGCGAAACGCCGCGCGAGCCATCGGACGACAGCATCGGGTCTTCGATGTTGACCACGAGGCCGGAGGAAAGCGTCCACACCACGGTTCCGTCGAGGCCCATCACGACGAGGCAGTCGCCGGCCCCGCCGAGTACGAGGTCCTCGCGCAGGAATTGAAAGACGGCGCCGGACCCCGCGCAGCTCACGTTCGATGTAATGGGCACGAGGTTGCGGATGAGGGTCCCGTTGGAGGCAAGCAGTTGTGTGGTGCCGTCGGCAAAGGAGAGGGTGAGGTAGGCGCCCGACGGGCTCAAGGCGGCAAACTCGAGGAGGCCGGCGCCCGTGGGCACCGGCAGCCGCGTGAATTCGTAGCCCGTGCCCTGCACGAGGACGAATTGGCGGATGTGGCCCGGGGGCGGTCCGTTCGTGCCCCCAAAACAGCCCGAAAACGCGAGGGCCGCCGTGACGAGGGCGAGGAGCGCCGCGCAGGGGCGGGCCCGATGGGTCTGGTTCACCGGTTGGCTCCGAGGACGAAGGGCCACGAGCGACCATAAGAAAGTCGCGGCTTGTCCCGAGAGGCGCGGCGCCCTCGCCTGGGTACGGTCTAACTGCAAACCTCGGGCAGCCGCCCCTTCGCGGCCGCCCGCTTGATCTCGCGGGCCACGCGCCGCCCCGTGGACATCGGCACGCCGTGGATGTAGGCCGTGTACGGCGAGCCCAGCGGGTAGAGGTTCGTACCGGCGACGATGCGCGCGGAGATCTCAAACACGTAGAACTCGAGTTCGGGAGTGAGGATCGTCTCCAGGCAGAACGGCCCGATAAGCCCCGGGTCGAAGAGCTCGATCGAGGTGTCGACGACTCCCTCGGCCATCTCGAAGACGCGGTCGAGGAGCGACTCGCGCACGACCATGGGCTCGTTGCCGGTCACGACGAAGGAGCGCACGATCCCGGCGTCTTCCATCTCCGAGCGCGTGAACCCGAACCGGTGGAGCTCGTCGATGTTGCTTTCGATGCGCCGGTCAATGCCCATGAGTTCAATCGAGCCGCGCCCCGCGGGCCAGGCCCTCTTCGAAAGGGGCGTGTAAAACATCTGGTGGTAGTAGCGAGCGCCGATGACGAACTCCTGGATCGTGTAGGTCTTGTCTTCGAGGTGACGCTTCTTGATCTTCTTGTAAAAGTCCTTGGCGTTCGTGACAATGAAGAAGTCCTTGCCGCCCTTGGCGCCGTAGTACTTGATGATGCAAGGGCCGTCGATTTCCGAGGGGTCCTTGTAGATTCGGGGGACTTTGCAGCCGGCCATCTTGAGCCACCTGCGCTCGATCTTGCGGTCGCTCTCCCACTGCATCGAGGCCTTGTTGCCAAAGACGGGGACTTTGAGTTCCTTGGCGATGAGGTCGGCGCCGACGTATTCGACGAACGAGCCGTGGGGGATGAGGATGGTATTGTGGGCGATGAGTTCGTCCTGGTGGTCGAGGAGCTCTTTGTACGAATTCATCAGCGTCAGGTAGCTGTCGGGGCGGGCGCGCGGGAAGGCGTCGTAGACGCGCTTCTTCTTTGCTAAGACGATGCCGAGCGTCTTGAAGCCCTCAACGCGGGCGCCGTGGAAGATTTGGAGCGCGGTGTGGGATCCGATGGTGCCGATGGTGAGTTTGGAGAGGTCGTACTCGCCGAGGATCTTGTCGACGGGGCGGCGGCCGACGGCGGGAGCGCGGCGCCGGGAAGAAGCAACCTTCCCCATTACGGCGCAATTGCGGATTCGGTATTTCAGATTAGCGAGCGGTTGCGTACGAGGCGCCACCTTTAGTCCAATCTATCCGCTCTCCCTTCCTTTCATCGTCCTATCGGCCGCCCACATGAGGACGGCCCGTTTCTGGGTCTCGTCGCTGTGCAAATAACGCATTGCCGTGGTGGGGTCGCGCCATCCCATCGTCTCGCAAAGCATGGTCATTTGGGCGAGGGGCGCCACGCCCGCGCGATTGCCGGCTTCCGCGATCCGGCTAGCCATCGTGTGTCGGAAGTTGGGCGGCCAACGATACTCGAGGCCCGCGCTTTGGAGACAGGTCGCAAACCAAGACCGGGGGGGCGGCGGTGGCTCACGCGGTGCGACGGCGCCTGAGCCAGGCGAGGAGAACCGCCGCGCCGATAACGGCGGGCAATCCGGCGAGCAACCACCCCTGCATGTCGGAGGGCCCCGTTTTAGTATCCTCGACGATGAACGGGACGGCGCGCGTTACCACATGGCCCGCCGCGTCCGAGACGCGCACCTCCACGGCGAAGTTGCCTGGCGGGAGGACTGCCGTGGCGTTTGGCCCCTCGCCCACGCGCTCACCGGAAGGTACGAGGTACCATTCGACGGAGACGACATCGTTGTCGGCGTCGACGACCTCGGCCTTCAGGGCCACCAACGACCCGTAGACCGTCGAGCCGCCCGTGGGGGCAAGGATCCCAACGGAGGGAGGCACGTCGACCCGAACGGAGTAGGGGCCCAAAGTGACTGAGTTGTTCGCGTTGTCCCAGGCGACGATACGGACGCGGTTCTGGCTTCCCTCCGAGAGGGCGACAGAACAAGCCGCCTCGACCGAGCCGTTGGCCTGCACGGCGGTGACGGCGGCCACTGCGCCGGAGTAGGTGGTCCCGGCGTCGATGGAGAACCGGCAGGACACGCCGCCTGCGCGGACGCCCGCGATCGGGTCGCGCAGCCACAGCGTGAAATTCACGGCGGGCGCAAGCAGGATCTCGTCCGCTCCGGGCGCGTGGCCGATCGCTTCCGGAGG
>JBGQKI010000046.1:0-18102 GCA_041499475.1 Thermoplasmata archaeon
GATTTGACATGCGGCGCAGCGGTCGCGGTAGGCGAGCCGCACCGCGACCCCAAAACGCGAGTCGCGGACCAGCCGGACACTTTCCGCCACGCGCTTCTCTTCGAAGGCAACGAACGGAATGTGCTCTTCCTTGGAGGGAGCGTTCTCGACGATAATCGGCTCGCTTCGCAGATGGAAGTGCTTTCCATCAAAGCCCTCCACGAAGGCCAAGCCGAGGACTTGGTAGCTGGCCTTCCCCGAGATTGCGGGGCGCTGGCGAAGCACCCCTATGGGAACGCCATCGTCCATACAGCGAAGGAGAGCCTGGTTGGTCGCCAAGTCCATGTCCGGCTTGCCACCACGACCCTCGGGCGAATACCGATAGGTCCATGACCCGTCACCGACGGGTTTCGGTTCCTCGTCCGGATACGGGCCGTGCAGCGTTTCCCGTACCCACAGGGCGTGCCGGGACCCGCTCGGCTTGTAGATCCCCATTTGGGTTTTGAATCCATTCACCTGCTCCCGCAGCTCTTCGCTTCGAAGCGTTTGGCCGTAATGCAAGCGCAGCCAGAGCAACTGTAGGCGTTGCTTGTTGTCCTGGAGCTGATCGAGCGGATCGGCCATGCCTACCTCGAACCATGGCCCGCGAGGCTGCTTCAAGGTATGGGTGGGGGGCGGTCGCGGGACCGTACGCTACGGACCGGGGTTGAGTCAGAAGTGAGACACCCAACGAGTCTTGTTTGGCCGATACGGACCTTCAAGACAGTGGACGTTAACTAAGGCACGGGGATCAGTTGCTGCGTTGTCCCAAGCGCAAGGACGGGAAGCACCCGGCGCCCCAGAAAAACCAATTCGTGATGCTCGCAACGATTCGCGTAGACCCGGAATTCAAAATTCGCCGCGTCCAGGATCATTTTCTGGAGGAAGTGCTATGCGAGACCTGCGGCGAGGCCGCCGAAGGCGTCTGGGAATAGCCCGCCCCGGGAAGGAATTGGGTTTACGCCGCCGCCTGCTTCGCCAGCTTCGCCTTCGTGACTTCGACGAGCCCGCCCTGCTTGAGGATGTGCTGGATGTTCGGCGGCAGCGCCTCGGCCTTGAGGCTCTTGCCCGTCGTGAGGTTCTTCACCACACCCGAGTCGATGTCGACTTCGAGCTCATCTCCATCCTTGAACGCTGCGTAGATGCCGGGGCACACCATGACGGGCAGCGCGATGTTGATGCTGTTGCGGAAGAAAATGCGCGCGAAGCTCTCTGCGAGCACGACCGAGATCCCCACGGCCTTGATCGAAACCGGCGCCGACTCGCGCGACGACCCGCAGCCGAAGTTGTGGCCGCCCACGATGATGTCCCCGGGCTTGGCCTTCTTCGTCGCCCAGTCGGGGTCATAGCCCTCGAGGCAGTGCTTGGCAAGCTCGGCGCGGTCGAGGATCGTGAGGTACTTGCCCGGCATGATCTGGTCGGTGTCGATGTTGTCACCGAGGTGGTGCACGCGGCCCTTGTAGACCACCTGGAACTTCGATTCGTCGGCCACGGCGTTTCCTCCCATCACATCGCGGGGACCGTGACTCTTTTCTTGAGCTTGCGAGGGTCGGTGATCTCGCCGTAGAGTGCCGAAGCCGCCACGACGGCGGGCGACGCCAAGTACACCTGGCTCTCGCGGTGCCCCATCCGGCCGGGGAAGTTGCGGTTCGAGCTCGAGATCGCGACTTCGGTCTTGCCGATCTTGCCGATGTGGCCGCCGAAGCACGCCGAGCAGGAGGAGACCGTGAAGACGGCCCCGGCGTCGGTGAACACCTCGATGAGCCCCTCCTTCAGCGCCTGGTTGTAGATCGAGGTCGAGGCCGGCGAAATGATCACGCGGCAGCCTTGTGCGACTTTCTCGCCTTTCATGATCGCCGCCGCGATGCGCATGTCCTCGATGCGGGCGTTCGTGCAGGAGCCGATGAAGGCCTGGTCGAGCTTGACGCCCACGACCTCGCTGATGTCCTTCACCTTGTCCGGCGAGTTGGGGCAGGCAAGCTGCGGCTCCATCCCCGTCACATCGAATTCGACTTCCTCCTGGAACACCGCGTCCTCGTCGGAGGTCGGGAAGACTTCGGGGATCTGGCGGCGGTACCTGCCTTCGAGGTACTGTCGGACAATCTTGTCGCCAGCGATGATGCCGGTCTTGGCGCCCAGCTCGGTAGTCATGTTGCAGATCGTGAGCCGGTCGTAGACCGGCATGCGCCGGATCGTCTCGCCGGTGAACTCGAGCGCCTTATAGCGGCCGCCTTCGCAGGTGAGCAGCTTGGCGGTGCGCAGGATCACGTCCTTCGCGTAGACATGCTCCCCCAGTTTCCCCGACACCTCGATCTTGAAGTTCGTGGGCACGCGCATCCACAGCTCGCCGGTTGCCCACACGGAGGCGATCTCGGTCGGCCCCACGCCCGCAGCGAACGCGCCAAGCCCGCCGCCCATATTCGTGTGCGAGTCGGAGCCGATGATGACGTCGCCCGGGCCCTCCCAGCCCTCTTCGGCAAGCATTTGGTGGCAAATTCCGTGCCGCCCTATGTCATAAAAGTGCTTGATGCCAACTTCCTTGACGAACACCCGGATGTCGGCGTGCATCTGCACGGCGCCGTCGGTCGAGGCTGGCACCCAGTGGTCGAGCACGACCATGACGCGCTCGGGGTCCCAGACCTTCTTCGCGCCCATCTTGCGGAACTGTGGAGCGGCTTGCGCCGTGGCCTCGTGGCCCATGGCCGTGTCGACCCGGACATCGAGGATGTCGCCGGGCTTCACGTGGGATTTCCCGGAGTGCGACGCGAGAATCTTTTCGGCAAGCGTCATTCCAGCCATTGCGATTTCGCCTACTGGCCAGGTGTGATTTGGGGCCTCGTCTTTGTCAAAACGCTTGTCGCTTAAGTAATCTGCCCCGGAGGGTGAGCGCTGGCGCAGCGGTCAGGCGCTACTTCGCGGGACGGATGTTCTGATTCGCCCGGAAGAAGTTCGCGGGGTCCCACTGCTTTTTCACTTTCCCGAGCCTCTCGGCGTTCTCCCGGTATGCTTCGCCCATCCGCGCCTGCACCTCGTCTTCTGTGAGGAAGTTCACGTACACGCCGCCCGTGGAGAAGGGGCGGATCGCCTGCCAAGTCTCGCGCGACCACGCAATGTTGGGCTCTCCGGGGCCATCGTCCCAAGCGGCTTGGATGTTGAGGTTGAAAGCCGCGTCACGGTTGCCCACGGCCGTGGCGTCCGCCGGCCGCTCGGCGATACCGCCTCCCACTTGGAAAAGCGCCATGAGGCAGTGCGGTGTGGGCACGAGCGCGGCGCGTTCCAGAAACTTCTCGACAAGGCCATCGGAGATCTCGCTCACCCACTCCGACTTCCAGTAATAGTGGCGCCCATTGGGCTGCGTCGCGTCGAGCAGGGTCTGCAGGTCGGCGTAGTTGCGCTCCATCAGGATGTCCGCGATGGGTTTGCCAAACGCTTTGAGTGGCGCCAAGTCCTTGGCCGCGGCTTCAAGAGAGCCCGTGTGGCACGCGAGGATGCCCGCCACGCGTTTGCCGTGCCAATCCTTGGGGACCCAAGGCGCTGGCGGGGCTCGGCGCGCCAAGAAAACGAGCGTGAGCTCCCGGGGAGACTTCGCGGCCAAATCCCGGTAAAACTGGAGCACCTCCTTTGCGTTTTCGAACGGGTAAAGCATGATGCCGCCCCACACCCGGGGGCCGACGGCGTGGAGCTTGAACTCAAATGAGGTGACGATGCCGAAGTTCCCTCCGCCGCCTCGAATTCCCCAAAACAGGTCGGCGTTTTCGCGCTCGCTTGCCCGGACCACCCGGCCGTCGGCGGTGACCACCTCGGCAGAAAGCAGATTGTCCGTGGCCCAACCGTACTTGCGTGTCAGGTACCCGAAACCGCCGCCAAGCGTTAGGCCCGCGAGCCCCGTTTGGGACACGAATCCCATGACCGTGGCAAGACCGTGGACCTGCGTCTCGCGGTCGAGGTTCCCGAGCGTGCACCCAGCCTGCGCTGTTGCCCGGCGCCCGGCGACGTCCACCACGACGCCCTTCATCAGGGTGAGGTCGATCATGACCGCGTCGTCCCACACGGCAAGGCCCGCGATATTGTGGCCGCCCGCGCGGACGCACAGAAGCAATTTGGACTCGCGTGCGAAGCGCACGGTCTCAAGGACATCGGCGGTGCCCGTGCATTTCACGACGAGCGCGGGCTTTCGGTCGATCATGCCGTTCCAGATGGCTCGAGATTGCGCGTAGGCCGGGTCTGAAGCCAAGAGGACGGGCCCCCGCACGCGCGCTCGCAACTTTGTAACCGCCGCGTCGTCCAACGTGGTCACTGCGCCGTCAAACGTTTTTACTCGGATTGCTGAAACCGGTGCTGTGGACATTTGGCCAAGCCCTGCGTCGCCTGTAGGCGGACGCCTCCGGAGCAAGGGCGTGCATTCCTATGACGCAGGTGGTCGACTCAGGGGGAAACTTGAGGCTTAGCCAGCTCAGTCGTCCAACATCATGCCGTTGGCGGCACCAAGGGTAAGCTCCTGCTTGTGCTTGTCGCGCACGTGGGCCACGGCAAAGTAGGCGACTTCCCTTTGGTCGTGGCTGCGGACAACGAACCCGCAGGTGCACACGATCTTCTTGGCTCCTGTCACCATCTTCTCCATCGCTTGAGTCACCGAAGCGCGGGTGCCTTGGACCCTTCTTAACCCTATTCGGGGGTTTCTCGGACCTTGCGAACGATCGGCGGGCGGCCGTCGCACGAAAAGCCCTTGAAGGGGGACGCCGTGGACGGCCCCCGAGGGGTCGGCGCGGGTCACTTCGAGTTCGAGATGGCCTCGCCTCTGCCGCGCGAGAAGCTCTTCGCGTGGTACACGGACTTCTCGGAAGAAGATTCCGAGCTTAGCAAGACGTACGCCAACGGATCACTGCTCGCCCGCTCGGTGCGCCACACCGACGACGGCCACATCATCTGCGAGCAGCGGATGAAAATTGGCCGGATGGAGATGCCTGGCCAGGCCCGCATCGTCCTCCATCCGGGTGAGTTCAACTACGACGCCGAATTGGAGATTGGGAACCTCGTCACGCAGAAGCGCCTGTACGAATTCTTGGAGAAGGATGGCGGCACGGTGCTCCACGTCAAGGTGGACTACACCCCCAAGGCGATGTTCGTCAAGTTCCTCGACGCCATCGGGATGTACAAGCGGATCGACCGGAAGGAGAGCCTGCGCACCATGGCGGGCTACTTCAAAGCCGCCGAGGCCGAACTGGGCGGGAAGGGCCCGTCAGGGCGACCGCTGTAGCCGTTTGGCGTCCTCCAAGAGCCGTTTGACCGCCGCCGATTCCCTCACGGACCACGCGCCTTCGTCACGGCCGACCACGCCATCAGCCAGGAGCAACCCCATTTCGACGGTCAATTCCAACGAGGGCTCGGGCGCCGTTAGACCGTCCGCGTGGCCCGCGGCGAGCGCATCAATGAACCGGCCGAGCCGGACATCCTCCTCGGCCACCTTGGCCCGGAACTCCACCGCCCTCGGATCCGAAGATGGATTCGGGGGCAAGCTTGACGTATGAATATCCCAGCGAGCGCGAAGACGTTGGAGTTCAAGGCCCCGCTTTGCCAAGGCGCGCTCGCGCTTGGCCTTCCCAACCAACCAAAGCCCCACGGACGAACCTCACGCGTCGCGCTTGAGCCCGACCTGCGCGGCCAACTTCCAGAACTCCCCGTCCGACACGCCCCGGCGCATGTACTCGCGCTCGTGGTACTGCGCGATGTACTCGGCGTAGTCGGCCTTCGTCTTGCCTTCGGCGGCGAGCTTGATGAGCTCCGTGAGCTGCTTGACTTGCTCGGGGGTCGCCGCGAGCTTGTTGTCCTTGAGCTTCTCCTCGACCGAGGTCGTCCCCGTGTGCTTTCCGAAGACGAACTCGCGCTTGCGCCCGATCATCTCCGGCATGATCGGCTCGTAGGTCAGCGTGTGCTTCAGGATCCCGTGCGTGTGGATGCCCGACTCGTGGCTGTAGGCGTTCGTGCCCACGAGCGGCTTCTGGGTGCCCAGCGGGATGCCCGTGAGCTCCTCGATGCGCTTCGACACCTCGAACAGCTTCTCGATCTTGATGCCGGTGTCCTTGCCGTAGAGCACCTCGAGGGCCATGATCATCTCCTCGAGCGAGGCGTTGCCCGCGCGCTCCCCGATCCCGTTGATGCAACCGTGGGGGATCTCGACGCCCTCCTCCACAGCGGCGAGCGAGTTGGCCACCGCCATCCCGAAGTCGTTGTGCCCGTGCCACGAGAGCTGGATCGGCTTCACCCGCTTCTTGAACTCGCGGACGAACCACTTGGCCGTCGAGGGCGTGCAGACCCCGACGGTGTCGCAGATGACGGCGCGCTTTGCGCCCGCGTCGATCGCGGCGTTGTAAAGCTCGGCGACGAAGTCGAGGTCCGCGCGCACCGTGTCCTCCGTCACGAAGCAGGCTGCGATTCCGCGTTCCTTGGCGTACTCGAGGGACGAGACCGCGGCCTCGATGCACTGCTCCCGCGTCATCTTGAGTTTGTACTTCAGGTGCAGGTCCGACACCGCGATGAAAATCGAGGTCTCCTGCGCGCCCGCGTCCACGCACGCGTCGATGTCCCCCTTTAGCGCGCGCGATGCGGCGAGGATAATCGTGTGGTGCGTGCCTTCCCGCGCGATCGCCTTGCACGCCTCGAACTCCTTCTTCGAGACGACGGGGATGCCGACATCCATGATCCCGACGCCGAGGTCGTCGAGCATCTTGGCGATCTCGACTTTTTCCTCGACGGTGAAGAAAAGGCCCGGCGTCTGCTCGCCGTCGCGAAGCGTCTCGTCCCAGAAGATGATTTTCTCCGGCAGATTCTGGTGCGCCGCCTGGTCGAAGACGTAATTCCTGACGAGCGGCTTGCCGTTCTCGTCGAGCGGCGTGAGTCGGCTCCGGATGTTCGAGGCCATGGTCTTCACCTTGCGCCGGACGGGGCAAGGGCCCCGGCGCGGGCACATTTTCAGGAGCCGCCGGATAGAAAATCCTATTGTAGCACCCGAGGCGACCCCGGGCCTATTCCTACAGGAATTTGAGGGGCCCGCCGTCCGGCCCCAGGGGCCCCAAACCTGGGAGGGGGGTTGCATGCCCGGCTTTGTCGCGCGACCGGGGACGAGAGCCCCCTTTCGGGGGTCTCGAGCCTGCAATTTCGGGGCCGCAGAGTCTCCACCGGAAATGGTGGTTCGGGCCCCCGCCGGACGCGTTTGTCCGAATCAGGACATTTCTGTCCATCGATTGGTTCAATCGGAACATCACGTTTAACTCCTCAACTCCGATCACTGCGGCTACGCGTAGGACAAACGCGTGGACTCTCAGGAAATGAAAAAGTGCAGCGTGGTCGGCGCGACCGGCTACACCGGCACGGAGCTTGTCCGTCTGCTCTCCGACCACCCGCAGGTCCGCCTCGCCGCCGTAACTTCCCGACAACTTGCGGGCAAACGCTTCACCGAAGTGTTCCCCCACCTCACCCAGTACATCAACGGCCTCACGCTGAGCGCCCCTGACCCCGAGACGCTTGCCCGTGAGTCCGACGTGGTGTTCCTCGCGACCCCACACGGGGTCTCCGCCGACCTTGCCGCCGCCCTGCTGGCTCGCAACCGCGACCTCGTGGTCATCGACCTGTCGGCCGACTTCCGCCTCAAGGACCCCAAGGCCTACGCCGAATGGTACGGGCACCCTCACCCCCACCCCGAACTCTTGCCTGAGGCCGTCTACGGGCTCCCCGAACTCGAGGCCGCGCACATCCGCGGCGCCCGCCTCATCGCCAACCCCGGCTGCTACCCCACTTCCGTCGTGCTCGGCGCGGCCCCGCTCCTGCGGGCGCACCTCACCGACCCCAACTCGATCATCGCGGACTCCAAGAGCGGGGTTACAGGCGCGGGCCGGGAACCCACGATGGGCACCCACTTCCCCGAAGTCAACGAGTCGATGAAGGCCTACGGCGTCACCCGGCACCGCCACACGCCCGAAATCGAGCAGGAGCTCTCCCTCATCGCGGGCGTCCCCCTCTTCGTGAACTTCACCCCCCACCTCCTGCCCATCAACCGCGGGATCCTGTCCACCATCTACGCCTCGAACGCCAAGGACCTCTCCAAGGAGGAGGTCCTCGCCGCCTACCACGAATTCTACAAGTCCGCACCTTTCGTGCGCGTCTACGACTCCGGGCTCCCGGAGATCCGCAATGTCCGCGGCTCGAACTACTGCGACATCGGCCTCGAGGTCGACCCCCGCACGAAGCGCATCGTGCTCGTGACGGCCCTCGACAACCTCATCAAGGGCGCGGCCGGCCAGGCCGTCCAGAACATGAACATCGCCCTCGGCTTCCCCGAAACGGAGGGCCTCAAGGCCCCCGGCATTGGCGCTTGAAATGAAGGAGGCGCACCCATCCACCCCCCGACCTCGGTCCCGGTGACACGCGCAGGGGGCGTCCTCGACGTCCCCGGCTTCTTCTCGGGCGGCACGCACGCCGGCCTCAAGCGCAAGGGCCAGGACATCGGCATCCTCTACTCCGAAAACTCCGCCGTGGCCGCTGGCGTGTTCACGACCAACAAGACGCAGGCCGCCCCCGTCGTCCTCTCGCGGGCCAACCTCGACAAGAGCCCCTTCCACCGCGCCGCCGTGGTGAACTCCGGGTGCGCGAACGCCTGCACGGGCGAGCGCGGGTGGGCAAACGCCGTCGAGATGGCGGAGGCAACCGCCGATGTCCTTGGCATCAAGCCGGAGGAAGTGCTCGTCGCTTCGACCGGCATCATCGGCAAGCACCTCGACATGCGCAAGCTGCTCACCGGCATCGAAGACCTCGGCAGCCAGATCGCCTCCTCACGGACCAACCCGCGGTTCTCCAAGGCCATCCTCACCACCGACACGCACGAGAAGACGGTCTCGGCCACGGTCGACATCGGCGGGATGGAAGTCACCTTCGGCGGCGCCGCAAAGGGCTCGGGGATGATCCACCCGAACATGGCGACCATGCTCGGTTTCATCGCGACGGACGCGGCGATTTCCAAGGTCGCCCTGCGTGCGGCCCTGCGGGACGTCACCTCCGACACCTTCAACATGATCACGGTCGACGGCGACACCTCGACCAACGACTGCGTGCTGGCGTTCGCCAACGGCGATGCCGGCAACCACCGCATCGACAAGCCGTCCGGGCCCTACTTCCGCCAATTCCAGTCGGCGCTGCACGCCGTCTGCCGCGACCTCGCGCTCCAGATCGTCCGCGACGGAGAGGGCGCGACGAAGGTCTTCGCGGTCAAGGTGACGGGCGCACGCCGGGAGAGCGACGCGCGCGCGATCGCGCGGGCTGTGGCAAGCTCAAACCTCGTGAAGTGCGCCATCCACGGCTCCGACCCGAACTGGGGGCGCATCGTGTGCGCCGCGGGCTACGCCGGCGCCGACTTCGCCCCCGAGAAGGCTCGCATCTCGGTCTCCAACGGGTCGGATTCCCCCAAGATCACCCTCTTCGAAGAGGGCGAGCCCGCGCGGTTCGACGAGAAGGCAGCCCACGAACTGCTCCAGAACGAGTGGATCACCCTTTCGCTGGAAGTGGGCCGCGGCAACGCCCACGCGGAAGCCTGGGGGTGCGACTTCTCTCATGATTACGTGACGATCAACGCCCACTATCGGACCTGATAACGGGGGGAATCCAACACGGCCAGCCCAAAGACGCGCGCACGCACGGTGGAGAAGCTGAAGACACTCGCGGTCGCGGCCGAATACCCGCCCACCGCCCGGCTCAAGCAGCTGCACGGCGAAACCGTCGTGGTCAAATACGGCGGCCACGCGCTCACGAACGGCGGGACCGGCGCGTTTGCAAACGATGTCGCCTACCTCATCCACGCCGGGGTGCGCGTGGTCATCGTCCACGGCGGCGGGCCGGAGATCTCGACGGAGATGAAGAAGGCGGGCGTCGAGCCTTCCTTCGTGCACGGCCACCGCGTCACCGACGAGGCCACCTTGGAAATCGCAGAGCGCGTGCTCTCGGGCCGCGTGAACCGCGAGATCGTCAGCGCGCTTGAGAAGGCGGGCTGCCGGGCGGTCGGCGTGTCGGGCCGCGACGGTTCGCTGCTGCGCGCCAAGTACCGGCGGCCGAAGGCCAAGGACGCCTCGGGCCGCGAAGTGTCGGTCAACCTCGGCTTCGTCGGCGACATCGAGCGCGTCAACACGCGGCTGCTCCACCTGCTGCAGGGCGGCGGGTACACGCCCGTCATCGCGCCGATCGGCATGACCGCAAGCGGCCAGCCCCTCAACATCAATGCCGACGCGGTTGCAGGCGCCGTTGCCGGCGCCTTGAAGGCCGCCTCCTGCGTGTTCCTCACCGACGTCGCCGGGATCCTCAGAGACCCCGACGACCCCCGCTCGCTCATTGCGACGCTGCGCTACCGCGACGCCGAGGCGCTCATCGCCTCCGGCGTGGTCTCCGGCGGGATGATCCCCAAGGTCCAAGCCTGCCTCGACGCGCTTTCAAGCGGCGCCCGCGAAGCGCACATCACCGATGGACGCGCCGGCCGCGCCCTGCTCGACGCCCTGATGCCCGCCGAAGCGCACGGGACCGGCGTGACGCCGTAGTCCAACCTGAGGAGTCGTCGCAATGTCACGAGTCGAGGCGCTCCACTCGCCCTCGCCCCCGGCCCCCGCCCCCGACGAGGCCCCCCTGATGCACACCTACGCGCCGCCTGCGATCACGCTCGTGCGCGGCCAGGGGATGGAGGTCTTCGACGACGCGGGGCGCCGCTACCTCGACTTCATCGGCGGCATCGCGGTCGCCGCCACCGGCCACTGCCACCCCGCCGTCGTGGCGGCGGTCACCGCCCAGGCAGGCAAGCTCATGCACGCGTCCAACCTCTACGGCATGCAGCCGCAGCGCGAGCTTGCCCGCAAGCTTGCGCCCAAGGCGGGCCCGGGCTTCCGGGCGTTCTTCTGCAACTCGGGCGCGGAGGCCAACGAGGCGGCCATCAAGCTCGCGCGCAAGTGGGGCCACACCAAGGGTGTGGGGCAGGGCACCCTGGTCTGCGCCTTGAACTCGTTCCACGGGCGGACGCTTGCGACCCTTGCGGCCACCGCCCAGCCGAAATACCAGAAAGGCTTCGAGCCGCTGCCGGCGGGCTTCAAGTATGTCCCCTTCGACGACCTCGAGGCCCTCAAGGCCGCCATCACCCACGATGTCACGGGGGTCCTGCTCGAGCCCATCCAAGGCGAAGGCGGCGTGCGCGTCCCCGCCGCCGGCTACTTGCGCCACGTGCGCGAGCTCTGCGACGAACGCGGCATCCTGCTCATCCTCGACGAGGTGCAGACCGGCTGCGGGCGCACCGGCCGCTTCTTCGCTTTCGAGCACGAGGGCATCAGGCCCGACATCGTTACGCTCGCCAAAGCCCTAGGCTCCGGCATCCCCATCGGCGCGTGCCTTGCGCGCGCGGAGGTCGCCGACATGTTCCAGCCGGGCAGCCACGGCTCGACCTTCGGCGGCAACCCGGTTTCGTCGGCGGCCGCGCTCGCCACCCTCGATGTCATCGACGGCGAGCACCTCGCGGAGCGAGCCGGCGAGATGGGCGCCTACCTGACGCGGCGGCTCAACACAATCCGCGGCAAGCACCCCGTCATCCTCGAGGTGCGCGGCAAAGGGCTGCTCATCGGAGTCGAGTTTGCAAACCCGATCGCCAAGGACCTCGTGAAGGCGATGGCCTCGCGCGGCGTCCTGTCCAACGCCACGTCCGACACGGTGATGCGCCTCGCCCCGCCCCTCATCCTCACGGAGGACGACGCGGACGCATTCTGCGCCGCGCTCCTCGACGCCCTTGAGCTTACCCCGGCGCTCAAGTCAGGCACTTGTTGAGCGCCTGGAATGAACGCATCATGTCGGATTCGGAAACCAGGAAAATCGTATCGGTATGGCAGGACATCGCTTCGTTCAGGTTGATCCCCTCGCTTGCAAGCGCGGCGAGCAGGTAGGAGATCACGCCCGGCGTTTCAGCGATCTCCTCGGGCGAAGTCACGCTCATCTCCACAAGGCCCCGGGTCATCTGGATCACGTCGCGCCGCGAGAGGATGTCGAGCATCTCCTCGACGGTGGCGTCGTCGCAGATCAGCGTGACGCCGTGCGACCCCTGGACGATGCGGAAGAGCCGCCCCGCCTCGAAGTATTTGGCCGTCACGCGCCCGAGTTCCTTCATGACCTCGTAGGAGGGCCGCACGGTGATGATGGCCACCTTGGAGTGGATCTCGAGCTTGGACTTGCGGAGCACCGCCTTGACCGCCGACTCACGGACCCGGTAGCCGGGCGGCACGATGTAGCGCCGGCACGCGATGAGCGCCGCGTCCTCGCTTTCCACGTCGGTCTCCTTCACGATCTTGCGGGCAAGCGCCGAGAGGTTGATGAGGTCCATCTGCAGGCAGTCGCGGATCGACGGGTGCGCGTCGATGTACTCGCGCGCGCGGTAGGCGGACGTCTCGCGTTTCCCGTCTCGTCGTGCTGCTCGGGCCATGGGGCTCACTGCGCCGGGGAGAACGCGCCGGCCTACATGTCTTTTTTGGGACACAACTGACCGAGGGTGGACAACCATGCAAGCAAGCGGCAAGAAGAACGGCAGAACCAAGAACACGCGGCAGAAGATCGTGCTCGCCTACTCCGGCGGCCTCGACACCTCCATCGCCATCCGCTGGCTCTCCGACACGTACAACGCGGACGTCGTGTGCGTGCTTGTCGACGTGGGCCAGCCCTCGGACGGGTTCAAGGCCGCCCTCGACAAGGCGAAGAAGATTGGGGCGGTCGCGGCCTACGGCATCGACGCCCGCGACGAGTTCGCCTCCGACTACATCGTGCCCGCGATCTTCGCAAACGCCCTCTACGAGAAGCACTACCCGCTTGCCACCGCGCTTGCCCGCCCGCTCATCGCGGCCAAGCTCGTCGAGGTCGCCCGCAAGGAAAACTGCAATGCGGTCGCCCACGGCTGCACGGCCAAGGGCAACGACCAGGTGCGCTTCGAAGTCTCGATCCAGGCGCTTGCCCCCGACCTCAAGGTGATCGCGCCCGCCCGCGAGTGGGTGTACACCCGGGAGGAAGGGATCAAGTGGGCCGAAGCGCGCGCCATCCCCGTCCCGGCCACGAAGAAGTCGCCCTACTCGGTCGACGAAAACCTCTGGGGCCGCTCGGCAGAGTCGGGCGTGCTCGAGGACGCCAACGAAGAGCCGCCGGAGGACTGCTTCGCCTGGACGGTCGCCGCCGAGGCCGCGCCCGACAAGGCGCAGTACCTCACTTTGACATTCCGCGCGGGCGTCCCCATTGCGCTCGACGGCGCAAAGATGCCGCTCGACGACCTGATCCTCAAGCTGAACGACCTTGGCGGCAAGCACGGCGTCGGGCGCATCGACCATATCGAGAACCGCCTCGTCGGGATCAAGAGCCGCGAGGTCTACGAGGCCCCGGCCGCCGTAATCCTCACCGAGGCGCACCGCCAGCTCGAGTCGATGGTGCTGCCGCGGGACCTCGTGCACTTCAAGTACGGGATCGAGGACCGGTTCGCCTCGCTCACCTACGACGGCCTGTGGTTCACGCCGCTGATGCAGAGCCTGAAGGCGTTCCTCGCTTCGAGCCAGGAGCGCGTGACCGGAGACATCCGCATCAAGCTGCTCAAAGGGACATCGACGGTCGTCGGGCGCACCTCGCCCTTTTCGATCTACGAAACGTCCCTTGCGACCTACGGGGTCGGCGACCTCTTCAACCACGGGTCCGCGCGGGGGTTCATCGACCTCTGGGGCCTGCCGACGCGCATCTACGCGAGCAAGGGCGAGGCCGGGCGGGTCCCGCTTGCGCTTACCGAAAAGGTTAGCGGGGCGCCCGCGACTGCGCCCACGCCGAAAGGCGGTCGTGGCGGCAAGTGAGGGCGGACAAGAAGGCGTGGGGCGGCCGCTTCAAGGGGCGCACGCACCCCCTCGTCGAGGCCTACACGCAGTCGGTCGGGCAGGACGCGCTGCTCGCTGAATGGGACATCATCGGGTCGATCGCACACGCGCGGATGCTCGCGGCGTGCCACCTCATCACGCGCGCGGAGGAGCGCGCGCTTGTCGCGGGGCTCAAGCGGCTCTACCGGGAGGCGCAGGCCGGGAAGCTCGCGCTCGACCCCGCGCTCGAAGACATCCACATGAACGTCGAGGCCTTGCTGCGAAAACGCGTGGGGGCCCCGGCCGACAAGCTGCACACCGCCCGCTCGCGCAACGACCAGGTCGCCCTCGACACGCGGCTGCTCGCCCGCGAAGGGCTCGTTGACCTCGGCCTCGAGCTCATCGAGCTGCAGGAAGCGCTCAGGCAACTTGCCGAAGACCACCAGGGCGTCCCCATGATCGGGCGCACGCACTTCCAGCCCGCCCAGGCCGTCCTCTTCTCGCACCACCTGCTCGCCTACCGCGAGAAGTTCGCGCGCGACGGCGACCGCGTGCGGTCGGCCCTTGAACGCGCAGACGCCTCGCCGCTTGGCTCCGGGGCCCTTGCGGGCACGACGCTGAAGACCGACCCTGCCCTCACCGCGCGGCTGCTTGGCTTTGCAGGCCCCTCCGCCAACTCGATCGACGCGGTGTCCGACCGCGACTACATCGCCGACGCGGCCTACGCGTCCACGATGGCGCTCGTCCACCTCTCCCAGCTCTCGGAGGAGGTCGTGCTCTGGTCGAGCGAGGCGCTCGGCTACATCGAACTGCCCGACGCCTTCTCGACGGGCTCATCGATCATGCCCCAGAAGCGCAACCCGGACGTCGCCGAACTCACGCGCGGGCGCGCGGCGCTTGCCATCGGCGACCTCGCCGGGCTCCTTGCGATCCTCAAGGGGCTGCCGCTTGCCTACAACCGGGACTTGCAGGAGGACAAGTCGGCGCTGTTGCGAACGCTCTCGCTCGCGGCGCGCGCCGCCGAGGTGTACGCCGAGATGCTCCCCGCCCTCAAAGTCCGGCGCGACCGGCTCGCAGCCGGGTTCCACGAGGGGTTTGCAGGCGCGACCGACCTTGCCGAATTCCTCGTGTCGCGCGGCGTGCCGTTCCGCGAGGCGCACCAGACCGTCGGACGGCTCGTGCGCGACCTTTCCGACAGCGGGCGCACGCTCGCCGACCTCGAGGCTCCCGAGCTGCAGGGCTACTCGCTCAAGTTCGACAAGCGTGCGCTGAAGACGCTCTCGGCGCACGCCTCGGCCTCGGCGCGGTCAAGCCACGGCGGGTCGTCGCGCGAAAGCGTGGTGAGGCAACTTGCGCGCGCACACAAGGACGTCGAACTGCAGCGGCGCGCGCTGCGCCGGTACGCCGAAAAGGTCCAGACCGCCAAGGCGCTCAGCCGCTAGCGCGCTTCGCCCGGGGGGTCCCCTTCCTCGACTTCCTTCAGCTTGGACTTTCGCCTGTAGAGCACCGCGAGGACCGCGACGGCCACCACGGCTGCCGCCACAATCAGCAGCGTGGACGTGCTGCCCACCGAAGCGTTCTGCGCCGTTGCGGCAACGATGCTCATCGCCTGGACCTGCGAGGCGTTCTTCCCCGACGCGTCGCTCACCGTCAGCTTCACCGTGTGCTGCCCCGTGGTCGTGAACCGCCACGAGAGGACGCTGCGGTTGCCGGCCTGCACGCCGTCAACTGACCACGCAAAGGAGACGACGCCAATGTCGTCGTCCGAGGCCGCGCCGTCGAAGGAGATCAGCGACCCGACCACCGGGTCACCGACCGTGGCCAGGCGCGCCACCGGCGGCGCTCCGTCCACGACCTCGATCACGATCGGGGCCTCGGGGCTGCCGAGCGTCCCCGCGTTGCGGTAGGCGTCGCGCGCGAACAGGTAGACCTGAATCGCCCGCCCGTCGTGGACCGTGGAGATGCCGAGGGCCGAGAGCGCAACCGTGTAGCGGTCGGTCGTCACGCCTTGGAAGCGGACGGCGCCGTCGGTCACGAAGTCGTTAAGGAAGTAGCTCGACTCGCCGGCACGCCGGTAGTACACGGTGAGGTTGGAGATGTCGGAGCGGTCGACGGCCTGGACGTGGAAGGTGAAGTCCGCGCCCGCGCTCACGCGCAGGACGCTCTCGACGACTTGGATCCGCGGGGGGTCGTTGTCAGCCACGGTGAGCGTGCGCGTGCCCGAGCTTACCGTGTTGCCGTCCCCGTCGGTCACGAAGAATGAGTAGGAGACCTGGAGGGCGCCCGCGCTCACGGTGAAGTTCGCCTGGTAGGCGCCTTCACCGTAGGTTTCCCAAGGGACCATGACGATCTGCTGCGGGGTCCCGCCGTCCTCCGCGACGTAGGCGGCCACCGAGGGCACCCCGATGTTGTCGCGCACGATGATCCCGAGGTGGAGCGGGTCGCCTTGCGAGGCCGCCCGGTCGGTGAGGTCGATGACGATCTCCGGCGGCTCGCGGTCGTTCACCGGCTGCACGCGCGTCGGCGTCGTGTTCGCGTTGCCCGCCGCGTCCACCGCGAAAAACGAGTACTCGACGGCGACGGTCGTGCGCCCGAGCGAGAACGTTGTCTGGAAGTCGCTGGAACCGGGCGAAGGGACGCCGTAGGTGAAGTTCGTCCAGGGCAGCTCGCCGCCCTGCGTCAGCTCGCGCCACATCACGGTCACTGTGGGGTAGCCGCGCTCGTCGGTGGCCACCGTGCCCAGCTGGATTCTCCCGCCTGCCGTGCCCGGCTGGGAAAGGTCGACGCCAAATCGCGGCGCCGTGAGGTCAAGCAGCGGGATCACGGTCGAAAAGATCGTGCCGCCGTTTTGCGAGGTGTCGATGGCCTCAAGCTCGAGGCGCACCGAGGAATTCTGCGGCGAGAGTCCGACCGAGATGCTGAAGGAAGTCGTCACGTTGTCGCCGGCCGTGGCCGACGCCACGTTGATGCCGTCGAGCGACACCTTGAACGTCGCTGACTGCAAGCGCACATTGTCCGTCGCCGTGATCGTCGCCGTGGCCGTCTCACCGTCCGGGCCCGACCGCGCAAAGGCCCAATTCACGACCGTGGGCGCGTCGTTGTCGTAAATGCGCACGACCCGCTCGGGGCCAAGGCCCGCCACGCCCGGCTGCTCAAAGCGGTAGCGCATGATCCCCTGCCAGTCGGGGGGGACCGTGACCGTGAGGTTGTAGCGGCCCGACGCCAGGGTCAGCCCGGCCGTGGTCGAGCGGCCGCCCACCGCGTCCGTGTAGGTGACCTGGACTGCGCCGGGCGCGCTTGCCGCCACCGAGAATGTCAGGGGGTCGCCCGTCGTGCCCACGAGGGGAGTGCGGTCGTCGAACAGCCGCTCCCCGCCCACCGACAGGATGCGCAGGCGGCCGTCGCTGTAGCCGACCGCGACGCGCATACCGTCAGGGGAAGCGCCAAGGGCCGTTGAGTCGCCCACACCGCCCCCAAGGTGGAGCACCTCCACTCCGCCCAAGTCCTCGGTCTCGTTGGGCATCAGCGAAGGCGCCGTCTCGAGCGTCACGAGCCTCGAGCCGTCACCGCTCCACCCAAACTGCTCGATCCCGGACACGCTCGTGATGTTGGCAAAGAGCGTCCAGTTGCGCACCTCCCACACTTCCACGCGCTCGCTCCCAAGCTGGACGCCGAGGAACCGGCCGCGGCCCTCGAAGGCGACATTGTCCATCTGCAGGCCGACCCACCGCCACCCGAGCGACTTGCCCCACGACTTGGCGTCGAAGAGCGCGACAATAGCGCCGGAGGGCGAGAGCGCCTGCTGGCCGACCGCGATGAAGTCGGAGTCGTGCGACCAGGAGATCCCGGCCGGCTGCGAGCCGCCGTAGTCGAGGGACACCGTGCCATTGAGGCAGTTGCACTCGCTCCAGAAGATGAACACGGAATGGACGATGCCGGCCGCAAGGTAGCGGCCGTCGGGCGACCACGAGACGCCGCGCACATCGTACTGCAGGCTGTTGTTCACCCATGCGTTTCCCCAACTCGGCACGCGGAACACCGCGACGGCGCCGCCGGCGTAGCCGATGCCGACCTTGTCGGACTTGGGGCCCCACGAAATGGAGGAGGGCGAGATCCAGTTGGGTTGCGTCACGAAGTCGTGCTCGACGGCGAAGGTCGTGGCGTTCAGGATCTCGACCGGCCCGTCAACGACGGCCACCGC
>JBGQKI010000047.1:0-16831 GCA_041499475.1 Thermoplasmata archaeon
AGGGCGTTCCTCGCGAAGCCTTCGACGACCTCGTGAACGCGCTGCTCGACAAGGGCAAGATCTACGAGCCGGTGCTCGGCCAGCTCAAGATCATCTGAAGGCCGTCATTTTTCCGGGGCCGCGCGAGCGGCCCCGCCCTTTCGCCTACGCCGGAGTATCGAAAAAAGGACCCGGCGCAGGCTGATCCAGAAGAGCGCCAGGGTGGCAGAGGTTGGTAATGCGCTCGACTCATGATCGAGCGGGTTCTAGCGAGCCTTCGCCGGTTCGAATCCGGCCCCTGGCAACCCTGGCGTTCGTCAAGCCCCGAGACGAGAAATAAGGCTTCTGCAACATGGCGGCCGGCTGAGACGGTTCAGAGCGTCTTGACGAACGCCTCGAGCCGCTCCAGCGCCCGCTCGATTTTGTTGTACGCGGTCGCGTACGACGCGCGGAAATGCCCTTCGCCCGCCAGCCCAAACGCCGACCCCGGCACCACGGCCACGCGCGCCTCTTGGATCGCGCGCTCGCAAAACTCGTCTGAAGTGAGCCCCGTCGAGGCGATCGAGGGGAAGGCATAGAACGCACCGTGCGGCGTCGCGCAGGTGAGCCCCATCTTGTTGAAGCCTTTCACGACGAGGAGGCGCCGCCGGTCGTACTCGCGCCGCATTTTCTCCACGGCGTAGGCCGTCTGCCGGCTCTTTAGCGCTGCGATGGCGGCGGCCTGCGCCGGCGTTGGCGCGCACATGATCGCGTACTGGTGGACTTTCATCATCGCCGCGGCGACCTCGGCGTTTGCGCAGGCAAACCCGAGGCGCCATCCGGTCATCGCGAACCCCTTGGAGAACCCCGAGATCACGATGGAGTGCTCCTTCATCCCGTTCAGCGAGGCCACGGAGACGTGCTTCTCGCCGTACACGAGGTCCTCGTAGATCTCGTCGGAGATCAGGTAGCAGTCTGCGTCCCTCGCGATGGTGGCAACCGCTTCGAGCACCTTCTTGCCGTAGAGCGCGCCCGTCGGGTTGCACGGGTTGTTGATCAGGATCGCCTTGGTGCGCGGGGAAACCGCGTGGCGGATGGCGTCGGGGTCAAGCTCGAACCCCTTCTCGCCGTCGGCATCGACGGTCATGGCGCGCCCGTGGGCGAAGGCGATGTCGGGCCGGTACGACACATACGAGGGGTCCACGACGATGAACTCGTCGCCGGGGTCTGCAAGCGCCCGGATCGAAAGGTCCACGGCTTCGCTTGCCCCCACGGTCACGAGGACCTCGCTCTTCGGGTCGTACGAGACGCCCGCGCGCCCGCGGTAGCGGTTCGCGATGAGTTCGCGCAGCTCAAGCTTGCCCCAGTTGCTCGTGTAGTGCGTGCCGCCGTCCATCAGGTCCTTCACGCCGGCGCGGGTGATGAACGAGGGCGTGTCGAAGTCGGGCTCGCCCACACCCAGCGAGATGATGTCGGGCTCGGCAGCCGCGATGTCGAAGAACCGCCGGATGCCAGAGGGCGGAACGCTTCGCACCGCGATAGAGATGGCTCGTGGCATGGGGAGGCCCTCGGCATCCCAAACAGCCGTATTCAAGGTTGGGGAGCGGCGGGCCGATCCCCCCGCACGGCGCGAAAATATCATCTGGCGAGGGCAATGCGCCGCCGGGTCGCCGCGCTGCTTGGAAGGCTGTTTAGCGAAGAGCTGGCCCGCGGCGCCTCGGTGAACCTCGGCTTCACCGTCGTAAACCTCGTAGCGCAGCTCGTGGCCGGACTCACGCTTGCCGTCTACCTCGGGCCCGCGGGCGTGGGCGCCTTCGCGATTGGGATGCTCGTCCTCGACAACGTGAACGTCCTCGTCCACCTCCCGGGGGCAGCGTTTGTCCGGGAATTCGCCGCCTCGGAGAAGGAGGAGGCGCTGGCCACCGTCGCGGGCATCAAACTTCTCCTGTGCATCCCGGCCTGCGCCACCGTCCTCATCGTAGCGGGCCCGCTCTCGGCTCTCTTCCAGGTGCCGGAGAACATGGTCCGAGTCCTCGCGGCCTACCCGCCGCTTAGCGCGGTCGCCTCGATTGGGACCATGGTTTTCGAATCGCGGCGCAAGATGGTGCGCCGGAACCTGCCTTCCCTTGCCGAAAACATCGGGCGCCTGGCCGCCGTCCTCTTCCTCTCGACGGGCGCCACGGTCCTTGCCTCGAGGCCCGAGTCGGCCGCCCTTGCCTTTGTGCTTGGCGCCGCCCCTGCCGTGGCTGTTTCTTTCCTCCTCGCAGGCTTCCCGGACGTGCGGCGCATGAACCCCTCAAGGGCCCGCGCCTACTTCTCGTTCGGCTGGCGCACCACGCTTGCCCAGCTCCTCCAAAAGCAGCTCCTTTGGGTGGGCACGGCCGCCGTGTACCTCGCGTACCTCGGGGCCTCCCTCCCCCTTGCCCAGGCGGAGTCGGGCCTCTTCAAAACCGCTTATTCCCTCATGTTCTACATCGTGCTCGTCGGCTCCGCCGTCCCAATCATGCTCTACCCGCTCCTCTCGCGCGCCTTCACCCTCCCTCACGCGGGAGAGCAACGCGCCGAGGCCCACCGGCTCCTTTCCCTCGCGTTCTACTACGAGCTGATGCTTTCAGTCCCCCTCGCGCTCGGGCTCGTTGCACTCGGGCCCTGGGCGTTTACCACGGTCCTGCCAGGCTTTGCGCCGGCCGCGCTCACCGCGCAATTGCTCTCGCTATCGGGCGTTCTGTTCTGCATCATGCTCCCGCCCACCGTGCTGTTGACGGCGGCGAACCGGCCCGACCTTACCCTGCGCCTTTTCCTGCTGATGGCGGCCGTTGCCGTTACGTTGAACGCGCTCCTCGTCCCCCAAATCGGTTCGCCCTGGGGCGGAGCGATGGGCGCGATCATCGCCGACTGGGCCACGGCCGCTGCCGGGCTCCTCTACGCGCTCCTTCTGTGCAAGTCCATCGGGGTGCCTGCGCCCTCCTTCGCCCGCTTTCGCGATTCCCTTGGAGCCAGACGGGCTAAGGCCCCGCAAGGACCCGACCCTTAGGCGACGGGCTTACGTGGGGCGCAGCGGAAGGTTGCCTCAAGAGGTCTTCGACCGCGCACCCCAGAGCCGCCGCGTAAATCTGGAGGTGCTGGTCGGCCGCACGCTGCCAAGTGAAACGCGCGGCCCGCTCGTAGCCTGCTTGGCGGCGCGTTTCGCTGTTGGCGGAATCAAAGGCGGCCCGGCGTACCGCCTCCGCGATCGATGAAACATCCTCCGGTTCGCAGAATTCCACAGCGCCTTCGGCGATCTCCACGACCGATGGAATCCTCGACGCGGCCACCGGTGTGCCGCAAGCCAGCGCCTCCAGCACGGGGATCCCGAAGCCCTCAGCAAGCGAGGGGAAGAGGAGGCAGCGCGCGCCCCGGTACAGTTCAGCGAGCGCCGCGTCATCGGCGGCGCCGAGCAGGTCGACGCGGTCTTTGGCCGGCGAGGCGTTGAGCGCAGCCTCGAAGGCGTCCCACCCCCACCCTTTCCTGCCTACGACCTTCCACCGCAGGTCGCCGTGTTCGGTGGCGACGGCTTCGAAGGCCGCAAGCGCGCGCACCAGGTTCTTGCGCGGCTCGATCATCCCGACGCTGACGATGAAAGGCGGGGACCCGCTCCCCGGGCCGCCCGGGCGGAACACCTCGTGGTCGATGCCGTAGGGCACCACGTGCGTGCGCTCCTTCGCGTGGTCGAACACGGTGAAGAAGTCCTCGCGGCTCGACGCCGATCCCATGATCACCTGGTCGTCGGCCCGCAACTCACCAGGGCGCAGGAACCCGCGCACGGTGGCTCGCACGTGCCGCTCGGGCATCGTGACCGGGGTCACGTCGTGAACGGTCACGACGCGCGCACGCACGCGCCTCGTGATGGGCAGGTAGCTCGCCGTCCCGTGGTACAGGTCGAAGGCCGCCCGGTCTGCGTAGGCGCCTTCCGCGAGGCGGGTCCCCACGAGTGCGGCCCGGGTCTCCCTCTGCCAGTCAAACAGGTACGGGTGCGTGAGCAGTCCGACGGCAATCCGCGCGGCGTTTGCGCGAAGCGCGGGCCTCGCCGTCGGGTAGTGCACCTTCACATGGGAAAGCGCCGGAGGGGCGTCCCGGCCGTTCGCGAGAAGGGCAAACGGCGCGTGGACGAAGACGTTGAGGTCAACCCGCGGCCCAAGCTGCCTGAGCAGCTCGGCCTGGTAGCGGCCAATCCCGGAGGGGCGTTGGAACGCCTCGTGGGCGCCGAACGCGATGGATGGCGGCCTTGGACGCCCACTGGCCATCGGCCTTCAAGCGGCGCACGCGATTTAAGCGTTCGCGGGGGCGCCCTCAGCGTCGCCCAAATGGGCGGGCCTGGCGGGCTGGCAATAGGTTGATGGGGGCACCCCTGGATTGAGCCCTGTTGCACTCCGCCCCTTCGCCTGCGCGCACCCTGCCGGTCTCCACCCTCACGGTTGGTTATCGCGGCGCCGCCCACCTCCCGCGCATGCTGGACTCGCTCCTGGCCTCGGACCCACCCCCGGCGCAGGTAATCCTCGTCGACAACGCATCCCCCGAGCCGCTCGCAGGCATCTTCGAAGCGTTTGCAATCAAGGCTCGGGCGCAGGGCATCAACCCCGTGTTCGTCGAGGCGGGGGCCAACCTCGGGTTCGGCGGGGGAAATATCCTCGGCCTCAAACACGCAACTGAAGAGTGGGTGATGCTCGTCAACCCCGACACCGAACTCGAGCCTTCCACGCTCCCAACCCTCCTCGAGGGGGCGCGGGCGCTGCCCGCCCCCTGCGTGACCCAGCCGCTCCTGCTCTTTTCGGATCGGCGGGGCACCATCAACTCGGCCGGGATCGCGCCCTACCTCGACGGGGGATTCATCGATATGCTCTGCGAGGCCCCGCTGGAGCGCCTCCAAGGGCGGGAGCCCGTCGAGATTGCGGCGGCCACGGGCGCGTGCGCGCTCTTCCCACGCGAAATCGCGCAACGCTACGGGTTCTTCGACCCCGACTTCTTCCTCTATTTTGAGGATGTCGACCTCGGGCTGCGGTGGCGCCGCTGCGGCGTGCGCTCCTTCCTCGTACCGCGCGCGGTCATGTTCCACGTTTGGCATGGTTCCACCGGGGAGAGGACGGCAGACCTGGCGGTCGAAATTTTCAGGAACCAGATCAAGACCGTGGCCAAGAACTACCCGCCGTTCGAGGCCGCCTTCGCGGGGATCCTTTGGGCAGGCGACACCTTCGCGAACCTCGCGTGGCGCGGCAGGCCGGAGATGGCCCGGCACAAGATTCGCGCGGCCGCGATGGAATTGCGCCGCCTTGGCGGGCTGCGATCGAAACGGCGCCAGGTGAAGGCGCTTGGGCCCGACGCGCGCGTTCAACCCTGGATCACCGTGCCCGGGCCCCCGCACCTCGCGCACCCCCCCGTGCAGCGGTAGCGAGCCGAGAACCGGTGGGCCGCGCGCGGCCCACCGGCGTTTATAACGCCTCGGCCAAATGCTTCCCCGATGCCCCCATCGAAGGGCGGCCGGCCCTCGATCTGCCTGCTTGCTCCCCTCGCCTTCCGGCACCGCTCGGGCATAGGCAGATACCAGACTGAGCTCGTGCGCGCCCTCGCGCCGCGCCTGGATCTCCAGGTCCTGCTCCACCCGGGGCTGCGCGACCGCTCAGTGCCCCCCGCACTTGCTGCCACGGTGCCCCTTGCGGCGGTCCACCGCGCAGGCGCCCTGCGCCCCACGCTCGCGCACGCCGGCACGCTGGTTGCCCGCTCCTTCTCGCGCGGCGACCTCATCGACTACCAGCCCCGGACGTGGGGCTCCCTCTTCACCACCCGCCTGCTCGACGGCCTTGCCGCCGACACCCTCGGCTTCGACCTCTTCCACGCCACGCAGAACTACCTGCCCGACACCCGCGGCAAGGTCCGCCGCGTCCTTACGGTCCTCGACACGATTCCACTCGACCTGCCCGATCAGGTCTCGCGCACGACCCGGCGCACCTTCCTCCACCCGCGCGAACTTCGCGCAGACGACACGGTGCTCTTCATTTCCAAAGCGGCGCAGGCCTCGTTCCTGCGCCACTTCGACCACGCCGCAGACCGCCTCCGGGTGTCCTACCTCGGCATCGACCACTCCATTTTCCGGCCTGCCGAGCCGCTTGCGGAGGCGGCCCCGCCGGCCCCCTACCTCCTCTCCGTGGGGATGTTCGAGGCCCGCAAGAACCTCGTCCGGGCCTTGCAAGCCTTCGAGGCCATCGACCGCGATTCGCCCGACCTTCGCTGGAAAATCACGGGCACGCCGGGCTTCGGCCACAGCCCATTCCTCGAAGCGCTCTCCCGTTCGCCCGCGCGGCCGCGCATCGACCTGCTGGACGCCCGCAGCGACGGCGAGCTCTCTAGCCTCTACCGCGGCGCGGCGGCGCTTCTCTTCGCCAGCACCGCAGAGGGGTTCGGCCTGCCCGTCGTGGAAGCGCTCGCCTGCGGGACCCCCGTCGCCGCCTCCAACATCGACGCGGTCACGGAGGCCGGCGGCGGGGCGATCGTCCCCTTCGACCCGCTCAATGTCGACGCCATCCGCGAAGCCGCCCTCAAGGCCGCCTTTGATGAGACGGGGCGCTCCGCACGCCGAGAGCGCGGCCTTGCACACGCCTCCCGGTTTACCTGGCAGCGCACCGCCAACGAACATTTGGAGGCTTACGCCGCCGCCCTCGATTGCTCGGTCTTGGACCTCGCGGAGTGAGGCGAGCGCCTCGATAGGGCCCAATGTGGTCGAGGATGGGGCCGCCAGGAGTCGAACCCGGACCTGACGCTTCCAAGGCACCGGTGCTTCCGTTACACCACCGCCCCACAAAGTGGGACCGCGGCGATTCGAACGCCGACTCCCCGGTCTGGAGCCGGGCGGACTTTCCAGGTTATCCTACGGTCCCGCACTGCTTGCCCAACGGGCGTTTGACGCCGGGTCTTGGGGGCGGGGGCCGCCACGCAATCGTACGCGCGATGCCAGCGCAGCGTCGGTTCACCACGCGGTGCAAGACGTACATCGGGCTGCTGCGCCTCCTTCGGCGCGCCCGAAGGAGCGCCGGTAAATGAAACTCGCGTCCGTTTAGCGCGTACGCTGCAAGAGGAGGAAATGACCCGCGCCCGGCGCGTGCACTCGACCGCTTCAGCCGAACGACTGTCCGCAGCCGCAGGTCGATGTCGCGTTCGGGTTGTCGATCTTGAACCCGCCGCCCATCAGCGTCTGCACGTAGTCGATCGTAATCCCTTCGAGCAAGGGCGCCATCTCGCTGCGGACGAAGATCTTCACGCCGTTCATCTCGACGATCTCGTCGCCGTCCTCTGGGGACTTTTGGAAAACGAGGCCATACTGGAACCCGGCGCAGCCGCCCGGCTGGACGAGGATCTTGAGGCCTTCCCCTTCCTTCCCCATGTCCTTCATTGCCTTTTGGAGCTCGGTCGCGGCAATCTCGGTTACGGTTACCTGCATCTGACGCACCTTCTGGCTACTGTTCGGCCCCCTCGCTATTTAAGCATTTAGTGGCACGTTCCAATCGCCAGGGATAGGCGCGTCCAGCGGCCCCAGGATTGGTATTGTCGCGGGCGTCACGCGCGACCGCCTGGCCAAGCGCGAGGCCTAGCCAGTATTGTACCAAAAACTCCATAAGCGGTCTGTCCAACGCGCCGACGATGAAGCTCTGGCGCCGAATCGTCTCTGTCCTTGCAGGGACGATGATCGCCGCCGGCGGTGTCCTTGGCGCCGTCGCGGTGCTCGAAAGCGCGGCCCCTGCGGCCGGCCCCACCGCCATCGATTCTGTCCCGGTCACCCTTGACATCGGCAGCGCGCGCACCGCAACGCAAAGCGACATGGCTTCGTTCGGGTCGTGGGCCTCTGAACCCACGCGAGCGGACGCTCCCACCCTCGATGACCGACTGACTGCGGCCACCGGCGCAACCGCCGTCGCCGAAGCGCGGGGAGCGACGAGCCCCGTAAGCGCGGAGCGCCAGGCGCCTCCGAGCGCCGAGCAGGCGCTGCACAGCCAATTCGACCTCTCCGCTGACGCGGCCCTGCAGGCGTCCGGCGCGATTGTGGGCGCGCAGAACTCCACGCCCGCCGGCGCGCTGGACGGCGACGCCCTCGCGCTCTCCACTCCGGTCGTCACCCTGATGGACGGCGCGGCGCGCCAAGATTCGACCCAGTACCAGCTCGCGACCTCGGCGTTCTCCCTTAGGGCATTTGCCGTCCTCGGCACCCCGCTTTCCGCGGCCCGCAACCACACGTCCACGGAGCCGACCGACGCCGTGGGCGCCAAGGCCGCCACGCGGGATGTGCCCGCGCCCGTGGCAAACTGGTCGCTGGCCGCCCTTCAAGAGCTAAACGCCCGTTTCGACTCCGGCGCGCTCGAGAACGACACGCTCAATGTCTCGCTCGCCTCGCAGGCGATGCGCGACAGCCGCCCCGCGGCCGCCGACGCGCTCAACGCCGAACTGCGCTACCGCCAGGCCTCGGACGGCTCGATCGGCGGAATCCGCCAAACGTCGGAAGCCGCGCGCGCGCTGGCCCAGGGGTCCGACGCCGACCGCACGGCGGCGGTGCGGGCGCTCAATTGGCTGGACTCCGAGGGCCCGCTGGCCCCCGAGCTTGCCGTGTACCGCCTGCGCGCGCACGCTTTCGACGGCGCCCTGGTGGCCCCGACCGCGGCCTGCGCTGCCTGCACGGGCGCACCGGCCCCCTCCCCGCCGGCGGCAGCAAACGGGGGGCCCTCCATCGCAGGAAATCTGCGCTCTGCTGTAAGCGGCAAGGGCGCCCTTGCCCTCTGGCTCCTGGTCGGCGGGATCGGGCTCTCGCTTTCGCTCGTCACCGTCGACGCGCTGCGCGGCTCGCGGCAGCGCCTCTACGACACGATCCGGGCGAGCCCCGGGCTGCACGTGAACGAACTGCGCCGCCGCCTGCACATGTCGCCCTCCTCGATCGAGTACCACCTCTCGGTGCTCACCGGCGCCGGCCTCGTCGTGGCCGAGGACGACGGCCGCTACAAGCGGTACTATGCAAACGGCGCTGGCCTCGGCCTGAACCCGCGCTCCCCGCACTCGCGCAACACGCTCGGGGCCCTGCGCCGCCCGCACGCGGTTACCCTCGTGCGCGCCCTCTCCGAGCGCCCCGAGGGCGCCACGGCCCGCGAACTTTCGCGCACGCTTGCCCTCCACGAGTCGGCCTGCGCGCGGCGCCTCGCCCACCTCGAAGACGCCGGCGTCCTTTCGTCCGAGCGGCGCGGGCGCGCCCGCCTGTACCGCGTCCGCGACGGCGCCTCGGCCCTCAAGGCGCTTGCCGCCGTCGAGGAAGCGCCGCCCCTGGTGGCGAGCGCGCCTGCTCCCGTGGCAAGCCCCGTGGCCGACGCGAATGCGCCCGCCGTGGGCGCAAAGACCCCGGTCTGACCGGACGCCCCTTCGCGGCCCTCTCCGATCGCCACAAATACCTGCCACTTTTTCCAGGGTCGTCGGTTGCGCGCCGTAGGCGCGCAGTCCAGGGAGGCCGTAGCGATCCCCGTCCCGTCTCCCGCTTCGCCTCCCCGTTCCACCAAGAAGCGGCCGATCACCGACGGCGCCCAGATGGCCGCCCTCCTCGATGCCGCCAAGCGCCTTTCCCTCGAGCACTGGGAGGTCGTCCTCATCCTCTACCGCACGGGGATCGAAGTGAAGGCGCTTTCCAAAGTGACCTGGCGCGACTTCGTCCAGGGCAAACTCATTTGGCGGCGCCCCAAGAAGCGCGAGGAGCTCCACATCCCGGTGGACGACGACGAGCTCCTGCGCGCGGTCCGTGGCTTCATCGCGCGGCCCAAGCGCTCGTCGGACCACCTCGACCGGCTCGTGTCCCAAGCCGTGCGCGAAACGCGCCTACGGGAGCTTTCCGGGGCCTCCCCGATGACCCTGCGCCTCACGCGGTGCTACCTGATGCTTTCAGAGGGGCGGCCCGCCGAGGGCGTCGCGCGCCAGCTCGCGCTTGCCCCCGCCCTCGTCCGCGAGCTCGAGGCGTCCCTGTTCGCCCCAAGCCCGCCTGAGGGCGATCGCGCCGGCAAAGTTGGCGGGGCGCCTACCGGCGACCACGCTTGAGCCGGCCGCCCCCTCGAAGTGGGCGTGTAGAAAGGCTGCAGAGAAAAAGCGCGGGAAAAAAAAAGGAGCCGGGGGCCCCGCAGGGCCCCCGGGAAAAAGGCTCACTCCACTTGCCGGCGCCTTACAAGCACCATTCCGAGCACCGCAAGGGCGAAGGCGAAGATCCCCGCCCCGATGCCGACCTGCACTGTCGGGTTCTCAAGGACGCCCGGCTGGTGTGCCGCCGGAGGCGGCGGAGGCAGCGCGTGCACCGCAACCGTGCCCTTCCACAGGTTCGTGTTGCCCGCAGCGTCCCGCACCGAGACGCTGAAGGTGTAGTTCCCGTCCTGGATCGGCAGGTTCCAGCGCACGGTGAAGTATTGCCCGACCACATCGAAGTCTTGCCCGTTGATCCGGACATGGTCGATGCCCGGGTCCGTCGAGCCGTTGATGTAGACGAAGGTGTCCGTCGTCGAGTCCTTGAACCCAAGGATGTCGAGCGCCGGCGGGTTCACCTTTGCCGTGTAGTCGAACCGCACCGTGTCCGAGTTGCCGGCCAGGTCGCTTGCCCGTACTTCCACCGCGTGTGAGTTGCCGTCCGTGTCCAGCTCAAGCAGGTACTCGAACCGGTACTCGATGGGCACGCCAACCGCCACCGTCAGCACGATGTCCGACTTGGTGTCGACCGAAGTCGTGTGCCGGATGAAGATCGTCGCGTCCGCAGCGTCGGTAAACCCGGTCACCAGGATCTGCGACTGGTTCGTCAGCACGTTCGACTGCGACGGCGTCCTCAGCGTCAGGGTGGGCGCCACGGTGTCGCGCGTGACACGCAGGACTTCCGTCCGTGTGTTGCCCGCGTTGTCGCTCGAGGTCACCGTAATCACGTTCAGCCCTTCGCGCAGCACGAGCACGCGCGAGAAGGAGAGCCCCGCGAGGGGGACTTCCTGGCCCGCAATGGTGATCACCGCGTCGTTCGAGTCGGTCGTGCCCCGCACATTCAGCGAGGTCACCTTCACCGGGTCGCCAGCCGCGATCTTCGTCGCGATGTGGTCGGGCGGCGAGTCGTCGAGCGCCAAGTCGATGGACGGCGCCTTCGTGTCCACAATCACGGTCCGGTTTTCGAACCGGACATTGCCCGCACGGTCCACAGCGCGGATGACGAGCAAGTTCTCCGTCTGGTCGAAGATGTCGTCCAGCGTCACCGCCTGCAGCACGAACGTCCCGTCAATCGGGTTCACAAACGCCGGCAAGCCGTTCACGCTCACCTGGGCGTCGCGTTCGCTGTGGCCGAGCACGTCTACAAACCGCGCGTTGGTGAGCAGGCCGTTGACCGGCGCGTCCACCTGAAGGAACGGCACGTACCGGTCGAAGTCGATCTGCCGCGTCAGGACCGCCCGGTTGCGCGCGGCGTCCGTCGCCGTGAAGCGCAGGATGTTCAGCCCGTCGGCGAGCGTGTAGTTGTAGAAGAAGTCTCCACGCGAGTTCACGGTGACCGTGAGGCCGTTCAGCGCCACCGCGGCGGTGGCGGGCTCCACGTGCCCGCGGATGTCAAAGACCGGCACGTTCGTGAGCGTCGAATCCTCGAGCGGTGACGACAGGGTCAGCGTCGGGGCCGTCAGGTCCACGAAGAACTCCATTGAAGTCGAGAAGGAGTTCGTCGCGATGTCCGTGACCTCGACGTCGATGACGTGCCGGCCCTCGGTAAGGCCCGGCAGCACCAGCGACCACGTCGCGGAGTCCGTCGGGATGGCAACCCACGAGCCGCCATCGACCCGCAGGCGCGCCATCGCGACCCCCGAGCCGCGCTCGAAGGTGTACCCTTGGACGGGGACGTCCGCTACGCCGACCGTTTCGCCGGCCAGCGGCTTGCCGATCGTGATTTCAGGAACGAGGGGGTCCACGAGCAGCAGCGGGTAGGCGTCGTAGTCCTGGAAGAACTCCAGCACCTCGCCCGGCCCGAGCTTGGGCAGGCTGACGACGGTCGTGATGCCGCCGTAGAAGCAAAGGACGCTAAACGGCAGCGCAACGGACGAGACCGTTTGGGCCCCGAACGCAACCAAGCTCCAGACTTCGGCCTGTTGCGGGGCGATCCGTCCGAGCGCATTGGTGTGGCCCGAGTTCAAGATCCGTTGGTCGACCGTCGAGGTCACAACCAGGGCGTTCTTGACGACGACGCCCGAGTCCGCGCCCGACGCGTCGGCCCAGTGGACTTCGTAGCCCACATTGTTGTAGACCGTAATCGACGCGCTTCCGCTCACACGGCCCGACAGGACGCGGATCTTCGACGAATAGATCTCAGCAAAGCCATTGCGCATGTCGACTGCCGTCACCGCGTCGCCGAAGTCCGCGTGCAGCATGATCAGGTTCCCGTTCTCCATCCGGATGCCCGTGTCCGTGACAGCCACCGTCAGGTCGGTGAACGTCGCGGTCTGCACGAGCCCCGATACAACGGCTGGCGCGAGCCAGAACCCGTCGGTCGAGTGGGTGATCATGTTCCCAGCCAGGCTCGGGATCTTCGGCATCAGCTCCGCAATGATCGCCCAGCCGGTCACATGGTCGAAGGAGTTGTTCGTAATCGTCATTTGGCCGGTGAGGCGTGCGACGCCCTCCCCGCCAAGCGTGATGTCACGGACGACATTGCCGGTGAACTTGAACGTGGCTCCGTAGTTACTCGAGGGGCCGCCAACGCCTGCGTACCACCCCTTCCGCCAGACCAGCATCGGCGCGGACGAGTCGGAGTAGAAGTTGTTCGTAACGCGCAGCGGCTGGCCGGTCTTGTACGGGTGCGTGTAGGCCGACACGGGGTGCTGCGATTGGTTGGAGATCATGTTGGCGTCGATGGTGATGTCGATGTCGACCGTGGGGAACGAATAGTATGGGTAGTCGTTCAAGTACGCCGCGACCCAGAGGGCGGTCGAGTTGTTGATCGCATTGCCGTTGAAGGTGATGTGGCCCATGCCTGCCGCGAGGGCAAACGCCGCGATGTTGCCGCCCGCGCTGTCTTGCGCGACGTTCTGGAAGGTGTTGAACGACACATCGATCGTCGGCGTCTTGTAGTACCAACTGCACCCGTAAGGCGCGTAGCTCGAGTAGCCGTACATCGGACCGTAGATGGGGCACAGCGTAAACGCCTCGGGCTCGTAGCCCGACGCCACGCCGCTAATCCCGCCCAACATCCCGTACACGAAGGTGAAATTCGTGAAGGCGTTGTTCCGCAGCGTGATGGTTTCGACCGAGGCTTTGATGAATGCATCATTGGACCTGCCTGGCGACTTGCCGCCGCCTGCAGTTGGCGTCCAATAGTTGCTAACGTCGGTGAATGTGTTCCCTTCGATGTCGAGCAAACTGCCGCCGGGGAAGCGGTAGTCCGAGTACGCCCAACCGAAGAAGGGGCCGGAGGCGTTCTGGATGGTGTTGTTGAGGATGCGCACCGTGGCTTTGTAGTAGTCGGAGCCAAAGCTACTGGTGTGCCCGCCCGAGTTGAATGTGATCACACCGGTCATGTCGTTGCCCGGAGCGGCGCGGCCGTTCTTGATCAAGTCGTTCTGGATCAGGACCGACGCGGTGTAGTTCGTGTTGGTAGACTGCTGGTTGAGCAACCCGATGTACAGTGCACGGGCGGCATTCAGCGTCGAGTTCGTGACCACCGCCGTGAATTCGTAACGATTGTAGGTGTTGCTCGCATAAGCGCTGAGGCGGTAATCGATTGCCGTGGCTGAGGCGTTAGCCACGATCACGTTGTCGATGAGGATCGTCCCCCGGAAAACCGTGTTATTAGCCCCGCCGGCTGCGGCAGGGGCGTTGTAATTGTAGGTCCTGTCGATGCGCACCCCAGCGCCAGTGAAGAGCGAGTTCGTGAGCGAAAAGTCCGTCGAGGTCACGGCGGCCGCAAAGGCCGTCGTGGCGGTCTCCACGGACCATAGCGCATAGACCTGCGGGATCGGGAAGCGCGAGTAGTACTGCAGGAAGTAGTCGATCGCCCACTGCGCGACGTTCCATTCGCGCGTGATCGAGATCCCCACTTTCCCCATCGCGTAGTTGAGGTTCGTAAGCGACGCCAGCCCGCCGTTGTTCACGTAAACCCCGACGACGGAGGCCGTGTCCCATTGGATCGAGTTCAGGTAATAGACGTCTTCCGGGTAGCTGTACGAGTATGAGCCGTACTGGCACTCGTTGTAGCCGTACGAGTACGTCCCAACGAGGTTCCAGTGGAGGTCGATGGAGAAATTCTCCGGCGGCGGCCGGACATCCTTGAACAGCGCGAAGAGCGCGTTCGTGCTGGCCAAGCCCTTCACGTCAACGGTCGGGTAAAAGTAATCGCTAACTGAATTGGAGAAGTATTTGTCGATGTGGTCGCCGCAGCCGTAGCTGTAGTTGTAGTCGTACTGGGAACTGGACGTGCCGATCAGGTTGGCATCGATCCGCTGGCTGACGTCGGGGACGTGGGTCGAGACCCCGTCAAGCCAGGGCGACCCGCCATTCACCAAGACCGCGGTCCCGGTAGCGGTAAGATAGTGGTAGATGGTGCCGGAGGTATAGTTCTGGATGTAGTAGCTCCCGACGTAGTAGTACCTGTAGATGTTCGTGGCGTCCTCCCTGATGGTGGACTCGATGTCCAGGCCTGCGCTCACTTGGAACAGGGTGGCGCCTGAGTTCGTGAGAACAATCCCGTAGCTCCGCGCGTGAGTGACGGTCACGTAGGCAAAGTACCGGCTCGTTGCGGTTCCGCCGTTCACCTGCACGCCGTTGTCGACATGGTCGATCGTCGTGTTCTGGATGTTAACGACGCCCGCCGTGGTCTGGATGATCATCTGGTACCGGTACGGGCTCGTCGCCCCGATTGCGGAACCCCGAATGGTGAGGGCGGCCGGCGAACCGTACACCGTGAAGACGGTGTTGTTGACCGTGAACAGGATCGTCGCGTTCGTCACCGTAAGCGTATTGCGGACGTCAATGTTCCCCGACACGCTCAACGTCTGGCCATCGAGCGTCGTCGGGTTGTTGATGGTCCATGTGCCGGACCCCCCGTATACGTCGCCGCTCATCGAGGCCGTCGCCGACCCCGCGAGCACTAGGGCTGCGAAAGCCCCAACCATCACTGCCGCGCCAAGCATCCATCGGATTGTTTTGCTGTTCATGTGAATCACCCCTCCTTTGTCTCGTCTTGGTGAATGTCACCGGGTTGGGCTTCTTCCTCCGCGCCCAGGCCGGTCAGGCTGCTGCCTTCCCCTTCCGCCTCTCCCTCGCCTACCGGGCGCCGGCGCATCGGCCGAGCCCGCGAGGGTGCCGAAGGCACTTCCCCCTCGAGCGTCGAGGCTTCCGGCGCGCCCTCTTCGGGCGAGCTGGTCGCATCGAGGCCGGCCTGCTCGTCAGGCGCAGTGGTTACATCGACGTCCCCGCCGACTTCAGGCGAGGGGTAAGCCGCCAGTTCCCCTGCGGGCGCGCCCATTTCGCCGCCAGCCTGGGGCGACAAGTCGCTGGGCCCTTGGGCCTCGTAGGGCATCGTTTCTGCGCCGGCGAGCGTCGCCTGTTGGTCGTTCTTGCCCCGCCTCATGTACAGCAGGAAGAACGCCCCGCCAAGCAGCGCCAAGCCGAGTCCGTAGAGCGCGTACACGCCAACGGGCGTGCTCGGGGCCTCAACCACTGGCGGCGAGGTCGCAAAGACCTGGAGCTGGCGGGTGTTCGTGTTGCCTGAAGCGTCCCGCGCAGTCACGGTGATCGTGTTGGTCTCCCCCACGCGCATGTCCACGAAGGTCCTGAATTGCCCGTCAGCCGAAAGCGGGATCGCGTTGCACGTCGGCGCGTCGTTCGCCGCGGCGCTCGGCAGCAGTGCGCACACCTGCACCTCCGCGCCCTTCTCTGCGAACCCTCTGACCGTGACCGAACTCGCGTAGGTCTTCACCTGCGCGCCCTCCAGGAACGTCCCGTCGAGCTCAGGCAGCACGAAGGGAGCCTGCGTGTCCGACAGCACCGTAAGCACCGTCGTCGCGCTGTTGCCCGCGCCGTCGCGAGCCTCGATCGAAATGAAGTTGGTCCCCTCAAAGAGCACCGCCACGAACGAAAAGGTCCCGTTCGAGTTCAGCACCACTTCTCGGCCGTTCACGAACAGCGAGGGCGTGTGCGCGTCGGTCACTTGGCCCGACACCACGACATTGCCAGCGCTCACGAGCGATTCGTTCGCAGGAGTCGCAATGGCGATCACCGGGTTTACCGTGTCCACGGTCACGAACACCGTTCGGTAACCTGAGTTTCCGGCCGGGTCGATCGCAACGAACTGGATGGCGTTGTCCCCTTCCGTGAGGAGGATCCTGCGCGTGAACGCGCCCGTCGGGGCCGACACGATCTCGTCGTTCACGATCAGCCTCGAACCGGGCTCCACAATCCCGACCACGTCCACTTCGGGGGACCCCAATAGCGCGTTGTTGGCTGGCGACTGGATGTTGATCCACGGTGCCGTCCGGTCCACGCGGACATTCCGGGTCACAAGCTGCGTGTTGCCGGCAGTGTCCGTCGCAAGGATCGAAACAGAGTTCACATCAAGGCTCAGCGGAACCGTCGCAGTGAAGTTGCCAAAGGCATCCACCGGCGCCGAGACCCCGTTCACCGTGACCGTCACGCCTGTGCGCTCCGTCTGCCCGAAGACCACGAGCGTTGTGGTGTTCACGAGCGCGTCGACATCCGGCGCGATTACCGCCAGGTAGGGCGGTTGGAGATCCACGAAGGCGAAGAGGGACGCGTTCCCCTGGTTGTTGAGCGCGTCGATCGCCACGACCGTGATCGTGTTCGGCCCCTCAAAGACCCGGAT
>JBGQKI010000048.1:0-16431 GCA_041499475.1 Thermoplasmata archaeon
AGCCTTGCCGGGTCGGGCATCGGTTGGACGTGGATCTGGTAGCGGAGGTCGGCCTGGACGGGGGCTTGCCCTGCGGTGATGTTGCGGAAGGACGGCACGACGGTGTAGATGGAGGGGGCAAGGGTGGCGTCGGCGGTGAGGCGCAGCACGAGCGGGCGGCTCTCATTGAGTCCAAGGGGGACTTGCGTGGGGCCCGAGATGTTTCCGGATGCGTCGCGGAAGGATCCGACGAGGCCTGGCTGGAGGGGCAAGTCGATGATGAAGGCGGTGGGGATGTTGCCGGCGTTTTGGGCAAGGATGAGGATGTCGAGCGCGCGGGTCTGGTAGAGGACTTTGAGGCTGGCCGGTTCGACGTAGGACTTGACGGTGAAGAAGCCGACGGTGGGCATCAAGACGATGGCGGGGCGGGTGGCGCAGTCGTTGGGGTTGGCCTGGAGGCAAGCGGTGAAGTTGAGGGGGAGGTTGCCCGCGGGGGCACTCTTCAGGATGTGCAGGGTGAAGTCGATGGTGTTGGAGGAATGGGAGGAGACCGGGATGGGGGTGGTGCCGAGGGTGGGCGTAGTGGTCCAGCCGGCGTGGGGGTCGAGCAGGCCAAGGACGATGGTGAGCGGGCGCGGTTCGTCGTTGACGACGCGGGCGAGGAAGTGGGCGGTGGCATCGGGGGCGATGGAGTTGGAGGTGTCGGCCGGGATGCTTTCGCCGGGAGCGGCGGGGTGCTGGAAGCTGACGATGGGGTCCGTGAGGGTGATGGCCCAGGCGGTGGCGTTTGCGCAAGCCGAGAGGGCGATGGGGACGGTGAGGGTGGGAGGCGAAGATTCGTGGGAGCGGGTGTAGTTTGCAAAGCCCTCGGCGCCGAGGGTGACGCGCGCGGGGACGAGGGGGAGGGTCGAATTGGATTCGACCGAGCCGTCGGCGCCGACGTCGGCGGTGAGGTAGCCTGTGGCGTAGGGGTCGGCCGATGCGTTGAAGTTGACGGTAAAGCCGACACTCGTGATGTTGGCGTCGAAGGGCGCTTCGATGAGGAGGGGGGCGCTGCCGGGGCCGCAGGCGGAGAAGGTGAAGTCGGCGGTGGACTGGTTGGCGGCAAAGAGGCCGGTGGTGACGCGGGACTCGAAGGTCAGGGTGAGGGCGCTCGACAGGATGCGGACGGTGACCGTCGTCGAGGCCGACGAGAGGGTGCGGGCAAGGTCGCCGGACTTGGCAAGGACCTTGACGGTGATGGGGTAGTCATGATTTGGGGGCGCGTCGCGGCCCGTGGAAAGCGAGAGCGGCACCTGGCGCGATTGCCCGGCCTTGAGGGCGAAGGCGTCTTCGCCGGTAAGGACGGACCAGCCGGGGGGAAGCGAGAGGGCGTGGACCTCGTAGGCGTAGGCGGAAAAGGCGGCGGTGTTCTTGACGGTGATGGAGAAGTTGGCGGGCTCGCCCGACCGGGCCTGGGAGAAGGTGGAGGAGGCGGCGACGGTGAGGTTGGAGGGCGCGCTCACACTTGCCACGACGGCGAGCAGGACGCCGAAGGCAACCATGATGCCAAGGGCAAGGGCGAGGATCTTGCGCTTGTGGACGACGATGCCTTCGAGCGAGAACAGGGGGACTTCCTTCTTGCGCCGCTCGTCCTCGTCTTCCTTCTGCTGGAGGGCCGACTTGGAGACCTGCTTACCTTTGCCGCGCGCCATGGGGATCACCGGGGAAGCGTTGGCCGCGCGGGGCTGCGACTACTCGGGCGGGCACGGGAGCTCGTCCGATAGGCAGTGCGGAGGGTGGGATTTGAACCCACGAGCGCATAAGCGCACAGATTTAGCAAACCTGCGCCTTGCCAGGCTGGGCTACCTCCGCTTGACATCGGGCTCGGCAAAGCGGGGGTAAAGAAAAGGGTTTCGGGGGGGCAAGCGAGGTACGTTCGCGCGCGGGACGGGGCCGCGGCGGGGTCAGGCGGGAGGGGCGGCGAGCGGGTCGAGGGCGATTTCGAGGGCAAGGGCCGGGTGGGTGAGGGAGAAGGCGGCCAGCGTGGCGGGGTCGACTTCGCCGAAGGCGCCCAGCGCGGCGCCGCGGGAGGCAAGGGAAGCGGCGCGGCCAGGCGAGAAAGGCGCGGCGCCGGAGGCTCCGATTTCGGGCGGGACCCCGAGGGCTTCAAAGAGGGCGAGGGCAAGGCCCTTGGCGCGAGTGAAGGAGGCATCGGTGCCGAGGTACGCGGCGCAAAGGAGCGTAGTGTTGTGGCCGCCGCGGACGGCGGGGCCCACTTCGAAGAGGGCCTGGGGCAGGTCGCGCTGCGTGTTGGCGGCAAGCACGGAGAGCAGGGAAGGCAGCAGCGAGGTGCGCAGGGCCGAGTGCTCGCGCGTGATCGGGTTTGCAAGGGTGGTGGCGGAGCGTGCGCCCACCGGGACCGGCGCAAAGCCGGTGTGTTCGGGGGAGGTCAGGGCAAGGGTCATGGCTTCGAGGAACCCGAGGCCGAGGAGGGCCGCGCGCGCGCGGCGGGTAAGCGAGGAGAGCGCGTGCTCGGCGCCGAGCGTGGGTGCGCGCGGCAGCGAGCCGGGGACATTGCGGTAGCCGAGCCCGATCGCGACGTCTTCGATGAGGTCGGCTTCGTGGAGGATATCGAAGCGCCATGGGGGCACGAGGGCGTCGACGCGCGCGCCCGATTCGGCGATGGAGGCGCGGTGGCCGAGCCGCTCGAGGGCCGAGGCGACCTCTTCGGCGCGCAGCGGCGCCCCGACAAGGGCGCTTGCGTGGGCGACGGAGACGGCGTGCGTGGAGGCCTCGAGGCGCGGCTCGAAGGCGAGGGCTTCCCCGGGCCGGCGGATTTCGACGCTCTCGAGCGTGCCGCCGCGTTCGGCAAGGATCATCGCGAGCAGGCGCGCGGCGGCTTCGACCGGTGCCCGCGCCGTCCCGGTGACGTCGAGGAAGATGTCGCGCCGGCCGGCTTTGAGGGCCGTAAGGGTGCCGTTGATGATTGGCGGAAGGGAAAGGACCGCGCCCTTGCTGTCAACAAGGAGCGGGTAGGCCGGTTTGCCCGCAAGGAGGTGCGCGTATTCGATCCCCTTCGGGTGCAGCGTGAGGACCTCGCGGGGGGTGAGCGCGCGCGCGCCGCCGGGGAGCGTGTGGGCAAAGAGCGGGACGAAGGGAGCAGCGTCGGGGGCGACGGCCTTGTACGTGATGGGGGGCGTCAGCGGCGAGAGGTCGTGGAGCCCGATGGACACGCGGGCGCGGCGCCGCCCGTAGGTAAGGTCGAGCTTTTCCTGGGTGTCGACGAGGGAAGCAAGGCCCGCCTCATCGAGCTCGACGCCGCGGACGACGGCCCCGGCGATTTCGGGCCGTACGGGCGCGACCGAAGGGTCGACGATCAGGGCGACGGGCCCCTTTTGCGCCGCGTAGGCAGGCGGAGGCGCAAGGGAAAGGAACGAGCGCATGGCGCGCGCGATGCCTTCGACGCTGAAGAGGTCGGGGCGATTCATGAGCGCTTCCACGGAGAGCATTTCGCCATCGGGGTCGCCCTCGATGGCGCAGCCGAACTCGCCAAGGGACGAGACCACCGTCGGCCGGTCGGGCACCGCGCGCCTGGCGCCCTGTGCAAGCCCCGCTTCGAGGCGCTTGTAGGGGAAGGTGATGATCGGCGTGCGGCGACCTCCGAAGTTGCGCGGGGGCGCGCGACCGTTTCGAGCGTATTTCAAGCGTTCGAGCAGGCGGAGGGCGCAGGGCAAGGGGTTTAGGGCGGCGGGTGGGTGACGGGGGGAGGCGCGCCCTTGGACTTCGACCTCGATGACACCCTCGTGGCGCTCCAGCGCACGGTGCGGGAATTTGCCGACACGCAGGTCGCCCCCGGCGCCGCGCGCCACGACAAAGAGCAGTCGTTCCCCCGCGAGGCTGTGGAGGCCATGAAAGGGATGGGGCTCTTCGGGCTGATGATCCCAGAAGCCTACGGCGGCGCGGGGCTGAAGTCGCTTGGCTACAGCGTGGTGATTGAGGAGCTCTCGCGCGCCGACGCGGCCGTTGGCGTGATCGTGTCCGTGCACAACTCGGTCGCGACGTATCCGATCCTGCTCTTCGGGTCCAAGGGGCAGAAGGACGAGTGGCTGCCGAAGCTCGCGACGGGCGAGCGCATCGGGGCGTTCTGCCTGTCGGAGCACGGCTCGGGGTCCGACGCGCAGGCGATGGAGACGAGGGCGGCGAGGGAGCGCGGCGGCTGGACGATTCACGGGACGAAAATGTGGGTGTCGAACGCGGAGGAAGCGGGGCTCTACATCGTGTTCGCGCGCACGCCCGAGTTCGAGGAAACGGGTTCGGCGCGTCGGTCGATTTCGGCGTTCCTCGTGCCGCGGGAAACGCCGGGCGTGACGGTCACGAGGAAGGAAGACAAACTGGGGGTGCGCGCCGACGACACATGCGAGATGCGCTTCAACGGCGCGCACGTCGGGGGAAGCGCCCTGATCGGCGAGCCAGGGATGGGTTTCAAGGTCGCGATGGCCACGCTCGACGGCGGGCGGATCGGCATCGGGGCCCAGGCGGTCGGCATCGGCCAGGCGGCGCTCGACGCCGCGCTCGAATACGCGAAAGTGCGCGAGCAGTTCGGGAAGAAGATCGGCTCATTCCAAGCAATCCAGTGGAAGGTCGCCGACGCGGCGACCAAGCTCGAAGCCGCGCGCCTGCTCGTGCGGCAAGCGGCCTGGCGCAAGGATGAGGGCTTGAGCTTCACCCGCGAAGCGGCGGCGGCGAAGCTTTTCGCCGCGACGGCCTGCCGCGAAGTGGCCCGCGAGATGCTCCAGGTGCTCGGCGGGGTCGGCTACACGAGCGACTACCCGCTCGAACGATACTACCGCGATTCGAAGGTGACGGAGATCTACGAAGGCACCAACGAAGTGCAGCGGATTGTGCTTGCACGCGCGATGTTGGAGCAGTAGAACAGTCAGCAAAGACAATCGACCGCTTTCCGCCCCGATCGGGAACGGTTAAATACGACTCCCTTAATCCCAGCGTGAGTGTTTCCGATGTCAGCCAGCGGTCTTCAAAGAATTGTAAACATGCTTGTGGTCGGCTCGATGGTCTTCACCCTGCTTCCGGTGGGGCTTATGGCCGGGGCCTCGATGGCCCCTGCCGTTTTGCCGCCCGCGCCAGCCGTGACGCCCCCCCCCGGCCTCCCCCAGGGGACGTCCGTGCCGCCCGTGTCGGTCGGAAGCGCACTGAAGGACACCTCTCTGACCAGCCCTGGCGCTCTCCCCGGCGGCATGGCTCAGAGCGACCCAAACGCCGATGTCCTTGCCGAAAAGGCCGCTCTGCGAGCCGAATCGGCCGCGCGCTCGTACCTCCTTAACATCGTCACCGACCCCAAGGACCTCGACCTGCCTGTCCTCAAATTCTTGGAGAAATATCCCCAGTTGAAGTCCACCATGGCCCAAGCGATGCAGATGCCCACGCTGGCCTACTCCCACTATGACTTCTCGCCGACGGAGACGAACCTCATCTACGCCACCTTGCGCGCCAACGCCTACGTCTCAGACCGCCCCGGAGTGCTCATCCCGCACGCCGAGCTTGCAACGACCTCGTCGCGCGTGCCGCTCGCGCTCAACCCCACGCTGGTCATCGACGACGACGGCAGCGAGAACAACGGCGGCCCGGGGGTCAACTACACGTTTTGGCCCTGGACCAACCAAACCTCGCTCGTCACCCAGTCGCTCACGAACAATTCCATCCCCTTCGACATCTACGTCCGACCGTTCGGGGGAGCCATTCCAGACTTCCAGACGCTCGCCGGGTACGACCGGATCATCTACGTGGCCGGGCAGAGCTTCTCCGCATTCGGCACCCAAGTGATCCGCAGGCTTTCCGCTTACATGGAAGCCGAGGGCGACATGTGGATGGTCGGCCAGTTCATCCCGTACAAAGCGATGACCACCCTCTTCATGGACAATACCACGGCGCCGGTGGCGGGAGCCAACGCCAACTACGACTTCATCAACCAATACCTCGGGATCGCGAGCTTTGCCTCCTGGGGGAGCGCGACCCCGATGAACGGGACCTCCTACGGGTTCCTCTCCGGCAAGAGCTTCCTGCTCAACCGCGACCTCACGGACACCTCGTTCACGCCGGCCATCACGCTCGACTACGGCTTCACGCTCAACTACACGGCCACTGCGATTGCCCTCACCGTCGGGCCTTCTACCGACTTCAACCAGCTCACGCACACGGGCATCGTGAACAACATCCGTAACCACCCGGCAGGCAAGGGGGTCGCGGTTGTCTCGGCCTTCGAGTTCAACTACCTTAGCGCCTCGGGCCACGACAACTTTACACTCCTTACCTTCAACAATGTCTCGGCCTCGCCGGGCTTTGTCTGGGACACGAACACGGACATTTCGCCGACCGAAATGGCGCTGTTCTCGAATGCGCCAGGCTACGGCCGCTACGGCTACATGTGGTGGGACACGACGCAGGCGACCGTGGTCGCCGGCTTCATCGGCTACTTCTTCAGCGCGGCGCTCGCCATCGAGCGCGGCGTGGGCGCGCAGCTCAACATGACGATCGAGAACTTCCGCGACACCGCCTTCGTCGGTGCCGACCCGAAGCTCGAGCTCGTTGGCACGGGCGACACCGGCTGGACGATCGCCGGCGGCGCGCTGCCCGTCCTCAACCCGGTGAGCCGGATCGAGAATTCGACGAGGATCCAGAATGTCAATATCCCCGCGCGCGGCAAGGTCAATGTCACCCTCGCCTTCACGCCCCACCGGCTGTGGGGGCAGGACGCGCATGGCCAGGCGACCACCACGGTGCTCGACGCCGTCACGACGAACAACAACCTCTACATCTTCGCCATCCTCGTGGTCGGCTTCTACGACGGCGCTGAATACGTCCGCCCCGACGTCAGCATCGACAACGGCGGCGGCCCGACGGGTTGGCAGATCACCTGCGACGCGAACAAGACGCTCGTGGGCAACTGCTATTGGGAGACCGTGAACAACGGAGCCCAGGCCGTCTCCTCGTCGCTCGTGATGCCGTGGATGGACTTGCGCTTCCTCAACGGGACGCAGGCCGGCCGCTGGGGCTGGGACTTCCCGGCGTTCACCTTTGCGTATTGGGGCGACTCAGGCGGCGACCGCCTGGACCTCGAATACCGCACGGACGCGAACCCAGCGTGGACGAACGCGCGCAGCTTCGCGGGCTCGACGGACATCAACACGCCCCCCGACGGCATCCTGGACTGGATCTGGCCCGACCCCCAGGGCACGGTCACGGGCGCGGCAAGCTCGGTCGGCGTGGGTGTGGGCTGGCTCGGCTCCTCGATCCCGCAGGGCGCCGGCGACAAGTTCGTCCAGATGCGGCTCCACTGGAACGCCGCCCGCGGCAGCAGCTCGGTCGGCTACCGGCTCGACTCGATCGGCTGGACCGCGCTCACGGAGCAGAACGGGCCCATCGACTTTGGCCCGACCCCGATCCCCAACGCGATCTCGGCGCCCTCCCCGAGCTACACGGTGATGCGCGGGCCCACGGTCATCGCGACCGGCTCGCCGTTTTCAGGCCAGATCGTCATCAACGAAACCGAGACCGTGACGATCCACGCCGGGATGCAGGACCCCCAGGGAGACGCCTTCAACTACTCGTGGCTGCAGACGCCTTCCGGGTTTGCAACGCTGCCTGCAAACAGCGCGGGCCTCGTCTACGGCGCAAACGTAAGCTGGGTATTTGCCTCGACGATCAACACCTACGAGAGCCTCACGGCGGCAACGGGCTCGAATGTCTACACCACCATGCTGTCGGCCACCGACGAGCTTGGCATGACCAGCTGGGTAAACTGGAGCATCCGCGTGCGCGACGCGCCGCCCAGCTACACGGGGCCGGCTTCCTTCAGCATTGCCGAAGACGGGCTGCTGTGCCTGCCCGCGCAGGGCGCATCCGCTTGGTTCACGGACCCCGAAAGCGACCCGATCACGATCACGGGCACCTCGCCGATGGTCAACGGCTCCCAGACGGTCACGCTCTCGGACCAGCGGTTGATCAACGGCACGATCTGCCTCGTTGCAAGCGCGGCCGACTGGTTCGGCTCGACGAACATCACGATCTCGGGCTTTGACACGAAGGGCTCGTCCCAGGTCTCGAAGCTCAATGTGACGATCACGCCGGTGAACGACGCGCCGCGCATCTCGGCGGCCGAGCTGCTGAACCTGATCAATGGGCTGCCGAACGGCCAGCAGGGCCGCTACTACTCGTTCAATGTGACGCTCTTCGATGTGGACAACGCGCAGAACTCGCTCACCTACACCGTGGTCACGAACCCCACGGGCTGGTCGACCACGAACAACGCGACGGGCAACCTGCAGGTCTATGTGGTGTTCCCGGACAACAACATGGTCGGGTACAATTTCTTCAACATCACGATCTGCGACCCGCTGGGCGCATGCGCCGTGGTGCCGGCCAAGGTGTTCATCGACAACATCAACGACCCGCCGGTCATCACCACGACGGGCGAGGTGCGCTATGCGACGCAAGGGCAGCTCTTCTCGATGCACATCAACGTGACCGACCCCGACGACCAGGCCACGTGGCTGTCGCCATCGCAGTTCCACTACCGCGACGACACCACGCTTTTCGCCATCGTCGACTCGACCAACGCGACCGTGGGCGGTTGGATCACCTTTACCCCGACGAACGACCAGGTCAACGAGATCAGCCCGTGGCATGTGACCGTATGGGTGACCGACAACGGCAACCCCCCGCTCACGGCCTCGCTCGCTTTCGACATCTTCGTGATGAACACGAACGACCCGCCGGTGCTGCCGCCCTACAGTGACATCAACGTCACGCAGGACCAGCGCTTCGTCGCGCCGATCCTCAAGGCGAACGACCCCGACCTGGCGCTCTTCCAGGCGCTGCCGGCCGGCGAGCAGGAGTCGCTCACGTACTCGGATGACTGCCCGCTCTTCAACATCGAGCGGGTGGACTCGGTGAACCCGCAGACGCAGGTGCCGGAGCCCGCAGGCAAGATCACGATCCAGGCGTCGAACGAGCAGGTGGGCGACTGGGACTGCCACGTGACGGTCACCGACCGCGCGGGCCTTTCGAACACGATCCAGATCCACATCCGCGTGAACAATGTGAACGATGCGCCCGGCGCGATCAAGGTGAACATCACCGACGGGTCGACGGGCGAGACGCGCACGGTGGCCGTCGACAACTTGCGGGTCATCTACAAGGAGAACACGCCGCTCACCATGCATGTGCTCGTGGACGACCCTGACCTGCACTTCCGACTCAACGACCCGACGACAAGGGTGGACCCGAGCGAGCAGTTGACCTGCTCGATCCTCGCCACGCACCAGCCCTCGCTCGATGTGGCGACGGCGCCGGCTGAAAAGCCGACGATCGACCCCACCACCTGCATCTCCGAGTTCACCCCGGGCAACAACGAGGTGGGCAACTTCACGCTGACCTTCACGGTGCGCGACAACCAGCAGATCTCGGTGACGTTCCACCTGCGCCTGCAGATCGACAACGTGAACTCGCCGCCGGTCGTGCGGATCATTGCGCCCCTGGACAGCTTCTCGTGGACCACGACGCAGCAGGTCTCGCTGTCGGGCTCGGCCACCGACATCGACACGGCCGACACCCGCCTGCAGTATGAGTGGAAGATTGAGATCCAGGGCGGGAAGACCTACACCTCGCATGCGAAGACCGCGAGCCTGCAGGTCGTGAACGACCTGCCGGCCGAGCACCCGGTGACCATTACCCTCACGGTGACGGACGACCCCGGTGACGGCTCGGTGCCTTTCGTGGTAACCAAGACCGTGCAGGGGACGATTGCCGGCGCGGCCAGCGTGAGCACGGGTCCCGACATGACGATGCTGATCCTGCTCGCCGCAGTCATCGCCGCGGCGGTGGTCGGGTTCGTCATCATGCGGCGCCGGAAGCCGAGTGCGCCGGAGGCAGCCCCCGCGGTGCCCGTGGCCCCGGCGGCGGCTCCGCAGCAGCCGGCCTACGACTACAGCCAGCAGCAGTACGACTACAGCCAGCAGCAGGGGTACGACCAGCAGTATGACCCGAACCAGCAGTACGACCCGAATCAGCAGTACGACCCGAATCAGCAGTACGACCCGAATCAGCCGCAGTAGTTCGCTTTCCGGGGCGGCAACGCCCCGCACTCTTTCCTTCGACTAGCGTAAGCCCTGCCCCCTTCTTTTTGAAGGGGGAGCCGCATCGGCGCGTTGAGGCAGACCCGTGCCGACCGGCGAGCCCATCGACCTTGGTTGCACCCGGTGCCCGCTCTCGGAGGGGCGCACGCAGGTCGTTCCGGGTAAAGGGCCCGCGCGAGCGGCGATGGCCATTGTGGGCGAAGCGCCAGGCGCCGACGAGGACGCGCGCGGCGAGCCGTTTGTGGGCCGCGCGGGAAAAACGCTCGACCGTGCGCTGCTCGAAGCCGGCGTGCCGCGCGCCGCGCTCTTCGTGACGAATGTTGTGAAGTGCCGTCCGCCGGGCAACCGGAAGCCGACCCCCGAAGAGCAGGCGGCGTGCAGGCCGTTCCTCGATTGGGAGTTGCATCGGTGCGGCGCGGCGGTGGCGCTGGCACTCGGGGCAACGGCGGCCGGTGCGCTCACGGGGCGCAAAGTCGAGGTGAGCAAGGCGGGGCCAACGCCGATGGAGGGCGCGGTCGGCGGCGCAAAGCTCGAGGTGTTCGTGACGCTGCACCCGGCGGCCGCGCGCTTCCGCAAGGGCGCGCGAGGGGAGATCGCCCGCGCCGCCGGGGCGGCGGCCGCCGCGGCCGGCCTCCGTGCCAAGCGCGCGCCGCGCCAGGCGAAGTTTTGAGGGCGAAGCACAGTCATGGCGCGTCGAGGCGGAGGCTTACCGATGGTGCGTGGCGCTTTTGTCGGCAGGCAGGGTCCGGCCTTCTCAGCGGCCGTGGGGGCGCTCTACGCCGCCAACATGCGCATGTCGACGGCGCTGAAGGGGGCGTACCGGTTCGCTTGCCCGCCGCCGTCGATGCCCGTGCTCTCGGGCCTCTATTCGTCGCTCAATGCCGGCGAGATCCCGCCCGACCTTGACCCGGCTGACGCCGCGCGCATCGAGTTCCAGATGGACTACCCGGACTCGGCCGCAAAACGTTTCATGCCCTTTGGGAAGGCCGCGCGCAGCCGCGGGGAGCCCGAACTCCTGCTCCGCGTCGTGCCGCTCGTCGAAACGGCGACGGGAATCGGGCCGGGTGAGTCGGGTTGGGCCTCGCTCGTGGAGTGCCAATTGCTCGTGCTCGAAGGTCAGGTCCCGTCCCTGTCGGCGCCGCAGGGCGCTGCCGTCGAGGACAAGCCGCTGGCGGCAGTCGTGGAGGCCGTGCGCCGCGGCCCATCGGGCAAGGGACTCAAGGCGGCCGTGGTGTGGTGGCTTCCCCGAGAACCGGATCCCACGCGCGACAAGGACGACAAACCGACCCCGGCGGTCCCGCCGGTTGGGGAGGGCGCGGCGCGGTCGCAGCTCGGCTCGGGGCTCCTGTCGAGGCACCTTCCGGAAACCGGGCGCGCGCTTGCGGCCGCGGGCCTTAGCGGGCCGCAGCACTTCTTCCTCTGGGTGCGCACGGAGAAGAAGGACGGAAAGCTGCGCGTGGCTAGGCGCCAGCTCTTCGATGTTGGCGGCGTGGAGATCGAGTACCCGTACGAGGAGATGTCGGCGCTGATCGAACACCTCGGAAGGCTCACGGCCTGAGGCCCCGCGCGAGGGCTTGCACGATTAGGTTCCCTCGCCGCGAATAGTTAAATATGGACGCATGCCAGTTCAGCCCCTGTGCCCGCAGCAATCCTCGGCGACAGAGCCTCCGGCAAGACGACGTTCCTCGGGCTGCTCTACGCGGCCCAAGTGCACTATGGCACGGGCAAGGCGGACACGTTCCGCTTTTCCTCGACGCCGCAGTCGCTGAAGTTCATGTCTGCGGTGTACCAGAACATGAAGGACGGGATGTTCCCCTCGGCCACCCTGAAGGACGAAATGAGCCTCGTCGAGTTCATTTTCGGGTACAAGCGCCTGATCCGGGGCGCGCTGCCCACGTGGGTCAAGGAGCAGAATTGGATGAACCCCTTTGCGACCCTGAATTTCGCGGCCTACGACGTCTCGGGGGAGGATGTGCAGGAGTTCATCGAGACCGGGGTCGCGGCATCCCCGATTATCCAGCAGCTGCTGCGCGCCTATGTCGTGGTCATCCTCGTCGACTGCTCGAAGCTCACCATCGATGTGGACTCGCAGTCGTACAAGCGTATGCTGAAGTACGACGGCGATGTGGCGACCCTTTGCGTTGCGTTCCAGAAATACAAGAAGGACGAATACGACCGGATGAAGGCGCAAGGCATGCGAGTCGGTGCGCCGGTGATCTACCCCGTGCTCGTGCTCTCGAAGTTCGACACGCTGAGCGACGAGGTGCTGGCCAAGCTCGGGCTTGCCCGCGGGATGCCGCCTCGCGAAAAGCAGCGCGACCGCAAGGACTACGCCGAGGCGCTGCTGCGCGCCTTCCTCCCCCAGACGCTTTCGCAGATCCGCGGCGGGAAAGTCGCGGGGGTCTCGTTCGACCAGGCGACCTACTTCATTTCCTGGATCCACACGGAGAAGGGCGACGCGGGGATGGCGACGGTGGGGCCGCCGAAGATCGTCCGCAAGGGCTTCTCGGCCGACGGCGGGGCTTCGATCGACTACTCGTACGACGAGTATGTCGCGTTCATCGAGCACTTCAGGGACATCGCGAACAAGGTGCCCGACGACGTGAAGGAAGCCGACAAGGTGCAGGCGCAAGCCGGCGCGTGAGGCGCGCTGCCTCCGCAGGCGCGGTCGGGGGGACGAAGATGGCCACACCCGGAGGGTCCTTGCGGCTCCACCACTGGACCTACGGCGTGACGCCGGGCGAGGGCTACGGGATCAAGGCGCATTCGGCCGGCCTCAACATCTCGCTTTACGAGGCCGCGCTCCGGGGGCGCTACACGCCGATCCGCGGGGAGACGGTGCAGGACGCAGGCGGGGTAAACTCGAGGATGCTCCACCCGGCCTCGTCGGGCGAGGACATGCTGCTGTCTCGACTGACCAAGGGCCCGCCCGACGAGCTCGGGCGGCCGACCTTCCAAAACCACATCGCGGTCCTCCCGCGCGAGGCGCTCGCCGCCAAGCGGGTGACCCTCAAGGGGGCCGAGGGGGCCCTTGCCGACTTCGACCTGAAGAATGTGAACATGCTGGGTGAGACTCCGATGCTCGATGCGCCCGGTGCGCCGCCCGGCTGGAGGCTCGGGGAGGGTCTTCGCCAGAACATCTCCCGCGCGGCGATCGAGACGTTGGCGACGCGGAGGATGGCCGACCCCGACGGGCGCACGCTCCTGCTGTGCAGGGATGCGCCGCCGGCGGTCCGCAACGAGGTCCTTTTCCGCGTGATCGAGTTGCTTGACTTTGCGCTCGGGCTGCAGCCCTTCGTGGCGATGAGCGACGCGCCGACTGCGAGCGCCCTGAACGCGTTCAACCTGGTCGTGGGCCCGCGCGGCGTGCGCGGCGACAACTCATGGGCGATTGTCGAGGCGTCGCTCGAAAGTGCGATGCTGCCGAGGGTGGGCCGTGCGGCGGATGTTTACACGGCGATCGAGAAGTCGTATGCGGATGACTCGGCGGAGTTTGGGTGAGCGAGGTCATGCCGCCTCGCGAGCGTCTCACCTGGCAGGCATGAAATAGACGGGTGTCATTTGGGTTCTTGCGCCACGGTTGCCGGGGCTGGCTCCTGGCCCGCGGACCGACGCGTGGTGAGTGGATCATGATCTTCAGTCAGGCGTCTTGCCTGCCTCGGCGACCTGGCGCACATTTTCTCTCGCGCGTCTCGGGCGCCATCTGGCGCGCAAACATCATGTATCGCCGGCAACCTTGTCAATTTGCGCCAGGGTTGCCAGGGGCGGGATTTGAACCCGCGGACCGACTCTGGGAGAGTGGTACCTGATCTTCAGTCAGGCGTCTTGCCTGCCTCGACCACCCTGGCGCGTGCATTTTTTCTACCCGTTCCTGGCGAGCCATCTTCGTCGCGGTGCTATTGGACATCGAAGGGGAGTAGAGCGAAAACCAATCGCCGCGTTCGCTCACCCCCCGCGAAGGCTTTTCTGCGAAGGGGCGACTGGTGAGCACGATGCGCTTCGTCGACCCGGGCGTGGGGACCGTAAACGAGGAGTACCTGTTCGCGGCGCTCGCGCACCACGGGAAACTCGTGGCATCCGGCCGCGAAATCTGCTACCGCCGGGACTTCGGTCCGCAGGACGAGCGGTTCATCGGAGACTGCTTCGGCGTGTTCGAAGACGAGGGCACCTTCAGCGTCGTGGGCGTGGAAATCAAAGACTGGGCGGCGCCGGTGACGCCGAAGCTGGCGTCGACTTACCTTTCCACCTACGGCGTGTCGTGCGATTTCGTGTACCTCGCAGCGCGCCGCTTCCTCCCGGGGGTGAAGAGCGTCAAGGGCATCGGTCTCATCGACCTTGAGGGCCCGAAAGTCGTCCGCCCGGCGGCGCGGCTCGACCCGGAGCCGGAGGCGTGGCGGTACGTGATTTCGCAGCTTGAGGGGGGCGGAAGCGTGGCCGCGCGCCACCCGCGCCAGCAAACGCTGGCCCGCAACCGGGAACGGTAACGCGGCGATTCGCGGATCATCGCGCTTGGAGCGCGATGCTTAAACACCCAGGCGGGCCTCACGCGGGCGGGTGCTCGGAGTGGCCAAAGGCGGGGCAAAGCCGCAGGAGGCGGCCGCGCCAATTCCACAGGTCCGACAAGTGGCGCTCACCCAGGATGAGGTCCAGCGGGCGCGCGAACTCCTTGAAAGTGTGATGACCATCGCCGCCCACGGGATCCTCTACCGCTGGGGCCAGAGCCTCGGCGCGCGGGTGCTTGCCGACGCCAACAGACGGGGCGGGAACCTAACCGATGCGGCGGCTGCCGCGCTCGTCGACCACGGCTGGGCGCGCGAGGTCAAGTTCTACACGTCGAAGGTGCAGGTGGTGGGTAGCATCGAGGCCAAGGAGAACTCCGAGCCGTGCTGCCACCTGATGCGGGGGCTCCTCCACGTGATCATGGCGGGCGGCGACGGCGGCGTGATTGTCCGTGAAGAGGCGTGCGCGGGGCAGGGCGCCGCGGAGTGCACCTTCTCGGTCACGAGGGGGGCAAGGCCCTCTTGAAGCGGCGCGAAACGACGGTCGAGGGGCTCGACGAGATCCTCCAGGGCGGCCTGCCCGTGCCCTCGACGGTGCTCGTGGCCGGCGAGCCGGGTGCGGGCAAAACCACGCTGGCGGTGCAGTTCCTGTTCGGCGGGGCGAAGAAGGGTGAGAACGGACTTTACGTCACGGGGATCTCGGAACCCCAGTGGCTCGTCCAGCACTTCCTTGCCGGGTTCAAGTGGTTCGACCCGCGGATGGTGGAGGAAGGCCGGGTCGTGTTTGCCGACATCGGCAACGCGGTGCGCGAGAAGTCGGAGGAGATCCTGCCGCAGATCGTGTCGCTCGTGGAGGCGTATTCGCCAAAGAGGCTCGTGATCGACCCGATCACGCCGATGGTGGAGGCGCTGCGGCGCAAAGGCAAGGAGCGCGAGTTCATGCACGACCTCTTCTCGTACCTGAAGTCGTTCGAGGCGACGACCCTGATCACGGCGGAGCTGCACGCGTCCGACATCACGCGGTCGATCGAGGGGTACATGGCCGACGGGATCATCCTGCTGTCGTACCCGGAGCAGGACGGCGTGAGGCGCAAGTATCTTGAAGTCATCAAGATGAGGGGGACGCGGCACCACACGGGAAGGCATGTGATGGACATCACGCCTGAGGGCGTCGTTGTCCAGAGTGGGCTGCGCTGACGGGGGAGTGCGGTTGTCGCCGGCGGGACTTGGGCCGGCCATTCGCCTCCGGATGCCGGCGGCGGCCACCGACGAAGAGCAGCGCGAGGCCGACGCGCGGCGAGCGCTCGCGATCTACCGCCGAGCAAGCGTGCAGGCCGCCGTCGGGGCGGGCGCTGCGGCCTTCTTGCTGACGTTCATCCCATCGAACATCGGCCCCGGGGCGCCGGTCGACCAATCGCTTGCGGCCTTGGGTTTCGCCTTCGTGGTGGCGGGCTTGCTCTCCGCGATCGCGTGCTTCGGGGTCATCGTGGTCCTCACGAGGGAGAGCCGCGGGCTGGGGCGCGGAGTGTCGGAGCTGCCCATCGTCGCCTTGGCATCGCTTGGCACGCTGGCTGCCTCCGGCTACCTGTTTTTCCGCGGGAACCCCCTGGGCGAGGGCGGGCTTGCGGCGTTCTTCTTGACCGCAAGCGCCGCCCCGCTCGCGCTCGTCCTTTGGAGCTTTGCGTTCATCAGGTCAAAGCCGCGATGGCACCCGTTGCCCGTGGCCCTCGCGGTCCCCGGGCTGCTGATGCCGCTGTTCTTCTGGCTGGCTTCTGCTGGCAATGCGGACGCCGGCGGCTACGCGGGCGTCGCCCTGGGGC
>JBGQKI010000049.1:0-15781 GCA_041499475.1 Thermoplasmata archaeon
GGGAGAGGGCAGCAAGCGCCTTGACGACATTCTTGTCCCCAACGCCCACCGGCGCCGCCTCGAACGGGGGCCCTAGCTGGCCAAGCAGGAAGTTCACTGCAAACGCGAGGTCGTCGCCGTCGAGGCCTTTGAGCGCCTCGCCGAGGATCTGGGCGGTCTCGGAGCGCGACGCGGTCGCGTCAGCGCGGTCGAGCGCTTCGACGAACGCGGCGAAGCGCATCCTCTGCGCGCTCCTTGGGGCGAGCCCGCGGCCCCTAAAGGCCTTCGCCGAGGTCCGCGCTGGGCGCGCCCTCTTCCTCGACCTCAATCACGACACCGCAGGTCTTGCACTCGCCTTCCGCGCCGCGGATCCACTGCTCCGTGCCGCAGTTCGGGCAGACGATCTTGTGCTCGACGGCGGGGGCGGCCGCGGCCACGGGGGCCGCAGCGACCGCCGCGCCTGCGCCTGCTCCTGCGCCCTCCGCTTCGAGGTCGGCAAGGCCTGCCATCGTGGACTCCGAAGCGCCCTGCTGCTGCGGCGGCTCGGGCGGCGGGGGCGGCCGGGCGAGCGGCGCAGCGCTCTTCTTCCTGCGCCCGCGCGCGGCGAGCCCGACCACGAGACCCAGCACGATCCCCAGCACAATCATCAGCTGCATGTCGCGGTCGCTTGTGATCTTCGCAAGCAGGCTCTTGGTGCCGCCCACGACCTGCACGGAGTCGGCCGGCGCCTGCGGCCCGTCCGGGATCTGCACCGCGAAGGAGTGCGACTTGCCCGCGTCGGCCTCCGTGGCCGTCCAGGTCAGCGTGACGGTGCGCGTCTGGCCGGGCGCAAGCGGCGTGAGCGTGGCCGTGTCCGCGCGCAGCTGGCCGTCCACGATGAGCTCGACCTGAACGCCCGTTGCCGTGCCCCGCCCCGAATTCGAGACCGTGAAGGTGACCTCCACCGTGCTGCCCGGCGACACCGAGGTCTCGCTGATCTGCACGGAGTTCGCGTCGATCTTCACGTCCGCTTCGAGGAAGTGCAAGGTGATCGAAAGGCTCACGGCCGCCGAAAGGCCGTCGGCCACCTGCGCGCGCACGCTCACCGTGTTGTCGGTGGCCGAGGGCGGGAAGCTCACGATGCGCACCGTGGCCGTCGCCGTCTGGCCGGGCGCCACGAGCACGCTCGTTGCCACCGTGCCGCCCACGAGCACCTTGACGTCCCACCCCGAAACCTGGGCGCGCGTAAGCTGCACGGTCTCGTTGCGGTTGCCCCGGTTCGTGATGTAGAGCGTGAAGTCGAGCGTGCCAGGCGCTGCCCGGTCGACATCGTCCACCAGGCTCGTGACCACGCTGGTGTCGTTGAACGACGCCCCAAACGAGGAGACCTCGCTCACCGAGACCGACCCCGTGACCTGCGCTGAGACATTCGCGTCGGACTGGGAGAACACGTTCACCATCAGAGTCCGCGGCCCCGCGCGCGCCACCAGCGTGTCGGCCGGGATGTCGACGAACACGTTCACGATCGTCGTCACGCCCGGCGCGAGCGTCACCGTGTCCGACACCTTCTGCGCCCAGCTGGACGCCTCGCCGCTGAGGAACCAGCCGAAGGTGTCCTGGCCGTTGCCGCGGTTCGTGATGTTGAAGGCCAGCTGGATCGAACTGCCCGGCGCCCCCGAGCCTGTGAAGGTGCCGCTCGGCTGTCCCTTGGCCGTCACATTGTAGCTCTGGCGGACATTGGCCGTGAGGTTGACCACCACAAAGTTCCCGCCGCCTCCGAATACCGTCACCTCGATCGAGGTGCTGCCGGAGGGCAGCGTCGAGGCGGGCGTGAAGAGCACCGAGAAGTTGCGCGACTGCAGCGCGTCGGCCGTCGCGCTTGTGGGGCTCACCGTGACGAACTGCTGCGGGGTCGCAAGGAACGTGTAGGTGTCGTTCGTGTTGCCGGTGTTGACCACGGTGATCGGGAAAGTCGCCGTCTGGCCCGCCGCCACCGAGACGGGCGCTGAAGGCGCGTTCACCGTGAAGGAGAACACCTGGCGCACATTCACCGTGAAGGCGGCCGAGGAGACCGTCGGCAGGTGCGAGCCGCGCGCCTCGACATTGAAGCCGCGCGCGCCGTCGTGCTGGCCCGCGGGCACCGCCACAACGACGCCGATGCTCATCTGCTGGCCCGGGTCAAGCTGGACCACCGTGTCGGAGAGCGTCACCCACGCGGCGGCCTGGCCCGTCACGGCGATCGTGTAGTTGTCCTGCGAGGTCCCGCCGTTGACGAGCGTCACCGTGAAATTCGTCGAGGTGCCCGGCAGCAGCGAGGTGGTTGCCCCGCCCGTGAGGTTGTGCGAGTAATCCACAAGGACATTCAGCAGCAGGACGCCGCGCGTGGTCGACACGGTCGTCGAGGTCGCGTAAATCGTGACGCCCTGCGGGTTCTCGCCGATGTTGTCCGGCGGCTGCAGCCACACCGTGACGCTTCCAATCGTGCCCGGCGCGAGCGTGAGGTTCCCTTGCGAGAAACTCGCGCTCCACCCCGCAATCGGGGGCGCCGCGCTGAAGGTGTAGGTGTCCGTGATGTTGCCCGTGTTGTTCACCACGACGTTGAACGCGGTGAGCACGCCCGGGCCGCCGTTCTGCGCCTGCGGCGAGGCCGTGAGCTCAACGCTGCGGATGACCTCGAGGGTGATGTTGACAAACCCGTAGGACTCGAAGCTCGTGTTGGCCTGCGAGACCGCGCGGATCACAAGCGGGTACACGCCGCTGTAGGGGTAGCTCAGGTTCACCGTGAACGTTCGGAACGCCGCGGCCCCCGGGTTCAGCGAAATGTTCGTCGAGAAGAACTGGTTGAGCGCGGGCGGCGTTGACATCGTGACCGTGTAGGTGTCCGTGATCGTGCCGTTGTTGAGCACGCTGAAGGGCACGGCCACGAGCGCAAAGGGCTGCGAGAAGTAGGCGGTGACCGTGACGCGGACCTCCGGGCGCAGGATGTCGTTCACCGTGACGCTGAACGGCCCGCGGGCCTTCAGCGACGCGTTGGTCGCGGAGGTCGCGGTGATGTTGAACGCGTGGGGGCCGTTTACCGGGTCGGCAGGGATCGTCACGGTCACATCGAAGACCGCGTTTTCATTCGGCTGCAGCACGACGCTCGAGGTCGGCAACGACGCCCACGAGGCATCCGCGCCCTCGACGGCCAGCGCATAGGTGTCCGGCTGGTTGCCGCTGTTTCGCACCGTGATCGACACGGGGTAGGCCAAGTTGCGGTGGGCGTTTAGCACATTCGAGGCCGCGCTCACCGTGAAGGCGTAGTTGGTGCCAAGCGAGACCGTGAACGAGCTGAGGGCGCTCACATTGGCATCTCCGCCCGAGACCGCGCGCACATTCAACACCGTGTCGCCGGGCGCCGACCACGAAGGTGCGCTCACCTGCACGCTAAAGTTCATCCGCGCCCCGGCCGCGATCGTGCCGCTGCCCGTCGGGAACGACACCCAGGTCTGGTTGGCGCCCGACCGCTGGAGCGTGACCGTGTCGGGCCCGTTGCCGTTGTTCGTCACCGAAATGTTGTAGGTGACGACCGTGCCGGGCGTCGCCGCCTGGTAGCTCGGCGCGACGGTCGACGCGAGCGAATAGGTCTGGTTCACGGTCACGCGCAGTTCGACGGCCGCGGTGCGCGAGGAGTTGCCCGACGACTTCGCCGTGACGGTGTAGTAGTAGTCCCCGGCGGCGGGGGCCGGCGACACGCGGATCGCGACGCTCACCGTGATGCTCCCGGAGGCTCCGCCCGCGAGCGTGATCGGGCTGCCCGTGACGGTCACAAGGCCCGCTTGCGTCGCGTTCGACGCCGTGACGGTGAAGGAGTCCGTGCCCGTGCCGTTGTTGCGCACTTGCACCGTGAAGGCGACCGTGTCGCCCGGCAGCCCCGCGCGCGCGCCCACCGCGGCCGTGGCGACCGTGTCGTAGATCTGCTTGATGTCGAGGGTGAGGTCGACCGTGCGGTTCCGGTAGGGGTTCGTCCAGTTGATCGTACCGCGCGCGCTGAAGTTGAACGAGCCCGGCGGCTCCGTCCCGGGGATCGTGAAGTTGTAGTAGACGACCTTGAAGGCCCCCGGCGCGAGCGTGAACGGGCTCGCCGAGATCGCCACCCACCCGCTGTTAATGCCGACATACGAGAGGTCGACCCGCTCGTCAAAGGCGCCCGGGTTCGAGACGTTGATCGGGAACGACACGACGGCCCCCGGCTCGCCCGACTGTTTGGCCACGAGGCTCTCGTAGACCATGCTGAGGTCGTGCTTGGCCACCACCGTGATCGTCAGGTTGAGGAACGCGATCACCGAAGTCGAGTTGTCCGAGATGATCCGGAACTCGACGGTGTAGTCGCTGCCCGAGGCGACCGAGGCGGGCACGGCCACCGTGACATTGAGGTAGCGCTGCGTGAAGCCCGGGAGCGCGACCGTGGTGAACTCGAACGAAGTCCAGTCGCCGTGGCGGCTCGCGTTGGCCGTGCCTTGGAGCGTGTAGGAGTCGCCGACATTGCCCTTGTTCTCGACGATGATGTTGCGCACCACGACCGAGGACTCGGGCTCGGTCGCGGCCTTCAGGTCGTCCGGCGTAAGGCCCGAAAGCCCCACCGCGCGCTTTGCGTTCACCGTCGCGGCAAAGAGTTGTGCGTCCGTAATCGACGCGTTCGCCGTCGCCGTCGCGCTGATGCGCGAGTAGAGCGTGCCCACCGGCGCAGTCGCGCTGATGTTAATCGTCACGAGCACCACGCGCGTGTCGCCCGGCGACACCGAGATGAGGTTCGTCGTCAGGTTGGTCGAGGTGTAGGAAGTGTTCGTGATGCCCACCGTGTAAGTCTGCACGCTGTTGCCGGTGTTCTTGACATACGCAAGCCACGTGATGTTGACGCCCGGGTCGCCCGAGGTGCCGGCGTTGGGCACGAGCGTCACGCTCACGCCGAGGACTTCCGTCACCCGCGTGGTGGTCGCCACCGTCTGGGCCGTCGTGTTGTCGTCCGGCGTGGCCGTCACGTTGACGAATTGGCCGACCGCGTCGGCAAGCGCGCCCGACGGCGGCTGCACCGTTAGCGTAATCTGGCGCGTGGCCGAGGGCCCCACGGTGAGGCTCGACGCCGACAGCTGGCTCGTCCACCCGATCGGGCTCGACACGATCGAGAGGTTGAAGGAGATCGAGGCCGACCCGTTCAGGTTCGTTATGTTCAACGGGTAGTCTTTCGCGACCGAAGGCGAGGTTTGGCCGACCGAGGTCCCCGAAACATAGAAGGTGTAGGAGGCCGCCGCGCTCGCGGGCATGGTCGCGGCAAGGAGCCCCGCGAGGACCAAAAGTATGGGGATGGCGGTCTTGGTCAGTCTTAAGGCCAGACGGGGGAGCGACACTGCTCGAACCTCTCGCGCGCATCCCGCTTGCCCCTTATAATCATACCTAACGCGTCGCGATCATATTTCGACTAGCTGGCTCTCCCCGAATCCGCTCCGTGGCGCGCAGACTATTCTGCTGCAAAAAGAATGGAAGATTTCGCGGCGCGCGGAGAGGGGCTACCCGAACATCGGGGGCGCCGGAGCGCGTTTTCCGCCCTTCGTCCCGCGGGCCTGGCGGTGGATCGACTTGATCTGGCGCTCGATTTCCTCCGCCTCGCGGTAAAGCGGTTCGGCCGACAGGTCGATGTTGAGGACGAGCTTGTCGATGATCTCGATCACCTTTGCCGCCGCGCGCGCGTCCGGGTAGTTGCTGTGGGCCTCGGCAAGGATCGTGATGACGTCGAATTCGCGGCGCGCACCCTCGTTCAGCAAGACGCCCGCCACCCCCGTGATCACGCCCTCCTCGAAGAGCTTGATGCCGTGCTCGGAGAGCCACTTGTTCGCCTTCTTCGTCGAGCCGACGCCGTAAACATCCACGGTCTCCGCGGGGCGCGCGCCTTCCGGCAGCTCGGGGTTGGGCTCCTCGCCCTCGCGCTCGATGACCAGGCCCTCCGGCGAAATCATCGCGCGGCAGCGCTGCTCGCTCACCCAGTCGAGCAGCGTCGCTGCGATCGGGCGGATGAGGTTCGGCGGCGGCTGGAATTCGGACAGGAACACGACGAGCTGGTCGGTCTCGTCGTCTGCCCCCACCACTCGCTCGCTCGCGTAGATGCGCACCGTCGAAAGCGGCTGTCCCTTGCGGATGAGCGAAATCGCCGGGAAGTGGTCGGACTCCATCGTGCCGATCTGCTGGAGGTGCAGCGCATTCACAAGGTAGTTCGCCACGATCGAACTCACGAGCCCGATGGAGGGGAAACCGTCGATGACGGTCGCGCCCTTCAGGTTCGTCTTCTTGAGTTCGTAGATGCGGATGTCTGCGTTGGATGTCATCGCGCGCTTCGGCGCCAAATCCGCCCGCCCGATATAAGCGTTGGCGGGTTCGCGCCTCGGATTTGGACGGATGGCAGGGTGCACGAGAGGTATATTGCGCCGCGCGCGTTTCGCGCAGCGATGCGCCCCCGAGTCACCGTGAACTGTGCGGCCTCCATCGACGGCAAGATCGCGCTGCCGGCGCGCAAGCAGACGCGCATCTCGTCGGAAGCGGACTTCGAACGCGTGCGCAAGCTGCGCGGGTCGAGCGATGCGATCCTTGTGGGCGTGGGGACGGTGCTTTCCGACGACCCGGGCCTTCACGCCAAGGGCGCGCCCAAGGCCCCCTTGCGCGTCGTCCTCGACTCGCGCGGGCGCACGCCGAAGACCGCCAAGGTGCTCGACGGCTCGGCGCCCACGCTGATCGCCACGGCGCAGGGGTGCAACGCGACGTTTCCCAATGCCGAGGTCTTGCGCATGGGCAAGGACCGGGTCGACCTGGTGCGGCTCCTCGAAGAGCTGCACAAGCGGGGCGTCGAGAACCTCCTCGTCGAGGGCGGGGGCGAGGTGATACACTCGTTCATCTACGGCGGCCTCGTCGACGACTTCTACCTCTTCATCGGCGACATCGTGCTCGGCGGCAGGCACTCGCCCACCATTGCCGACGGCGACGGCGCGCCGTCCCAGGACACCGCCCCCCGCGCCCGCTTCGTGTCGGCCGACCGCCTGGAAGGCGGGCTCCTCCTGCACTACCGATTCGGCCCCAAGCCTTGAGCTGGGGAGGTGCGCGCGTGGACCCGCCGCCCGCCTTTGCCGCCGACGCAATGCTCGGCACGCTCGCGCGGTGGCTGCGCCTCGTCGGGTACGACTGCTCCTACGAGCGCGATATCGACGACGAGCGCCTCATCGAACTCGCGCGTTCCCGTGGCCTCGTGCTGCTCACCCGCGACCGGCGCGTGGCGGCGCGCTACCCGCGGGCAATCTTCGTGCCGCCCGGGGACCTCGATGATGAGATCTTCACGGTCTGCAAGGCCCTCTCGATCACTCCGCCCGAGGAGCCCCCCGCCACGCGCTGCTCGGTGTGCAACGGCCTGCTCGTCGCGGCCGAGAGGGCCTCCCTCGTGCCGGGCGCCGTGCCCGCCCTTGTCCTCGACGAGGGCCGCGAGGTCTGGCGGTGCCCGAACTGCAAGCGGCTCTACTGGAGGGGCACGCATGTCGATTCCATGATCATTCGCCTCCGCCGCCTGCGCGAACGCCTGGGTGAGGCCGCGGCCTCTACCGAGTCTGTCAAAACGGTTAAGTAACAAGCGCGGTTTTGGCCGCCAACAGCCTCCCGGTGGAGAACCTTTTTCCCATGGCCGACGCGGACATCTTCCAACTTGCCACCATGCTCGGCATGGCCGGCGGGGCCATCGCGCTCCTCTTCGCCGGCTTCTACTTCCAGCTCATCCGCAAATTGCCGACCGGCAACGACCAGATGCGCGAGATCGCGCAGGCGATCCACGAAGCCTCGATGGCGTACCTCAAGCGCCAGTACCGGGTCGTCGCCGTCTTCGCCGCCGTGATCGCAGTCGTCCTTGCACTCGCCCTTGCCGACGGGCCCCGGATCGCGCTCGGCTTTGTGGTCGGCGCCTTCGACTCGGCGCTCGCCGGCTTCATCGGCATGAACGTTTCCGTGCGCGCAAACATCCGCACCGCGGCGGCCGCCGAAAAGGGTCTTGGCGACGCGCTGAAGGTCGCCTCGCGCGGCGGCGCGGTCGCCGGCCTTGCCGTCGTCGGCCTCGGCCTGCTTGGCGTTTCCTCGTTCTACCTGCTCTACAACTCGCCCTATTCGGGGCACGGCAACCCCGCCCCCCTCATCGGCTACGCCTTCGGCGCGTCGCTGATCTCGCTCTTCGCGCGCGTGGGCGGCGGGATCTACACGAAGGCCGCCGACGTGGGCGGCGACCTCGTTGGCAAGCTTGAGGCCGGCATCCCCGAGGACGACCCCCGCAACCCCGCCACCATCGCCGACGCCGTCGGCGACAACGTCGGCGACTGCGCTGGCATGGGCGCCGACCTCTTCGAGACCTATGTCGTCACCCTCGTTGCCGCGATGCTCGTGGGCGCGCTGCCCCCCGTCTTTGCCGTCATGGGCGAGGCCGGGATCGTCTTCCCGCTCCTGCTCGCCTTCGTCGCCATCCTCGCTTCCGTGGCAGGCACCTTCGCCGTGAGCTTGCCCAAGAGCGGCAACATCATGAACGGGCTCTACCGCGGCGTTGGGGTCGCCGCGGGTGTAGCCCTCATCGGGTTCGTTGTGGTGACCACCCAGCTGATGCCTCCCGCTCCCGCGGTGTTCGCCGTCCCCCTGCTTTTGGCCGCCGGCGTCGGGATGTTCGTCACGGTCTCCATGATCGTCGTCACCGAGTACTACACGGCGACCCGCTTCAAGCCCGTCAAGGACATCGCCAAAGCCTCCGAGACCGGACCTGCCACCAACATCATCGCGGGCCTCGCCGTCGGCCTGCAGTCCACCGCCATCCCGCTCGTCATCATCTGTGTGGGCATCCTCGCGTCCTACGGCACCGGCCTCTGGGCCTTCGGCACCGCGAGCGCCATCCTTGGAATCTACGGGATCGCCATCGCCGCCGTGTCGATGCTCTCGACGGCCGGCATGATCGTCACGCTCGACACCTACGGCCCCATTACCGACAACGCCGGCGGCATCGCCGAGATGTCGGGGCTCCCAAGGGACGTCCGCGTCTACACCGACGAGCTCGACGCTGTCGGCAACACCACGAAGGCCGTCACCAAAGGGTACGCCATCGCCTCCGCGGGGCTTGCCGCCCTCGTCCTCTTCTCCGACTACACCCAGCACGCCGGCGGCACTCCCGCCGACTTCTCCCTGTCGAGCCCCGTCGTCCTCGTCGGGCTGCTCCTTGGGGGCCTCCTGCCGTTCCTCTTCGCTTCATTCCTCATGAACGCCGTCGGCCGCGCCGCCTTCGCCGTCGTCAACGAGGTGCGCCGACAGTTCAAGGAAATCCCCGGCATCATGGAGCGCACCGCCAAGCCCGACTACGCCGCCTGCGTCGACATCGTCACCAAGGCCGCCCAGAAGGAAATGGCCGTCCCCGCCCTCATCGCCGTCCTTGCCCCGCTTGCCGTCGGCTTCCTCCTCGGCCCCTTCGCGCTCGGCGGCCTGCTCATCGGCGTCATCATCTCGGGGCTGCTCGTCGCCATCTCGATGTCCGTCGGCGGCGGCGCCTGGGACAACGCCAAGAAGCTCATCGAGTCGGGCAAGCACGGCGGCAAAGGCTCCTACGCGCACAAGGCCGCAGTCGTCGGCGACACCGTCGGCGACCCCTACAAAGACACGGCCGGGCCTGCAATCAACTCGCTCATCAAAGTCATCAACACGATCTCGCTGCTCTTCATCAGCCTGATCTTGAGCTGGCATCTCCTGTGAGGACCGCCGCCGCTGCCGGGGCTGCGAGCGAATCCTTATTATCGCAGAATTGAAGATGGCATTCGTGCCCGCAAAGAAGCCCAAGAAGGCTGCTTCCGACGTGTCGCCCGAGACGGCCGAACTAATTGACCGCCTCATCGAGGAGAACCGTCCGCTCTTGCGCCGCCTCAGCTTAGCCGTTCCCGCAGCCCGGCCTTAATGAATTCCTCACAGCAAGCCATCACCTCATCGTCCCAATCAGCCAGGGTCGAAAGCGGCGCATCCTGGAAACCGCCGAGCAAACGCCTTCGCCGGCTTGGGACCTCTTTTTGGAAGGCCGCGCCCGCATCAGGGCTGGGCCTCAAGCGGAGTCCCCTCCGTTCGATCATGACCTCCGCTGCGAGCACCCCAACTCGATGATTCCCATCAGGAAACGGCTGAAGCAAGATCACCGCACGCAGCACCCATGCGGCCTCGCGCGCTGGTTCCACGGCCGGTGCCTGATTCGCGATCGCCGCGGGCCGCCCAAGGCGGGCTCCAGCCCGTCAGGGTTGTCGTATCGGATCCGGCGATCGGCGATCGAAGCGTTCCGCACGCGGTCGTGGATCGCGAGAAGATCCGTGACCGTGATGGCAGGTTCGGCCATTCGCCGCGCCGCCCGCCCTTTCCCACCTGGTCCCGGCTCACTGGTAAAAGTGCGGGTCGCTCGGCTTCTTCTCTTTCTCGGGCTCTTCCTTCTTGGCCTCGACCACATCGAGCGAGACGATCATGTGGCTCGGGATGATGCGCACCTTGCCCGCCATCTCCGCGTGCGACTTGTCCAGCCGTATCGCGATCCCGTCGATGTTGCCCATCATCGTGAACCCGAGGAACTCCCCGTGGGTGACGACGGTCTTGTCCCGCGACTCGAGGCTCTCCAAGCGGTACCTCGAGCCCTTCGTCAGCGTGATTTCCGGATCGGCGCCTGCCATCGTGTTCCCTTGGCCGAAATTGGGCTTTTTCGCTATTTATTGAGTACGGTGGGCCGCGCGCTCACTTCGCCTTCGCCGGCCCCTTGCGCGGGCGGCCCCCGCCTTCGGCAACGAGCTTGTCGAGGTGGCTCGCCCACCGGCCCATCGAGTCGAGCGCGAGGCGCGCGCGCGCGTCGGTGAACTCGAAGGCGCGCGCAAGCGACCCGTGCCGAAGGCGCCAGTGGCGGCGCGCGAAACCCAGCTCGTCCTCGACCCCGGCGCGCTCGAGCAAGTCCAGGCCTTCGAGCCTCCGTATGTGCTTGAGGAGCGTGGGCCGCGTCGAGGGGGCTTGCTTCGAGAGGTCCTCGAACGACCACCAACGCTCGCCGCCCATCAAGAAGGCGAGGTAGAACACGCGGAACGACGGGAGCGCCGCGGTCTTGCGCCCCCCCGTGCGGTCGGGGATTACGCCGAGCGCGTGGAGGAACGCGCCTGCAAGGTCCCTCGGCGCCCCCTCCATCGGCAGCCGCGCGTCGCTAAGCTGCATCACGAACGCCTCGCGCGGCGACCCGCTCTCCGCGCCCTTCTGGACAGCGCCTTTCGCGCCCGGCTTCTCCCGGTGCGGCCCCACGCGCTCCTCAATCACCTTTGCAAGTTTCCCGTAGCGGTCGAGGCAGAGGCCGGCCGCCAGCTCGCTGAACCGCCACGCGTCGCCAAGCGTCCCGAACCGCAGCGCGAACCGTTTCCCGGGCAGCGCGCCCTGCGGGTCTTCGCCCGCCCCCGCAATCCAATCCAGCGCTTCGAACTTCAGCACCGCCCGGTAGACCTGGCCGACCGGCACCCCAAGGGACTTCGCCACCTCGGCGGCCGACCACGACCGCTCCGGCTCGCCCAAGAAGCAGTCGACGAGAACACGCACCGGCGGCGAGGCCGCGGCTCCTTCGCCTCCCCCGAGCGGGTCATATCCTTCGGAGAGCACGCCTACCTTGCGCAGGAACGCAAGCGCGACCGCGTGCGGGTCGTCGCTCGACAGCGGCGGAGCGGCGCGCTCAAGGCGCAGCGCGAAGGTCACAACCGCGGGACGGAGCGGGCAGCGGATGACCTTTTCTGACGCGCGGGGTCGGCCCGGCTAGTTGTCCGGCACGCGCGCGCCGTCGAGCACCGCGCCTGCCGCCACCTTCTGCCCCTCACCGATCACGCAGTCCGTGAGCCTTGCGCCGGCGCCCACCACTGCGCTTGCCCCGAGGATCGTATCCGTGAGGTGCGCACCGGCTCCGACCTCGCAGTCCTCAAGCACGAGCGCGCGCTCCAGCACGCATTCGCGCGCGAGCGTCGTGGCGTCATGCACGACCGAATCCTTGATCCTTGCACCCTCGCCTACGCGCACAAAGTCGCCCAGCATCACCGCGCCCAGGAGCTTCGCGCTCGGCTCGATCTTCACGCGGTTCCCCTGGATCAGGGTCACAGGCTCCGGCCCGTTTGTGCGGTGCCCTTCGCGCCCGACCATCAGGAGGTTGGCCTGGATGAGTTCTTCCGGCCGCCCCACATCCATCCAAAAGCCCTCGATGAGCTCCCCGAAGAACGGCGTCCCCCGCTCCAGCAGGTCGGGCCACAGGTCCTTCGAAAAGTCGAACGCCTGCCGCGGCGGGATCTCGTCCAACACCTGCGGCTCCAGAACATAGATGCCCGCGTTGACAAGGTCCGAGAACACCTGCGAGGCGCGCGGCTTCTCCTTGAAGCGCTCGACCCGCCCATCGGGGGCAAGCCCCACGATGCCGTACTGGGTCGGGTCCTTTACCTTCGTGAGCGCGATGGTGGCGACCGCCCCCTTCTTGCGGTTCTGCTCGTGGCGCTCGATGAGCCTGCGGATGTTCACATCCGCGAGCACATCCCCGCTTGCCACCACAAACGTCTCATTGCCAAGGAACGGCCCCACGTGCTTCACTCCGCCCGCCGTGCCCAAGGGCTCCCCTTCGAAGGAGTACACCACGTTCGCGCCGTAGCTTGCCCCGTCGGCAATCCCGCGGATCACCCGGTCCGAGAGGTACCCCGTCGTCACAATGATCTCGCCGATCCGCGCGGCCGTGAGCGACCGGATCACATAGTCGATGCACCGGCGCGGCCCCACCGGCACCATCGGCTTCGGCAGATGGTTCGTGAGCGGCTTGAGCCGCGTGCCCTTCCCGCCCGACATGATTACAGCCTTCACGCGCGGGGCCCCCTACAGCGAAAGCTTCCCGCGCGCCTTCAACGCCGCCACCGCGTCGTCGGTCCCCTTCTCGATCTGCGCCTCGTCGTAGAGCGACGCCTTCACGCGCTCCGACTGCTCCTTCATCGCGCTCCTCGCCTCGTCCTGCTCCGCGTGGCGCTTCGCCCGCTCGGCCACCACCAGCTCGCGCATCTTCATCGCCTTCTCGTGGATCTCGTTCGCCTTCGCGCGGTGGTCGAGCACGTGCGCGTGCTTCGCGTCCGCTTCCTTCGTGAGCGCATCGATCTCGAGGGAGAACTTCTGCGAGGCCTCGTGCGCCGACTGCGCCTCGCCCCGCAGCTTGTTCGCCTGCCCCAACTCCTCCTCGATGATCTGCTTGAGCTGCGTCTCGTCGTGCGGCAGGTCATCGGCCCCAGCGCCCGCCGCGGGCGCCCTCGCCGCCACCGCCGCCTTCAGCTTGTCGGCGTCGCGGCGCTTGCGCCGCGTGGCCTCCACGAGCGTCTTCTCCTCTGCAATCGGCATCACCTCGCGTTCGAGCCTGCGCTGCGCCTCGGCAATCTCGGCAAGCAGCCGCTCGAGCTTTTCCTCCTCGCTCTCCGGCGCGTTCTTCCCCCCGCGCTTCTGGCCCCGCCCCGCGCCCGAAAGGCGCACGCGCGCGGCCCGCGCTTTCTCTTCATGGATGCGCGCCTCGTCGGAAGCCGCATCTCGCTTTGCCCGCTCCACCCGCGACACTTCAATGAGCTCGCGCCGCCTCGACTGCAAGAGGTCGCGCTCCGCCTTCGCGTCGTCCGCGAGCTGCGCCTCCATGTCGCGCTTGTCGAGCAGCCCCCGGTGGCGCTGCTCCGCCGAGGCGTTCGCCCTCACTGGCTGGCCCTTCACGCGCTCGCCGTCCTTCCCCCGGGCGGCCTCGCCCCAAGGGCCCGCTTTGACCCGGCTGCCGCTATAAAAGAGCTTTCGGGTGCGCGCGTCCCGCGCGAAGTCAGCGCCATGTAATGAACCGGTCGAGCAAGTTAAAGAGGTCGTCGGCCACATCGCCCGTAATCACGCCCGTCTTCACCTTCTCGTCGATGAAGTCCTTCGCCTCGTCGATCGACGCGCGCGACCCCTTCGCTATCACCATCGACTGCAGCGGGTCCGACACCTTCGGGTCCACCTCGTGGCGCGCAAACAGGTCGCGCATCTGGAAACGCAAGAGCTTCTCCTGCCCCATGTTCAGCATCGCCCGGCGCCTGAACGACGCTCCGCCGGTGTTGAAGTAATTGTGCGATCGCTTGCGCGGCGGCGGCGGTCCCATTCAGTGCCTTCGAATCGGCCAAGGCCTTCCTTGAATTATAGTTTACCTTCGGTCTGGCTCGTGCGATTCTCCGCCTCACGCCGCGCCGTCCGCGTTTGCCGGCAGCAGCTCGAAACCCGACCTGCGGATGAGCGCTACGCGCTCCGGCGGGAAAACTTCCGCGTCGTAGACGACGATGAAAACCGTGCGCGACTGCGCGACAAGGTCGGCGATCCTGCGCAGCGCCTTCAGGTAGGTCTCGAACTGGTCGCCCGAAAATGTGATGAGGAACTCGAGGCCGTCAAGCAGGATCACCCCGTTCTTGCTCTGTGCGGCGTCCACGAACGACTTCACCTGGTTCACGAGGTACTCAGGCGCCGGCTTCAGGTCGCGGTCCCCCCGCCTCTCGGCCGTCAGCCAGTACACCAAGGTCCCCGGCTCGAAGGCGTACCGCTCCGCAAGCTTCGTGGGCTCCGTGCGCGAGATGCAGAGGCCGAGGTACCCCTGCCGCACAAGCTCCTTCAGGATCTCGTAGCCGCGCCCCCGCGTCGCCGTCGACTCGTTCAGCAGGTACGCGTCGCCGCCTCGCACAATGAAGGAGAACGGCGAGAACCCGAGCGCCGCCAGCCCCCGCAGGAATTCCGCGCGCCCCGCCGGCGTCATCTGCCCCTCGAACTGCTTGAGGAAGATCCGCACCTTGTTCGCCACATCCGTCGTCAGCAAGTCCACCTGCTGCCCCACATTCGCCGTCAGCGCAATGTCCGGCCCCCGCAGCTCCACCGACTCGAAGAACGGGTCGACGCCGCGCAGCGTCTCGATCCGCCGCAGCGCCTCCGAGGGCGGCATCTGGCACTTCTCCAGGATCTTGTTGAACAGGTGCACCACCACCGCCTTCTTCACGATCGGCAGCTCGAAGAGCGAATTCAACTCCACCGGCTCGCCCTCCCGCGGCAGCGAGTACAGCCACGTGATCCTCGATCCCCCCGGCCTTGCCCCCGAGAGCTCCCGCCCGATCTCGAGCGCCGAGCGCGCCGTGATCCACCCGTCGTCGAAGATGTGGTCGATCTCGTCGAGGTAGATCACCCCCTTCTTCACCGTCCGCGCGTAGTTCAGGATCGAGTCGGAGAGGCCCCGCAGGTTCGTCGCCGGCACATATCGGATGTTCCCTTCCTCCCGCACGCCCCACCCCGACCTCTCGATTACGATGACCGGGATCCGCTTGAACGCCTCGACAATCTCGGGCGCCGGCTTTGCCGCGCACACATACACGCCCTCCATCCCCTCGTGCACGAGGCTCTTGAACGCCGCGCTCGCCTTCGTCGGCGACATCACATACACGCGCCCCGGCGTCACCGAAAAGCCGCCCTCCGGCCCCTGCACGCCCGCAATTCTCTCGGTCACCGGCGCAAACAGCAGCACCCCCCTGCGCGTGATCCCGAGCGCGATGACGAAGTTCATCCCCACGATCGCAAGCGACGAAAGCCCCGGCAGCGGCCAGTGCTCGATCAACAGCGGGAGTCCGATGTCCGTCGAGAGGCCGACCACGAGCAGCAGCGCCATCCCGCCCAGGATGTACCGGATCTCCCTGTCGTAGGCCGGCGTCCGCCGGTCCTTGTGCGGCGTCATCAA
>JBGQKI010000050.1:0-14096 GCA_041499475.1 Thermoplasmata archaeon
CCCGTCGAAGGACGAGAACATTCCGTTCGTTGCCTTCGAAGAGAAGCGCGTGGCGGAAAGTGTCCGGCTGGTCCGCGACTCGCGTTTTGGGGTCGCGGTGCGGCTCGCCTACCGCGACCGCTGCGCCGCATGTCAAATCGGTTTCACGATTAGAGGAGCGAGCATAGGGCTCGAAGCGGCCCACATCATTCCGGCGAACAAGAAGGGCACCTCGCTCGATGTTCGCAACGGATTGCTCCTTTGCGCGAACCACCACGCGCTGCTGGACGGATACGGTTGGACTCTCGACGAAGATCTTCGCGTGCTCATCGCGAAGGACCGCGATTTCCGCAGGTCGGCGGAGCCGAATCATATCATGAAGCTTGAGGGCAGACGCCTACCCAATCTGCCCGAGGCCGAGGCCGTCTGGCCCGCTCCAGCGGCGGTCGAATTTCGACTCAAGGAATTCGAGGCCTATTGGAACTTGAAATCCTGAGCGCGGTAGCCGTGACGTAGTCCCTACCGCGTGTCCACCCGGAACATGAACAGCCCATACAGGAAGAGCGCGTTGTAGCTCGCCCAGAACAAGTTGACCAGCAGGTACGGCGCCGCCTGCAAGTGGTCGACCCCGACCTGCCACTGCGAAACGAAATACTGCCACACCAGCGGCGTCCTTGAGGAGACGTCGAGGACGTCAAGCCCGATGAGGAAGGCCGCCGTGATCGCGATGAAGGCGACGAGCTCGATCTGGAACGCGCGCCATGCGGCCCGTTGGCGGGCAAGTTTTAGGGGGGCAAGCTCCCGCGCGCGAGTCAAAAGCTCCCAAGCGCCCATGATCACAAGCCCGATGGAAAGGACGAGCAGGAGCGTGAGGACCGGCTCTTGCACGATGGACCACACCCCCATCGCGAGTGCGGCTGCGTTGAGCAGGAGGAGGAGAAGTTGGGGTACGAGCGTCCGGAAGGGGACGTAGATCAGGCCCTTGCCCTTGCGTGTGACCTTGAAGGGCACGCGCCTGCCGCTCGCGGCATCGATCGAGGCCTTGATGTATGCCGGAAAAGTGACGAGCGCAAGGGACTGCGCGAGCAGCACGCCGCGGCCCGAGTAACCCCTGCTCCTCAACGCAAGCACGCCGAGCAAGTTGGAGAGGAGGAAAAACGGGATGAGGGCTGCGAGGTAGATGACAAGGCTCGTGCCCAATGTACGCGCCCCGAGGAAGAAGAAAGCCGGCGGCAGGAGGGCCAGAGCGAGGTTCGCCCACCCTACGAACCACCAGGTGAGGCCAAGCGAGTATTCCCGCCGCTGGGCACGCGTGAGCGCCGTCTTGGCGAACCGGTCGCGCAGGAATTCGCGCGTGAGGTGGAGGTTGCCGTGCGCCCACCGGTACTGCTGGTTAAAGTAGGCGATGAGGTTCGGCGGCCCCTCCCCAATCACGCCGGGGGTCGCATAGTAGTGGGAGCGAAAGCCGCCCTTGCGATGCAGGCGGTAGGAAGTCACGAAGTCCTCGGTGACCGTGTCCTCCGCAAAGCCGCCGGCGGCCTCCACCGCCGAACGGCGCAGAACGACGTTTGTCCCGAGGAAAAAGAGCGCGTTCACCTGGTCCTTTCCGGCGCAGCCGAAGTCGTAAAACGGAGCCTGCTGGACCTCGGCGGCGAAGGCCACGAGGCTGTCGCCGATGTTGCCGTAGACCTGCGGCGTCTGCAGGTAGGACGACTGCGGGTCGGCGATAAGGCGCAGCACCGCGTCCTTGAGGAACCCCTCCTGCGGGCGCTGGTCGGCGTCAAGGAGCAGCATGACCGGCTCGTCGGTCTGCCGAAGTGCGTCGTTCAAGGCCCCGGCCTTGAAGCCGCGGCGTTGCGCGCGGTGGACGAATGACGCCCCGACCTCGTCACAGAGCTTCTTCAGTTCCTCCACTTTGTCGGGCGCCGTGGAGTCGTCCACGAGGTAAACGCGCTTGGGCGTGTAGTCCTGCGCCAAGGCGCCAACGAGGGTCGGTCGCAGGACGGCCGCGGGCTCATTGAAAGAGCACACGAACACCGCCGCGCCGGGCAGCACCGCAGGTTCGGTGGCGCGCGGCGGGTCCTTGTAGCGCGCGCTCCGTAGGATGTTTCGCGCATACCCGAAGCCGTGGATGAAGAAGAACAATTCACCGGCGACCAGGATTGCGGTGTACACCCACACCTGCCAGGTGGCCGACCCGAGGAGCGTGAAGAAGCGGAAGCAGAGGTAAGCGAGCGACGACAAGAGCAGCAGGACCGAAAGGCCGGCGAGCGTCCTGCGCGCGCCCGGCCGCATCCCCGGGGGGCGCAGGACCTCTGGCGGCTCGCGTTTTCTCGGCACGAATGCGACCTCCGTCCCCACTGGGCGGCGCCAGCTAGGGCCCCTTGTCGGAGCGAGCCTCGTATTCGTTGTCCTTTGCCTTTGGCGCCTCGACCCCATCACCGTCATCGTCGTCCGGGCGCCCCGGCCGCTGGTAGCGGAGGTAGACGAAGGCGCCAACGCCAACCATCGCGAGGAAGAAAAGGAGGCCGATCGCAAACGCGTTGGTGGCGACGAACGCCGGCTGGAATTCGGTCATGACGACGGTTGTGTTCCCATCCGCTCCGTCCATTCGCACCGAGGTGACCACCGTCTGGTCGATCGGGCTCAGCAGGTAGGTCGCGGTCAGCCTGGCGTTCACCTTGTAGTTGCCCGCGGGGAGCCGGTAGGAGGCCGTCCCGTTCGTCCCCGTGTACTCGACAAGCAGGCCGCCGTCCGACGCCTCGGGCGTGACGGACACAATCACCTGGTTGAGGGGCCGGCTCTCGCGGTCGACGACTTCAACGGTTAGGTACCCGATTCGGGCGGGGAGCGTCGCGCTTGTGTCGCCTTGGATTTCCAAGGTGGAATTGACGACGGTAACGTTGCGCCAAGTCCCCTCGAGGCGGAAACTTCCCGCGGGGGCATGAAACGCTGCGCGCCCGTCCGGACCGGTGATGCCGAGCGCCACGATGTCGTTCGCGCCGCCAACCGAGAGCAGCGCGAGGCCCACGCCAGCGACGGGCACCGCCCGGCCGTCCACGACCTGGAGGTCCAGAATGTGCACCGCCACGACGACCGCGAAGGACATGTCCGAAGCGACGGCGACCGACGCGTTTGCAGCGACCAAGTAACCGAACCATTCCACGGCGAGCGAATAGGACGATGCGGGAACGCGCAAGCTCGCGTTTCCGTCGGCCCCCGTCAACGCCGTCTCGGTGACCGTGCCCCCGGAGGAGCGCACCGTGACGCGGGCCCCCTCGACGGCGCTGCCCGTCGAGTCCACCACGCTCACGGCAAGGTAATACACGGAGGCCTGCAGGTTGAAAGGCCCATCGGCGGCGATCGTTAGGTTGGCGCTTGCCACAACCTGGATGTCCCGCGTCCAGACGGCGACTTCCACCACGGCTCCCGGGATTCGAGCGCGCCCCGTGCCCCCTTCGTCGGTGAGTGCGAAGGCGAGCAGGGCGCCGGAAGACGCCTCGCGCGCGATGAGGGTTGCAAAGGCCACGCCCACGCCCTGTGAGTCAAGCACGTGGAAATCGACATAGTAAACCGCCGCGCGCAGCGTCGTTGTAGCGCTCGCGTTGACGGCCCAGAGGGCGTCGAGCACGGTCAATGTGCCCCACCGCGCCACGACATGGTAGTTGCCGCCCGCCGTGCGCCCGAGGCTTACGGTGCCGTTCGCCGGTGTCACGAGCGACGTGATCGTCGTGGACCCGTTGGGGTGCGTGTAAACGATGGCGGCATCCGATAGGGGCACCGACTGGTTGTCGACGAGGCGAAGCGTCGGGTAGAACACGGCGGCCCGCAGTTCGAACGGCGCGGCGGCCGTGATGTTGTCGGTGAGGTTCAACGTCGCACGCGCCACCTCGACCTGCGTCCAGGAGGCAACGGCGGTGTAAAGCCCGGGCCCTGCCGTGAGGTTCACGAGGCCCGCGGCGTCTGTCGTGGCCTCGCCCCCCCGCAGCGGGGACTCGACGAGCGTTACTCGGGAATCTTCGAGCGGGTTGCCCGCATCATCGACGACCTGGACCCATGCGTGCAGCGGCAGGCCGCCGATGAACGCCGGGAAGGAGAACGAATCGCCGTAGGGGCCGTAGGCGAAGTTCCCGAAGTGCGTGTAGAAACTCGCCCCGCTGCCGTCCATTGCGGTGACGAAAACGACATACCGGCCCCCGGGCAGCCCTGAATAATTCCACACCACTTCGAAGGTCGAGGCAAGCGAGGCTGGCGTGCCCGACACCCGCGTGGCACTCGCGTTGTCGACCAAGGGCGCGCCCGTCTCGTTGAGCACCGTCACCCTCACCCACGCGACATCGTAGCCCCCGAGTGGATCCAGCAACGACACGTGCAGGCGTGCCTGCGGGACGGGCGACGTCGGGTCGAGCGAAGGCGCGGGCACGCCGGACCAGTCGAGCACCTGCGCGCCCGTGATGCGCAGCGCATCTTGAGACATGAGCGTCAGGTGCGAGTCCGCGCGGGCGGTGTCGAAGAGGATGAGCAGCGACCCGCCGCCGAGGTTGAGCTTTAGGGTGAGCTTTATCGACGAGCCGGAGGCGAAGGTGTGCGTCCCGCTAAGCGTCCAATTCAGCCGCTTGAGCCCGGGCGAGGAGGTGTAGCTCTCCGAACCGAAATTTCCCGTCGAGACGACTGTCTCGGCGCCCGACGAGCTGCGTTCGCTAAGCTCCACACTGGTTTGAGCGGAGGAGACGCCGGAGACCACCTGCGCCCAAAAGGAGAGGGAAGCAGTCGAAACGGTAAAGTTGCCTGCAAGCGCCGGTGACAGGTACCAGTCGAAACTTTGGGACGAGCCGTTGGCAAGGAGCGTCGCGTTCACATCGTTCCAATCGGAGGTCGTGTCGAAGTAGGTCCAGGTTGACCCCGAGCCTGGGATCGCCTTGGCCGATTCCGTGGCGTTCACGTAATGGAGGAAGAAGATGAGGTCGCGCGGCGCGGGCGGAGCGGCCGCAATTCCCCGAGCCGAGCATAGCGTGAGCAGGACGCAGGCCGTGCCCAGCACGACGAGGAAGGGCGCTGATTTTCCGGCCATCGTGTTCGCCCGCCTGCCGGTGCACCGGCGTTCACGCGCGAGCCAGGCCGGATGCCCCGTTTAATGGTTCCTCGATCACCGGTCGAAGGGCCGGCCCTCTGGGCCGCCTACCTCTCTTCCTGCTTGGTCTCGCCGGGCTTGGCCTCCGCCTGGGCGCCCATCCCCGCGTGCTGGCTCTTGATCTCGGCGACCTTGTTGCTGAATTGGACCCGCAGGAAAACAAGGACGGCGAGGAGCGCAAGGAGGGCCACGATGGCGAGGAACATGTTCGAGCCCACGAACGAGCCCGGCGCCTGCGTGAACTTCAGCTCGACCGTCTTCGCTTGGTCAAGCGTGATCCCGGAGGCACCCTCCGTCTGGTCGATCGACGACCAATAGGCGGTGCCCGCGTAATGACCCGACACGGAATAGGTCCCGCCCGGGGCGCGGACCTTCGCGGTCCCGTCGGCGCCCGTGACTGCGACTTCATAGATGGCGCCGGCCGCGTTGCTCACGGTGACCGTGGCGCCGGCGAGGGGGGTGCCGTCGGAGGCCACGGCCTTAACCGTGAGCGCAAAGACTGCGGCTTGGACCGTGACGCTGGCGTCGGCGGTAAGTGCCTGGCCCCGTTTGACCCCGACGTCGACGCCGCGCCAGTTGACCGACAGGTCATAGGTGCCTGCGGGCAGCCGCTCTTCGAGGCGGCCGGTGGGCCCGGTGACGTTGGCCACCGAGAGGAGCCCGAACACCGCATCGTCCATGCGGACGAGCGCGAGCGAGAGCGCCTCGCCGGCGCCGTCATTGACCTGGACCGCGAGGTAGTAGACCGACGCCGAGACCGCAAGGAGCCCGCTCGAGGAGACCGCGAGGTTGGGCTCGGCCACCTCGACGCCGCGCCAAAGCACGCGCGCAGGCATGGAGCCGACAGTCACCTGGGAAAGGGCGATCGAACCATTCGCGTCGGTCGTGAAAGGTACGACCGTGGATGTGCCGTTCGGGTAGGTGAGGTAAACGAAGGCGTGGTCGACGGCCGCGCCGCGCGAGTCGGTCACCTTGATCGTTGGGTAGTACACCGCCGCCGAGATGGCGATGGCGCCGCCTATCGAGACGTTGTCCGTCAGGCTGAGCGGCACCGAAGCGACTTGGACGCCCGCCCATGTCACGTTGGCCGTGTAGTTGCCGGCAAAGGCGGTGAGGTTGAGCAGACCTGCGGCGTCGGTGGAGCCGGAGGCCACGGGCGAGCCGGCGGACTCGAGGCGCACCGAGGCGCCGGCAAGCGGCACCGCGTGGTCGTCGACGACCTTGATCCACGCAAATAACGGCAGGCTGCCAATGAAGAACGTGCGGGAGAGGCTATCGCCGTACGGGCCGTAATCGAACTGCGCGAAGTGGTTGAACCAGCTCAGGCCGCTGTTGTCCATCGCGTAGACAGCCACCGTGTATTCACCCGACGGGCGCCCGGAATAGTTCCAGGCAAGGTCGAACACGGTTTCGAGGGAGACGGGGCTCCCCGAAACGCGGGGCACGCTGACATTGTCCAGGATCGTCGCGCCCAGAGGCGACATGAGCGTCAGGTTCGCCCGCACGACATCGTAACCGCCGAAGGGGTCGGTGAGGGTCGCCCGAAAGTGGGCGGTCGTGTTGGAGGCGGTCGGTTCTAGGGAGGCCACAGCGTTGCCCGCGCTGTCGGTCACGTCGCTGTTCGAGACGGAAAGGGAGTCCACCGTCACCAGCACGATGCGCGAGTCCGCCCGTGCGGTGTCGAAGAGGATTTCGAGGGAGCCGGTGCCAAGCGTCAGCTTAAGGAGGACCTTGATGGACGAACCTGCTGCGAATTGGTGGGGGGGGCCAAGCGTGGAGTTCAGCTGCTTGAGCTCGGGTGTGTTCGAATAGGACTGGGAACCGAAATTGGCCGAGGTCACTTGGCTCTCGGCACCGGTCGAGTTGCGCTCCCAGATCTCGACGGTGGTCTGCGCGTTGGAGGACCCGGCCGCCAGGGACTGCGCCCAAATTGCAAGCGAGAACCCCGTGAGGTTCATGGGGCCAGCAAGCGGCGGCACCAGGTACCAGAAGAAGGTCCCGGAGCTGCCATTGGCCGTGAACGTGGCGTTCGTGTTGTTCCACTCAGTGGTGGTGTCAAAATACGTGAGCGTGGAGCCCGCGCCGGGCAGGGTCTTGGAGGCGTTCCCCGGGTCAGCGACGTAATGGAGGAAGAAGATGAGGTCCTTCGAGGTGGGGGCGGCGGCCGTGGCGGCGGGCGCCATAGCGACCAAGAGCAGAGCGCTGGCGGCCACGAGAGCGGCGGGAGTCGTTGCGGATAGCCGTGGTTTGCGAGATGGCATCGAGATTCGACCTCTGCGAGCCTCTTTCGCTCGCCCGATAATGAACTTGATTCGATCACTCCTCGATCTCAGTGTCGAGATGTATCGCGCTTGATACTCGGGGACTAGCACAAAAGGCGCGAGTGGGATTCGGGGGAGCGCCGGGACGTGGGCTCGAGCGGCGCCATTCTTTCCATCCTTGATTTCCACGGGCCGCCCTGGCCGCGATCATGATATACGGGCCGCCGCGAAGTTCCATTCAGCCAGGAGGTGGCTTATACGGACTTCCTAAAAAACCTAAAAGCCAAGTTCGGCAAGAAGAAGGACAACACAGAGAACACGACCAGCGGCACGCACTAACCGAGCCGCTGGGGTTCTCTTTTGACGCGGGGGCAAACGCCCCCGCGCCTTTTCACGTTCTAGCGAACGCCTTCCCAGCCGCCCGATCATCCCCAAACGCTCGATCGGTCGCCCATCGAAATATTACAATCAGAATGTTCCGATGATATTTTATTCCCAATCGGCTTGCCCCGGCCCCAATGACCGAATTCGCGACCCTCGCCGTGCACGCCGGGAGGCACCCGGATGAGACCAACGCCGTGCTAACGCCGATCCACCAGGTGACCACGTTCGCGCGCAGCGAAATCGGCACGCAGGGCGGCTACACCTACTCGCGCGTTTCGAACCCCACTGTGACCGCGCTCGAAGAGCGGCTTACCGCGCTCGAGGGCGGCCGTGACACGGTTGCGTTCGCGAGTGGCATCGCGGCGATCGACGCGGTTTTCCGCCGCCTGTCCAGCGGGGACCACGTGGTGCTCTCGGACGTGGTCTACGGCGGCACGGTGCGGCTCCTCCGGGAAGTCTACGCGCGCCACGGCGTCACGTTCACCTTCGCCGACGCGTCACGCCCGGAGGCCTTCGCGCGCGCCCTGCGGCCGAGTACGAAGCTCGTGCTCATCGAGTCTCCCGCGAACCCGACTCTCAAGCTCGCGGACATCGCCGCCATCTCGCGCATCTGCCGGGGCGCCGGCGTGCCGCTCGCCGTCGACAACACGTTCCTCACGCCCTACGGCCAGCGGGCCCTCGACCTCGGCGCCGACCTCGCGGTCCACTCCACCACGAAGTACCTCGAAGGCCACAACGCCACGGTCGGCGGAGCCGTTGTCGTGAAGGAAGACGCCGAATGGGTCGAATCGCTCCAATTCCTCCGCAAGTGCGCGGGGACGATCATGGCGCCCTTCGAAGCCTGGCTCACTTTGCGAGGGATCAAGACGCTCACTGTGCGGCTCGAGCGCCACGCGGCTTCGGCGCTTTCGCTTGCCCAGCACCTCGAAGGGCGGCCCGAGGTCGTGAAAGTGAATTACCCGGGGCTCCCGTCGCACCCGCAGCACGAGCTCGCGCGGCGCCAGCAGCGCGACGGCGGCGGCGTGCTCTCCTTCGAGATCGCGGGGGGCCTCGATGCTGCCAAGCGCTTCGCGAAGGCGCTGCGCATCATCACGCTCGCCGAGAACCTCGGCGCGGTCGAATCGTTGCTCACGCACCCGGCCACGATGACGCACGCGGCCTACACGGCCGACGAGCGCCGCGCGCTTAGCGTCCCCGACGGCCTCTTGCGGATCAGCGTGGGGCTCGAGGACATCCGCGACATCGTGGAGGACGTCGACCGCGCGCTTGCCGCGGCGCGCGCCGTGCCCGTCTCCGTCCCGGCCGGAGGTGGCGCCTATTGATGCCGGAGCCCTGCAGCTCGTCGGGACAGCGGCCGAGGCGCCCGAGCCTGCGCGGCAGCGGGAGCTGCGCGTCTGCATTCTCGGATTTGGCAACCTAGGCCAGGCACTCGCGCGGATCGTCTCCGAGCAGCCGGCGCTTGCATCAAGTCTGCAAATTGTGGCGGTGGCCGACCGCGGCGGCGTTGCGGCCTTGCCGGAAAGGTCTGACCTGCGAACTCTGCTCGCTCTCAAACATGGGCGCGGCTCCATTGCCACGAGCGCTCCCCCACCGTCGCTCTCGGAGTGGGTCGCCGGCCTGGAGTGCGATGTGGTCGTCGAGCTCCTGCCATCGAACCTCGATACGGGCGAGCCGTCCCGGTCCATCGCACTTTCGGCACTTCGCTCCGGCAAGCACGTGGTAAGCGCCAACAAGGGCCTGCTCGCCCTCCACGGGCCCGAGGTCCTCGCGGTCGCCAGGGAATGCGGGCGCACGGTGCGCTGTGGGGCGGCGGTGGGCGGCGGGACTCCGATCCTCGAGTTGCTTTCCGGCGCGTTCCGCGGAGACCGCGTCTTGCAGTTCGTGGCCGTCCTCAACGGCAGTTCGAATTTCATCCTCTGTCAGCTCGAGGCTGGCGTGTCGTGGGACGACGCGCTGCGGGCGGCACGCGACCGAGGAATCCTGGAGGCCGACCCCAGCCTTGACCTCAGCGGCCGCGACGCGGCGGCAAAAGGCGTGATCCTCGCGAACGCATTGTGGAAGGGAGAACGGCGCCTTTGCGACGCGCGCGTGGAGGGCATATGGGGCCTCGACCCTCGCGAAGCCCTTGAGGCGGCGGCCCGAGGGCTTGCGATCCGGCTGCTGGTCCGCGCCGACCCGGAAGGGGGTGTGCGCGTCGCGCCCGTTGCGCTGCCCCGCGAGCACCCGCTGGTGCTCGACGGCACTGACAACGCCGTGCGCTTTACGCTGCGTTCGGCGGGCACCGTCACACTTCGCGGCCCCGGCGCGGGGGGCGTCGAGTCGGCCGCCAAAGTCCTCTCGGACATCTTGGCGCTTGCCATCCAAAGTTGAATGCTCCCGGCTCGATGCCGCGTCTTTTCGACTCGTTCGGTAGCCGCTCAAATTAGGACCGAGCCGGCGAAGGTCCCGAACGTGTCGACCGCCGCTATCGAGCCTCCGCTCAAGAGCGTCGCATTGGCGGTGGGTTGCACCTGGATGTTGATCGTATCGCCTGCGCTCGCCCACAGGTCCCCGTCGTGGTCGCCGAACGAGACCACAAGGGCGGTGCCGTTGACCCCCTGCCTCGCTCCCGAAGCGCCGTTGAAGTAGAGCGTACCACGCGCGTCGCGGACCTCGAACGTCAGATTCGCGGCAAGCCAAACGCCGTTGGGGGCGCTCACCACCGCAATCGCCAAGGCCCCGCTCGACCAAGTTCCGGCCTCGAGCTGGATCGGCGGGGGGACGCCCGTCGGAGGACCAGACTCGAGCCCAACGACCATGAAGAATACCATCGCCGACAAAAGAACGACTGAAATGAGGATAACCGACACGAGCAGCACGACTACGACCACGATTAGTGCGACTTTGCCGTTGTCGGGCGCCGTCGGCAGGGTCGAGTACCCCGGGGGCGGCCAAGGGGCGGCCGTGGGCACAACGGCAGGCGGCAGGGCAACGGGGCTTTCCGGCACGGGCCAAGGGTCGCGCGCCGGGCCCGATAATTGTTTGCCACGCGTACGCCACTCAACTTGCCGAGCGCCTTTCTGCGCTTTGCGGGGCCAAGGCCCGGCTGAACATTCCTTATGACTTCCTCCAGGTATGGGCCAGCGTGCGCCCCTACCCCATCAACACCAAGCGGTTGCTCCTGCGCCGGCCGCGCCGCGGTGACGTCCAGGCGGCCGTGCCGCTCCTCAACGAGCGGGACATCGTGCGCTTCATCCCCCTCATCCCCTCGCCCTACCGCCGGCGCGATTGGCTCGCATTTGTCCGCAAGAACACGGGCAGGCCGGTCAAGCGCCCCGAGGGCCTCAGCTACCCCTTCGTAATCGAGATGGACGGCCAAATGGTCGGGATGATCGGGATGCGCTGGGACGCAAAGGACAGCGCCGCCAACATCGGGTACTGGGTCGGCAAGCCCTACCGCAAGATGGGAATCGCAACGGAGGCGGCGCAAGGACTCACCGACTACGCCTTCAGGAAACTGCGAGCAGAGCGAGTTTGGGCGACCGTTTTCAAGGCGAACGCGGCCTCGGCGAAGGTGCTCAGGGCGTGCGGGATGCGGTCCGAGGGGACGCTGCGCGGCCACCAGGTCCACCGGGGGCGCCGGGTCGACGTCGAGTATTACAGCGTACTCCGGAGCGAATGGAAACGGAGGCGCCGCCGGTGAGGATCTACCCGATCCGCACGGAGCGGCTCGTCCTGCGCTGGCCGGAAATGAGCGACGCGCCCACCCTCGTGAAGCTCCTCAGCGAGCCGTCCGTCTCGCGCAACATCCCCCGCATCAAGTACCCGTACCGGCGCGAGCACGCCGTGAAGTGGCTCCACCAGGTGCGCAAGCCCAGGTACAACCCCTCCTTTGGCCGCGGCTACGACTTCATCATCGAGATGGACGGCGTGTTCGTGGGCTGCTGCCACCTCTCGTGGAACCTCAAGGAGCGCCTCGCATTCTTCGGCTATTGGGTCGGCAAGCCGTACCGCGGGCAAGGCATCGCCACGGAGGTCTCGCGCGCCCTCATCGACTTCGCGTTTGCAAGGATCGGCGCCGAGCGCGTGTGGGCCATGGCGTTTGCGGACAACGCCGCGTCGCGGCGCGTCCTCGAGAAGGCGGGACTCAAGCAGGAGGCCATGATGCGGCGCAGCATGCGGTTCCACGGGCGGTGGCGGGATGACGCGTGCTACGGGATGCTTAGGCGCGAATGGATGAAGCCCAAGAGGCGCAGACGGACTTAAACCTGGCCCGAGGCCGTTGACCTGCCGCTCCGTTTTGGCTTGACGATGCCATTGAGCGGCGTTCCCCATCGCCGGGGCAACCGAGGCGAAAGGCCCACGCGGCCTTCCCAGGAACGGAAGCGAACCTCCGCGAATTCGAAAAGAGGCTCATGGCCAAGAACGACGAATGGCAACTCCACGCCCGGCTCAGGAACCAGGAACGGGGAAAGAGGAAGTTGAAGGATTTGAGAATCCGTTAGCAAGCTGCAGCGCAACAGGACGTCCCCGGCCAGGAACGATCCCTTAGGGGTGCGAATGCGAAGGTCAAAGGAATCAGGCATGCATTTCAAGACTGAAGCCAGGTGCCGGGGCAGCAACGAAACACCCGAGCCAGAGTCGAAAAGCGCGAGCGCCTTGCGACGCCCGTTGCCCAGCTTGACGAGGGCCTTGACCACGGGCATGGCGCCCGGGAGCTCACCCGGAAAGGCAAATGGTTCGAACTCGGCCCAATGGAACAGCTTCATTTCTTGCGTCGAACCACTTCTCGCTGCGGGATTCCAGTGTAGACGACTTCCTCTTCCAGCCCTTTCTTCTTCATCCTCGCATCGAGTTTCGCGAAATCCAAATCGTGGTCGATGATTTCTCGGTCCAGGATAGCAAGATACCCCTTCGGGTACTTGTCGAGTGGGATCGGCTCGCGCGTCGCTGCTGGGGTGTGCGTCTCGGTCACTTGGTCAGCCCTGCGTCGTTGAGGAGTGCGGCCAGCCATATTGGTTCGAACGGGGGGTGAGTGAACGCCCTAGAGTAAGAAACTCGCGCGTCCGTCTCGGCCCCCAATCCTTATCCGCCTCGCGCGGACTCCCGCTCACTAGTGTCTCACAAAATCTACCTGCTCCCCGGCGACGGCGTCGGCCCCGAGGTCGTGCGCGAGGGCGTGAAGATCATGGAGGCCGCCGAAGGCGCCTTCGGCCTCTCGTTCGAGTTCATCGAAGTCCCGGGCGGCGCGCTATATTACAAGGAGCACGGCAAGGACTGGCCCGACGGATCCTTCGAGCGCCTCCGCGACGATTCGGACGCGATCGTTCTCGGCGCCGTCGGCTGGCCGGGCATCGTCAAGCCCGACGGCGCGCTTGCGGGCGGCTCGCTTGTCCTTGGCGTCCGCTTCGGCCTCGACCTCTACGCCAATGTGCGCCCGACGAAACTCTACCCGGGCGTCCGCCACAAAATCCACGATGGCTTCAAGCAGGTGTGGGAGCCGGGCAAAGTCGACTTCGTCATCGTCCGCGAGAACACCGAGGACCTCTACTCCAACACGCACGGGCACCTCACCCGCGGCGGCGTGACCGAGGTGGCGACCGACGTCCGCCTCATCACGCGCAAAGGCAGCGACCGCGTCATCCGGTTCGCCTTCGAGGTCGCGAAGAAGCGCAACGGCGCGATCTCCGACGGAAAGCGCCGCGTGACGTGCGTCGACAAGTCGAATGTGATGCGCGGCTGCCAGCTCTTCCGGCAAGTGTACGACGAAGTCGCGGCGCTCTACCCAAGCGTCGAGAAGGACTACGCCTACATCGACGCGTTCCAGCAGTGGCTCGTGCGCCAGCCCGAGTTCTACGATGTGGCGGTCACCTCTAACATGATGGGGGACATCGCCACCGACCTTGCTGCCGTCCTACAGGGGGGGATGGGAATGGCCGCCTCGGGCAACATCGGCGACCGCCACGCGATGTTCGAACCCATCCACGGGTCGGCGCCCAAGCACGCGGGGCAGGACAAGGTGAACCCAATGGCGACGGCGCTTGCCGTGATGCAGCTCTTCGACTACCTCGCAGACAAGAAAGGCGGCAAGGCCTACCACGCGGCTGCGGTCGCCGTCGAGCAGGCGGTGGCGACCGTGCTCAGGGAGGGCCGCGTGCTCACCTACGACCTCGGGGGCACCGCCAAGTGCAGCGAGGTTGGAACTGAGATCGCCGCGTGCTTAACGATCTTCGGTAATGTTCCGTAACATTTACGTGCTGATCCCCCAATGCCTTCTTGGGATGGGAATGCACTCGACCTACGTTGTGAAACTCAGCCGCGCCGAACTGGAACGCCGCCGTCTGGACGCCGCGAGGGATCTC
>JBGQKI010000051.1:0-14059 GCA_041499475.1 Thermoplasmata archaeon
CCTATTATTGACCCTGCGAACAAGCGCGCCCTTCATGTGGCGGGTTCGGGCTCCTTGGATTGCAAAACCTCTCTGCGCGCTGTTGATTGCCTCCGTTGCCGTGGTGGCATGGGGGCCGCCGCTCGTGGCAATGTCCACGGAAGGCAAACCCGCGAGCGTCGTTCCACAAACTCCTCCGGCAGCGAGGCCGACACCCGTGATGGTGCCCGCCCTGTCGAGCTTCGACCCGGAGAGCGCGCCACTCGACAAGCCGGTGCCCTCCACATGCCAGCCCGCTTCGCGCTTCAAGGACGCCGCCGAGCTCGGGCGGTGGGCGAGCCCCCTCACGGCCCGGTACTGGCGCAACTCCGCCTCCGACCTCGACGGCGTCGCTACTTTCACCACACTGGGAGTTCGCTCGTCCGCGAGCGTGTTCGCCGCAGACGCCTCGCTCACCAACAACCAGGTCGCAGGCGTCAGTGAGGCCGACTTCCTCCAGACGGATGGCACGTTCCTTTACATCCAGTCCGGGTCCAGCCTGGTGGTTGCCGTTGTTTTTCCGCCGCAGAACGCGCGAATCATGGAGACCCTCCCGATTGAAGGCACCCTCTCCGGCCTGCTGATCGACGCTTCCCACCTCGTCGTCATCACCACTGAGGGGGCATGGCGCGGGCCCGTGGGGCTGATGGTGGACGCGGATTGGACCATCGCCCCGTACTGGAGCGCCTCCAGCGTCATCGTCCGCGTCTACGACCGCACGATGAGTCCCCTGGTGCTGCAGCGCGAGGTGGAACTCAACGGCTCGTTCTTGGGGGCACGCGCCATCGGCGACCACGTTTTCGTCGTCACGAATTCCGTCCTCTATCGACAAAACGAGACGATCCTGCTGCCGACGCTGCGGGTGGACGACGTGAACCGGACGGTCCAGCCCTCGGACATCGGCTACATCGAGTCCTCGAAGAACGCGTCGAGCCTGCTCGGCCTGCTCAACTTGAACCTCTCGTCCCGCGAGCCGCCCGCGCTCACCCTGCTGCTTGCCAACTCGCAGGGGACGCTCTATGTCTCTCCGACGGACCTCTACCTGGCAAGCACCAGCTGGCTCCAATCCGGAGGCACTTACGACGAAGGCACACTCGTCCAGAAGCTCCCCTTGCGCCGCAACGCCACGGAATGCGTTGCCTCCATGCGCGTGCCGGGTCACATTAACGACGAGTACAGCCTGGACGAGTTCAACGGGAACCTGCGCGTGGCCACGACGGTTGGCCGCGCCGCGGGGGGCGCGGTCGGTGTGTGGGGAGTGCGCTTTTCGGGCAGCGCCCAATCCCCGTCGTCCACGAACGGCGTCTACGTACTTTCGGAAAACATGACGCCGCTTGGCCGCCTCGAGGGCCTCGCCCCGAACGAGACGATCCGCAGCGCGCGCTTCATGGGTGACCGGCTTTACCTCGTGACCTTCAAGAAGGTCGACCCGTTCTTCGTGATCGACCTGGCCGACCCCGCGCGGCCCGCCGTGCTCGGCTACCTGAAGATCCCGGGTTTCTCCGAATACTTGCACCCCATCCTGCCGGGCCTTGTGCTCGGCATCGGCCGGCAGACAGTGGAAAGCGCGGACGGGAGCTTCGCCTGGTTCCAAGGCGTGAAGCTCTCGCTCTTCGACGTGTCGGATGTCGCGAACCCGAGGGAGGTCGCCAAGCTCGTGATCGGCGACCGCGGGACCTCGACGCTCGCGATGGACGACCCCCATGCGTTCACTTGGGTCCCGCGCCTGTCGATGCTCGTGCTGCCGGTGAGGCTCTTCGAGGTTCACGGCACGGGGGCGCCAGCCGCATCGACGTGGGGCACGGAAACTTGGCAGGGCGCTTACTTCGTCGGGGTCTCGGTGAAGGACGGGTTCAAGGTGCTCCAGCGGGTCACTCACTATGACCCCTCGGCGAATCCGCCTTGCTCCACCTACGTTTACCCTTGGACATCGCTGATCACGCGGTCCTTCGAATCAGGCGGGTACATCTACACAGTCTCGAGCGACTTCGTCCAAGCCCACTCGGCCGCGACCGGCGAAAAGGTCATGAGCCTCGACCTCACGCCCGCCTCGCAGTCCTCCGCGTTTTGCCCGCCGCCCCCTCCGCCCCCGCCTCCGCCGGGAACGGTTTTCCCGCACGATTGAGGGAGCAGCCTCGGCGGAATCGAATGAGAGGGGCCTTTAGGCCGGAGTTGAACCGGCTCCCTGAGATCCACAATCACCCGTGCTGCCGTTACACCACGGAGGCCGCGAAGAAAGGAAAGCGGGCCTGGGGGGATTCGAACCCCCGACGCGCGGATTAAAAGTCCGCTAGACTACCTGGCTGTCCGACAGGCCCGTTGGTGCTCCCGCTAATGCGCGAGAGCGCGCCGTTTAGTGAGGGCCGCAGCCATTGGGGTGGCGAGAAAGGCGTGCGCGTAAGAATGTTTGCAGGGGCCGGCCGAGGGGGCCAGAGGGGGATGACGTGGTCCCAATCGTGCCTCCAGCACCCAAATGTATAACAAGTATGTATTGTATGAAATCTCGATGGCTGCCACGACGCTAAGGATCGACACCCGGCAGAAGCGCCGGTTTGACCGGCTCCAGGCAACGCTGCGCGTGATGACGGGGCGCAAGGTGACGCAGGCGGAGCTCCTGGACCGGCTCCTTGAGCACGGGGAGGGCGCCCCCGAGGCGCTTGTGGGCCGAGGCTGGCGCCCGCTCAGCAAAGCGGAGATTGACCGCGTCATGGCCCTGCCGATGGACTTTGGGGTCGAAATCGGCGATGTTGATGAGGGCCTTTACGGCAAGAAAAGAAGGGTTCGCTCGTGACCTGCCTGGTCGACACCGACGTCCTCGTCGCTTGGCTTAGCGCGCGGGAAGCCAGGCACAGCGAAGCGATCGAGCTCGTTCGGAAAGCGCTCGCCGGAGCTTGGGGCTCGCCGTTTGTAACCGATTTCGTGCTCGATGAAGCGTTGACGCTCCTCATGGCTCGGGGACTTCCGGCCGACGCGGCCGACCGATTGCTTGCCGTGACCGTCGCAGGGTTGGCCGACGGCTCTTCGCCGCCCATTCCGGTAGTACGCGTCTCGGATCAGGCGTTCAAGGGCGCAATTCCGCTTTTCCGTCGGCACTACCGGCGGGGCCTCAGCTTCACCGACTGCACAACGCTCGCGGTGCTGGCCGAGCGCCGCGTTGAGGTGGTCGCGTCCTTCGACCGCGGGTTCGACGGGCTGGCCGCGAGGGTCCAAGGCTGAAGCGCCACCGTCTGCAGGCTGCTCACTTGCCAGGGGTCGACGCCTCGACGGCGGGGGCCTCGCCTTTGGGCGCCGGCGTCGGCGTCCTCCGCGGCGATCCCGCCGGGTCGTCGGCGGGCACGAACTTCTCGCCGCCCTTGCGCTGCGCCGAGTACTCGACATTCATCAGCGTGACCATCCCTCCCACCATCATGATTACACCCGCCCAGATGGCCCAGATCCCGGGGATGTTCTTGACCGACAGTTGGACGTAGGCGCTGCCGTTCGTTTGGCGCGGCAGAATTTGCTTGATTTGGATGTAGAGATCGTAGGTCGGCGTGCTGTAGATGTCCGTGTGGACGAGGCGCGCCGGGAGCGCGTAGTCGCTCGAGTTGTAGAACTCGGTAGCCTCCGCCGTCGGCCGCACCTCGAGCACAATAAACGTGGAGGCCGTACGCACCAGGCGGCCCGAGGCGTCGTGCACCTCATAGGTGGCTGTGAATTTGTGCCAGTGTTCGCTCGCCGAGGCCCCGGCGTTGGTGTCCTTGGTTAGGCTCGTGAGCACGAAGGTGTACCCGTAGGCGTGGTCGTTGACCGCGGGCTCGGTGCCGGCCGCAGTCCCCAAGACGGTTTGCTCTTCGCTTGCAAACGCGTTCGTGGTCACATAGCCAAGGACAACGGATGCCATCCCCACATGGGCGAGGATGACGGCGAGCGTCCGCGCGCGGGCCTTCACGCTGGAGGGAATCCCTCTGCGCAGTGCGCCGCGCACGCGCAGCGTGCCCATCAGGAAGATCACAAGGACAAGGGGGAGCGCGGCGCCCGCGAGCTTGTAGTAGGGCGCGCCGGGGGGCGCGGGGAACAGGATGAACCCCATGGCGGCGCCAAACGAGGCGACGGTGGCCACGAGCAGCGCGTTTTCGTTGCCAAGCGGGCGGCGCAGGTAGTTGACCGTCACGAAAAACATGATGACAAAGAGCGGGATCGCAAGTTTGGTCTCGTACTCCTGGGGCTGGGGCGCGATCCCCGCGTTCTTCACGAGGATTACGAACGTCATGAGGAGGATCGCAGAGAGCATGAGGATTCCTGCAAACACGGTGAACTTGTCCTGCGTCACGTAGTCGACGGCGTCCTCGTCTTTGCCGCGCGGCGGGAGGAAGCTGACCTCCTTGTAGTGGTGGCGCAGGAAGTGCCAGAGCAGGACGACCAGGATGCCGAGGGGGACGAAGATCATGGCGAAGAAAACGGCAAGGCGGATGTCGCTTGAAAGCGCAGCCGCGAGCCGGTCGCCAAGGTCTTGGCCGGGGGTTGCGATGAACGAGTGGACGGAGTTCCAAACGCCGCTGCGCGTGACGAAGGTTCCAAACTCGGTGAGGCAAAATGCAACGGCGGCAAGCAAGGGCGCCGCGAGCGGGTACATCTCGTTTCGTTTGTGCATGACCTGCGCGTGCAGGAGCGCCGTGGTGGCAAGCCAGGGGAGCAGCGAAGCGACTTCGACGGGGTCCCAGGCCCAGTAGCCGCCCCAGCCGAGCGTCACATAGGCCCACAGGCCGCCGATGGCGAGCCCCGTGGTGAGGAAAATCCACGCGATGCGCGTCCAGAAGGAGCAGTAGCGGATCCAGCCCCTGTCGCCGGTGGCGAGGTAGGCGAACGCGGCGGCCATCGGCATAGCGGTAAGCGCGTAGCCGGTGAGTTCGATCGGGGGGTGGATGATGTTGAGCTCGGTGCGCAGCGAGGCCGAGAGCCCCATGCCTGAGGGGAACTGCGCCAGCATCCCCGAGGTGGTCGCCGAAAACCAATCGGAGGCCGTGAGCACGATGCCGAAGCTCGCGATGATGATGAGGACGAAAAGTGCCGTCCAGTCGCTGAGGGCCGCCGGGTCGGACCGCGCTCTCTTCCCCTTGGCCGCCTCGGGGGGGCGCCGTTCGCGCCGGATCGTGAGCCACTCGTTGAGCGCAAGGGCCGTGGTCATCGAGGTGGCCCAAAGGAAGATGGAGCCTTCTTGGCCCGCCCACAACCCTTCGATTTTCCAAAGGACGGCGTGCTCTTGGGCCGAGTGTGCCCAGACGTAATGCATGGAAATGTCGCTTGTGAGGAAGAGCACTTCCCACACGGCGGCGATGGTGACCGCGACCCCGAGTGTTGCGAAGATGAGGATGCGCGAAGCGATTCGGTAGTCGAAGTACCGGCCTTCCTTCGGGGTGAAGAGGTGGAGCGCGCGCAGGGCCGCGCCGCCGGCGGCGCACCCCAAGAACGCGAACACCAGCAGGTCGCCGAAGCCCGCCACGGCCGACCCAGCCGCGAACCGGGAGATAAGGATTGATCGGACGGGCGCAAAGGCCAGCGGGGCTCCGACCTGCGTCAACGCTTATCCAGCGGGGCGTGATTTGGCGCCCGTGCAGAGCTCCGGTGCGCTCCGCTCGTTTACGGCACCGCGGCCCTACGGCCGGCGACGCAGGAACCCCCTGGTCACCCTCCTCATTGTGTTCGGCGTGACGATCGCCTTCCCCGGGATCCTGCTGAACGCGCTTTGCCTTCCTGCCGACGGCATCATCTGCCAAGGCACGGGGATCGGGGACATCGGACGGACGTTCCTACTGATCGGCGTGGGCCCCCTCGTCGCGGGCATCGTGCTCGCCGTCGTCCTTCGCCGGCGGCCGGCGGGCGCTCCCCAAACCCCGGCGGCCGACCCCGTCGCCCAGGCGCTGAGCGCGGAAATGGCGTCGGCCCAAGCGACGCTGCGGTTGGGCGCGGCCGGCGGCCTTGCAAGGTCGATGGGCCCGACGCCGTCCAATTGCCCCGAATGCGGCGCCCCTGTGCCCCGCGGCGCAGCCGTGTGCGATTACTGCGGGCAAACATTCCAATGAGGGCGCCCTGCCGTTGGGCGCCTAACGCCGCATCAAGAAGTGCTGCATGACAAATCCCACGAGCGCCACCTTGGCGGCGGCAAGGGCCCCGGCCTTTGCAAGCGCCACGCCGCCCACGACGGTCCCCAAAGCGGCGAAGCAGTAAGCGCACATGCGCGAGCCCTCACGCCCCGTCTGGCCTCGCCCCAAATAATCTTTGTCGGCAGGGAGGCCGGCCCGCTCCCCCGCCAAGGCCTGCGAAAACGGTTAAGTGGAGGGGCCGCTTCCGCGCCGAAGGCAAGGAGGCCGACCCATGCGCAAAGAAGAGGACTTCCTCGCCTGGTACAACGACATTGTCGAAAAGGCCGGCCTTACCGACAAGCGCTACCCGATCAAGGGCATGAATGTGTGGACGCCCTACGGCTGGAAGGCGATGCTGCTCACCGACAACATCACGCGCAAGCTCTGCGAGGCGCGCAACTACAAGGAGGTCAACTTCCCGCTGCTCATCCCCGAGACGGAGTTCAAGAAGGAAGAGGAGCACATCAAGGGGTTCGGCGCGGAGGTCTACTGGGTCACCCACGGCGGCGAGAACAAGCTCGACGTGCGCCTGCTGCTTCGCCCCACCTCCGAGACGGCGATGTACCCGATGTTCGCGCTGTGGATCCGCAGCCACGCCGACCTGCCGCTGAAGGTCTTCCAGATCGTGAACACGTTCCGCTACGAGACGAAGATGACGCGGGCGTTCATGCGCGTGCGCGAGATCCACTTCTTCGAGGGGCACACCGCACAGGTGAGCTTCGAGGCCGCCGAGGCGCAGGTGAAGGAGGACATGGAAATCTGGCAGGCGCTTGCGCGCGAACTTGCGCTGCCGTACCTCATCAACCGCCGCCCGGAGTGGGACAAATTCGCGGGCGCGTTCTATTCGCTCGGGGCCGACACGATCACGCCGACGGGCAAGACGCTGCAGGTCGCGACGATCCACCACTACAAGGAGAATTTCTCGCGGCCCTACGGGATCACCTTCGAGGACGCGGACGGGACGCACAAGCACGTCCACCAGACGACCTACGGGATGAGCGAACGCCTCATCGGCGCGATCGTGGCGATCCACGGTGACAACAAGGGGCTCGTGATGCCGCCTGCGATCGCGCCGGTCCAGGTCGTCATCGTCCCGATCCAGACGAAGGATTCCCGCGAAGAGCCGCTTGCAGCGGCGCGCGCGATCGAGTCCGAGCTCAAGGCCGAGGGCTTGCGTGTCGAGGCGGACCTGCGCGACATCCGCCCGGGCGCGAAATACTTCGAGCACGAGCTGCGGGGCGTGCCCCTGCGCGTCGAAGTGGGCCCGCGCGACCTCAAGGAGGGCACGGTCGTCATCGTGCCGCGCGACACGGGCGGCAAGAACACGCACAAGCGCGACCGCCTGAAAGCGGCCGTGCGCGAGGAGTTCGAATTCCTGCGCGAGCGGATGCTCGCCAAGGCGAAGCGGATCATCGAGGACGCCGTGGTCGCAGCCAAATCCTGGGAGGAGCTGCGGGCGCACGAAGGCGTCGCGGTCGTGGGCTGGTGCGGCGATGCGGCGTGCGGCCACAAAATCGAAGAGGAGTCGAAGGCGAGTGTGCTGGGCACGCTCGAAGCAGGCGAACTGCCGGAGGGCGTCCACGCGCCGGGGAAGTGCCTGGTTTGCGGCAAGCCGTCGGCAAAGCCTGCGCTGGTTGCAAAGACGTACTGAGGCGGCCGGTGCGGCCTACTTCGCCGCGAGCTTCTCGGCCTTCTCGCGCTCGATTTCTCGGTAGAGGAAAGTCCCCACGAGCCCGCTGAGCACGAGGATGATCGAGATCGTGAAAGTTGCGTAGTCAAAGAACGCGTTGTAGGTGAAACTCCAGACGAAGTAGAAACCGATGCCCACGACGAGCACGAAGGCGTAGATTTGCTTGAGCCTCGTGGGGGAGAGCAGCTCGTCGTCCATGGCTTGCGCCCGCCGATTTGGGGCGCGCTATATAACGGTTGGCGGGGTAGCTGGGGGGCCCTGTTGAGGTACGGTGGTGCAGGCGGGGCGCGCCGAGAGCCCCCGTGCCTTCAAGCGTCCTTGTCCAGGACGGCAAACAGGTCGAGGTACTCTGCAAGGGCGTAGGCACGGCTGCGTTTGCCCGGCGTCACCTGCTTCAGGATCCCTAACTTGACGAGCCTCTGGATCAGCCGGTACCCCGTGTTGAGGCTCGCGCCCGAAAAGCCGGCGATCGTCGCGACATCGGAGATTGGTTCTCCGTAAAGGCCCACCAAAACATTGTGGGCAGCCACGCCACGGCCGCCGAAAGCTTTGGCGATGCGCGCTTCATAGCGCTTGTGAAGCGCGAGGACCAAATTCGCTCGCGCCGCCGCCTCGTCGGCCACGGAGGCCACACCCTCGACTAAGTAGGCCGCAAACGCCTCGACCCCGCGGGCGGTGCGGGAATCCTGAAGGAATGCGTAGTAATCTTGCTGGGTGGCGCGGATGTAGTGTGATAAGTAGAGAATCGGGGTCTGGATGAGCCTCTCTTTCCAAAGGACGAAATGGATGAGGAACCGGCCGATGCGGCCGTTACCATCCGCAAAGGGGTGGATGGTTTCGAAATAGCAATGCGCGAGCGCTGCCTTCACAAGGGGGGGAAAACGTTGGTCGTCATTGATGAAATCGACCAAATCCTGGAGCGCCTCTGGAACCTCTTCGGGGGACGGGGGCACAAAGGAGACGATAGCAAGAGGGCCTGGCGAACCGATCCAGTTTTGGACGGTACGCAGTTTGCCCAGCGAGCGCACCCCGGCGGTGCCGCCGAGCAGTGTTGCGTGATCCGCTTCAAGTTCCTTGATCGTGAGGGGTCGCTTCGGGTCTCTGTCGCCGAGGGAGCGAAGGAGGCGTAGGTGGTTTTGGACCTGAACGAGGTCATCATCCACCGTCTTGTTGGGCGTTCCCGGCGCAAGAAGTTCAGAAAGCGAGGTCCGAGTACCCTCGATGCGCGAAGAGAGGAGTGCCTCAATTCGCGCCGACATCTCGACGAAGTGCTCTGCGTTTGGCAGGAAGGCGCTCGTTCCCACGAGCCGCCCCAGCGAGAAGGTGGCGCGATCGAGGGCGCGGACGAAGGGCGATGAGAGGTCAAGTCGGAGGCGGCTGGGGGGCGTCGTGATGTGAAACGCGCGACCAAGGGGTCCCCTGCCGGGCGTGGTGCGGTAGGCACCCACTTGAATCCTTGACGGCCCTGCCACTATTCTCACTCCGGCGGTTATGGAGCCTCGTTGCCAAAGTTATTTGCAAAAGAGGCCGTATCTGAGAATAATGCTCACCGCTTACATATAAGGGCCCCCGGGGGTGCCGGCACGCCACCGCGTGACCTTCTCACGACCGACGAAACTGACCTGGAGCTATTCACCCCCCTGGCCGGTCAAGGGGGCCGAAGCCGGGTCCCTTGGAGGGCCCGGACGAGAACTTCGAACGGACGCAGGAGGAGCTCCAATCAGGGTTGCAGCGGGCGCTACGCGACAATCCGCTTCTCGGCTGGCGTAGCCGCGATCTCCTCGCGCGCAACCGACGACAGCCTCTCCACGCCGATCTTGATGTTCTCGTCGGAGGGGTTGCTGAAGTTGAGGCGGGCCTGGTTCGACCCGCGGCCGTCGAAGTAAAACGAGCGGCCGTGCACGTAAGCGACGTTCTTCAAAGCGCACTTGGGGAACATCGCGCGCGTGTCGACCGCCTCGGGGAAGGTGGCCCATAGGAACATCCCGCCCGCGGGGTGCGTCCACTCGACGCCCTCGGGCATGTTGGCCTCGAGCGCCTTCTCCATGATGTCGCGCTTGCGCCGGTAGGTCGTGAGGATCTTGTCGATGTGCGCGTCGAGGTGGCCTTCCGCGAGGTACTCGTAGGCGATGAACTGCGAGAGCGAGTTGGTGCAAAGGTCGGAGGTCTGCTTGGCGAGCACCATTTTGTTGATGAGGTCGCGCTGGCCGATGGCGTAGCCGAGGCGCAGCCCCGGCGAGAGGATCTTCGAGAACGAGGAGAAGTAGAGCACGCGGTTGTCCTCGTCGAGGGACTTGAGGTTGCGCACTTCGATGCCGTCGTAGTTCAGCATGTGGTAGGGGTCGTCCTCGATGACGAGCAGGTCGAACTCGTAGGCGAGGTCCATGACCTGGCGCCGCCGCTTGAAGTCCATCGTGACGCCTGCGGGGTTGTGGAAAGTCGGGGTGAGGTAGAGGAACTTCGGGAGCCGCCCGAGCTTGCGCAAGCCGGAGAGCGTCTCTTCGAGCAAGTCGATGCGGATGCCGCCCTCGTCGAGGTCGACCGAATGGATGTCGCAGCCGTAGACGCGGAACGCCATGCCTCCGGTGAGGTAGGAGGGCGCTTCGAGGACGAGGGTGTCGCCCTGGTTGATCGTGACCTTGGAGAGGAGGTCGAGCCCCTGCTGGACGCCGTTCGAAACCATCACGACGTCGTCTTCGTTCGCGTTGTCCTCGCGCGCGTGCTTCTCCCAGAGGATCTGGCGGAGCTGGCTGAGGCCCTCCGTCGAGCCGTACTGCAAGGCCTCGGCCCCGCTCTCGCGCAGGACCTTCTCGACGATCTGCGCGACGACCTCGGTCGGGAACGTCTCGGGGTTCGGCAAACCGCCGGCGAAGGATATCATGCCCGGCCGCTGTGTGACCTTGAGCAGCTCGCGGATCTCGGAGGCGGTCATGCCGTTCGCGCGGTCGGAGAAGTGCTTCGAGACATCGAAGACCATAGAGAGCGCCCGCTTGCGCAGACGTTTCCGTTTGTAATAAAGGTGGCCCTGCACACGTCGCCGGGCGGCTGGATGACGATTGGAATTTGGACGCTTGAACCGGACAAGCGTCTAATTTCGGTACAAATGTGGAGCAAAAATCGAAAGGGTCGGACAGTCTGACAGAACCCCACCGAGGGTGGCTGGATAGTCGGGTGGTCAGGGGGCCTTCGCGACATGGACGCGGACCTTCTGGCCGTCGACTTCCCACTCGGAGGCGCCCTCGACCCGGCCCCGTTCGACCTTTGCGGCTTGGGTGTCGGCCGAGACCATGGGGAGGTGGCGTTCGAGCATCTTCCACGCCATCTCTTCCATGTCCAAAGTGAGGACGATCCGGTCCTCGATCTTTAGGCCGGCCTTCTTGCGCGACTGCTGGACAGCCCGGATGACCTCGCGTGCGAAGCCTTCGGCGCGGAGGTCGTCATTGAGCTCGAGGTTGAGGACGATGGCCTCCTTGCCCACCTCGGCGACCTTCCAGGGCGCCTTGGGTTCCGCCTGGACTTCGAAGTATTCGGCCGGGAGTTCGACTTGCTTGCGCGTGGGGCCGTACTCGAGGTTGACCGGCTTGCGGGAGTCGAAGAACGGCGCGACCCGGTCGGGGGACATCGAGGAAGCCGCCTCCGAGATCGCCTTGGCCTCTCCGCGGAAGCGGGGCCCGAGCTTGGCGATGGGGATGTGGAACGACCGCGAGAGGAACGCGTCCTTCGAGGGCGCGCGCCGGACGGACTTGACGTTGAGCTCCTCCTGGAGCAGCGGCAGCAGCGGCTCGAGGCGGCGCCAAGCGTCTTCGGGCATAACGAGGACGGCTTCCTTGAGCGGCTGGCGCGTCTTCACGCCGCCCTCGTCGCGCAGGCGGTGGCCGGCCTCGCAGAACGCACGGATGCGAGCCATCTCGGCTTCGAGGCCTTCGTCGACAAGTTCCGCGCGGGGCTGCGGCCAGCGGGCGAGGTGGACCGAGTCTGGGTCGCCGGGCCCTGCAAGCGCACGGAACACCTTGTCGGGCAGGTAGGGCGCGAACGGCGCGGCCATCAGGCTGACCTGCCGGACCGCGTCGTAGAGGGTCGCGTAGGCGGCGGTCTTGTCCGGTGTCCAGCCCTCGGACCAGAACCGCTCGCGGGAGCGGCGGATGTACCAGTTGGAGAGGTCGGTGACGACGAAGTCCTCGACGGCGCGAGCGGCGACGTGGGGCTCGAAGGCGTCCATGGCGTCCGTGGCGACCTTGACGGCCTTCTCGAGCCGCGACAGGAGCCACCGGTCGGTGGCCGGGCGCGCCTTGGGAGCGGGCGCTGGCAACTCGGGCATGAACCCGTCGATCGCGCCGTAGGTGGCGAGGAACGCGTAGCAGTTCCAGTAGGGCAGCAGGAATTTCGAGATGGCCTCGCGCGCGGAGGTCCGGTCGAACCGCTTGTCGGCCCAGGGCGGCGACTGGGTGAAGAGGTACCAGCGCATGGCGTCGGCACCCTCGACATTGAAGATCTCCCACGGGTCGACGACGTTGCCCTTCGACTTGGACATCTTCTGCCCGTCCTTGTCGAGGACGAGGCCGCCCACGAGGACCCGCCTGTAGGAGGGCTTGCCCCAGAGGCAGGTCGCGATGGCCATCAGCGAGTAGAACCAGCCGCGGGTCTGGTCGACGCCCTCGGCGATGTAGTCGGCGGGGAAGGCAGCGTCGAAAGCCGCGTGGCTCTCGTGCGGGTAGTGCCACTGGGCGAAGAACGCCGAACCTGAATCGAACCAGGTGTCGAGCACGTAGGGCTCGCGCGTCATGCGCTGGCCGCACTCGGCGCACGCGACCTCGACCTCGTCAATGAAGGGCCGGTGCGGGTCGAACTTTTCGGGGAAGTTCTTGGAGCGGGCCTTGAGGTCGGCAAAGGAGCTCGCGACGAACTCATGTTTGTTGGGGCAGCGCCAGATCGGCAGCGCGGTGCCCCAGAACCGCTCGCGCGAGAGGGCCCAGTCCTTGAGGTTCTCCAGGAAGTCGCCGAAGCGCCCCCACTTGTAGGCCTCGGGGTACCACGCCACCTGCTCGTTGACAGCCTTGATCTGCGCGCGCAGGCGCGACATCCCGATGTACCACGAGTCGGTGGCGAAGTACATGAGCGGCGTCTGGCAGCGCCAGCAGAAGGGGTACGAGTGCTTGTGCTTCCCGAGTTTGTAGAGCCGTCCGCTCTTCTTGAGCAGGTCGAGCAGCGGCGGGTCGGCGTCCTTGAAGAACTTGCCCGCGACCGGGCCGCCCTGTTCGGCGGTGAACTTGCCGGCGCCGTCGATGGGGCGAGGCGTGGGCAGGTTGTGCTCGCGCGCGAGCGCCATATCGTCTTCGCCGAAGGCGGGCGCGACGTGGACGACGCCGGTGCCCTCCTCGGCGCTCACGAACGTTGCGGCGTACACCTTGTGCTGGCCCTCCGCGCCGGGCGGTAGAGGCACAAAGCTGAACGGCGGCTCGTAGGCGAGCCCGACGAGGTCCTTGCCTTTGAATTTCGAGATGACTTTGAAGCCGACCTTGAGCGCCGTCTTTGCAAGGGATTCGGCAAGGACAAGCCGTTCGCCCTTCTGCTCGACTTCGATGTAGTCGAGGTCCGGGTGCACCGCGAGCGCGACGTTCGAGGGGAGCGTCCAAGGCGTGGTCGTCCACGCGAGGATCGCCCGTGCGGGGCCGTCGCGCGATTCCTTGACGGGGAAGCGCAGGAACACCGACGGGTCCTCGACTTCCTCGTATTCCTGGGCGACCTCATGGGAGGAGAGCGTCGTGCCGCAGCGCCCGCAGTACGGGTTCACCTTGTAGCCCTTGAACAGCAGCCCCTTGTCGTAGATCTGCTTGAGCGCCCACCATTCGGATTCGATGTAGTCGTTCGAGAGCGTGATGTAGGCGTTGTCGAAGTCGACCCAGTAGGCCATGCGCTCGGTCATCTTGCGCCACTCGTCGACATAGCGGAACACGGATTCGCGGCACAGTGCGTTGAAGCGCGCGACGCCGTACTTCTCGATGTCCGGCTTGCCGGAGATCTTGAGCTCCTTCTCGACGGCGATCTCGACCGGCAGGCCGTGGCAGTCCCAGCCGGCTTTCCTTGCGACCTGGAACCCCTGCATTGTCTTGTAGCGGGGGAAGACGTCCTTGAGCGCCCGCGCGATGACGTGGTGCGCGCCGGGCAGTCCATTGGCGGTGGGGGGCCCTTCAAGGAAAATCCACGGGGGGCCGGAGGCGCGCTCGCTCAC
>JBGQKI010000052.1:0-13619 GCA_041499475.1 Thermoplasmata archaeon
ACTTTTGAGCTCGAGAGGGCCAAGTTCGTTTGATGCCAACGCGGTAAAGTCCGAGCGGCCCCCCGCCCCCGCCCCCCTCCTCGCGTGCCTTGGGGGAAGCGTGGCGGGGGGGAGCCGATTGATGAGGCGCGCACGCAGGGGAACTGGCGCGGGCGGGCGCTCGCAGCCGCCCCCCTCCGCGGGTGCCTTGGGGGGAAGCGTGGTTGAGGATCGGGCGGTGAGGTGGGCTGGTCAGGGACCTGTGCGGTCGGGTGGCTCGGTCGCTACGGTCGTCCCCGGCCGGGTGTCTCCCGGCGCGAGTACTTGCGCGCGGCCGGGCCACCTGGGGTCTTCCCACCAAGAGTTTACCCCCCAGTCCCCCGCTTGCCGCTCTGCCAGATCGCCCTTTCACCCAGTGCGCGGTTGTGTTCGTCCAGTTTTTCAAGTCAAAACCCTTATTTCTCGCCCGTGCGGTGTTTCGGACGCGGGACTGGGATTAATCATCCTTTGAGGTGCCAAGCCTTAACTGGATCCCCCGCCTCCCCGCCCCCAGAGGTCACCGCGATGGACATGGTCTCGCTGAAAGGAATCGGCCGGTCGTCAAAGATCGCGTTGCTCAAGGAGCTTGGATACGGGACCGACGGTACGCTTGTCCTCAAAGACGGCGCCCCGGTTGTCGACCCGTATGTTGACGAGCGGGTAACGCTCGATAACATGCTCATCCTGCCCGGTAGCACCGTGATCATCACGGACAATGAGGTCAGCATCGTCGCCTACTTCGAGGAGCACGGCGATTGGGAGTAGAGGACGACACGAGCCCTGCAGTAGCCGCCGCGCATGGGGCCACGAAGGCCTTGCTCGAGTGGGGCGAAGAGAGGATCATCGACCTCGCCGCACGGCTGCGTGACCGGGAGGTCGCGTTCATTGGCAACCGTGAGACGATGGCCCTCGTGCGCAGGGAGCGCCGCACGGAGGAAGCCGGGCTGCTCCGCCGCTACGTGAGGGACAAGCGCCTCCGGGAGATCACGGTGCTCGGCCTCGCGCTGCGCCGGCTCGAGAAGCGCCCGGAGGATGCTGAACGGCTGCAGGAACTGCGGCGGAAGATCCATCGCCGCCACGCGGTCAACGGCCTCCAGGCCGCGGAGCTCGTTCAGCGCGGCATTGTTGCCCTGCTCATCTCCCGGTTCATGAGCGAGGAGCACGTGCCCGAGGACATCACGCGTGCGCTTGAGAATTTACTCAACAGGGTCCGCCGGTATGCTATGTTTGTGAAAAGCTCGGACAACATCAATTCGCTCGTCGCCGAAGTCAAGCCAAAGATTCTCGCCCAAAGCCCGGACCTTTTCATCGTCCTGGGGCGCGGAGAGGCGATGGAAAAGGCCAAGCGCCTCTTGGCGGCCCTTCTCAAGGCACTGCCCAAGGGGTTTGTGGCCGAGCGACACGAAACCGGGAGCGACTTTTCGGCGTTCATCGGGAAACGGGACGGCGACACCTTCGAGTTGACTTTGCCCGTGTAGGGTGGCCGTCGCGCGATCCCACGGGGTGCGGGTCGCATCGATTTCGTCCCTCGCTGCCCGATAGGCGTTTTCGGGCTGTTCTCCGCGCAGCCGCCCCCTCGCCCGCGCCCACCCTTTGCGTGCGCCTTGGGCGCGAGCGTGCTTGAGGATCGGGCGGTGGGGAGCGGTGGTCAGGGACCTGCGCAGTCAAGCGCCGCACTTCTCCAGCCGCGTCATTCCTGGTCGTCGCCCCTCGCTCGCCGACCGGGCTGGCTGGTGACCCGACGCCTGCTGCGAGCGAGCCCCGCCCCCGCTGCGCCGCCCGCGCGCCCTTCGCCCGCGAGCCGCCGCGCGACGCCTTCGCAGGGGTCGCCCGCGGGCACCATGTCGAAAGCAGCTTCGCAAAGGTCGGCGCGGGGTTCCGTCCGGTCCTCATTATTACTAAGAAGTAGTAATGTTTATTACCTGAAATAAGTAATATCGATCTGCATGCCAACCAAAGCCTCCCGCGGAATCGATGGCGTTTTCGGGAGTGGGGCGCGGGCCCGAATCCTCGCCTACCTCGCCCAATCGTCGGACCCGCAGACGGGATACGCCATTGCCAAGGCCCTCCAACTCGGGGTCTCGAATGTCTATCCCGAATTGAAGCAACTCGAGCGCTGGGCGATTCTTGCAAGCCGCTCTGACCCGAATGATTCGAGGGGGTACTTCCTCGCCGACGAGGACCTGCGCCGTTTCCTAATCCGCCGGATCCGCATCCTGCCAACCGCCGAATGGTTTTCGGCCGAAAGCATCTCCAAGAGGGAATCGCTCGCGAAAGAGGCCAAACGGCTTTCAAAGCGGGCTCCTCGTGTGCGTGCGGCTGGAACGAAGCGCCCCTTTAGCGACGAGTTCCGACGGCCTCCTGAGAAGGATCGGGCCCTTCAGCGGATCAAGGGGAAGGCGAGCGTTGCACCATGACGCCATCGATGCCCCTCACGGAGCTAAAATCAAAACTCAGCGTAGCTGCGGATGAAACCCAGCGGCGGTTGTTTTTCGCCGCCCTCTTGCGCGCGGAAGCTGGCGTCCCGGTCGACGACTTCATCGTAGTCGGGGGATCCGCCATAGAAATTTACACCGTGGGCAAGTACACGTCCGGGGACATCGACATCGTATCGAGCGAGGATGAGAAAATCGGGGCGGTGCTTCGCTCGTGGCAGTTCGAGAAGGGTGGCAGGGTTTGGGTAAGTGAAACTCTCCAAATCGTTGTCGACCTCGTGAAGCATCCCTACACCGGTAGTGCGGAGAGGACGACGGTTGGGGCCACGCCGTTCGGTCCCGTACGAATAGCTGCCATTGAAGACCTGCTCGTCAAGCGGCTCTCGTCGTACAAGCATTGGAAGGAGAAAGGCGACTACGCGCACGCGATGCTATTGGTGCTCCAGTTTCGGGATACTCTGGATTGGCCGTATGTGGAAAAATTCGGGAAAGAGCATGACGTTGGGGAGCTGGTCGCCGCAATCAAAGCAGCGGCGGCGAAGAGCAAGGCCGCCCAAGGTTTCTAGGGCCCGCCGCGCCCGCCCTCTTGGAGCCCCTCCCCCCGGGCCGCCCGCGCGCCCCTTCGCCGGGGAACCGCCGAATGCGATTGGGCTCCGCCCGCCCTTCGCGGGTCCCCTGGCGGCGAGCGTGGCGGGGGGAGCCGGGCAGTGAGGCGCGCACGCAGGGGAACTGGCGCGGACGGGCGCTCGCAGCCGGTTGCCGTCTCCCTCCGCGGGTGCCTTGGGGGGAAGCGTGGTTGAGGATCGGGCGGTGAGGTGGGCTGGTCAGGGACCTGTGCGGTCGGGCGGCCCCCGCCACTCGTCCTTCGCCCGGGTTCCTCCGTGCTCGCCCCGTGCGGCATTGCGCCGGGTCTCCGGGGGGACTGCGAGCTAAGTTCTATCTACTGGTAACATCTTATCACCCCATCGCGATGTCGACACTCGCCTCACCCGACGTCAACCTGTCCACCGTGGAGCACGTGCGCCTCCTCCTCGAGAAGGCCGGCCTGCCTGTGAGCCGAAATTTTCTGCTCGCCGCGCTTGCCAAGAGCGGGCACACTACCACCCGGCCGCGCCTGAACCGAGCGCTGGACTTTTTCCTCGACCTCGGGCTTGCGGTTGAAGGGTCCAAGGGCGTGCAGTGGACGCACAGCGAGAGCCCAGGCCTCAAACGCGCCCAGGCGACCGGCCGAAGGTTGTGACCCTCCGTGCCCGGGTTTCGCCCCCATCGGGTGATCCTGCACCCCGACGTTGAGGATGCGTACGCGTCGATCGAAGCGGCGGCCAAGGCCGGGCGCAAAGAAGCCGCCGCGCTGTGGAAGAGTTTCCAAACCGCGGTTGCGCGCGTCAAGGACGATGGGCAATGGGGCGAGGTGATTCCCCGGCCGCCGGCCCACTTCGTGGAGCGCTATGGCGCCCGCAACCTCTACTGCGTCGATCTCGCCTTCTTCCATCGCGCCTTCTACACGATTCAGGATCGGGACGTGATTTTTCTGGATCTCGTAGACCACGCCAAGTATGACAAGCGGTTTCCCGGCCGCGGGCGGCGGTAGACTGCCGCCATCTGCGCCCCCCTCCGCGGGTGCCTTGGGGGGAAGCGTGGTTGAGGATCGGGCGGTGGGGTGGGGTGGCAGGGACCTGTGCGGTCTGGCGAACGGCCTACCGCCCGCGCGGCGTTCCCCGCGCTCGCCGTGTCAATCAAGAAACGGTGGGGCAACCACTTCGGAAGGGTTGCCGAGGGGCGCCCTTTGCCCGGCTCCCCAGGGTGTGTCGTACGCGGCCTTCTGCCCATCGTGAGCGGCGCGCTCGCCTGAGGGCACTTGGCGAGAAGATGAAGCGCCGGACTTGAACGCGCCGTATGTCGCGCGCGGTTACCCCGGCTCGCAGCTTGCACCGCAAGCTACTTTTCCCCCCAACCAGAAGCGACGGGCGATCACTATGGCCGCACCCGCCAAGGCCGCCCAGTCGCGCGGCGAACCCGTCTACGAGAAGCTCGGCAAGGACGAGTGCCTCATCATCGAAAAACGGGCCGACTCACTGCTCGTCGCCTGCAACGAGGGCGGCAAGATCGTCCTCAAACGCGTCGAGATCCCGAAATGACCGGTGGCGCCAATGGCCCACCGATATCTCTTCGACACGATGGTTCTCACCTGCTGGGAGGATCTCCCCCCGAGGTGGGCCCGGCCTCGTTCCGAAGTCCTCGCCGGCCGTGCTGAAATCGTCGTGTTCGAGTCTCTCGTCGCGGAGGCGGCCCACCAGCTCTCCTCCCTCCCGGAGGGCGAGCAGCATGCTCGGCGCCTGCTCGGCCAGATTCTCGCCGTGCCGCGCGTCCTTGACGACACGAGGCCCGCCGTTGAGGCGATTGAAGCAGGGGTCGCGCTCAACAAGATTGCGTCGCAGAAGGGGTTCAAGGACGCCCGCCTCTCGCTTGTCGACTTTCTCTCCTCGTGGCACGCCAAACGGACCCGGGCCCGCCTTGTCACGAGTGACCACGGCGTGCGATGGTGCGGCCGGCAACTCGGTGTCGAAGTGGACTACCTGCCCCTCGGAGAGTGGGCCTAGCACCGCAACGCCGGCCGGACCTCGAGCTCGCGCCCCTCCTCGGCCCCACCCGCCCTCCGCGGCTGCCTTGGGGGGAAGCGTGGCAGGGGGGAGCCGGGTGATGAGGCGCGCGCGAAGTGGAACTGGCGCGGACGGGCGTTCGCAGCCGGTAGCCGCCCCCCTCCGCGGGTGCCTTGGGGGGAAGCGTGGTTGAGGATCGGGCGGTGAGGTGGGGTGGCAGGGACCTGTGCGGTCGGGTGCCGGCCCGTCAACGTCGTCCAAACCTTCATTACTCATTGTGGATCATAATGGCTCATTATGGCGACGAGCATCCCCCTCGGTGGTCTCGTTCGCGACCGCCTGCGCACGTACGGAAACGCTGGAATGACCTACGACCAAATCCTCACGCGGCTCATGGACGAGGTGGATCGCCGCGCGTTCGTGGAGGAAACACGCCGCCGGCTGCAGCGGCTCACAGACAAGGACCTGGTCGACCTCGAGGACATCGGATGAGCCGCCGCGTGCGGCTCGACGCTGCCTTCGCTGCGCCGGCGCTGAGCCAGATGGCGCCCAGCCCCAAGCGGCGCATGAAAGACGCGCTGCGCAAGCTCGCAGACGACCCTACCGGCCGCACCGTCCAACTGGACGTCAAAGAACTCGATGTGAGCGAAGCGCTGCCGCGCCTCTACCGGCTGCGCGTCGGCGACTGGCGGGCCGTTTTTGCGGTGGGCCCCCGCGAGATCATCGTGGTACGCATCTTCCACCGGCGGGACGGGTACGGGTGGATGGAGCGGCTCGACGAGCCGGGGCTCGCGAGGCCCGAAGAGGATTGAAGCGGCCAGCGTGGAAGGCGGGGGCGCCTCCGGCCGCGGCGTTCGCTCGCCGACCGGGCTGGCTGGTGACCCGTCCCCCCTTCTCGAGCCCCTCCCCCCCCGCGCCGCCCGCGCGCCCCTGCCTCCTGGGGGTCGCCGGCGGGCGTAACCTTGCTCACCGGAGGAACGAGAGGAATTCGTCCCTTGTCATTCCAGCCTGTCGGATGATTGAGAGGAGCGTGCCCCTCGCGATCTCCGGATGGTTGGGAACGATCACGACTCGGACTTGGCCGTTCCATGTCCCTTTGAGGCGGATGTGACTTCCTTTCTGCGCGACGCGCTCGAAGCCGGCCCGGTCGAGGGCCCGCAGCACTTCACGCGCGGAGAGGACGGGCAGCCTTGCCATCGCGCACCTCGATCGTCGTGATGATCGGCGCGCCTTCGATTGCGCGGGCGTCCTCGTCCTCGAGGTAGAGCTCCACGGCTTCTTTCAGGTTCGCGAGCGCGGATTCGATCGTCTTTCCTTGGCTGGCGACGTCGAGTTCAGGACACCAGGAACTGTAGAGCTTACCTTCCTTTCGGACGACTGCAGAGAGTTGCATTGTTGTCAGCGCAACCAGCCCCTCCAGACGTATTTGATGGTTCGCGATTGGGGACCGCGTTCCTCAAGCGTCCCCCGCCGGCGGCGGCTCACCGACCGTGCTGGCTGGTGACCTGTACCCCGTGCGCGCGAGCACCTCCCCCCCGCCGCCGCCCGCCCTTCGCCCGCGAGCCGCCAAGCGCGATTGGGCTCCGCCCCCCCTCCGCAGCTGCCTTGGGGGGAAGCGTGGCAGGGGGGAGCCGATTGATGAGGCGCGCGCGAAGTGGAACTGGCGCGGACGGGCGCTCGTAGCCAGTAGCCGCCCCCCCCGCGGGTGCCTTGAGGGGATGCGTGGTTGAGGATCGGGCGGGGGGAGCGGTGGTTGAGGGACCTGTGCAGTGGGGCGGCCGCCGCCCTTGGGTACTCTTACCCCCGAGAGCGTCCCGCGATGAACCGCACCCCATCCATCGCTCGGAACGCAATGTCGCCGGTCACGAACGGGATCCCCCGCTGCTTGGCCATCGCGTACCCAAGCGCGTCGGCATAACTCAGACGCTTCTTGGGGTGGGCTCGCTTGAAGCGGCTCGCGGCGAGCACGTCGGCGTCCTCGACTTCGGCCGCCAGCGGGCGGAGGTCGCCAAACACGGTGTCGGCAGTGTTTGCGTCGCGCAGGCGCGAGAGCTGGACGTGGAGCTCGAACAGATGGAATAGAGACGTGCCCGCCCCATCGAGCTCGCCGCGGTACGCGGGGTTGCCGTTGAGGATCTCGACGAGCGCGTAGGTGTCGAGGAATTGCTTCATTCGTTGTCCTCCCGCCGGATGGCGTTCTTGATCGCCTGGGCGGGAAGCGGCCGGTCGGCAAGCATCCCGAACACGTCGCGAAGCGCCCGGGCTTTGCGGACCTCGAGGACGACCTCGTCGCCCTCCTTCAGGCCTTCGGCCTTCAGCGCGGCGGGCGGGATGACGGCGGCAAGGCTCGAGCCCCAGCGGCGCACGGTGGCGCGTGTCGCGGCCATGATATCACGATATATATCATCTCATATTTGGGGGTTCCGCTTCAGGGATGAGCGCCCACGGCCTGCAAATCCGGTCACGGCCGGCCAATCCCGCACGCCCCCGCCCCCTTCGCGGCTGCCTTGGCGCGGGGCGAGCGTGGTTGAGGATCGGGCGGTGGGGTGCGGTGGTGGGGGACCTGCGCGGTCGGGCGCCCGCCAGCCTGCTTGGGGTCGCCGGCGCCTCCGGTTGCGCGGGTTCACCCGAGCAGATCCTTCGCGGCCTCGACAATCCGTTTGGCGGCCTCGAGCATCGCGGCGGCGTCCCCGCGCGAAAGGATTTCGGCGTCGTATTCCACCAGGTTCTTTTCATCGAGCAAGCGCCGAAACTGCTTGGCGATGGCTTCCTTCCGAGGGACTGGCGCCTTCGTGAGGAGGTCCATCGCCTCATGATGCCGCTGGCCGGCGGAACGAACCCCTAGGAAGTGTGCAGTGAGGGCGTCGCAGGCCGAGATGCCGGCGTGGATCGCGAGCAGCCCCGCAGCGCTTTCGTCCCCTTCCTCGTAGGCACGCTCGCCGTTCCGCAGGAATTCCTGCGCTTTTTCGAGGTAACGCTTGGCCTGCGCCTTCGTCGCAGGTCTCGTCTTGATTGCGCTGGTCATCGGCGGACCTCCAGAGACGCCCCCGTGCGGCGGGCCTCCTGCAGGAGGCGGCGGGCCTCGGGCTTTCGGGTTTGGGCCCGCGTGTAGACGACCGGCGAGAGGAAGCTCGAGAATTGCGCCTGGATCGCCGACCGGAGCGCGTCCAATCTTTCCTGCCACGCGCGTGCGCTACGCTCGTCGGGGAACACGACAAGCAGGTCGATGTCCGAGCTCGCCTCCTCACGGCCGCTCGCCACCGACCCAAACAGGTAGGCCTCGAGCGCTCGCGAGCCGTTGAGGGCGGCAAGGATGACCCGCTCGAGTCGCTGCTGCGCAGTCTGGTCAAGGTGGACGACGGGCGTGAGGGCTTTCGTGATGAAGTGGCCTGGGTCCACGCTCCACACGCTCGCGCGCCCGATCCGGCGCTGCCGGCAGACCCCCTCGCTCTCGAAGGTGTGGAGTGCGGCGAGAGCCTGCGTGGGGGAGACGCCCGCCTTTCGCGCAATCTCGCGGCCCGTCCATTCGACGCCGGAACTGCCAATGAGCGCGGAAAGGACGGCGATTCGAGAGCGGCTCCCAAGGAGGCGCACGGCAAGACCATGGAAGTGCATGATGTCCCGTAAATTGGACATATGTCTATTCTATTTGACAGTATCGCCATCCATGCCGCAGGGAGAAGCGGATAGGGGGGTTCGCGCCGTGATCGGATCCCCTGCGACCCCCAAACCCCCCTGCCCCCCGCCCCCCTCCGCGGGTGCCTTGGGGGGAAGCGTGGTTGAGGACCCTGCGGTGGGGAGCGGTGGTTGAGGGACCTGTGCGGTCGGGCGGGCGCCGCCTACCTCGAGCATGGACTTCGTGGTTCGGACGACAATGTTGGCCATGGGATCCCAGGCCGGGACCACCTAGAGATTCCACCCCGCTTCTTCGAGTACCTCGCGCACGGCGCTCGCCCGCTCCTGGGAGCAGGCCTTCAAGAGCCGGGTGAACACCGTTGTGTCGGGCGCGCGGGACTCGAGGACGCGCTCGCGGATCAGCTCAACATCCCGCCGGAACGCCCGCTGCCGCTCCGCGTGGTATCCGTGTCCGTCGCGACCCGTCGCCACGAGTTTCGCCTTGTCCACGCTTGCCCAGGCCTTCAGAAAGGCGAGCGCCTCGGCCGGCGGAATCAAGAGGCGGCCATCCCTGCGCGAGAGCGCCGCGACCGTCTCGAGCACGGCGCGCGAAATGAAGTAGCCGTGGCCCCCGCGCCTTCCGCGCACGAACTCCACAAGGAAAGTGCCACTGCTGGTGTCGAGGGTGCAGTTTACATTCGTTTGGTCCTTGCGCACCTTCGGCGTCGACCCGAGGTCCCGGATGAGTCTCTCAACGGTCGCCGTGTCCGCGACCCTAAGGCCCTGCGCGTCGACCAGAAGCAGCACGACGTCTTCGTCCTTCGCGTGACGACGTGCCGCATTCCCGTTTCCATCATCAGGCCGCCCCCGATGAGCATGAGGAGGGACCCGGCGGGAAGCTTCGCAATGATCGTGTCGACGAGCCTGCGGTGGCCCTCCACGGTGACTGGGTCGCTCCGGGCTGGTTCAGGCACCGTCCCGCCTCCTTGCTTCCGATTGGAGGGCCCTTAGGTGCGGTTGTATGAACCACCGCGGGGCGAAGAGTCGGTACTGGTGGGGCGGGCCGACCGGCATGGCGAGGGCCGCGCTTCGCGTCGGCATCAAGGCGGGGAAACTCGCCAAACGGCGGATCTCCAGTGCGCGCCGGAGGCGAGGTCCGTAAAGACCCTTCAGCAGCTTCTTGCCCGACGATCGCAGGCGTGCGTCAAGGTTGAGGGAAAGTATCCAGGCGACATCGGCCGGGTCTACCGCCCGCGAGTGGATGGTTTCGCGAGTCCCCACGCGGAGGGTCAGGGGTCGTAGGGGCCATCCAAGGTCGGCGGCGAAGGCCTCGAGTTGGGGCGCGGCCGGCCGCAGATGTCGCTCCTCGGCCAAAAGCGGCGTGAGGGCGCCCGGCGATGCGACCGCAAGGTCAGTTGACCGCCACAGCGTGGGAGCCATGAAACCGGGTTGGCGAGGAAACCCGAGTTTCTTCCAAGGGGCCGCCGCCCAGGCAGCCAGGCGAGATTCAGGTGCCGAACGAATGGCGAGGAGAAGGGTGAGGACCCTTTCTTCCGGGACATAGTAACGGCCCCAATCCGCCGGGACGAGGAGCCCCCGGCGTGACCACGCGTGGATGAACTGGTCGCCGGCGCGAAGGCTCCCGCAGAGCGTGGCAATGGCTTGCCGGTCGGCAAGCTCGCCGAAGCCAAGGCGCTCGAGGCGAGACGCGGCCTTTGCGGGCAGGGCGCTTGGCAGGCCTGTCCGAATGGATAACTCCATTTATCTCAGAATAATAGATACTTTACAAGTATCTAATGCTTCGCCGGCTCGTTGTCCCCCATTGGCGCCTCGCCCCCGCCCCCCTCCTCGCGTGCCTTGGGGGGAAGCGTGGCAGGGGGGAGCCGGGTGATGAGGCGCGCACGCAGGGGAACTGGCGCGGACGGGCGCTCGCAGCCGCCCCCCCTCCGCAGCTGCCTTGGGGGGAAGCGTGGTTGAGGATCGGGCGGTGTGGTGGCGCGTCAGGGACCTGTGCGCTCTTGCGCCACACCCGCCCGCATCGCTCCCGGCTTGGCAATCCCTGCGCGAAGGGGCTGCTGATAAGGGCGGAGTTCGAATGATTCGCGAAGGGGGTGGCGGCGCGGTGCTGTACGCCCAGGCGGGATCGGACGTCGCAAGGCTTAATACGAAATAGTCAGTCGTAGTCACGTGGCCGGAACCGCCGTCACGAGCGTCCGCCTCGAGCGGGCCGACCTCAAGGCCCTCGACGAGCTTGCCGCTCGCCTCAAGCTCGAGCGCTCGACCCTTATCAAGCGCGCCCTCGAAGCCGGCGTGCGCGAAGTCCTGCTCGATGAGGGCATCGCCGAGTACCAAAAGGGCCGGTCGAGCGCCTGGAAGTGCGCGCGCGGGGCGCGAGTGAGCCTCGCCGAATTCCTCGACGAGCTCAAACGCCGCGGCGTGCCTTTCCGGACAGACGAGGACCTGCTGCGGGAACAGGTGGAGGCGCTTATCCGTGACGGGCGCCGCCGTTAACACATCTCCGCTGATCTTCCTCGCCCGCCTCGGCCGCCTGGAGGCCCTTTCCATCTTTGAGCCCGTGCGCACCACCGACGAAGTGCTGCGTGAAGTCAAAGCGGGCGGCGCCAAGGGGTTCCCCGACTGGGTCCCCGTTGACCGCGCCGTAAAGGAGGGCTCCCTTGAGGTTCGGCGGGCCGACCTGCGCCCCATCGAGGGCTTCAACTTGGACCCGGGGGAGCTCTCGGTCCTTCGCTTGGCCACGAAGGAGGGCCTACCGACGGTCGTGGTCGACGACCTCGCGGCGATCCGAGCCGCGCGCCACTTGGGGCTATCTCCGCAGTCGACGCCGTTCGTCCTACTCGAAAATGTCGCGGGCGGCCACCTAACCGCGCCCCAGTTCCGGGCCGACCTCCAGCGGCTGCTCGCGGAAGGCTACCACATGGGCGCGCCGCTCTACGGTTTCCTCATGGAGGCCGTTGATCGGGTGCCCGTGCGCCGGTAGGCGCTTGCGACAATCATGATTGGGGCCCTCACTCCCGCCCCCCTCCGCAGCTGCCTTGGGGGGAAGCGTGGCAGGGGGGAGCCGATTGATGAGGCGCGCGCGAAGTGGAACTGGCGCGGACGGGCGCTCGTAGCCAGTAGCCGCCCCCCCCCGCGGGTGCCTTGAGGGGATGCGTGGTTGAGGATCGGGCGGGGAGGAGCGGGGGTGAGGGACCTGTGCGGTCGGGCGCGGTGGCCGGTCGCCCAAACGATTATTTCCACGACCCCGCCTGCTCGCGATGATAGCACGAGGGTTTGGAGAGATCCCCCACGTGACCTTCATCCGACCTGGATGCGCGACCCGTCCCGCCCGGCCCCGTCGAGCGGATGACCCGGTTCGGAGCCAACTGCCGCTGGGCTAGCGCCCACGATGACGAACTGCAGCAATTCGTCTGGAGGTACGTTGCAATCGACGACGAGCGCCTCCTCGATGTTGCCGATACGTGGCAAGAACTGCGCAGGAAATACGCCGACCGCGACGCGCTCTACGTGACCAAGGTTTCCCCGCCGGACATGGCGTGGATGTTCCATGGGCAGAGTTGAACTCGAATACGACCCAAAGCGCGATCGGTTCCGCCTTTTGGCGGCCTTCGAGCTTCGAGGGGGTTCGGGGCTTGCGACCGCCAATGTCGTGCTCGACACCGGAACGAACCGGTCGGCGATCTCCGAGGCCGTCGCCGCGGAGCTCGGCATTGACCTCACCCGCCTCGAGCTAGGGGACATTGGCGGCGTGACCGCGATCGAAAAGCGGCCCCGGCTCTTCGAGGTGTCCGTCTGGATTCTGGGAAGCGACGTCGCGCGCCTAACACTCCCCGAAATGATCGTTCTCACCGAGGTTCGCCGGAAGGCCAAGCGCGGGCGAGGGGGCCTCTCACTTTGGCCTGAAACCCGGATGGACGCGCCCTCGCTCTTCGGAATGGACGCCCTGCGCGCGCTCAAGGGTCGGGCGGTGAGGTGGGGTGGCAGGGACTTGTGCGGGCGGGCGCCGGAGCGTTGCGGCGCGGCGGGATGAGCGGGCGCAGCCTCGTCCACAAACCATCATATCGCAGGCCGACCACGTAAGGCTCACTGCCATGGCCGGCCTCGTCGGCGTCACGCCCGAGCACATCGACGAGATCGACCCGCTGCTCAAGCTGCGTGCGGTCTGGCCTGCTGGACTGCCGATCATCCGCCCGATGTATCACACTCCCATCTTGCTCCGCAACCCCGAGGGCGTGACGTGGAAGAACGCGCGCTTCGGCATCGCACGCTCCTTCTCGTCTTTCAACGCCCGCTCAGAAAACTTCGCGTCGAGCCGCATGTGGAGGTCGCTCTTCGGCAAAAGCCACGCGGTCGCGCCGCTCTCGTACATCGTGGAGTGGAAGCAGGAGGAGGGCGAGCGCGTCCCTTACCTCATCTCGCGAAAGGACGGCAGGCTGCTCAAGACCCCCGCGCTGATCGCGCCGTGCTTCGACGACAAGGCCGACCTCGGGTTCGCGATCGCCACGCGCGAGCCCAATGCGTTCTTCGCGAACTTCCACGACCGCATGGTCGGCGTGCTCACCCCGGAGCTCGAGGAGCGCTGGCTCGACCCCGCGTCCTCGACGCTGCCCAAGCTCCTCGAGTGTGTGCGGGCGCCCGATGACAGCGAGCTCATCGCCCGGCGCGCCAAGGGCGAGGTCGGCAAGAAGAAGGCCGACGACCCCACGCCGATCGAGACGGTGGGCAAGCCGCTCACGATGGCGGATTTTGGAGAGGGTGTCGGCAAGGGCGGTGCGAAGCAGGCGCGGCTTCACGAATGAGGCCCGCCGGGGTCACGTTGGCATCGACCCGTCAGGCGAGGTCCGGCGGGCGCGAGGGCTCGCTCCGCTCCTCCGCCACTATCATGATAAGAGCGAGCCCCGCCGCCCCCGTTAGCCAAACGAGCGCCGGGATC
>JBGQKI010000053.1:0-13309 GCA_041499475.1 Thermoplasmata archaeon
CGGCCTGCGCATCGCCCGCCCGTGCGTCGACGACCACGGCGTCGACCTCCTCGCGTTCGTGGAGGGGATCCCGTTCACGGTCGCGCTCCAGCCCAAGACCGACACGAGCCCCGCCCCGGGCGGCGGCCTCTCCTTCATTTTCCACCTCGATGAAATCCCGCGTCGCGGTCAACACTACTTTGGAATCGGCCTTTCCTTCGATGCTGAAACCGGCGAAGTGGGGCCGGTTTCGTGGCTGATCCCAGCCGCCGACCTCCTTCGCGGCCACCGAAAGCGCGGAGACTGGCTGATCCAGGTGAGCACCCGCGCAGGCGCCGGGGGCAAGTGGGGGCGCTTCCGACTCCCAACGCAGGACCTCCCGGGTGCGATCCGCAGCCTAGTGGACGCCCTTGACCCTTCGACCCCGAGCCGAGGAGTGTGACCCGATGGCATTGTCGCAACTCGCCCGCAACCAAATCGCGATAAACGAGGTGGAGAAGGCGCTCTGGATCGGTAGCGACGGACGTCTTTGCCCCTACGAACCCGTTGTTGCCGTCGAGGGGCTTGAACTGCTCGTCAAATGGGCGACCTCGCCGGCCACGATAGGGCTCGAACCGAAGGGCGCCTTCAGGCGCGAGAAGAACGGAAATGTCAAGGCATTCATTCGCCGGTTCAGTTTCGCGCCAAGCCCGTTCCGCTACATCGTAGTCATCGAGATCCTACCGCGGACGCTCGCTCCAGGCCCTTACTCGTGGGCACTGCGGGCCGATGTATTCGCCAGAATGGTGCCAATAGGCTCGGCCGGGTTCACCTTCTCTGCCTCGCCCGAAGAATCCTCCAGCGACAAGTTCACGGGCTACCGCTACCGACCGCTCGAACTCGCCGGCGTCGTCGAGACCGCCCTCGAACAAATCCGCGTCAAGGGACCCAAAAAGTCCCTCCCCTCCAAACGCAGCGAGGTGGTCGCAACCCGCGAGCAGCTCGGTCTTGCAGCCTCTTTGAGCGCCAAACGACTTCGGTGACCGCTGCGGACCGCGCCACGCGGGTCACCCGAACTTCGTCCCGCACTCCGGGCAGAACTTCGCGCCGGCCTGCGACTGCGCGCCGCACTTCGGGCACTTGGCCATCCCGAGCGGCGACCCGCAATTTGCGCAGAACTTGCCCGTTCCGGCCGGGCGCCCGCACTGGGGACAAACGGTCTGCTTGTCTTCGATCTCGCCTGTGAACACCGTCGTCTGCTGCGCCTTCTGGTGGATGTCCTGCACCATCTTCTGCGAGCGCGCGGTCGCGACCTCGACCGCCGCCCTCGGCCCGTCGGTCACGCAAAGCCCTGCTTGCTCGTTCCAATCGTTGTGGCAGACCCAACGGGTGCACTTGGGGCACCGCACGAAGCTCCCCTTGACCTCGTCCTGCGCCTTGAAGAACGCCGTCTCGTGCTCCTTCTGCCACTGCGGGCTCATCCCGTGGAAGCGCTCGCCGAGCACGTTTGCCCCGGTGCTCACCGCGACGCCCGTCTTGTAGGTGCCCGCCATCTGGGTCGCCGCACCCGCGACTTTGCCAAAGCCGCTGAGGAATTTGCCCTTCTTGTAGGTCGTCGATGGGACGAAAGTCGACTTGTAGCCCTCATTGCAAATGTTGCAGTTGAAAGTGAACTGGAAGCCTGCCTCCGTGCTGTTGTCCGCGTAATTGTCCGTGAAAGCCTTCAGGGTCGTCGGCTCACCGCGCCCGAAATTGACCGTCCCCCCCATAAAGCATGGGGCGCCCTCACGGTCGCAGGATCGATGATGGCCTGGCCCGGGCGGCAGGAACCCGACCTGCAGCGGGCGAGAGCCATCGGGCCGCGGTTCGGTTCGTCTATCCGTACATCGGTCCAGTCGCCCTCGAGGGACCTTTCGGAGGCGCGTTCCTTTCCCCCTTCACCACCCTCCCGAGAATTTGGGCCACGCGAACGGCTACAACCGTGACCTCCTGGATCCCGTCGACCACGCGTTGTACCGTGGCCGGCCCCTCGTCCTCGACCCATACGCGCTGTTCTACCACCAGCGCTCGGAGGTCTCGTTCACCCCCGCCCGGGACACCTCAAGGTAGCCGAAGGTCCGCCCTTCACGCACGGATTCCTCCAAGGCGGCGCTCAACTTGGACCATTGCCCCTGTGTTAGCCGCGTGATCGCCGCCTGTGCGGATTCCTCGAGCACGATCCGACAGAAAATGTGGACAGGCGGTCCCGGCCCCGTAACGCCGATGCGGATGCTTCCTCGTTGGATCGCAACGGTTTCGTCCGATATCTGGGCTCCTTCGACTATGGAAACCGCGTCGGTGCCAAGTCCCAGTGCGGCGACAGCGCACTGCACCGCAACCAGCATCTAATCACTAGCACCGAAGATCTCGTCCAGAATCTGGTAGGGCGTTTTCAAGGCGAGATCCGCTCGCTCGTCCAGGTGCTCCCATTCAATCACTATGGTGTTCACAACGAGGCTCTCCTTGAGGTCGCAAGTGTCGACCCCAATCTCGAACCATTCGCGCGGCAAGGGCTCTTGCGATGGCATATTTGGTCTCCTCGCTGATAGCGTTCTTCATTGGACTCGATCGAGAGGTCAAAACAACGCGGAGCTTCCCAGCAACGCTGCCGCGAAAAGTCCCATCGCCACGGGCACATCTCGCGCGATGCGCCGCGCGAACCCTGCCACCGGCGCGTCATCAAGCAGCCGCGCCGCAAACCAGTCCGCAATCGCGATCTCCAAGCAGAGGTAAACCACAACAACGCCCGCGAAAGCCGCCGCATCGAGCGGAGGTGCCGAGTTGGCGCCAGCCACGAAGCTCGCCCCGATCCGCGAGAGCAGCCCATACATGCCCGCCGTGATTCCAAGGATGAGCGGCGCGAAGAGCGTGACCGTCGTGTGCGTGGTCTCGACCACGGAGCCGAGCCGCGCCCGCAGCGACTGCGCCGCGTCACCGCGCAGGCGCTCGAATTCGGAGAGGTGCAGCAGCACGCGGCCCGCGCTTTGCGTGTCGCGGTCGGCCGTCGAGGCCAGAAGCCGCAGCGCCGGGAACACGCGCGGCGCCTCGCGCACCTCCGCATCCCGTTCGATTGCATCACCCAGCGAACGGCGCCCGACCACGACATCGAAAAGGACTCCACGCAGGCGCTTCCCGAGGGCGGATTCCTTCGACGCTTCGACCGTGTCCATCAGCGCGTGCTCGGCGGACCGGCCCGCCACCATTTTCGTGCCCACGCTGTGCAAGAGGTCTGCTAGGCCGCCTTCAATCGCCGCGCGTTCTGTTTCTTGCGACCCGGCCATGCGCGCCAGGTTGAGTCCCGCGGCCGGCGACGCGATGGCGCCGGCAAGGGCAGCCCACACGGCCGGTGAGTCGAACGGCAATGAAAGCCACGGGGCGGCGAGGACTACGGCGCCCGCCGCAACGGCCCCGACCAGGCCCGCGATCGCGGCCTCGCGGGCGCGCCCGCTTTCGACGCCCCGGCCGAGGAAGTTCTTGTCAAGGATCCGCGCGGAGCCGGCAAAGGTCAGCGCAGGCACCGCGACCACCAGCAGGAGCACGGAGGGGAGCACGCCGAGCGCTCCGCCCGCAAGCTGCGCCATCGGGAGCAGCGCTGCCAGCACGAGCGGCAAGACCACGCCGAGTCCGAAAAGTGCCTGCGACGGCCGCTCCAAGGTGGCAACGAGGCGTTCGCGCCGCCGCTCCTCGGCCCGCACCACAATGTCGTAGGCCCGGTCGAGCCGCCGCTCGAGGGCTTCCCTCGACCCCTCGGCCTCCGCGCCGTGGAGCGTGACGAGCGCCCGCTTGAACTCCGGGTCGCTTGCCCCCACGGCGCTTGCAAACGCGAGGAAGCCCTCATCCACGCTTGCGAAGTGCCGGATGCGCACCGCCCACTCGAGGCGCTCCAGTTCTTCGGCCGCCACGCCCCCCGCGTGACTCGCCGCAAACCGGATCGCCGTGGCAAGCGACCGGTCGACCCGCAAGGAGGAAGCGATCAGGTGCACGACAGTCAGGGATTCGGCCGAGAGGGCGCGAGCGCGCTCCGCGGCGTCCCCGCCCTTGCGCGAGGCGTTCGGCGCGGCGGTCAGGAAGACGCCCTGCGCTTCCTGCTTGGCCGACGGCAGGCCGAACATCACGCCCACCTCGCTCGGGCAAAGTCGACGACGGCCTGCACGAGGGCTGGGCCCCGGAGCCCTGCGTCGCGCATCCGCGCGTATTCGGCGTTGACCTCCGCCGTCGCCCGCGCGCCGATGGCCTCAGGCTTGCCCACGGCTTGCGCGAGCGCCACCATCCGGAGCTTCAGTTCGGCGCGCGCCTTGACTTCCTTGACGACTTCCCCGGGGGCAACGCCCCACGCGGCGGCCACCTTTTGGATGACCGCGCTCTGCTCCAGCGAGGCCTCCGTCGGCTCGATCGCCGCCCCCACCGGCCGCAGCAGATTTCGCGTCCTTACGGTGTTTGATTCAAGCGTGACCTCCGCGACTTCCGTGATGCGGCGCACCTGCCGCCTCGCCCCGCCCGGGCGCACAAGGCCCGCGATCACGATCGCGTCGGTTGCGGCAAAGGACTCCGGCGAAACGCCGAGGTCATGGACGGCGCGGGCGCATACGGCGGACGCCGGCGACCCGTGGATCGTGCCCATCACCGCGGATGAGGCCGCGCCCGTCCGCATGGCCTCGTAGAGCGTCTGGGCCTCAGCGCCGCGCACCTCGCCTACCACGATCGCGCTCTCGCCAAGGCGCAGGCAGAGCTTCAGGGCCTCCTCGGCCGACATTTCGCCCTCCCCGCCAAGCGACGAGCGGACCCGCAGCGCCTGCACGCGGTACCCCGACGCACGCATGGCCTCGACGGGCAGCTCGAGCGTGTCTTCGATCGTGAGGATCCGCTTGCACGGGTCCATCTCCAGCATGAGCGCGCCGAGCAGCGTCGTCTTGCCCGCGCCGCGCGCGCCCCCGATGAGCAGCGAGCACTGGCCTTCCACCATGACGGAAAGAAGGCCAGCGGTCATCGGCGCCAGCGCCCCCGAAGCGACCAGCTGGCTCAATGTCAGCGGGGAGGAGGAGTGCCTGCGGATCGCCGCGGCGACGCCCTCCGGAGAGACCGGTGGACCGATGACGGTGAGGCGCGCCCCGAACTCCTTCAGGTCGTGCTCGAGGTACGGGCGCGCTTCGGAGAACGGGCGGCCCGCCTCGAGGCGGGCGCGCGTGACGAGCGCGCCAACACCTTGGGGCGCGAAGGTGATGTTCGTGGTGAGGCGGTCGGACACGCGGGCGTCGCCCAAGTTGAGCGAGAGGTAGAGCGGCTGCGCGCCGCACGGGGCGTCCGAGTAGATGTCGGTCACGCGCGGGTCGCCGAGCAGGTGCTCGAGCACACCGAGTCCCACCGTGTAGCGGGCCACCACCGATGCAAGCGCGCGCGCCTTCTCGTGCGCTTGGGGTCCTGCGTGCGCCGATGGCCCGGCACTCTGGAGGAAGTCGAGCGCCGCCTCGTCGACGTACTTGCGGGCATCAAGGAGCGCGACCGAGCGCACCTCGCTGCCGCCCTTCCTCCGCACATGCTCCATGGCCCCCCTGAGGAGCCGCAAGTCGTCCACCGGCAAGCAATACTCGTCGGGCACAATCCAGTAGAGCGTCGCCGACCCATCGGCGGGAGCGAGGATCTTGACCTGCGCGCCCGGCAACGGGTACTCCGCGATGACTTCGACGCCGGGGGGCGCCTCGAGCGTAATCCAGGCGTCGGCAAAGGCAGGCCGGACCCTGCGGTTCCTCGAAAGCGAATCGTAGAGCGTGCGCTTGACGGCCTTCCCCGCCCCGAGCTGCTCGTCGATGTCGGCGGTTAGGCGGCCCAGGCGGGCCGCGACGCGGACACGCTCGGCCGCAGTCTCGCCCGCTTCGCGCTTCGGGGAGCTTTCCGCACGGGTGGCGGGGCCCATCATTTTCCCCCACCGCCTGGCCGGGGGGCTTCGCCAACGCGTACGGAGAACCCGTCCCGCAGGATCTCGCGCACGAATTTTTCGAACAGGAGGTAGAGCAATTCGAAGTCCGCCACCGTCTGGGTCGCGCAGCCCAGGCACGTCTCGTTCGGGGGGCTGAACGCTTGGAGCCTCGAAACCGCGCCCTTGAATTCGCCGTGGAACTGCGAGACGTCTTCAAGGAGCACCGTATTCAGCCGCGGGAACGACCGCGAGGGGTTGTGCTCGCAAGCCAAGCACATGCCCTTCTGGCGCGAAGATGCGCCGGGGGCGTCCTGGGGGCGGCGCGCCGCGAGGCGGTCCACTTCATCGGCAATCTCGCAGATCTTGCGCAGCACGACGATCGAGTGGCCGAAGTACTGTGTGTCGAGGGAATCAGAGAGCGCCACCACATCGGGGCGGAACTCCTTGTGGAACGACCGGATCAAGTTCGCAAAGCAATTGGTCTCCGGCAGGTCGCGCAGCGGGCATTCCCCGCAGAGCAGCTTCAGTTCGCTGCCCCGCTCCGACCGCTCCACCCGGTAGGTGCAGAGGTCCCCTTCCGTGCCCGCCGGTCCTTCGAAAACGCGTCCGTCCTTGATGCCCTTCGACTGCTTGATTTCCATTGGCTCCCCGCCGGAAGGGCGTCTTACGGCATACTTGAAGCGGTCATGAAGGCCCTTGCGGAGAGACCGATTAATCGGGGCCCATCAGGGCGCGGAGAAAGCCTTGCGGCCCATCTCGCCTGCGAAAATACTGAAAATGCTGTGAGGAGATCAACCCTAACCGATCGCGCCGCAACTCCCACCCAAGGAGCGTCTCGCCTTGAAGGTCTACGTACCCCTCTACGGAATGATTTGGCTCGTGCTCGTGGAGTTCCTGACCTTGATGCTGGCCCCCCGCGGCTCGCAGCTTGCCATGGCGGCGCACATCCTCATCGGGGCTGGCATCATCGCGCTCGCCTTCGTCAACATGCGAAACGTCGACCGCACGGCGGCCCCCGCCCGCACAAAGCGCATCGCGCGCGCCGCATTCTCGGTCTCCGCTGCAGGCGGCGCCATCGGGGTGCTCCTCTACTTCAACATCGCGCCCTCCCTTGGCCTCTTCCGGGGCGGCTTCCTCTACGCCCTCCACCTCATGGCCGCCTTCGCCGTGATCACGCAGGCCGCCTCGATCGCCACCTCCTACGACATGTGGGAGGAGCGCGAGTTCGAGGCCCCGGCGCCGAGCGCGGATGCGGAACCCGCCGCCGTGGTGGGCCGCTCCCGAGCCGTCTAGGCCCCCCAAGCGCCTTCCCGCGAATGCGTAGCCTTTAGGTGGCGCGCCGCCTTCGGAGGGCCCATGCCCCAGGCGGTGTTCCTCCGCGGCGCCAACGTCGGCGGGCGGAATGTGTTCCAGCCGAGCGCGGTCGCCCGGCACCTCGCCGCCCTCGAAGTGGTCAGCATCGGCGCGGCCGGCACCTTTGGGGTGCGCGCCAAGGCGAGCGACGCCGCCGTCCACGCCGCTTTCATGGAGGCCCTGCCGTTCAGCGGCGAAGTCATGATTGTGCCCTCCGACGAACTCCTTGCGATTTGGCGCTCGGGGCCCTTTGGCCGCCGCGCGCACCCCTCCGGCACCGAGCCGTTCTTCACCGTCCTTGCAAAAGCCCCCAGCAAGCCCACCAAACTGCCGTTCGCCCGCCCGAGCGAGGACGATTGGCAGATCCGCGTCATCAAGCGGTCCGGCCGCTTTGTTTTCAGCCTGCGGCGCGCCCGCTTGCCCGGCCGGTTCTACCCCAACGATGTGATCGAGAAGGAATTCCAGGTCCCGGCCACCACGCGCTCGTGGGCGACCATCGTCGCGCTTTGCCGCGCGCTTGAAAGCGCTTGAGGGCGACGCGCTCCCCTGCCCGCACCATCCATTAAGCGCCAAGCCCATTGCGTCCCCTCGTGGAGAGCGCCGCCCCCTTCGCCGGTCGAGAGAGCGAACTCGACATCCTGCGCCTCTCGCTCGACGCCGCCGCCGAGGCGCACGGCAGCCTCCTGCTCATCGGCGGCCCGGCCGGTGTCGGCAAGACGCGGCTCCTCGGCGAGGCCACTGCCCTCGCCGCCGGTCGGGGCTTTACCACGGGCACGGGCTCTGCCCTCGTCGAGTCCCGCGTCCTCTACCACCCGTGGAGCGAGGCGCTGCGGACGCTCGGCCTCGACCAGCTGCTGCGCGAAGAGCCCCCGCCGCGCGCCCTTGGCCTCTACCTCGTCTCCGAGGCGGGCCTCCCCGTCGGGCGCGCCGAACGCCCGGGGTTCGGCGAAGACCCGGCCCTCCTCTCCATGATGCTCAACAACGCCGCCGAATTCCTGCGCGATGCCATCCGCCCGGCTGCCGCCGCCCCCGAAGGCGACCTCCTGCGCCTCGCCGTCGGGGGGCGCGGTGTGGTCATCGCGAGGGCCAAGAGCGTGGCGCTCCTCGCCGTCTACGAGGGCCGCGAGACCGAGATCTTCCTGCGCGAGCTCCGCCGCCTCCTCGACGACACCGCGCGGCGAGCGGGCGACCGCCTCGACCTCTGGGACGGGAACAAGCGCGCCGTTGCCGACCTCCAGCAGCCGCTCGTTGCCTTCATGCAGTCCGGGAACTTCGACGGCGTCGACCTCGCCGCCGACGGCACGGCCCGCAAGTTCAACCTGTTCGACAATGTGCTCTTCGGCCTGCGCAGGCGCGCGCTCATCGACCCCGTCTTCATCGTGCTCGACGACCTCCAGTGGGCCGACCCGTCGAGTCTCGGCCTCCTCCACTACATCGCGCGCAACACGCTCGAATCCCGCGTCCTGCTCGTCGGGGCCTTCCGCGCCGAGGAGCGCGACTTGCGCCTGCCGCTGCGCGACGCCCTCTCGGCCCTTGCGCGAGAAGACCTCGGCCAGGAGATCGCCCTTGGCGGGCTTGCCGCCGAGGAATCACGCGCCCTTGCCGACGCGCTCATCGGCCCTCACAAAATCGACCCCCGCTTCTTCGAGCGGCTCGCGGCCGAGACCGAGGGCAACCCGCTCATCGTCCGCGAGGTGGTCCGCCAGCTCCGCCTCAACGGCGCGATCGCCCCCGACCCCGAAGACGGCCTGCTGCGCATCACGCGCCCCCTCAACCGCCTCGAAGTCACCGGCAAGGTGCGCGACGCGATCTCGAACCGCATCGCCACCCTCGACCGCGCCGACCGCGAACTGCTTGACACCGCGGCGGTGTGCGGCACCAAATTCTCCGGGAAACTGCTCGCCGCCGCCGTGCAGGAATCCGAACTGCAGGTTGCCCGCCAGCTCACCTCCATCGCACGCCACCACGGGGTCGTCCAGCCCGCCGAGGGAGCCTGGCGCTTCGACCACCCCGTGATGCGCGAAGTCATCTACGATGCGATCCCGCCCGACTTCCGCCGCCTCCTCCACCTCGAGGTCGGCCGAGCGCTGCGCGCCCAAAACGGCGACGAGGGCGACATCGGCGAGCACCTCGCCCTTGCCGGCGACGCCTCCGCCCTCGAGCCGCTCCAGCACGCGGCCCGCGCGGCCCTCGACCGCGGCGCGGCGTACGAGGCGGCCCGCCTCCTCGAGCGCGCCACTCTCATTGCGCCCGAGGGCCTGCGGCTAACCCTCGAGATGGACCGGGCCGACGCTCTCGAGCGGGCCGACCACTACGACGAGGCCCTGGCGGCCCTCAAGGCGGCCGAGTCGCACGGAGCCGACCCGACTCGCGTCGCGCTCATGCGCGCCAACATCTTCCAGATTCAGGCCCGGTTCGACGAGGTCCTTGCAAGCGTCGCCGACGCCCTGCCGGCTGCCGGGGGCTCAAACGCCGGTCGCCTCCTTACGCTGCGCGCCCGCGCCTTCATCGGCCTTTCTCGGTTGGGCGAGGGCGAGGAGGCGGCAAAGGAAGCGCTCGAGCGCTTCGGCAAAGGCGACCCGCGGGGGCGCGCCTCGGCCCTCATGCCGCTTGGCACCGCCGAGTGGCACCGGGGCCGCCACGACCGCGCCCTCGAGATCTTCAACGAGGCCCTGCGCCTGCGTGAGGCCGCAGGCGACCGGCAGGGCGTGGCGGAAGTGCTCTACGGCATCGGCAGCGTCCAAGGGGACGTCGGCCAAACCCAACGGGCTTACGAATTCCTTACCCTCGCCCTCACGCTCTGCGAGAAAATCGGCGACCGGCGCCAGGCCGCATCCGCCCGCCTCAATGTCGCCAATGCCCTCGCCGACCTCGGCGAACTCGACACCGCCCTCGAAGAGGCAAATCGGGCGCTCGCCGCCGGCCAATCCATGGGCAACGCCCGCGTCTCGGCGTGGAGCGAGTGCATGGTCGGCGTCATCCACGCGCGCCGGGGCGAGGCTCGCGACGCGCTCGTGTCGCTCGAGCGCGCGGCCCAACAGGCCCGCAAACAGGGCGAGCTCCGCCTCCTTGCAAGCGCCCTTGCCGAGTCGGTCGCCCCCCGCCTCTGGCTCGGGAACGTCACGCGCGCGCGCCACGACGCCGAGGAGGCGCTTCGCCTTGCACGCCAAACGGGCCTTCGCCCCTACGAGGGGGTCGCCCTGCGGGCGCTTGGCGAGGTCCACGCCGCCGCCTCCGAGTTCGACTTGATGTCCACTTCGTTTGGGCAGGCCGTCGACCTCTTCAGCGAACTTGGCAACGACACGGAAGCCGCAGAGACCCACGTTCGGTGGGCCGAGGCCCTGCAGGGCACGGGCAGGACCGACGAGGCGAGCCCCCATTGGGCGAAGGCCGTCGACCTTTTTGAATCGCGCAACCTGCGCAAGCGCGCGGCCGTCGCCCGCGCCTCGATCGTGTCCATCGCCCGCTGACTCCGCGCGGAACGCTTATCTATGCTCCTTCAAATCCGTCCCCGATGGAGACCCTGGAATTCGAGAAGAAAGTACTCCTCATCGGCGACGGCAGCGTCGGCAAGACCTCGCTCGTGCGCCGGTTCGTCATCGACAAGTTCGATGACAAATACATCATGACCATCGGCACGAAGACCTCGCGCAAGCCCATGTCGTTCACCTTCGAACCCGAACAACTCCAACTCGAACTCCAGCTCGACATCTGGGACATCCTCGGCCAAAGCGGAATGGAACGCGCCCACAAAGTGTACTTCAAAGGCGCCGAGGCGTTCATCCTCGTGTTCGACGGCACGCGCAAACTCACCTTCGACGGGCTCGTCGGATGGGCGCGCCAGGTCGTCGAGCTCTGCGGCTCGATTCCCGGCGTCCTTGCCGCCAACAAGGTCGACCTCAAGGACAAGTTTCAGGTCAACGACGCCGAGGTCGAGTCGCTCGCCAAGCAGCTCAACCTCAACCTTTTCTGGACTTCCGCAAAGACCGGCGAAAATGTCGAAGCGGCCTTCCAAAAGGTCGGAGAAGATCTTTGCTACCCGCTCCTCCAGAAGTACGGCGCGGGCGCAAAGCCCGAAACCGCCGCCAAAGGCAAGGCCGAGAAGAAAAAATCCGGGCTCCTGCGGAAGTAGGGCCCGGTTGCGCCCTCAGGGCCTTTTTCGATCCGAGCTTGGCCGGAGGATTCAAGGCCAGTCTTTGGCTCCCTCGCCCCCCAGCCCGCCGCCCCGAAGAACGCGTGCTGCCGATCCCTTGAAAGGCCGCGCTCGATTGAGCCCGCCGACCTAAACAGCGCAGCCCGGCGCGTGGTCGCGGGCCAAGTGGTGGCGCCCGCAGAAGCGGAACTTTGAATGCCGCGTACCCGCTCACTTTCGCCGCCGAAGGCCGAACCACCCATGCACCCCAAAACATCCCACCACGCTTCCATCGGCCGCCGAACAAATTCCACCGCGCGCATTCAATCCGCCGGGGCAGCCGCCCTGTTCCTTCTGATGGCGGGATTCCCGCTCCTTGCGCCTGCCGCTGAGGCCGCGCCCGCGAGCGGGTGGCAGGTCGCGCGTTTGATCGAGACCGACTCGGGGACGGTCTTTGATCCGCAGGTGGCGGTCGACGGGAGCGGGAACGCGATGGCGGTGTGGATCCAGACAGGTTCCGCCCGGTGGGATATCCACGCGAACCGGTATGTGGCGGGGTCGGGGTGGGGGAACGCCAACCTCATCGAAACGAACGACGCGGGCAATGCCTATGGTCCGCAGGTGGCGGTCGACGCGAGCGGGAACGCGATCGCCGTGTGGTTCCAAGCTGAAGAGGACCTGACCCTGCCCTTCCCTTACATCCGCGACAACATCTGGGCGAACCGGTTTGTAGCGGGGTCGGGGTGGGGGACAGCCACCCTCATCGAGACGGACGCGGGTTTTGCCTTTGACCCGCAGGTGGCGGTTGATAGAAGCGGGAACGCGGTCGCCGTGTGGTCTCAGTCTGATGGGACCCGCTTCAGTATCTGGGCCAACGGGTATGTGGCGGGGTCGGGGTGGGGGACAGCCACCCTCATCGAGACGGACGACGCGGGCGATGCCTGGGCCCCGCAGCTTGGGGTCGACCCGAGCGGGAATGCGGTCGCCGTGTGGCATCAGTCTGACGGAACCCGGTACAATATCTGGGCGAACCGGTTTGTCGCGGGGTCGGGGTGGGAGAGAGCCACGCTCATCGAGACGGACAATGCGGGCGACGCCCAAAATTCGCAGGTGGCGGTCGACCCGAGCGGGAATGCGGTCGCCGTGTGGAACCAGTCGGACGGAACCCGGAACAATATCTGGGCAAACCGGTACGCGGCGGGGTCGGGGTGGGAGACAGCCGCACTCGTTGAGACGGACAACGCGGGTGATGCCTATTCCCCGCAGGTGGCGGTCGACGGGAACGGAAACGCGGTCGCCGTGTGGTATCAGTCTGACGGAACCCGGAACAATATTTGGGCGAACCGGTTCGCGGGGCGGTCGGGGTGGGGCACGGCCACGCTCATCGAGACCGACAACGCGGGTGATGCCCAAAATCCGCAGGTGGCGGTCGAGGGGAGCGGAAACGCGGTCGCGGTGTGGTATCAGTCTGACGGGGCCCGGAACAATACTTGGGCAAACCGGTTCGTGGCGGGGTCGGGGTGGGGGACGCCTGCTCTCATCGAGACGGACAACGCGGGTGATGCCTGGAACCCGCAGGTGGCGGTCGACCCGGTCGGGAACGCGATCGCCGTCTGGTATCAGGACGACGGCATCGTGCAAAATGCATGGGCGAACCGTTTCGACGACACGCCGCCCAGCATTGTCCTTGCCACCCCCTCGGAAGGAGCAGCGACAAACCGGTCCTCCGTCTGGGCCGCAGGGACTGCCGAGATCGGCGCCAGGGTGTCGGTAGGCGGGGTCGAGGTGATCGTGGGCGCAAACGGGAGCTTCGGGCTCCTTGTCGCGCTCCAGCCCGGGGTGAATCGCCTCGTCGCGACGGCGTGGGACGCCTCGGACAACATCGCGAACGCCACGGTGAACGTCACTTTCGA
>JBGQKI010000054.1:0-12570 GCA_041499475.1 Thermoplasmata archaeon
CCCGCGTCGCGCCAGGCGTCCAGCGCGTTCTTCATCGGCGCCTTCGGTTTGCGCATCCCCTGGACGATGCGCCGCATCTTCTTTTCCCGCGAGAGCCCCGCGAACGCCATCTTCTCATCGCGCGTGCCCGCCGTAATCAGGACCACGCACCGCCCCGCCTCCGTGCGCCCCGCGCGCCCGCGCCGCTGGATCGACCGGATCGCGGAGGGCACCGCCTCGAAGAACACGACGAGGTCGACCGCCGGGATGTCGATGCCCTCCTCGCCCACGCTCGATGCGACGAGCACGGGGAACTCGCCGCGCGCGAACGCCGCCAGAGCCGCGCGCTGGTCGTCCTGCGTCATCCCCTTCTCTTTTACGCGGTCGGCTTGGCCGACGAACTTGCGCGCGGCGATTTGGCGCTTGGCAAGCTCTTCCACGATCGTGGTCACGGTGTCGCGGTACTGCGCGAAGACGATCACCTTCGCCCCGGGGCGCGAGGCAAGTTGCGCCGCGGTGAGCTCAGACAGCGCCTTGAACTTCGGGTGGCTCTCGCCCTTCTCCGCCTTGAGGAAGCGCAGCACCGCCTTGACATGGCGGTCGTTGAGGAACGCGCTGTCCTTGCGCTTGCGCTCGCCTGATTCGATCCTTGCGATGTACGCGCGCATCGCCTCGACGCCCTCGCACTCCAAGAGCTCGAGGCAGTTGACCGCATGGAGAGCGACGCCTTGATGGAGGAATCCTGCAAACAAGTAGGGCTGCCGCCGCTGCTTCAACCGCGCCGAAAGCTGGCCGGCGACCCCGAGCACATCGCGCTTGGTGATCTGCGAATTCTTGCGGTCGCGCAGGAACCCGATGCGCCGCAGCTTTTGCACCCGTTCGTCGAGCAACTTCTGGAGGCGCTTGCGCGGGTCCTCGAAAGCTTCGGGAAAAGGGACGCGCACCCATTCCACGTTCATCTTCTTGACGTGGTGGGCGACGTCGATGTCCTCGGGCGACCGCGCCTCCACGCGTTCGATCCCGAGATTGCGAGTAACCTCGAGGACGCGCTCCTCCTCGTGGCCCGGCGATGCGGTGAGTGCGAGCACGAGGGGCCGCCTCTCGGGGGGCATCTGCTGGATCGCCTTTCCCACCGTGACGTATTGGTAGTCGCCAACCGCCCGGTGGCCCTCGTCGAACACGACGAGCGAGAACCCCGCGAGGTTGAAGTGCCCAGCCGCGAGGTCGTTTGCAACGACCTGAGGGGTCGCCACCACCACGCGCGCGCTGCCCTCCATCGCCCGGCGCTCCTTCGACCGGCGCTTGCCCGTCACCGCGACGGTCGGGGGCGGGCCGGAGAGCCACTGCTTGAGCCGCGCCTCGTGCTGGAGGCACAACGGCCGCGTCGGAGCGAGCATGAGGATACGCCCGGGCGGGCGCAGCAAGCATTCCGCCGCCACGAGCGCCGCGATCACCGTCTTGCCAAGGCCCGTCGGCAGCACGACGAGCGTGTTGGCCTCCCCGCACGATCTTGCGATCGCCACCTGGTACTCGCGCCACGCAACGGCCCCTGGTTTCAGGTTGGCGTGCTGGACCGACCCGTCCGCCCCGTGGGTGAACCCGGCGCGCGGCGGCCTTCCGGGCACGGTCTCGGCGAAGTCCAACAGCGAGGTCGGTCGGTCGGCCACGCCCGATGATCGTGCGCCGGGTATGAAAGGCGGCGGGGGGGATCGTCGAAGAGGTCCCCACGGGGGCGAGGAACCCCCCACCCGCGGCGCTACGGCGCAGGCCCCGACAAGAATTCCGCGCCCCAAGGGTCAACCCGCCGAACGGGCACCGCTTTGCATCACGCACGAGGCAGCACAATCCGCACGAGCGAGCCGCCGCCCGCTGGCCGCTCGATCTCGATCCGGCCCCCTTGCGACTTAACGAGTCCTTGCGCTAGAGCAAGACCGAGGCCTGCCCCGCCCTGCCTCCGGGTCGCGGAGAGATCCGCTTGGACAAAGGGGCGACCCAGGTTGGTAATGACGACGTCGGCGATTCCCGGCCCGCGGTCGGCGACCTCGATTACGGCAGCATCCATGGTGACCTTCGCTCGAACCGAGATGGGGCACCCCTTCGGGGAAAACTTCGCCGCGTTGTCGATAATCTCCGCAAGCGCCAGCACGATCTTTCGCCTGTCTGCCGACACCTCTGCAGCGCCGGCGTCAACCTCAACCTCAAGCTTGCGCAACGGGTCGGGACGGCGCAGGTCCGCAGCCTCCGCTGCTTCGTCGATCACCCTTTTCGTTGACAGGTGCTCGAGGTGGACGCTGGGTGCGTCCGCGCGGATGAGCGCTAGCTCGTTCAGCGAGCTCAACAAAGCCGTCAGGTGTTTGGCGGAGCGTTCGATCCTGTCGCGCACCTTGATCCATTCCTCGGCCGACGGCTTCCAGATCCCGCTTGCAAGCATCTGTGCGTACCCTTGGATGACGGTGACGGGCGTGCGGAACTCGTGGGAGATGACGTCGAGTATTTCTTCCCTTGTCCGCTGGGCAGCCCGCTGCTCCGTAATGTCGGAAAACATCGCGAGCATCCCCAAGAATCCGCTCGCGTCGTCGAGGATCGGGCTTGTCACGACAAGGGCCCAGATGACCGAACCGTCCTTGCGTTTGCACGGCAGCTCCAGCTGGACCCCGCCGCCACCCTTCGGCTTGCTAAGGTCCTGCACCGCGACTTTGGGCACCTCGTCTCCCAGGAATTCGTAAAGGTGGTGGCCGATCATCTCATTCGGGCTGTAGCCAAGCATTTGCGCCATTCGTTGGTTGACAAAGGTGGTGCGGTTCTCAGTGTCGGTGACCCACACGCCCTCGTGCGTCGTCTCGATGATCCGTTTGTAACTTCCCTCACTGGCGAGCAACGCATCCTCCGCCCGCTTGCGGGCGCCCACATCGCGCGCGATCGCCGAGATCCCTTGCAGTTCTCCCGACGGGTGGAGTATCGGCGAAAGGGTCAGCGACACCTCAATCCTGCGGCCGTCCTTGGTTTTCCGAGCGGTCTCGTAGTGCACGACGCGCTCGCCACGCTGGATTCGGCCGATGAGCGCCGGCACCTCGCCGCGCCGGTCTTCGGGGACAAGCAGCGCCAAGGAGCGGCCGACGACCTCGGCCTCCGAGTACCCGTACATTCGCTCGGCTCCTTTGTTCCACGACGTGATGACTCCGTTAAGCGTCTTGCCGATAATCGCGTCGTCGGAGGACTCGACGATCGCCGCGAGCCGGTCGCGCACGTCCTCCGCCCGCCGCCTCTCTCGAAGCTCCTGCTGGAGACCTTCGTGCAGCGTCGAGGCGGCCACGGCAAGGGCCGCTCGGTGGGCGATCTCCTCGAGGAACGGGAGGTCACCGGCGCTCACCGGCGGATGGCCGGGAACACTACCGACGGCGATGGCACCCAAAACGCGCCCGTGGACCTTCATGGGCACCACGGCCGCCGACTCGGGCGGGAAACGGCTGAGGAACTGGTGCAGAACGGGTTGGGCTCGGGCGGCGAAGGCGTCGAGATCCGCCCGGGATCGGAACACTGACTTCCCCGACGTCATGACCTTTCCGGACACCGGTCCGGTGAGGGAATCCGGGGACGCATCCAAAACCGACCGCAAGAGCGCAGCTGCCTCCGGGTCAGGGTGGAACACCGCAGCAGGCCGCATCGTCTGCCTCTCGTCATCGAACAGCGTGATCGCGCACATGGCGGAAAGGGTTCTCGATATCTCCTTGGCAGCCCCTTCGATCACCTTCTTCGAATCGAGCCTTGCCTCCACGAGCACCTGGGAGATCCGCGAGAGGGACTCGGCGCGCTCTGCGAGGCTGCGCGCGTGATGGTCGGCTTCGATCCGAACCGTGATGTCCCGCATGTTCGAGAGAACCGCGCCGATACCTGGCACGTGGAGCAGATTTGTCGAGTTCCCCTCCACCCACCGCCATGTACCGTCGCGGTGGCGGAGCCGATAGCTCAAAGGTACGGGGATTCCGGGATTGGCAAGCACCATTTGGAATCGTTCTGCCGATTTCTGAAGGTCGTCGGGGTGGACAAAGGTGGATCCCTCCGCGCCAAGGATCTCCTTCGACGTGGAACCGAGTATCGAGAAGATCGCGGGGGACGCGTAGGTGATGCGCCGGTGAGGGTCCACCAGGACGAACGCGTCCTCACTATTCTCGACGAGCCTGCGAAAACGCTCCTCGCTGTCGCGCAGGGCGGTCACGTCGCGGGTGGCGACAAATGCGGCCACGACGGTTCCGTTCTCATCGGCTTCGACCGAAGCGTTGTAAAGGACCTCGGTAAACGTTCCGCGGACATGTCGAAAAGCGAGGGGGAAATCTCGGAGCGTGCCCTTGCGGAGGGCCTGCGCGTACCCGTCGCGCGCCTTGCCCGGGTCGGTGAAGTAATCCGCAAGGTCCGTCCCGATCATTTCTTCGCGCGAGAGCCCGGTGACGATTTCGGTCGCCCGATTGAGGTCGGTGACCTTGCCGTCGGCCGAGAGAGCGACAAGCGGATCGAGCGACGCCTCGATGAGGCCGCGCGCGTAGGACGGCGTGGGCAATTCCTGCTTTTCCGAAGGATCTCTCGGGGGCTTGGCGGCGCCGGGAACGGTCATAGACTCAGCCTACTTGGGTTCCCAAGTGCCACATTGGAATCCCGTCCAGTTATTTTCCTAGCAATTGCGACCCGTTAAGGCTATGCATGGACTTTGGTCAAGAAAATCGAAACTGTCTCGAAACTTCCGATGACGGGGCAATTGTGGTCGCCTTCAGCGACGCTCGGGTGCGCTCGCGCCGGTCGGGGTGTGTTTGGCAAGGCGTTGTCAGTCGGCCTTGCGCGCCTTCTGAAGTACCACGATGTTCTGGTGCGCGATGTTCGGCACGTACGCAAACGGGTACCCGTAGGGCCGCAGCCTCGTCCCCGTCTGCCACCACACGATCTCGCCCTTCGTCGTGAACCCCGCCCGCTCAGCGCGCGCCGCGAGGTCCGCCTGGGTGAAGGTGTAGCGCCCGCCTTGGTACGCGTTGCGCACGATGAGCGCCATGTACTTGCCGGGCTTCAGCAATCGGTGGCACTCCACGAACGCCTTCTCCATGGCGTCGAGGTAAGCCGGGTAGGCGCCCAGATTTGCAAAGTCGCGCGGGTCGTCCGACTTCATGTCGAAATCGGTGCGCCGGTTCGCGAATTCCTTGTACTTCCCCTGTTTGCCGACACTCATCGTGATCTTGAAGTGCACGTTGTAGGGGGGGTCGGTCACGATGAAGTCGAACGCCCCGTCGTCGAAGGTCCGCATCACCTCGAGGCAGTCACCCTGCACGAGCTCCTGCTTTGCGATCCCCTCCACGCCGTCCTTCTCGAGCTCCTTGGCGACCTCTGCGTAGATTGCCGCCCACTTGGGGCTCACCTCGATGCCGACCGCACGCCGCGGCGGCTTTGCAATCGCGGCGCCAACCAGGGTGCCCCCGACGCCCGCGAACGGGTCGAGGACGCGCCCGTCGCGCTTCGTGAAGTATTCGATCAGTTTGGCCATCAGCCGCGGCGGCTTGTTCGCGCCGTGCGCCTTCCTCAGGTCGTGGCGAAATTCGCGCGGGTAGGACGTCTGCAGCACCGACTTGGTGAAGTACATCCACGCCTCGCCGGGCAGTTCGTTCAGCGCATTGCGTGGGTCCGGGCTCCGCTTTTTGACTTCCGTTGAAGGCGCGCCTGGCAGGCGGGCCTGTCTCTTCGCCATCGCCGCGCTTGGTCGAAGCGCGCCCGGGCCTTAAGAATCCGCCGAGCGGACCGCGGCTTACTTGGGGCCCGACGGGGCGCCGTGTTGGCTGTTGGCATTGTGGTTTTCGTGGTTGCGCACCCGCGAGGACACGGGTCGCGGCATCACGATGTTGAACGCCGACCCCTCTCCCACGACCGAGTCGACCTCGACGCGCCCCCCCTGCACTTGGACGAGCCCTGACACGACGGCAAGGCCGAGGCCCGCGCCCCCCGTCGATCGCACGGCCGTCATGTCCGCCTGCACGAAGGGCTTGAAGAGGCCGTCGCGCAGCGAGTCGGGGATTCCCGGCCCCTGGTCCTCGACGCTGATGACCAGGTCTTCACCGTCCAGGTGCGCGTCGACCCAGATCGGCGCCCCCGGCGGGGAGAACTTCGCGGCGTTGTCGAGTAGCTCGACGAGCGCAATGACGAGCTTGCGCCGGTCGGCCTCGATGCGCTCCGCCCCGCGCGAGATGTGGATGCTCACCAACGATTCTACACTCCGCCCGCGCGCGGTGAGCGCCGACACCGCCTCCCGTATCACTTCGCGGCTGCCCAGCACTTCCTTGCGCGGCGGCGGGCCGCCGCTCCTCAGCCTCGATAGCTCGGTGATCGAGCTCAGCAGGTACGACAGGTGCTCGGAGGCCGTCTTGATCCGCTCCTTGGCCGCCTTGATGGCCTCCGGCTTCATCCGGCCCGGAGCTTCCGTGAGCAGCTGCGCGTACCCCTGGATAATCGTCACGGGTGTCCGGAACTCGTGGCTGATGACGTCGATCATGTTCTCGCGGTACTGCTGGATCGCAATGATCTCGCTTACGTCGATCATGACCCCGGCAAGCTGCACCGGCCGCCCCTCGCCATCGCGCAGCACGCGCACGACGTCGCGCATCCACACCCACCGCCCGTCGGCCGACTTGAGCCGGTACTCCACCACGTGGTCGGACCCGAGCGCCCCGGCCTGCCCCCGCCGCTCGAGCTCGACCTCGAAGTCGTGCGGGTGCACATGCTGCTCCCAGAAGTTGTCGCCCTCAAGCAGGTCGGAGACGGGGTACCCAAGCAGCTTCTCCGCGCGGTTGCTCACAAACGTGAACCGGTGCCGCTCAAGGTCGGCTTCCCACACGATCGCGTCGAGCCCGTCGACGAGCGCGCGGTAGCGCTCTTGGCTCGCCTGCAGCTCCGCCGTTCGCAGGTGCACGCGCTTCTCCAGCGTCGCATTGAGCTCCTGCAGCGCGGCGTTCGCCTCCTGGTAGCCGCGGTGCGCCATCTCGAAGGTCGCAAGGCTCTCGGTGAAAAACACCGCCGCCCGCTCGAGCAGGTCGCGCCCTTCCTCGACGGTCTTGGCGTCCAGGAGCGCCAGCCCCACCGCCTGCTGGTGGATCGCGACCGCGTCGAGGACGCCGAGCCCAGACTCCACGGCCTCCTTGCCGATCTCGTAGGCCTCCTCGAGGGACGCCTCCGACGCGCCGCGCAGGTACGCGAGCAGCGCGCGCTCGTAATGCTCCGACACCGTGCGCAGCGCTGTGGTCATGCGTCTCGCCCCCAATAGCGCGCCACGAGCACGAGTGCGTCGTCCTCGGGCTTTGCGTAACGGTCCAAGAGCATGTGCGCGGCCTCGCCGGGGGGCCCCCGTACTGCGCTGTCCGCCGCGTACCCGGGCGCCAAACCGTCTGTGGCAAGGACAATGGTGTCGCCCTTCCCCAACTTGAGCGTCCTTGCCGAAAGGGGCGGGATCTTGTAACCCACGACGCCGCCCCGCGCGCCCATCGATTCTCGGGCGCGCCCCACGGTCCCGGGCACGATCAGCGCGGTCACATTGCCGACCCCGAGCCAAGTGACGGCCGCCTCATACGCGCTGACCCGTGCCAGGCTTGCGACCGCGCCCCTTGTCCCCCGCGCCGCCTCGTGCGCGCGGCGGACGATCTCATCGAGGGATTCCTTCACGTTGCCCGCCATCGCATCGCGCACGCAGGCGGCTGCCTTCGCGGCCTCGGGCCCGTGCCCCAGCCCGTCGATCACCACGAGCGTGTCAAAGTCCTGCTGGGAGGCCACCAGGTGCAGGTCGCCGCACTCGTCTTCGCCAGGCCGACTGCGCCATGCCGCCGCCCACTCCACGAGGGCCGTCCTGCCTGCCGCCCTCATGGCTCACGCCCGCCTTTCCCACTTCGTCATGGTCACCGTCGTCCCTTTGCCCACCTGCGACTCGATGGCGAATTCGTCCATCAGCCGCCGCGCCCCCGGCAGCCCCATCCCGAGGCTGCGGCCCGTCGAGTAGCCGTCCGTGAGCGCAAGGTCCACATTCGGGATCCCGGGGCCCTCATCGCGTGCAACCACGGTGACCCCGCGGCGCCCGCCCTTTTCCACGACGCTGAGGATGACCTCCCCCGTCTTGGCGTACGACACGATGTTGCGGGCGACCTCCGACACCGCGGTGGCAAGCAGCGTCAGGTCGCCCGTCGTGAAGCGCATCTTCGCCGCAAGTGCACGCGCCTTCTGGCGCGCCGTCACGATGTCGGCGTCGGAGAGGATCGGCACCCTGACTTCTTCAGGCATGCCCCGCCTCCCGGCCCTTCGTCGAATTGAGCAGCGCCAGGCCCTCTTCCAGGTCCAGCGCCGTCAATACATCTTCGAAGTTGAGGCCGAGCTCCACCATCGCCATCGCCACACCAGGCTGCACGCCCACAATCACCGTCCTTGCCCCCCGCAGCCTTGCCATGTGCGCAATCGTGCGCAGCATGCGCGTGGCGAACGAGTCGACCACGTCGAGAACGGTAACGTCGAGCACCACGCCGCGGGCGCGGACCTTGCCCACCTGCTCGATGAGCTCGTCGCGCATGGCCTCCAAGTCCGTGTCCGTGAGCGCGCCCTGCACCGACGCGATGAGGACACCGCCGAGCCGCAGGATAGGGACCCGTACCATGAGATTCCCCTCAGGCCTTCCCAGCGCCTACTTGTCCTCGGCGTATTCCACGCCCTGGATGCGGTCGGCTTCCTCGACGCCCGACTGCAGGTCAGACACCGTGCGGACGCGGCTCAAGTCCACGCCGAGCGTTACGAGCGTCTGGGCGACCTCCGCCGACAGCCCCGTCACAATCGCCTTGGCCCCCATCAACCGCGCGGCCTCGACCGTCTGGATGAGGTGGTTGGCGACCTTCGAGTCCATCGCCGCCACAGCCGTGATGTCGATAATTACCACCTTCGCCCGGTGGTCGCGGATGGCCTCCAGCAGGTGCTCGGTGATCTCCCTGGCGCGTCGCGTGTCGATGAGCCCGATGAGCGGGACGATCAGCCGCCCCTCCCGGATCTGCAGCACCGGCGTCGAGAGCTCGCGGATGGCATCCGCCTGTTTGGCGATCGTGGCTTCCTTGGTTGATAGGTACTGCTCCCCGATCATGCCAAGCGCGCCGTCGTACAACTTGTCCATGGCAAGCAGGCTTGCGTGAAGCCGCGCGAGGTCCCCCTTGTATTCCTCCAACAAGAGGGCGATGACTTCAGCCTTCAAGACCGTGGTGAGCTCGAACCACGCATGGAAGCTGAGGCCGGCTTGGGCATATCGTGCGCCGTCCTCGCGCTGCGTGTTCCAGTAGGGCTCCCAGTCCCCTTCCAAGAAGGCTTTGCGCTGCCGCTCGCGGCTCGCGCGGTATTGTTCCTCGAGCGCCTGGGGCGGAATCGCGCGGATGAGCGGGCCGAGTTCCTCGTGCTGCAAGACCATCACCATGAGCGCCTTGAGGAGCCGGTCGTAGTGCTTGTCGTACACGTGCCAATAGTCGCGCAAGCCCTCCTTTTCCTGCGGCGTGAAGACGGGGTTTTGATCGCGCCGGTCGCTTCCCGTTCCTTTCACTCGCAGTCACCCTACCCGCGCAATCCGTGAGGCACCTTCCGTTGGGCTTGCATTCATAATAGGCTTTCGCCCGGGCCGGCTCGGGAGTAATACGCGTTCCTTGAAAGCGACCCGTCCAGCGCTGGATGAGACGCCCCGTGCCTAAAACGGTCATTTGGTGATGGGGCCTGGCACCCGTGCCCCCTTGCTCCCAAGGCCAGGTTTAAGGGGAATCGACGCATTTTGCGGTCATGGGTGGCTGGGGGCCGGGGGGGCCCCGCGCATCGGCCGACGCCCGCGTACTCCGTGTGCTCTTCGCGCACCCGGATTGGTCTGCCGAGCAGGTGGCGGCCGCCGCATCGGTCTCGCCCTCGACCGCCGCAAAGGCACGGTCGCGGCTCCGCCACGCGGGCCTTTGGGCTCCTGGGTACGACGTCGACCTCAGGGCCGCGGGCGCCGGGCCCTTCATGGTTTTCATCGGGCGGTGTTTCGGGGGCAAGGCGGTACGCTTCGTGGAGAGCGCCGTACCGCTCATCCTCGCCGCGCGCGCATTCCCCGGCATTTTCGTCGCGGAGGGCGACCAGGTCTACGGCATCACGATTCCGCGGTCGCTCGAAGAAATTGCCGCCCTCGAGACGGCCCTGTTGCAGGCCGTGGACGCCGACACCGGCGCTCCCTGGCTCTTCAACGCCAGGTTTGCGCCGATCGCCGCCGATGGGGAGCCTTCCATCGATTACCGCGCGTTTGTCGACCTCATCGTCCCTCGGCGCTCGTCCACGGCGCTCGTAATGCGCTCGGTCGGGCCGGGCCGGCGAGGCGGCCGGTCGCGCCCCCTCACCGCCCGCGAGGTTGAGGTGCTCTCGTTCGTCGTGCGCAACCCGCAGGCGAGCCTTGCCGAATCGTCGGCAGCCACCGGCGTTGCCCCCCGAACGTTTGCGCGCGCCAAGGCGAGGCTGCTCTCAGACGGAGTGCTGCGCCCCTCGGCGCGCATGCACCTGCCCCGCGTGGGTTTCACGCACTTGGTCGTCGGCCTCCTGCGGCACCGTCCCGAAGGGACGCGCTCGCGCCGGCTGCGCGCCATCGCGGCGTCGCTCCAGGGGGGCGCGCCCGTCCTTACCCTTTCCTCGCCGCCGCGCACTATGGTGATCGCCGCGTTCCGCAGCGCGGCCGACGCGCAGGCCGCGCAACGCCGCCTCGGTGGGGGCGTGGAAGGCCTCGAGATGCTCGAACCGCCTGTCTCGTTCGTGTTCTCCTATGCGGGCCTGCGGCGGGCGGGCTATGCTCCGGAGGGCGACGCGGCCTCGGCCTGGCTCCAAGCGGCCGCCGAAAGTCCCTCCGTGGGCCGCCTCCGCTCCGGTCGCCCGCGGGGCTCGCTGCTCGATGTGCAAGGGGCGCGCGCCCGGCCCGAGCTGAGTCTCCGGGAGAAGCCTATTAGCGGCCTCGCGATGCAGCGGACGTGAAGTCCTCGCCGCTTGCGCCGGAACTCATCCTGCGCTCCGGCTCCATCCACACCATCGACGCGCGCGGCGCTGTCGTCGAGGCGCTTGCCGCGCGCGCCGGCCGCATCGCCGCCCTCGGCAACGACGGTGAAATCATGCGCCTTCGCGGCGCGCGCACGAAAGTCGTGGACCTGCGCGGCGCATTCGCGCTGCCGGGTTTCATCGACTGCCACACCCACTTCGCCAAGCGCGCGCTCGGCATCACGCGCGTCGACCTCCACGGCGCGCCGTCGCGGGAGGCCATGCTCGCGCGGCTGGCGCGCGCGCGGAAGAAAATCGCGAAAGGGGAGTGGGTGCTCGGCCGCGGGTGGGACGAATCGAAGTGGGCCGACCGCCGCTTCCCGACGCGCGCCGACCTCGACGCGGCCGTCGACGACCGCCCGGTCAAGGCGAGCCGGATCGACGGCCACTCGTGCGTCGTGAACGCCCTCGGGTGGAAGACGCTGCGGATCCCGGCATCCTTCCCCGGCGTCGAGCGCGGCGCCGGCGGCCGGTTGACCGGGCTGCTCAAGGAGGCTGCTTACGAGGAGACGCTCGACCGCATCGTCGACCCGCCCGCCCTCTACCGCAAAGCGCTCCCAATCATGGAACGGCGCGCCCACGCGCTTGGCGTCACCACGGTGTGCGACTTTGTCGACCCCAAGGACCTGCGCGCCTACACCGAGCGGCACCGCGGGGGCAAGCTCCGCATCCGGGTCTCGGCCGCCATGTGGACGCGCCACCTCGACGCGCTCGAGGCCGCGGGGGTGGGGCGCGGGCTTGGCGATGAATGGCTGCGCCTCACCGGCGTCAAGATGTACGGCGACGGGTCGATCGGGTCGCGCACCGCCGCGATGTACCGGCCCTACCGCGACGACCCCTCTACCCGCGGCGCGCTCAACCTCACGCGCGCGAAAATGGCCAAGACCATCCGCCGCGCCCGGGCCCTCGGGCTGCAAGTCTGCATCCACGCCATCGGAGAGCGCGGCATCGATGAGGTGCTCACGTCCTTCGAGGACGCCGCCGAGGGCGAGCTTGCGGCCTTCCGCCGCGAGCGCCACCGCATTGAGCACTGCGAACTGGTCACGCCCGAAGGAATCCGCCGCATGAAGCGCCTCGGGCTCATCGCCTCCGTCCAGCCCAATTTCGTCGGCAACTGGTCGGCCAAAGGCGAACTCTACGACCAGCGGATCGGCAACCGATGGCAGGGCAAGGACAACCCGTTCCGCCGCATGGCCGACGCCGGGCTTTGCCTCGCTTTCGGCTCCGACAACATGCCCTTCTCGCCACTCTACGGAATCCACAGCGCCGTCAACGCGCCGTTTCCATCGCAGCGGCTAACGGTCGGAGAGGCGCTTGCGGCCTACACCCGCGATGCGGCTTTCGCCCTCCACGAAGAGGCGAGCCGGGGGACGCTCGAGGTAGGAAAGCTCGCGGATGTTGCGGTGCTCTCCGCCAATCCGAAGGAAGCACCGGATGAGATCGAGCGCCAAAAGGTGGCCCTCACGGTGCTTGGAGGTGGCGTCGTGTACAAACGGGCCGGTCTGTGAC
>JBGQKI010000055.1:0-12333 GCA_041499475.1 Thermoplasmata archaeon
CGAGCACACGAGCAGTGTTGACATCGACGCGTGGCTCGAATTCGTCCAGAGCGAGGGCCCCTCGCTCGACCCCTTCCCGCCGACCTACGAGGACCAGGTCAATCTCTCGACGGAGCCCGGGCAGATCACGCTGTACTGTCACGGGGAGCGCGACCTCGCGGTATCCTAAACTAGCGGCCCGGCGTTGCGGCGGCGTGGTCACCGCCGCGGCGCTCGAGTTCCACCCATTCCTCGCAGAGCGCTTCGCCGAGGCGGTGGTGCCGGCGGCCGCGGTGCTCATTGTCGAGCACGACGCGCGCCCGTTGCAGCGCCTGCTCGAACGCGTCGCCAAGCCGGACGCCAAGTGGCTGAACGCCGCGCGCGCGGGGGCCGCGATCACGGCGGCGGAGGCCGCCGTCAAGAACCTCCCGGTCGGCACCGCCCCCGACGAGCTCATCGCCGCCCACCAGCTCGTGTACGACCCGCACACCGGCCGCGATGCGGTGCTGAACCCGCCTCCCTGGGCGCGCGCGCTCAACGACGCGGCCGCCGCGTTTTGCATCTGCACACGCAAGACCTCGGGGTGGAATGGCGCGCTGATCGCTCAGACGGACGACGGCGAAACGCTCGACAAGTTCGTGGCCGGCGCCAAGGAATTCTCGCCCGACGCCCACGAGTGGTACGGCAAACTCGCAGGCGGGATGGTCGCGTGGATGCAAGGCGGGCCCGTGCGCGGATGGCTCACGCGCGGCGAGGTGCCGCTGCTCCGAAGGGCGCTCGACGCGGACCAGGCCGCGATGTTCCGCTGGAAGGAGCGAGGCGGGGATTTCCACCGGCGGAAGATTCAGGCGTTCTGCTTCCTGGCAGAGAAGCACGGCGTGGGGCTTGCGGCGGTGGTCAAGCCTTGACCGTCTTGCGGAACATCGCGGTCGTCGCTGAGAGCGTGATGATGCCCACCAGGATGCACATCCCGAAGGCGACCCCGATGACGTTCCAATCGAAGCCCGTGATCACGATCGCGTGGTAGGCGTTGCCGATGTAGGAAATCGGGTTGTACTTCGCGAAGGTCTGGACCCAGTCGGGCAGCATCGCGGCCGGCATCACGGCTGTTGAGAGGAACAGCAGAGGGAACGTCGTGATCATCGAAACCATGAACGTGGCCTCCGTGTTCTTCGTGGTCAAGGCCACGAATGTCGAGATCCCCGACCAAGCGATGCCGAAGGCGAGCGCGAGGAGGATGACCAGCGGCACGCCCGCCCACCCCGTCACAAAGGTTACGCCCACGAGCGCGCAAATGGCGAGGATGATGAGGACCTGCATGATGATGCGAACGCCGTCGCTGAGGATCTTCCCGAGGAGTATCGACGAGCGTCGGATCGGGGCGACCTTCATCTTGTCCATGAATCCGCTCTCGATGTCGGTCACGAACCCGACGCCTGCCTGCATGGAGGATGAGAGCACCGTTTGGAGCACGACCGCCGCGCTATAGAAGGTCGTAAAATTGGTCGTGCCTGCGCTCGCCGCATAGCCGGGCGCCCTGCCGATGGCGCTAAACGCCTGCGTGAACAGGAGGAAGAAGAGCACCGGCTGGAAGATCGCGAAAAAGAGGAAAATGGGCTGCCGCAGCGTGCGCTTGTTCCACCTTTGGAAGATGGCGTAGACTTCGATGAACCAGTCCCCGAGAGCCATCACATCCGCCTCCTTCGTCCGCCCCAACCGCTCTTCGGCTTCACGGCCTCGACGCGCATCTTGTGGCCCGTATGCTTGACAAAGACATCGTCGAGGGTGGGCCGCGAGAGCGTGAGTTGGCCGATGGGCACCCTCGACTCGTCCAGCGAGCGCACGACCGATGCGATGACGGCAGGTCCGTCCTTTGCATAGACGGCAACGCCGCCGTCGAAGTCGCGGACCTCCTTGGCCCCCGGCAGCGCCGCAAGCACGGCGTGGGCTTGGTCGCGTTTGTCGGCGGCGTCCGTGGGGAGCACGACTTGAATCACATCAGCCCCGATTTCGGCTTTGAGCGAGGCTGGCGTACCTTCCGCGACGATCTTGCCTTGGTCGATGATGCAGAGCCGGTCTGCGAGGTGGTCGGCTTCCTCCATGTATTGCGTGGTCAGGAAAATCGTGGTGCCTTCGTCGTTCAGGGACTTGATGTATTTCCACATCCCCTGGCGGTTCTGCGGGTCGAGCCCGGTGGTCGGCTCGTCGAGGAACAGCAGCTTGGGCTTGCCGACCAGGCCGGTCGCGAGGTCGAGGCGCTTGCGCATCCCGCCCGAGTAGGTGCCGGCCTTGCGGTCGGCGGCCTCGACGAGGTCGACGGCCTTGATGAGCTCCTCGGTGCGCGCCTGCGCCTCGGCGCGGCGCATGTGGTGGAGCGCGCACTGGAGCATGAGGTTCTCGCGCCCGGTGAGCTGGTCGTCCACGCTCGTGTCCTGAGAGGTGTAGCCGATGAGCTTGCGCACCGCGACCGGGTCCTTCGCGGGGTCGATCCCGTCGACGCGGATTTCGCCGGAGGTGCGGCCGATGAGCGTGGCGAGGATCTTGATCGTGGTGCTCTTGCCCGCGCCGTTGGGGCCGAGGAACCCGAAGATCTCGCCGCGCCCGACCGTGAACGAGATCCCGTCGACGGCCTTGATGTCGGGGTCGAAGGTCTTGTGGAGGTCCTTGACCTCGATGATCGCGTCCGTGCTAGTCTGCCCCGCCTGCGGGCATACAAGGGCCCGCATATTTACTTTACTGCCATATTGTTTAGGACTAAAGTTGTCTGGAGGGCGCGGGCCTCCCCGGCTACCAAGTCTTTTTAGCCCCGAACGGTTCGTCCGTGCCGACTGGTGCGGCCCCGTGGCAAGAAGCAGCGCAAGACAGGAGGCGGTCGAGGAAATCTACGGCTCCTTTGGCCGCGTGATGCGGCTGATGCACGGGCGGATGCGCACGAGCGTGCTCGGCCACGGCGTGACGCTCCCCCAGATGATCTTGCTGCGGATCCTCGTGCACAAGAAGCGCGCGACGCCGAAGGAGCTTGCCGACATCCTGTGCGTCACGCCGGGGAACATCACGGGGCTCGTTTCGAACCTCGAGAAGACCGGCTTCATCACGCGCACGAGGGACACGAAGGACCGCCGCGTGGTGCACCTGCGCCCCACGCTCAAAGCTCGCAAGGGTGTCGGAGCGGTCACTGCGCACGCGCTGAAGAGCCTCGAGTCCGCATTCGAAGGGTGGTCGGTGGAAGACATCCGGGAGCTCAAGCGCCTGCTTTCAAAACTCGAGGGGTCGGGCGCCGCCGCAAGGGGCGACAAGCGCGCTTAATTTGCGCCGCCCGGCATCTGGCCGGCCACCACTTTTCCGCCCTTGAGCACGGCCACTCGAGAGCGCGCGAGCGCACGGACGTCGCGCAGCGGGTTGCGCTTGAGGACGAGCAGGTCGGCGTAAGCGCCGGGGGAAATCACGCCGAGCTCGCCTTTCTTGCCGAGCAGTTCGGCGGCGTTTCCCGTTGCGGTCGCAAGGGCCTCGGCGGGCTTCATCCCGAACTGGACGTAGAGTTCGACCTCGCGCGCGTTGTCGCCGTGGAAGTTGAACGGCGTGCCTGCATCGGTGCCCATCGCGACGCGCACCCCGTGCTTGAGCGCAAGCTTCCAGGTGGCCTCGATGGCCTCCTCGGCCTCGCGGGCCTTCTTGACCGCGTAGTCAGGCATCCCATGGGCCACGCCCTTGGTGCGCATGTCGTCGAGGGCTTTCGCGGTCGGGACCCAGAACGTCCCCGATTTGGCAAGCATCCGCGCGCACTCCTCGTCCATGAAGGTCCCGTGCTCGACGGAGGAGCAGCCCGCTTCGACGGCGTTCTTGATGCCATCGGCGCCGTGGGCGTGCGCGGAGACCTTCCGTGAGGCGCGGCCGGCCTCGCCCACGATCACCTCGATTTCCTCCTTCACGAGCTGGGCGGCTCGGTGGTTCCCGCCCGGGGTGAGGACGCCGCCCGTCGCGATGACCTTGATCGAATCGCACCCCATTTTCATCTGCATCCGCGCGGCCTTGCGCGCCTCGTCGACGCCGTCGATCTCGCGGCCCATGAAGTGGCAGTGGCCCCCCGTCATCGTGAGCCACTCGCCGGCCGCGAAGGTGCGCGGGCCTTCGATCCAGCCGCCGTTGATTGCGTTGCGCACCGCGATGTTCACGAAGTTGCGCGAGCCGTTGTCGCGCACGGCGGTGATGCCCCCGCGCAGGGTCGCGCCGGCAAGGGAGGCAGCCAGGACCGCCAGGTCGGTGTCCGTGCGTTTGGTGATGAGCAGGGGGTCGGGGTCGCCATCGAGGACGAAGTGCGTGTGGCAATCGATGAGGCCGGGCGTGAGGAACTGGCCGGTGAGGTCGACGACGCGGTCGCGCTTCGAAGGGGTGAGGCTCCCGACCTCGGCGATGCGCTCGCCCTCGAGGGCAACATCTTCGCGCCGCGCGCCCGCGGAAGTAACGACCGTGGCCCCGACAAGGACCGTCCGCTTGGGGCGAGGGGGCGCCATGGGGCTTCCTGCGTGGCACGGCAAGGCCCATGGATAAGCCCTTGCCCGGCGGTTGCGGCGCGAAGGCTTAAGGGGCGCGCGGCCTGAAGAGGCCTCGATGGCGGGACGGCCGATTTACATCGAGACCGACGGGAAGGTCTACCTGGAGAAGCGCGAGGACCGCCTCGACCTGCCCACGGAGAAGAGCCTGCTCCCGTTCAAGGTGGTCACGCGCCCCGGCTTCAAGGTGCTCGGCATCGAGATCCTTTTCGGGAAACCCGTGCTCGAGCAGCACCCGGAGGAGTGGATCGAGAAGGAGCGCGTGGTGGCAAGCGACGACACCACGCCGCTTGCGCGCGCGGCGGTATTGGCCACGATGCACCGGCTCGTCGTGAACGCGGTCATCCTTGACGGGGACCGCGTGCTCATGTGCAAGGCGAACCGCGGCGTGGCGGCCGGGTGGTGGAACCTGCCGGGCGGCTTCGTGGAGTGGGACGAGCACCCATGGGCTTGCCTGAAGCGCGAGCTTGGCGAGGAGCTTGGGGCGGAGCCCGTTTCGGGCGAACTCCTTCTCATTGCGAACCGGAAGTTCGAGCGTTCGTCGTACTTCATGGTCTGCTTCGTTTACCTCGTAACGCTCAAGTCGAAGACGCTGCGCCTCGACCGGACGGAGCTCGACGAGGCCGCCTGGATCCCGATCGACAAGGCATCGGAGACGCGCAACCCGTTCGCGCACGAGGCCTTCGCGATGCTCAAGAAGCGGCGCCCGCCCGCCAAATAATCGCGTTGCCTTCGTCGCGCGGCCGCTTGGCTTAAATGGCCAAGGGCGCTTTTTCCCAGCGCAACCCATGGCGCACAAGGTGGTCATCGTCGGTTCGGGCCCCGCGGGGCTCACGGCCGCGATCTACGCGGCGCGCGCAAACCTCGATCCCGTCGTGATCGAGGGGCTCGAATGGGGCGGACAGCTTCAGCTCACCACCGAGGTGGAAAACTACCCCGGGTTCCCGAAGGGGCTGCTGGGTCCCGAGATGATGAACCTCTTCCACGAGCAGGCGGAGCGCTTCGGCACGAAGTTCGTGAAGTACGCCAACGTGGAGAAGGTCGACCTCTCGAAGCGGCCGTTCAAGCTGTGGGCGGGCGACGAGCTCATCGAGGGCGATTCGGTGATCATCGCCACAGGCGCCTCCGCGATGTGGCTGAACCTGCCCTCGGAGCAGAAGCTGCGCAACAAGGGCGTGTCCGCCTGCGCGACCTGCGACGGGGCCTTGCCGATCTTCCGCCAGCAGCCGCTTGTCGTGATCGGCGGCGGCGACACGGCCATGGAGGAGTCGAGCTTCCTCACGAAGTTCGCCTCGACCGTGACGATCGTGCACCGGCGCGACAAGTTCCGCGCATCGAAGATCATGCAACAGCGCGTGCTTGCGAACCCGAAGATCAAAGTCAAGTGGAACGCGGTGGTCACCGATGTGGTCGGCCGCGATGTGGTCGAGGGAGTGAAGGTGAAGGACGTCCACAGCGCCAAGGAAGAGACGATCCCCGCGAAGGGCGTGTTCCTCGCGATCGGGCACAGGCCCAACACGGACTTCCTGAAGGGCCAGCTCGACATGGACGAGCAGGGGTACCTCAAGATTCACAACAACACGCTAAGCTCGGTGGAGGGCGTGTTCATCGCGGGCGACGTCTTCGACCGGCGGTACCGCCAGGCGGTCACCGCGGCCGGTTCTGGCTGCCAAGCCGCGATCGATGCGGAGCGCTGGCTTGAAGGTCAGCACGCGGTGCACTGAGGTCCCCGCCGTGCCCGAGCCTCGCGCCGCGGCGCGCGCGACGCTCGTGTACGACGCAGGCTGCTATTCTTGCGCCCGGTTCGCCCGGCTCGTCCGCCGCCTTGACCGGAAGGAGCGCATCGAATTTGCCTCGATGTACGACCCCGCCGTCGAAGCTCGGATGCGGCCGAAGCTCGGCACCGCTTACGACATCTCGTTCCACCTCGAGCTCCCCGGGGGCGAAGTCAAGTCTGGAGAGGCCGCGCTCGAAGACCTCGCCAAGCTCCTGCCTGCCGCCGCGCCCTTCGGAGGGGTGGCCTTCCGCGTCCCGGGCGTGCGGGGCGTAACCGGCGTCATTTACAGGGCGTTTGCCGCCGGGCGCACCTGCGTTGCCGACACGGCGGCAAAAGTCAGCAAAGATTAACGCCCCGTCATGGATGCCGCGCGCGTGCGCGTGGCAGCGGCCCTCCTGGCGGGAGTCGCGATCCTGGCGGTGATTGCGCCCGCGGCTGCTGCAGAGGACGAAGGGGGCGTGTTCCTCGCCCGGCCACTGGATGTCCAGATCATTTATCCCGGCGACGGCACCGTGACGCGCGCGGACAACCTCACTGCCGTCATCGGAGCTGACGGCGAGTCGCTCGGCCTATTTTCGGACGACTTCGTCAACGGGACCTATGTGAACGCCTTGCGCGACGCAAGTGGCGTCTTCCCCAACGCTTCGGCGCCGATGGTCGAGTCGTACTACCAGTCGCCGGAGTTCGAGTTGCCGGTTGGCCACCCGGGGATCGAGTGGAGTTCGACGCTCGAATACCTCACCGCGAACAGCTCCGGGAACCTGTCGGTGCTGCTCAACATCCAAGTCCGCTTCGGCGACCGGAGCGCGGGGCGCAACTGGAGCGCGTGGGTGAACGCCACGGCTGACGGCGGCTTCGGCGACCCGGTGGGGCCCTCGAACGAGTCGCTGCGGAGCGACCCCGCGTTGCAGTACCGGTTCGGATTCGCCGACCCGACCAATGCGTCCAACCCGCACCTTATCCAGATGGAGATCTGGTTCCTCGTGCACATTTCATCGGTGGAGGCGAGGCTCGCAGCGGGCGCGTGGACGGCGCTCGGGTCGACTGACGGCCGCTACAATTTCTCGGTGAACCTTTCCGCCGGCCTGAATGTCCTCGAGGCGCGCGTGACCGACGCCCTTGGCGCCTCCCGCACCGCGACCTCGAATGTCACGCGGGACTTGATTGCGCCGACGGTCGCATCGGCTCCGCAGGACGGCGCTTCCATCCCCGGGAACGAGGCGGCAGCAATCCGCTTTAGCGAGCCTGTCGACCGCGACTCGGCGGTGGCCAACTTCGTGGTGCGCGCCGACCCGGGCTTCAAGTTCGACGTTGTTTGGTCGGCCGACAACACGACCGCATTCATAAGCGCCCAGGAGTCAGGCAAACGCGGCCCGGTGACGGTGAATGTGCGCCCGCAGCTTCGCGACCGCGCAGGCAACGAGTTCGGCCAAAACGTGTCTTACACGTATACCATGGGGCTCGTGCCCGACCGGCCGGCGGACTCGACCCCGCTCGTCCTTGGCATCCTCGCCCTGGTCGCCGTGGCCGGCGTCGTGGTGTTCATCATGATGGGGCGGGCCAAGCGCCAGCGGCGGGAATTGCTCGACGAGGTACGCCGGTCGGACGAGCAGGAGGGCAAAGGCCCCCCCAAGGAGCCCAGGTAGGCCCTTCGCGGGCCGGTTTTTCCTTCGATCTTTTCCAGCCAGTTTTTTAACTCCGACCCCGCAATGACTCAAGTACAAGGGCGGCCTGAGGCTATACATGGGCGAAAACCGGGTCTCGATCAAGATCGGCGGCGAGGCCGGCTACGGGATCATGACGGCGGGCGGGGCGCTTGGCAAGGCGTTTGCCCGCGGCGGGCTCAATGTCCACACCTACTCGGAATTCCCGTCCCTTATCCGCGGCGGCCACAACTCGTACCAGATCTGTGCGGCCCCGGAGCCAGTGTACTGCCACTGGGACAAGATCCAAGTGCTCCTCGCCCTCAACGAAGAGACCATCGCGCTCCACTGGCAGGAGCTCACGCCCGGCGGCGCGATCATCTACGACAGCAAGAAAGTGCAACTCAAACCCGACCTCGTAAAGCGCACCGATGTGCACATCGCGGGCGTGCCGCTGGAGGAGATCGCCGACAAGGCGGGGGGCAAGATCATGATCAACACGGTGTCGCTTGGCGCGGCCCTCTCGATGTGCGATTTCCCCTTCGACTTCCTGGGTTCGGCGCTGCGCGACCAGTTTGCCAAGAAGAAGGAAATCGGCGACCAGAATGTGGCGGCGGCGAAGGCCGGTTACGACTTCATCAGCGGGAATTTCGCCGAGCTTCGCCCCGCGCACGTCAAACCGGTGCCGGGCGCGCCGCGGCGCATCCTCATTGCAGGCAACGACGCCACCGCGCTCGGGGCCCTTCGCGCCGGCGTGAAGTTGCACGCGCAGTACCCGATGACGCCGGCGTCGTCGATTCTGCACTTCATGGCCGCCCAAGAGACCAACTACAGCATTGTGGCAAAGCAAGTGGAGGACGAGATCGCCGGGATCAACTTCGCGATCGGAGCGAACTTTGCCGGAGCGCGCGCGATGGCGGCGACCTCGGGCGGGGGGTTCTCGCTGATGGTCGAGGCGCTCGGGATGGCGGGGATGGCGGAGGTGCCGCTCGTGATCATTGAGGTGATGCGGCCGGGGCCCTCGACGGGCATGCCCACCTGGACCGACCAAGGCGACCTCCAGTTCGTCATCCACGCCTCGCAGGGCGAGTTCCCGCGGCTCATCATCGCGCCGGGCGACCAGGAGGAGCTTTTCTTCGAGTCGTTCAACGCGTTCAATTTCGCCGAGCGCTACCAGATGCCGGTCATCGTACTGTCCGACAAGTACATCGCGGAAGGGCAGCGAACCTTTGAGCCGTTCCGCTGGCAGGACCTCAAGGTGAACCGCGGCAAACTCATCACGGAGGCCGAGGCCCAGGAGCTCTTCAAGAAGGACGGCGGCGACTGGTTCAAGCGGTTCCGGTTTACCGAAGACGGCGTTTCGCCCCGCTCGCTGCCCGGCATGCGCGGCGGGATGTTCGTCGCCGCGACCGACGAGCACGACGAGACCGGGGAAATCGTGGAAGCCGCCGAGAACCGGAACCGGATGATGACGAAGCGGATGCACAAGCTGGAAGAAATCGCCAAGGAGATGCCTGGCCCCAAGTTCTACGGCCCGAAGGACGCCGACCTCACGCTCGTCTGCTTCGGCTCTTCGAAGGGCACGGTCCTTGAGACCTTCAAGGACTTCGAGCGCAACAAGCTGAAGGTGAACATGCTGCACTTCGTGTACATGCACCCGTTCCCGACCGCGGACGCGACGGCGAAGCTCAAGTCCTGCAAGAAATTCGCCGTGCTCGAGGCGAACTACACCGGCCAGTTCGAGGGGCTTCTTGCCGAGAAGACCGGCTTGCGGCCGGCGCACTCGTTCCGCCGGTGGGACGGCCGCCCGTTTTCGCCCGAATGGCTCTTTTCCAAAGTCGAGGAGGTGCTCTGATGCCCGTTACGGCCAAGGAACTCACGACCGTGCAGAAGCCTGACTGGTGCCCCGGCTGCGGGGACTTTGCGATCCTCAACGGCCTCAAGAGTGCGGTGGCCGAAGCCGGCATGGAACCCCACAACACGCTCGTGATTTCAGGGATCGGCTGCTCGTCAAAGCTGCCCCACTGGATCAAGTGCTACGGGTTCCACACGCTGCACGGCCGGTCGCTGCCCGTCGCGCAAGGCGCGCGGATGGCCAACCACGAGCTCGGCATCATCGTCATCAGCGGCGACGGGGACGGCTACGGCATCGGGATGGGCCACTTCATGCACGCGATGCGCCGCAACATGCGGATGGCGGTCATCGTGCACAACAACCAGACCTACGGGCTCACCACGGGCCAGACTTCGCCCACCTCGGACTTCGGCTACAAGTCGAAGTCGACGCCGCTTGGCAACACCGAGCACCCCGTGAACCCGATCGCGCTCGGGATCGTGGGCGGGGCAAGCTTCGTGGCGCGGGCGTTTGCGGGCGATGTGAAGCACATGAAGACGGTGCTCACGGCCGCCTTCAAGCACAACGGGTTTGCGCTTGTCGACGTCTACCAGCCGTGCGTGACATTCAACAAAGTGAACACGTATGACTTCTTCCGCGAGAAGACCTACAAGCTTGAGGACGAGAAGCACGACCCGAAGGACCGCGAAGCCGCGATGAAGCGCGCGATGGACCAGGACCGGCTCGCGATCGGCGTGTTCCTGGATGAGCCCCGCGCGACCTACGAGGGCATGCACCCGGCGCTCGTGAAGGGGCCGCTTTCAAAGGCCGACATCTCGAACATCGACCTCACCAAGGCGCTCGAAGAGTTCTACTGAGGGGTAGGGGGGCGCCCACAATGCCGAAGGACGCCCAAAGGCCCGACCTCTACGGCGAGGGTCTCGGCATCGAGATCGTGAAGGCAAACGACTACGTGAACAAGCTCGCGCGCGACGAGGACGAGCTGCTCCTTGGGATCCGCAAGTACTGCCGACAGATGAATCTCCCGAGCATCAACCCCGAAGAGGGCCGCGCGCTCGGGATGCTCATCCAGGCGACGGGGGCCAAGCGCGTGCTGGAAGTCGGGTGCTGCTCCGGGTACAGCGCGATTTGGATGGCGCGGGCGCTCCCCGAAGGCGGTTTGATCGAGACCATCGAGATGGATGCGGGCAACGCGAGGCTCGCTCAGGAAAATTTCCGTAAGGCGAATGTCGACAAGAAAGTGAAGGTCCTCCAGGGGAAGGCGCTCGAGGTGATGCCCACGCTGCCTGACAAGGCCTACGACTTCATCTTCATCGACGCGGCCAAGGAAGAGTACTCGGAGTACCTGCGGGAAGCGCTAAGGCTCGCGCATAAAGGAACTGCGATCTGCGCGGACAACATGTTCTGGCAGGGGAAAGTGTTCGCGGACGATGTGGGGGACGACACCGAGGGGATCAAACAATTCCAGAAGAAGATCTTCTCGAACCCGCGCCTGCGCTCCACAATCCTGCCGCTCTCGGACGGCGTGAGTTGGAGCATTGTCCGGTCGTAAAGCGGGCCCATTCGGCCAAACAAACATAACCCGCGCCCGCGCTCTTCGACGGAGGCGGTCGCATGCTGCAGTCCCAGGGCGCCAAACACAAGCTGTTCATCGCGAACGAATGGGTTCCGTCCTCGGATGGACGGGAAAGCGAGGTCCGCGACCCGTCGTCGAACGAAGTCATCGCCTACGCCGCCGCAGCCACGAAAGACGACGCGCGCAAGGCGATCGACGCCGCGCAAACCGCCTTCGATGGCCCGTGGGGCGCGCTTTCGCCCTCCGAGAAGGGGAAGCTCCTCTGGAAGTGGGCGCAGGTCCTGAACGAGAAGCGCGACGCGATCTCCGAAACCGAGACGCGCAACCAAGGCAAGACGCTGCGTGAGGCGCGCGCGGACATCGCCTTCGCAATCCAGACGCTCGAGTACTACGCGGGGCTCTCCGACAAGATTGAGGGCGCCACAATTCCGGTGCCCGGCCCGCGGCTCAACTACACGCTGCGCGAGCCGCTTGGCGTCACCGTCCACATCGCGCCGTGGAATTACCCGTTCCAACTGGCGATGAGGAGCCTCGCGCCGGCCATCGCCGCCGGGAACACTGCCGTCCTCAAGCCGGCGTCGCTCACCCCGCTCTCTTCGCTTGCGATGGCCGAGGCCGCGCTACAGGCCGGGCTCCCGCCAGGCACCTTCAACGTGGTGACCGGCAGTGGTGCGACGGTGGGCGACGCGCTGCTCAGGCACCCGCGTGTTGCGGCCGTGGCGTTCACAGGCTCCGTGACCACGGGGCTGCAGGTGGCGGCCGCTGCTGCTTCCAAAGTTCTTCCCGTTACGCTGGAGCTCGGCGGAAAGTCACCCAACATCGTTTTCGACGACGCCGACCTGGCCGCGGCCGTCAAGGGAGTCATGTACGGCATCTTCCTGAATGCGGGTCAAATGTGCTGGGCCGGTTCGAGGCTACTCGTGCACGAGCCGATCGCAAAGGGGTTCCTCGAC
>JBGQKI010000056.1:0-12058 GCA_041499475.1 Thermoplasmata archaeon
ACGAGCGGCGGCTTGCCCTTCAGGATCCGGTTCATGAAAATCGCGATCACATTGCGGTAGGGGTCGCGCATGTATTGCCGGGGGCCGTAGATATTGTGGGGGATGAGGACGGAGTAGTCGAGCCCGAACACCTCGCTGTAGATGTCGAGCACCCGCTCGACGGCGAGCTTCCCGAGGCCGTAGGGGTCCTGGGGCGTCGGGGTCATCCGCTCGACGAACGGGGGCTTGGGTTGGCTGCCGTACCGGGCCATCGAGGAGGTGAAGACGAAACGGTCGACGTTCTGCGAGATCGCTGCCCGGATCAGATTGGACGACCCGACGAAATTCACGTTTGCCGTGTGGACGGGCCGGAAGAAGCTGAGGCCCTCGCGGGCATCTGCGGCGAGGTGGAACACCGTGTCGACGCCTTTCATGGCCTTGTCGACGGCCTTCTCGGAGGTGATGGATCCCTGGATGAAGCGCGCCTTTCGGTTCACGTTTGTCAAGAGCCCGCCGGAGAGGTCGTCGAGGACGACGACCTTCGTGCCTCGGGCAACGAGGTAGTCGGTGAGGTGAGATCCGAGGAAACCGGCGCCTCCGGTGACGAGCGCCTTTTTCATGGTCGTAGGTCTCCCAACCTGGCGCTTGTTCTTGAACCCCTCAGGCAAGCGGGGCCCCTGAAGGGCGTGCCGCGGGCTCTGCCGGCGAACCCCCTCCAAAGGGGTTGGAGGCCTCGAGCGTGGTGATGCCGAATGCCTTGCAGTAGGCGGCGGAGAATGCGTTTGCAAGGCGCGCCCCGCGGCCGGCGCCGTGCTTAACCTGCGAACTTACGAAGCGGAGGATCTCGGCGTCGGGCACTTTCCGCGATCCCTGGATCTCGGAGCGCATCCGGCGGATGGATTTCCGGTTCGCCACGACCCACGCGAGGGCCCGCGCGAGGGGAAGGGGATACCGCCGGAAATGGAACAGGACGTCGAAGGCAAGGAGGGGCGAAAGCCGGTAGAGCGTCCTTCGCTCCCAGAAAATGAGGTTGTTCGTCATCCGGTTCTTTTCGCCGTGGAATGCGCCCACGGCATGCATTTTTTTCATGGTCGCCGAGCCCTCGTGGATTACGCGGCTCTTGAGGGCCACGTTCACTTGGTGGCCGCGCAAGCGCGCAAGCCAGCCTAGGTAGGTGTCCTCGTTGTAGATGAAGTAGAATTCCGGGAAGGGCGGGTTGTACTCGTTCTTGCTGAAGAGCATCCCGGCGCCAGCGCCAAAGAATAGGAAATCGGCGGGCGTCAGGGGGTGCCGGTGCGAGCGGCCGAGCACGTTGAGCGTCCAGCCGAAGCGGTCCTCGAGGTCGCCCATCCCGACGTTCTTGATGACAGAGCTCGCGAGGTCTGCACGGTCGAATCGGGTCGAGAGGCCCACCAACTCCTCCAGCCAACGCGGTTCCGGGTGGCCGTCGTTGTTGAGCAACGCGATGCGGTCGGCGCGCGCATTGGCAACGCCGAGGTTTACACCGCCGGTGAATCCCGTGTTCGTCTCGCTCACGACGAGGCGCACCCACGGATAGTGCTCGCGCACCATTTCGGCCGTGCCGTCGTTGGAGCCGTTCTCGACAAGCACGACCTCGGCGTCGGCGAAGGTTTGGGCGCCGACGTGGTCGAGGCAGGCGGAGACAAAGCCCACGCCCCGGTACGTGACGATCACCACGCTCACGGAGGGGCTCGCCTGGATCGGTTGTGCTGATCGGAGGTCTGCGGCCGTCATTTCGAGAGCTCCAGGGGAGGGGGGAAGAAACAAGGGCGGCGGTCAGGGGCACCCAGGTAGGCCGTGGATGCAGCCACTTTTGATCTGCAAGAGATACACCGTCTCGATCGAGTTGGAGTACTCCGCGTAGTAGTTGCTGCGGGCGAGCGTTGCAATAGGGTGTGCCGCGCGGTTGTTGTTGAGCAACACGTGGTTGGCGCCGTAGGCTTCTAGGATCCGGCCGGCGCTCCCTTGCAGTGTGACTGCCTGGCCCCAGTGACCGCCGAGCCCGTATCCGCCGCCAGGGATGATCCAGTCCTGGGCGGCGTATAGGCTCTTCGTTTGTAGGAATAACTGGAGCACGTCCGTGTAAAACTGGGGGTCCTTCAAATCTGCGGACTGAAGCCTGTATTGGATCGTAATTTTGTCGCGCAGCGATGGATCAGCGATAAAAAGCGTGGTTTCCGAAGACACGGTGGCGACGTGGCCGTCGGCCATCACGCGCCGTGCATCGGTGAGGTCTGGCGTGATGAAGGTCTCGGAAGGAGCATCGTGGTGGAGAAAGATTCCGGATTCGACCGACTCTTGGTCGGTGTAAAAGGAAGTGCCGTCGGGGTTGCGGTTCGCCCGCTGGGTCTCGTAAATGAAATAACCAGGCATGATCAGGCACAGCGCGAGCACTCCGACCACGGCGACCTTAGAACCACGCGCCGCCCAGGACCGGGGCCTGGAGCGCGCGGCGCGGAGCCGGTCCCAACCGATCCCAATGAGCACGCCGAGGAAGGGGGAGATGACGACGATGGTGAACGAAGGCGAGGCGAGGAAGAAGAGAGCCGCGAACGCTACGGTCACGACCTGCAGCATTCGGGTCCAGGCGAAGCGCTCGCTCACGGCGGCCAGAAATCCGAAGGCGGCGAGCGGGATCAGGGGACCAATGCTGTAGGCTTGCTCGAGGAAATACCCCGCGGCAAAGATCTGGCGGTCGCTGGTGGTCAGGAAATCGCCGAGGAACGCCGGGCCGGAGCGGGGCCCCACGTCGAGATTCTGGTATCCCAGGTATAGCAGCCCGGCCGAGATGAGCAACAAGAGCGCCCCTGAGGGGACCACTTTCCGAATGCCTTGTGGGAATAGCGGGACGATCCACCGGTAGCCCGCGAGCCCGGCGAGGATGATGACCTCCGTCAGGGCCGCAAGCAGGAACAGCCGGTGGCTGGCAGCCATAGCCACGTTCAGAACGATCAGGACGGGAAGGACGAGGAAGGAGGTCATTTTCCACTGGAGGACGCGCCCGGTCGACCCAAGCGCCAAGAGCAGCAGCACGATGGGGAAGAAGGACATGACGAGCGCCCTGCCGGACATCCCGGCAATGGCCTGCGAGATGTGGTACCCGGAGAGCGAGAACGCGGCCGCACAGAGGAGACCCGCCGAGAAGCTCCCGGTCAGCCGGTGGGCGAGGCAGAAGCTGCCCAGCGTGCCCATCACGCCGCACAAGATGGCAGCGAGTGCAAGCGCGTCGTCGCTAGCCATCCCTGTCAGTGAGCCGAGAATGGCGGCGAGGATGGGGACACCGAGCGGGTACGAGACCGGGTAGACGCCGAACCACGAGAGCGGCGACATCACAAACCCGATGAAGCCGACATCGCGGATCGCGTCGGTGAAGTAGTGGAGCTCGAGGGTGTCCCCCGCAAACTCGTTCGGGAAGCGCGGGTACCGCAGGAGCACACCGACGAGCACCACGAAAGAAAGGGCGAGCCAGCGCGAAATTGCACGACGTTCCATCGGTCCTTCGCCTCCTTCGGTTCCCTGTGATGCCACTGCGCCTAATCATGATTGTCGAGTCACGCTCGCGTAGAACGCCGCGACGCGCCGCGCGACCGCGTCGCCCCCGTTGGCTTCCCTGGCGCGCGTGAGTTCAGGCGCAAACGCGCTCGGGTCCTGGATGGCGACCCGCCGGATCGCCTCGCTGAAAAAGGTCGGGTCGCGCGTTTCGACGGTGAGCCCCACGCCGAGGTCCTTCACGAGCGACTGCAGCGGCTCCGTCGTCGAAGCCACCACCGGCCGCCGGTGCGCGATCGAGTCTTGCAGCACGAGCGACCCCGAGCCCGGGGCGAGGTAGGGCAGCGCGACGGCCGATGCGCCGTTGAAGAGCTCGTGCTTGCGTTCGGGGCTCGTCCAGCCGTCCTCGATCGTGATATTCGGGGCTTGGTCGACCTCGGCCTGCACGAGCGCGTTGTATTTGGCCCACTGCGGGTGGCGGCGCCCGGCCACGGTCGCTTTCAGGTCGGGCAGCTTGCGCATCGCGCGCACAAAGTCGAGGATGCCCTTGCCCGGGTGGTGGTTGCCGAAGTAGAGCACCGGCGCGCCCGCGCGGCGCGGCTCGTTGCAGTCGTCGTCGGGGACGGGCATCGGGTGGGCCTCACATCGGACTTTCGGGTAGCGGCGCCGCACGATCGCGGCGGAGTGCTCCGCGTGCACGAGGAACAGCTTCGCGCGCCTCGCGAGGAACCACTCTTGTGCCACCGCGCGGAACTGCCGGAGGCCCGACGCCCGCATCCGGCCGTAGTAGGCTGGGACGCGGTGGAGGGTGATCACGAGAGGAGGCAGGTCGCGCGCGACCTTCGAGATGGAAAGGACGGCCCTCGGCGAAAAGAGCCCGGGCTCGTAGTGGAGGTGCACCACATCGGCGCGCTCGTCCCTGGCAAGCGCCTGCAGGTTCGCGCCGACGCGTGAGGGGCCCTTGCCATCGAGGCCGCTCCCGTCGGCGACCTGGATGGGCCCGCGGATGATCTCAACCTCACCGGTGCGCTCGAGCGCGCGCGTGAGGGTGTCGGCGTACAATCCATCCGAGGAGGTGTCCCGGTCGAACCGGGAGACGTAGAGCGCGCGTATCATGATCGTGTCCACTCGGGGGCGGCCGCCACACCGCGCGATGAGGTCGCAGGGCGCGCGGAGAGCGCGGCCTCGTAAAAGGTGAGCCATTTGGCGCCGACGACCTGCCAGTCGAATTCCTCCATGGCGACGCGGCGCGCCCCCTGGCTCAGCTTCGCGTGCGCCGCGGGGTCGCAGGCCTTGAGGATCGCGGCGGCAAGCGCGGGCGCATCGCCTGCCGGGACGAGGAAGCCGTTCACGCCGTCGTGGACGACCTCGGTCATGCCCCCGACCGACGAGGCGATCACGGGCAAGCCGCTTGCCATGGCCTCGAGGGCCGAGAGCGCCATCGGCTCGACGCGGCTCGGCTGCGTGTAGATGTCGAAGGCCGGGTAGATGCCCGGGAAGTCGTCGTCGTCGATGTAGGCGTCCTCGAGGCGGACGACGTCCTTGAGGCCCCTGGCGTTGATGTGCTCCTGGAGCGTTTGGTCGAGGGGGCCCCGCCCCAGGACGGTTGCGCGCGCGTCGGGGAACTTGGCATGGACCGTGTCCATCGCCTCGATGAGCGTGTCGTAGTCCTTGTTGGGGGCGAGCCGGCCCACGGAGAGGACGGCCGGGTTGCCGCCCGCGCCGCGCAGGCGGAAGGGCGGCTGGTCGGGGCGGTAGTGCTGCGTGTCAACGGCGTTCGGGATCTTGGTCGTGGAGCGCGGCCGGTAGCCGGGGCGGCCGTTGAGCCACTGCGTGACCGCCTCGCTCCTCACGGCGAGCGCGTCAGCGTCGCGGCGCACGCCGCGGGCGAACGCCCACTCGGCCGCGAGGTAGGCGACCTTCGAAAGGCGCGAGGCGGGCGCCTCGTAACGCTCGGTCGAAACCGCGAAGGGCCGCGAAGAGGCCCGGGCCGCGCGGCCGGCCCACCAAGTGACGCCCTGGGAGTCCTCGGTCGCATGGAAGAGGTCGACCCACCCCGGCCTTAGCCGCCGGAGGTAGGCCGTGGGCAAGAAGATCCCGTTGCCGAGGCGGATCGAGGGCAAGACGAGCACCGGGACATCGCCGACGAGGTGCCAGCCGGGCCCCTTGTCGGCCTGCCCTTCAATCTTGCAGGTGATGATGGCCGGCTGGTGCCCGCGGGCGCGCAGGTACCTGGAGAGGGCGACTTCGTTGCGGCCATGTCCGATGCCGAGGCTCGCGACCGCAATGGCGATGCGCAGCGGCCGGGGGTTGGACGCGCTCGGCGCGCGGAGGATCGAAAGCTGCCAGTCGCCGGGCTTTGCAAACGCGTGGGCGTACAGCCGCAGGTAATCGTCCGCGACGATCTTCCAGTCGTAGACTTCGCGGGCACGGCGCTCGCCGGCCGCGGCGAAGCGGCGGCGGGTGGCCTCGTCCGACATTTGCAGCATGGCAGCGGCAAGCGCTGTTTCGTCGCCGGTGGGGACGAGCCTGCCGGTCTCGCCGTCGACGACCGAGAAGGCCATGCCGCCGTCCCGGCTTGCGATGACCGGGACGCCGCAGGCCATCGCCTCGAGCACCGCGATGCCGAAGGGCTCGACGACGCTCGGCTGCACGTAGGCGTCGAAATGCGGGTAGACGCTGGCCAGCTCTGCGTTGTCGACGAATTCGGTGTGGAGGCGGACTTTGTCCGCGACCCCGTTCTGCGCGATGAGGGTTCGCAGGCGGCCTTCCTGGGGGCCTTGCCCGATGATCGTCAGGCGCGCGTCGGGCCGGTCGCGCGCAACCTGCCCGAAGGCGCGGATGAGGTGGGGGTAGCCCTTGTTCGGGACGAGCCGGCCGACCGAGAGGAACGAAAGGCCGGTGCCCGCAAACTGCATGGCGCTGTTGTTGCTGCGCTCGCCGGTGCGCTTGAAGCGCACGGTGTCGACCATGTTGGGGATGATGAACACATCGTCGCGCCGCATCCCGCGCGACTTCAGGAACTCGAGTTGGCCCGCTGTGTGGACGGAGAACCCGGCCGCCTGCTCGCGGACACGGCGCCCGAACAGCCGCTCGGCGTTGCGGTAGAGCACCCGGCGCCCCAGCGTGCCTGGAAACCGGTCGCGGTTGGTCGTGACGCAAAGCGGCCGCCCGACTTCGCGGGCAAAGCGGTCGGCCCAAAAGGTAATGGTCTGGGTGTCCTCCGTGACATGCACGACGTCAGGCCGGGCAAGCCCGCGCGCCACCTTGCCTTCTGCGGGCAAATAAATGGATTCAGCCACGCGCGAGCCGCGCAGGAAATAAAACTCGACGCCGTCGATCGTGGCGGGCCCGTGCTTGCGGCTCTTCGACTCGGCGACCTCGAATACAACGACGCGCACGCGGTGACCGAGTTGGACGTAACGGCGCGCGAGAACGGTCTCCGTCCGGTGGATGCGCGTGGAGGTGTGAGGCACGCAGATGGCGATGTCCAGCGTTTCCATCGTTTCACCCCGCCATAACGCGCCGGTACGCCGCCTCGGTTTTGATCGCGATCTCCTGGGGTAAGTAGCGCCGCGCGGTCTCGACCCCGGCTTTGCTCAGGCGCCGCCACAGGTCGCCGTCGCTTGCGAGGTCTCGGATGGCGGCGGTGAGGCCCGCGACGTCCGCGTACTCGACGAGCAGTCCGTTCTCCCGGTCGTGCACCAGCAGCGGCATGCCGCCAGCGCGCGCGGCGATGACGGGCAACCCTCGGCTCATGGCCTCGAGGAGCACGATGCCAAACGCTTCTGCGTTGCTTGGAAGCGCTAGGGCGCCTGCCGAATCGTAAAGGGCTTTGAGCTCCGCGTCAGCCAACGGGCCGGTGAAGGTGACGATCCCAGCGCCCTTCGCGAGGCCCTCGAGCCGCTCGCGCTCTCCGGGCTCGCCTTCGCCGACCACCGTGAGTTCCACGGCGCGGCCCCCCTCTGGCCTTAGCGCCCCGACGGCACGGATGAGGTGGTCGACGCCCTTGTACGGTGCGAGGCGGCCGACGAAGAGGACGCGGAAAAGACCTTGAGCGGGCGCCTCGCGCGAGGCGGGGGCGTCCTTCGCGAAGGCGGGCGCAAGCGACGGCGGGATGACCTCGAACTTCTCAGGCGCGATCCCCTGCAGGAGCACGAGCGCGTCGCGCTCGAACTCCGTGTCGACTTGAATCTGCTGGGCCGCGCGGCAAACGGCCGCGCCAAGCGTAAGGTCGTACGCGCGCCGGAGGGCTCGTGGGTAGCTCCCCATGTCATGATAGTGGGGGGTCAGCACCCGCGCAGCGCGCTGCGTGAGTTCGGCCGGGAGCGCCTTGGCGGGCGCAAAGGAGGAGTACCCGTGCGTGTGCACGATGTCGTAGGCGCCGTCCCGCAGCATCCGGAAGAAGCGGCCGGAGAAGAGGTCCTTCGTGGCGATCCTGTGGGTCGTAAAGCCGTCGCCCTGGCCGGTCGGGCCGAAAGAGTAGATCTCCACCGTGTGGCCGCGCGCGGCTAGCGCCGTCGCTGCATTGGCGACCATCCTGGCCTGGCCTCCTCGGCCGGGCTCGAATTCGCCCATGACATGGGCGATGCGCAGGGTTTCCATGGGGTTCCTCCGAGGATTCAAGCAAGTGCAGCCGGCTTCAATCGCCGGTACGCGTCGACGGTCCGAGCGAGGCCCTTCTCAAGTTTGACTTCGCACCGGAAGCCGAGGATCTTTATTGCAAGCGCCGGGTCGCCCACGAAGTGGTGTACGTCAAAGTCCCGCGCCTTGGTTTCGGCGATTTTCGACCGTGAGCCCGCGGACTCGACCACCATTGACGCCAGGGCGCCAAGGGATGTCCCGACGCCCGTAGCAACGTTTACGATGGCCTTCTCGCGTTTGCCCCTCCGGCGCACGGCCCAGTCTGCGGCCGCCACGATGGCTCGTCCGGCATCCTCAACATGCACAAAGTCGAAGGTCTTCGACCCATCGTGAACCTCGAGAGCCTTTCCCGAAAGCGCTTGGGTGGTGAAGATCGGGATCACGCGCCGCGGGTGGTCATGGACCGAGCCATAGACGTTTGAAAACCGGAGCAGGACTGCGGGCGCCTTGCATTGCAGGCTGTACGAGCGAACCGCCCCCTCGGCCAGTGCCTTCGAGATCCCGTACTGGTTCACGGGCTTGACGAGAGCCCTTTCGGCGACGGGAAGCCGCCTCGGCTCACCGTAGACCTCGCGGCTGCTCGCGTGTACGCACCAGGGAGCCGGATCCGTGGCGCGGGCGGCGTCCTCCAGCACGCGGGAGGTGCCTTGAAAATTCGTACGGCGCGCGAGCTCGGGATTTTCCTCGGCGTCCTGCACTCGGGAAATGGCAGCCAGATGGACGATTCCGTCAATTCCGCTGACGCACTCGCGCCGCACGACCTTGTCGAGGATGTTGCCCGACACGAGTTCGAGCAGAGCGCGCGGCTGCATCTCTCCGGCGCGCAGGTCGAGGACACGGACTTCGTGGCCCGCGACGAGCAATTGGTCGACGCACTCTCGCCCAATGAGCCCGGCTCCGCCCGTGACCAGGACCTTCATTTCGCCCCGCCTCACGCCTTCTTGGCGCGCCGCGCCTCGCGCAGCAGCTGCGCCCAGAGGCCCGGCCACTTCGCGAAGTTCTCGACCACGCGCGGCACCTTTTCCTTCGGGTTCTGCAGGGTCCGCCAGATCCATTCGATGTAGAGCTTCTGGACGAGGGCGGGCGCGCGCTTGCGCCACCCGGCGGTGTTGTCGAGCGCGCCGCCGACCCCGAGGATGAGCACGCCCGGCATGCGCTGGGCGAGCTTGTCGAGGAGGAGTTCGCCTTTGGGCACGGCGATGCCGACGATGACCGCCGCGGGGTTCTGCGTTTTGAGGTCGCCCGCGATCGCGTCGGCGTCTGCGTCGGTGAAGGTCTCCTTGAAGGGCGGCGTGATCCCGACCGCGTCGAGGCCCGGCTCGCGCTCCTTGAGCCGCTCGGCCGCCTGCTGCGCGATGCCGTCGGCCGAGCCGTAGAGGACGAGCCTCCGCTTGTTCTCGCGGCACCACCGCGCGGCGACATAGACGAAGTCGGCCCCCGCCAGGCGCCCGTGGATCGGCCGGCCGGCCATCTTCACGAGCATCACGACGGGCCAACCGTCGGGCAGGACCACCGGGCACCGCCGGAGCGCCTCGAGGAACGCGGGGTTGTCGCGCGCGTGGATCAGCGTCCACACTGCGACCGTCATCATCGGCAGCGGCTCGCCGGAGGCGATCTTGCCCATCACCGCATCGCGGGCCTCGTCCATCGTGCCCGTGAAGAGCGGGATCCCCATCACCGGGAACACGTGGCCGTTTTCCACCATGTCGTTAGCCTCCTGCGGCGCGCCTGCGCGCGAATTCGTAACACGACAGCAGCCGGTCGGTCATCGTCTCGATCGAGTACTCGGAGCGGGCCCGCTTGGCGGCCGCCGCGGCAAACCGGGCGCGCAACGCGTCGTCGGCGAGGATCCTCGCGATCGCGGCGGCAAGGGCGCCGACATCGGAGGGCGGGACGACGAGCCCGGTCTCTTCGTGGCGGTTGATCTCCGAGGTGCCGGTGCCGAGCTCCGTCGTGACGGCGGGCGTGCCGCAGGCGATCGCTTCGAGGAGCGCCTGCGGGAACGCTTCGTTCGGCCAGATCGAGGGGAGCACGAACACGTCGGCAGCCCGGTAGGCGGCGGTCAGGTCGGTGCCGGTAAGTGGCCCCAAGAACTTCACGCGGTCTTGGATGCCGAGCCTTTTCGAGAGCGCCTCGAGCCGCTCGCGCTCCGGGCCCTGACCCGCGAAGTGGAGGCGCGCGTCGACCGTTTTCATCGCCTCCATCAAAACGTGGGGTCCCTTGAATGTCACAAGACGGCCCACGAAAAGCACGATCGGCTTCTCGCCCTTCTGGGCCCGGACCTTTTCGGTGACTTCGGCCGTGGCGCCCCACGCGTCGGCATCGATGCCAAGCGGCACATCGACGAGCTTGTCCTTGCAGTCGCGCAGGTGGGCGAAGTTTTCCGCGTACCGCCGCGACGGCACCGCGACCGCGCTCGATGCGGAGAAATACTTGCGGTAGACCGGGCCGTAGAATTTGAGCAGCGCCTTTTGGCGCGTGATTTGACCCCAGTCGCTTGCCACGAGCGCCGATTTCGGCGTGCTGGCAAGCCACGCGAGCTCGGGCAGCGGGTTCGGCGAGTGGATGTGGACGACGTCATACCCGCCGAAGAGGCGCCCGCGGGTGAGCATCCCGGGCGTCACCGGGACGCTCCGCAGGGCCCCATAGGTGGCAAGGCGAGTGACCGAGACGCTGTCGTCTTTCTCGTGGGCGCCCTTGCTCGTGTCGCTGGCCACGAGCACGTCGACTTCGATGCCGGGGCGTTTGGAGAGCGCGCGGGCCATGAGTTGGACGATGCGTTCCATCCCGCCGATGACCGGCGGGTAGTATTTCCCGACGTGGAGCACTCTCATAGGGGTCTGTCCTTTGGAAATGAGCGCGCGGAGCGCCCGGGCGTTTCAGAAGACGATGAAAGCGACGACCGCGGTCGCGATGAGCGCCTCGGCGCCCCACAGCGACCACACGACCCTGCGCTCGGTATTGGCCCCGCCGCGCATGACGAGGTGCGTGAGCGAGCCCACCTCGCCGTGATAGGTGAGGCGGCCCTTCTCGTCGGGCTTGCCATAGGTCTGCTTGGTGTAGCGGTGGCGGCTCTTCAAAATGAATTCAATGATCATCGGGATGAAGAGCAGGGTCCCGACCTCTTTGAGGTCGACCATGACGGCGGCCGCCACGATGGTGGCGCCCGAGAAGAGCGTGAAGGTGTCGCCGGGGAAGACCTTCGCCGGGTAACGGTTGTACCAGAGCAGCGCGATCGTCGCGCCAAAGTACGGCGCAAGCAAGAGCAGGGCCTCGGGCCGTGCGGTGTACACCGCGAGCACCGCGAACGAGGTCGCCATGATGAGGCCAAGGCCCGCGCCAAGCCCGTTGAAGCCCTCGAGCATGTTCGCGGCGTTTGCGCCCGCCGAAACCATGAACGCGACGAGCGGGATCATGAAAATCCCGAAGTCGATGAGGTGGCCGCCGGGCAGGCGGATCGTGTGGTTGATGACGACGAAGCCGAGGGGCAGGGCGAAGAGGATGGGCAGCAGGGCCTTGACCCGCTGCCTCAGCTCGAAGACGTCGTCGATCACCCCGACAAACGCGGCGCCAAGGCACGCTAGGAGTGCCGCGAGAAACAGCGGCATCTCCGGAATGATCGATTGGTCCGAGAACGAGTCGAACCCCATGAGGACGACAACCCCTGCAAAGAACCCGGCCACGACGGCCACACCGCCCATCTCGGCGACTTCCCGCTGGTCGGACTTGTTCATGTCCTTGCCGACCATGCCGTAGGCCTTGAATTGCCGGATCAGGCGCGGCATGAACACAAGGGTGACGAGCAGCGCGAAGGCGCCCGAAGCAATGTACGCCGTGACGGCGGGGCTACCGAAGACTGCCATGATTCATCTCCCAGGTGCAGTAACTCTCAACATGATTCCATATTTTAATTCTTCATTTCTAA
>JBGQKI010000057.1:0-11473 GCA_041499475.1 Thermoplasmata archaeon
CGGGCGACTGCCCGATCTGCGGAATGGCCCTGGAGCCCCTGATCGCTGATTTGGATTCGGCGAGCGACAACGCCGAACTCAAGTCCATGCTGAGGCGGCTCGTCGCATGCGCCGGCCTCACGCTTGCGATCGTTGCCGTCGAGTTGGCCGCGGGGGCCCCGACCCCTGGCGACCCGGCCACCGCGCGCGAAGCGGGGTTCATCGAACTCGGCCTGGCCAGCGTCGTGGTGCTGTGGGGCGCCTACCCATTCTTCGAGAGGTGCGCGCGCTCCCTTGCCACCTGGAACCTCAACATGTGGACGCTCATCGGCATTGGAGTGGGCACGGCGTACCTCTACAGCGCCGTCGCGACCGCGCTGCCCGACCTCTTCCCGGCGTCGTTCCGGGACGCCCGCGGCTCGGTCGCGGTGTATTTTGAGCCGGCCGCGGCGATCGTCACCCTCGTGCTCGTGGGGCAGGTCTTGGAGTTGCGCGCACGCAAGCGCACCTCCGCGGCACTCCTCACCCTCCTTAGCCTTGCCCCGCGCAGCGCAAGGCGCCTCTCCGCCTCCCGAGACGAGGCCGATGTTCCCCTGGAAGCGGTGAAGCCGGGCGACCGGTTGCGGGTCCGCCCCGGCGAGAAGGTCCCTGTCGACGGCGTCGTCGAGGAGGGGCGCAGCAGCCTCGACGAGTCGATGATCACGGGGGAACCGATCCCCGTCGAGAAAGGACCCGGCGACCGCGTGATCGGGGCCACTGTTAACGCAACAGGCAGCTTCATCATGCGCGCCGAGCGCGTGGGCGCCGATTCGCTCCTCCATCAAATCGTCCGCTTGGTCGGCGAGGCCCAACGCTCGCGCGCGCCCATCCAGAGGCTTGTGGACCGGGTCGCGGCGTTTTTTGTGCTCGCGGTCCTTGCCGTTGCGGCCGCCACCTTCGCGCTGTGGGCAGTCTTCGGCCCCGAACCCCGGCTTGCCCTCGCGATCATCAACGCTGTCGCCGTTCTCATCATCGCGTGCCCCTGCGCGCTTGGCCTTGCAACGCCCATGAGCATCATGGTGGCGAGCGGAAAAGGCGCCACGCTTGGGGTGCTCTTCAGGGACGCTGAGGCAATCGAGTTGATGAGCAAGGTCGACACGCTGGTCACCGACAAGACGGGGACCCTCACCGAAGGCCGCCCCCGCCTCGTGGCGGTCGAGCCGGCCAGCGGCGCCGCCGAGGTGGATCTCCTTTCGCTCGCTGCCGGGCTTGAGCGCGGAAGTGAGCACCCCCTTTCCGCCGCAATCCTCGATGGCGCGCGCATCCGCGGCGCCGCCCCCGAGGCTATCGAGGCCTTCGCGGCCATCCCTGGGAAGGGTGTCCAAGGGCGTGCGCGCGGCGCACCGCTCCTCCTTGGAAATGACGCGCTCATGCACGAGGCGGGTGTCGACCTTGGCACCCTCCCCTCCCGCGCCGAGGCGCTCCGTACCGAAGGCGGCACGGTGGTGTTCGTCGCCCACGGTGGCAAGGCCCTCGGCCTGCTTGCGGTCGCCGACCCCATCCGGCCCACCACCGTCGAGGCCATCCGGGCTCTCCACGACGAGGGCATCCGAATCATCATGGCCACCGGCGACGCGCGCGCAACCGCCGAGGCCGTCGCGCGCCAACTGGGCATTGATGAGGTGGAGGCGGGAATCCTCCCGGCGCAGAAGGTAGAAGTCGTGCGCAAACTCCAGCGCGCTGGCCACATCGTCGCCATGGCGGGCGATGGAATCAACGACGCGCCGGCCCTTGCCCAAGCGCACGTCGGCATCGCAATGGGCACCGGCACCGACGTCGCAATAGAGAGCGGGCACATTACCCTCATCAAAGGCGATTTGCGCGCCGTCGTGCGCGCGCGCGCCCTCAGCCGCGCCACGCTTGCCAACATCCGGCAGAACCTCTTCTTCGCCTTCGCTTACAACACCGTCGGCATCCCCATCGCCGCAGGCGCCCTCTACCCCTTCTTCGGCATCCTCCTTAGCCCCACCATCGCTGCTGCCGCCATGAGCTTCAGCAGCGTCAGCGTCGTGTCGAACGCCCTGCGCCTCCGAAAGGTGCGGGTTTGAGGAGCGCGAGGGGCTCTCTCCCCCCCGTTGGCAGGCCCGCAGCCTTTTCAGGAGGCCCAGCTATTCCCAGCCCAGCCACCCCCCCTAGGAGCGTGACCCAATGGGCCTCTTCAGCAAGACGGAAACGGACCCTGTGTGCAAGATGAAAGTCGACCCCAAGACGGCCAAAATCAGCTATGCCTGGCAGGGCAAAACCTACTACTTTTGCTCGCCCGGCTGCAAGTCCAAGTTCGAGGCCACCCCGGAGCGGTTCCTCTCGGGCGGCGGCTCGCCCATGTAAGGCGGCTGGCAGGCCAGATTTGCCCCTCTGGCCGCATTCCACCCCCCCAAATAGGCGCACTAAAAAGGTTTTATACAGTCACCCATAACGCTCCTCCTGCTGGAGCGTGTAAGTTTGCTGAACCTTTTGGCTCGTCCGCGTGTGGTTTCTCTGATTGCTATGGCCATCATGGCATCGATGTTCCTTTCTGGGATGCCCATGGCAAGCGCCGCACCGACTCCGACCGCCGTGGGCACCGTCTCCATCGGCGGCATCACGTGGACCGACGACATCCGCGTTACCCGCAACGGTGCTTCGGACACCGCGCCCCAGATCACCGTCGACGCCAACCACGACGCGCACATCATGTGGCAATCGGCCCGCAGCCCCGCCGGCTATTATTACGTGAAACTCAACAGGCTCGCCGAGTTCCTCTCCCAAGAAACCTACATCCCGGCAAAGGTCCTTGCAGGCTGGGGCTCAGCCTACCCGCTTGGCCCCACGATTGACATCGACTCCCAGAACAACCTCCACGTGGTCTACGACGACGGCTGGGAGAATGTGAAGTACATGAAGCTCGACGAGCAGGGCAACGTGCTCGTCCCCGAGAAGAACGTCGGCCCGATGGACGGCATCGCGTCCCACACGCCCTCCGTCGCCGTGGGCACCGACGACACCGTCCACATCGCCCATGAGGAGTACAAGTTCCAGTGCGAGGACATCACCTACTCGAAGCTCGCCAACGACGGCAGCGACATCTGGCTCGACCGTGTCGTCTCCTCGGACGTCGCCTCCCACTGCGAGTTCAGCCTCATCAAGACGGACAAGTACAACGGCAACATCATGTTCACCTTCGGCTCGGCGAGCGGCACGTGGCTCGGCCGCTTCAACAAGTTCGGCGTGAAGGACATGGCGAGCGTCAAGCTGCGCTCCCAGACCGATTACCTCATCGCAGATGTTGCAGCCACTCCAGACGGCGTCATCCATACCGTCTGGCAAGACGGCGGCCACATCCGCTACACCCGCGTAAACGGCACGGGCGTCAAGGTGCTCGACGCCGTCGACCTCACCCCCAACGCGCAGTCGCCCGGGTTCCCGCGCATCGCGGCGACCTCGGACAACAAAGCCGTCGTGGTCTGGGAGGATTCGCGCGCGGGCAACAAGGAAATCTATTTCGCGATCATCACGCCGGACCTTGTCGGCACGGGCGGCGCGTTCCAGCCCCCGGAGAACATCCGGCTCACGACCGCCGGCGCCGACTCGACGGCCCCGTGGATTGCGATTGACGCGGACAACAACTTCCACGTGGCGTGGGTCGACAACCGCGACGGCAACAACGAAATCTACTACAAGTTCGCGTTCAACTTCGCCCTCGAGTTGCTCGCCGACCCCATCGACGTTGCCAACATGCTCTTCATCCACCCGAACGAGACCAAGGTGCTGCCGATGCTGCTCAAGAACAAGGGCGGCCTCGACGACGGCTACAACCTGAACCTGAACTACACGCCGGGCGCCGACAGCCTCGGGTGGCGCGTGACCATCGACCGGAGCTACGTCGATGTCCTCGGGTCCATGGAGACCATCCCGGTCAACCTCACCGTGAAGGCGCCGGCGCAGGGCAAGAAAGGCGACACGATTTCGGTGTCGGTCAATGCCTCCTCGATATCGGCGTCAACGGCCTTCGACAGGATCGACCTGAACATCTTCATCCAGGTCACCCGTGCGGTGAAGCTCAACGTCGATAGCACCGTCAAGAATGGAAACAACGGCGACACCGTCGCGTTCAACATGCTCGTTTCCAACACGGGCGACGTGCGCGAGGACTCCATCCGGCTCGAGCACATTTTGGGGACGGGACCCGGCGACTGGGTCGTTACGCTGGACAAGAGTTCCGTGGCCCTCGACCCGAAGGCCTCAACGAACTTCACCGTGTGGGTGTCGATCCCCGAGAACGCGCCGGGCCTTGTCCCCGCGCTCTTCGGCATCACGGCATTCTCCTCGGTCGACTCCACCGCCAGGGACAGCAAGCAGCTAACCGTCAGCGTCCGCGCCGCCTTCATCATCCAGATGAGTGCGAACCCGCCTCAGCGCACGGTCGACCCCGGCGCAACCGCGGTCTACGACCTCAGCATCACCAACATTGGGAACCTGCCAAGCCAAGTGCAGATCAATGTGCAGGCGCAGAACCCGACGCTGCCCGGCTTCACGGCCGCCCTCGACCGCGAGACGCTCTACCTGCGCGGCGGCGACCAGACGAGCCTCCAGCTGACGGTCGGCGTGCCTGCAAACGCAGTTGCCGACACCCGCCTCACGCTCGTTGTATCGGGCCTTTCGCCGGCCTACGGCACGGAAGGGCGTGTCGATGTCACGACCTTCGTGAACCGCGTCCAGGGCCTCGACTTCCAGCTTGGCTCCGCGCTGCCCGGCCGCGTTGGCCGGCCAGTTTCCTACGAGCTCGAAGTGCAGAACAACGGCAACGGGGACGAGACGCTGCAGTTCGCCCCGGGCCTCAACCCCGAGCGGTGGAACATCGAATTCCTCGACGGGCCGGCGACGATCACCAACCTCTTCATCCCGCACGGCCAGTCCAAGAAGATCCAGGTCCGCACGACGATCGGCACGGACGCCCTTGCCGGCAACCACGTCCTCACGGTCAGCGCGCTTGACGAGTTCGGCAACGCGCACATCGTGCCCGTGAGCGTTGGGGTCGTGCAGTTCTTCGCGGTGGAGATGACCACGCCGGAGTTCAAGCGGCAAGGCTCCCCGGGATCGACGATCGAATACTCGCTCACCGTGACCAACAACGGCAACGGCCCGGACAACTTCACGCTCTCCACAGACGGCCTGTCGGCCGCCTACGGCCAGGCGCGCTTCTTCACGGTAAGCCACGACCTGGGCGGGAACGAATTCCGCCAGCCGGTCGAGGGCGCGGTCGCGATCGGCGCGCATGGCTCGCAGGAGCTCAAGATGCTCATCTCCGTGCCCATTGACGCCAAGGAGTCCACCGTCCAGTTCAGCGCCCGGGCAAGCTCGCAAGGGCAGGAACAGGACGCGGCGCTCCTGCAGATCGACATCCGCAAGGCCGACCTGCGCCCCGGCACCGTGACGCTGACGCCGAGCGCGCCCAATATCGGCCAGATCACGGCGATCACGGTCGAGGTGCAGAACACGGGCGACATCGACGCGCAGCCGGTCATCGTGGCCTTCTACGACAACGGCCAACTCATCGGCACCGAAGAGCTTGTCCGCGTGGCGTCCCAGTCGAAGGGGTATGTGACCTTCGCGTGGCTGCCCACCGCCGGCGAGCACTCCCTGCGCTTCGTGATCGACCCCGTGAGCGGGCCGGGCGACCTCATCGGCAAGGTCGTCGAGAGCGACGAGACCAACAATGTCGGCCAGCCGGCCAAGGACCCGATCGGAGTGGGCACAAGCACCACGCTGCCGGGCTTCGACTCGGTGCTCGTGCTCGCCGCGATCGGCAGCTTGCTCGTCGCCTCGCGCCTGCGGCGCAAGGACGAATAGCGCTCTCTCCTGCGCGGAAGTCCCGCGCACGACTTCCCTCCTGCAAGGGGGCGCGGGCGCTCGACCTTTGGGGGCATTCGCTTGCCCCCCAACAACCCTTTTTAGCCCCGCTGCCCGATCCTGCGGCCCCGCGAAGGCGGGTAGGTGGGGCCTCTGGCCGAAACAACGCCAATGATGCGCCAGTACTATGACGCCAAGCGGCGCCACCCGGACTGCATCGTGCTTTTCCGCATGGGCGATTTCTACGAGATGTTCGGGGAGGACGCCCGCGAGGGGGCGCAGCTGCTCGACCTCGTGCTCACCTCGCGCGACCGCGAGGAGCCGCGGATGCCGATGGCCGGCGTCCCGCACCACGCCCTTGAGCAGTACTTGGGCAAGCTCCTGAAGGCGGGGAAGAAGGTCGCGATCTGCGAGCAAACCGAGGACCCGGCGAAGGCCAAGGGGCTCGTCAAGCGCGAGGTCGTGCGCGTGGTGACGCCGGGCACCGTCTTTGACCAGGGGCTGCTCGAGGAGCGCGCGAACAACTTCCTCGCGGCCGTGGCGCGCGTGGGGGACCGGTTCGGGATCGCGTGGGTCGATGTGTCGACCGGGGATTTCCTCGCGGCGGAGGTGGATGACCGCGAAGACGCCGTCGTGGCAGAGCTCTTCCGCGCACAGCCCTCGGAAGTGATCGCGCCCGAAGGCGCTTCGTTCATCGAAGCGCTCTCGCGAAAGGTCGCCCAGGAGATTTCGGCGGCGGTGGCGCCGTGGCGGCCCGAGGCGTTCCACCCGGCGGTGGCAGGCGAACTGCTGCGCACCCGGTTCGGGGTCACGAGCTTGGAGGGCCTCGGGCTTGAGGAGGGGTCGGCGGCGGTGGCGGCGGCCGGCGCCGCTCTCGCCTATGTCGACGCCGCGCAGATGGGCCGGCCCGCGGCCCTTCGGCCCCCGCGCCCAGTGTCCGCCTCGGCATTCCTTGAAATGGACCCGGTCACCCAGCGCAACCTCGAGCTTACGCGGAGCCTTCGGGACGGGTCGACGAAAGGCACGCTGCTCTGGCTGCTCGACCGCACCTCGACCTCGATGGGCGCAAGGCTCCTGCGCGCGTGGGTCGCGCGCCCGCTGCTCAACCTCGGGGAAATTACGGCGAGGCTCGACGCCGTCGACTTCCTCTTTGGCAACGCGATGCTGCGCGAGCGGGTGCGCCAGGAATTGCGCGGCGTGCATGATGTCGCGCGCCTGAGCGGCCGCGCCGCCGCCGGGTTTGCGCCGCCCCGCGACCTCGTCGCTCTGCGCGCGTCGCTCGAGGCCGTCGCCGGCCTGCGTGGCGCCCTTGGCGGCGGCACGGGGGTCGGGCGCGAGCGGCCGGCGATGCTCAAGGCACTCACCCAGCGGCTGAACGACTTTCCGGAACTTCGCGGCGCGGTCGGCCGCGCGCTCGTCGAGGAGCCGCCGGCCACAGCAAGCGAGGGGAGCCTCATCCGCGACGGCTACTCGCCGGAACTCGACAAGATCAAGGCCGAGACGAAGGACGCGCGCGACTGGATCAACGGGCTCCAGGCTCGCGAGCGCGAACGCACGGGCATCAAGGGGCTCAAAGTCGGGTACAACCGGGTCTTCGGCTACTACATCGAGGTCTCGCGCGGCCTTGCAGGCGCGGTGCCGGAGGACTACGAGCGGCGCCAGACGCTCGTGAACGCCGAGAGGTTCGTCACGCCCGACCTCAAGCGGTACGAGGAGCTCGTGCTCTCCGCCGAGGAGCAAATCAATGGAATCGAGGCGCGGCTCTACGAAGAACTCGTGGGCCGCGTGCGCGCCGTGGCCGGTGGCCTGCTTGACCTTTCCGAAGCGGTCGCCACCCTCGATGTGCTCAACAGCCTGGCAAGCGCGGCCGCCGAGCGCGGGTACATCCGGCCCACCGTGGACGACTCGCAGGTCATCGCGGTGCGCGACGGGCGCCACCCGGTCGTGGAGGTGTCGCGCCTCGACGGCGAGTTCGTGCCCAACGACACGCAGCTCGACGCGGAGAAAAACCAACTGATGATGATCACCGGCCCCAACATGGCCGGCAAGTCGACCTATATGCGACAGGTCGCGCTCCTTTGCATCCTCGCCCAGATGGGCTCGTTCGTGCCGGCGGCCGAGGCGCGCGTGGGGCTCGTCGACCGGATCCTTACGCGCGTGGGCGCGACCGACTATGTGAGCTTGGGCCAGTCGACCTTCATGGTGGAGATGGTCGAGACCGCGCGCATCCTCAACCTCGCGTCGGACCGGTCGCTCGTGCTGCTCGACGAGATCGGGCGCGGGACTTCCACTTTCGACGGGCTCGCGATCGCGTGGGCTGTCGCCGAGTGGCTGCACGACGGCACGGCCGCGCACCCGCGCACCCTGTTTGCCACGCACTACCACCAGCTCACCGACCTTGCGCGCGACCACCCGCGGGTCGTGAACTACCACCTCACCGCGCGCGAGCACGACGGCGGGATCGTGTTCGTGCGGAAGCTGATGCCGGGCTCTACGGACAAGTCCTACGGAATCCAGGTCGCACGACTTGCAGGGATTCCAGCACCCGTGCTCGAGCGAGCCGCCGAGGTGCTCGCGCTGATGGAGGAGCAGCAGGCCGTCGACCTTGCCGCGGCCGGCTCGCAGGCGCGTTCAGACCGCGGCCTTTCCTCGGCGCACCCGCCCTCGCCCGTGCGCGGCTTCACGCAGTCTTTGCTGTTCTTGCAGACCAAAGACGGTCAGGATGCGGGTTCGCGCGTGCTTGCACAGCTCAAAGCGCTCAACGTCGAAGCGATGACCCCGATCGAGGCGTTCAAGGCCCTCGACGAGTTGCGCAAGGCGGCGGGCAGCGACCCCGACGCGGCGGCCCCCGCAAGCGCGCGGCCCAAGCGCCGCAAAGGGGGCGGCGCGTGATGGGTGCCGTCAAGGTGCTGCCGTCGAAGGTCGCCAACGCGATCGCCGCCGGCGAGGTCGTCGAGCGGCCGGCAAGCGCCGTGAAGGAGCTCATCGAAAACGCGGTCGACGCGGGGGCCCGGCGCATCACGGTTGAAGTCGAGGCCGCAGGCCTTGCGCTCATCCGCGTCACCGACGACGGCTCCGGCATGGCTCCCGCGGACGCGTCGCTGGCCTTCGAGCGGCATGCGACCTCGAAAATCCGCACGGTCGAAGACCTCGAGCGTGTGCGCACGATGGGCTTCCGCGGCGAGGCGCTGCCATCGATCGCCGCGGTCTCGCGCGTCCGGGTGCTCACGCGCGGCGCCGGCGCGCCGGAGGGCACGGAAGTGCGCCTCGAAGCGGGGAGCGCGCCTCGGGTGGCTCCGGGCGCCGCCCGGCCGGGGACCGTCGTGGAAGTGCTGGAGCTCTTCTACAATGTCCCGGCGCGGCGCCGCTTCCTCAAGTCGCAGGCGGCCGAAAGCGCGGCGGTGGGCGATGTGGTGGCCGCGCTTGCCCTTGCGCATTTGTCCATCCATTTCCGCTACTTCGCGGACGGCCGAGAGGTCCTCAACGCCCCCGAGGCGCCAGACCCGCTCGACCGCATCCTCGCGGTGCTCGGCATGGGCGTGGCCGACGAGATGCTTGAGGTGCGCGCGTCGGACGGAGAAGCGGCGCTCTCCGGCCACATCTCGCGCGTCTCGCTCACGCGCACGAGCACCGCCGACCAGTACTTCATCGTCAACGGGCGCCCCGTGCGGAGCAAGGCGCTTGCCGGAGCGGTCAAGTCCGCCTACAAGGGCCGCGTGATGGTGGGCCGGAACCCGATCGTCGTCCTGCGCCTCGAGCTGCCCGCCGAAACGGTCGACGTCAATGTCCACCCGGCCAAAGCCGAGGTCCGCTTCCGCGACGAGAAAGGGCTCACGGCCTTCGTCGAGCGGGCCCTTAGTGCCGCCCTGGTGGCCCGCGCCGCGGTGGCGGTGGGGCCCCTCAAGGCCCGCGGCCAACCGGCGCCCTCCCCGGCCCCGCAAGCCGCCGCCGTGGCGGGGGCGCCCGCCCAGGCGCCCGCCTACCAAACTGCCCTCGCCGAACTCGCTCACGGCCTCGACCATGTCGCTCCTCCCGGTGCGCTTGCCCGCATCCGGGAGGCCTTCGACGAAGCGCGCGCGAAGGGACTAGGGCCCACGGTCCCGGCGCTCGAACCGCTCGGCCAGATCGGAAACAAGTACATCATCGCCCGGACGCCCGCCGGGCTTGCCGTCATCGACCAGCACGCGGCGGCGGAGCGCTACACCTACGAGGCGCTCGGCGACGCCCTGGCGTCCGGAGCCGTCGAGGTGCAGGAGCTCATCGACCCCGTCGTCCTCGAACTGCACCCGCGCGCCGTCGAACTTGCCGTCGAGCGCGCGCCGTCGCTCAAGGCCGTGGGCTTCGAGGTCGAGCGCTTCGGCGCCCGACAGCTGCGGGTCTCGAGCGTCCCGGCCGTGCTTGCCGACCACGCCGACGCTTCGCTCATCCACGATATCCTCGCGGAGGCTCTCGAAGCGTCCGGGCCCTCCCCCGACGACGAGCTCATCGACCGCATCGTCGCCTCCTCCGCGTGCCACTACTCGCTGCGCGCTGGCGAGGCGGTCGACTTCCGCGGGATGGCCCGCGTGATCGAGAACCTCTACAAGTGCCGAAATCCCTTCCACTGCATCCACGGGCGGCCTACGGTAATCGTAACGAGCATCGAGGACCTCGACAAGATGTTCAAGCGGACCGGGGCTTGATGGCGCGCGCGGGCGCCTACCTATCGCTCTTCCTCTTGGGCGACGCGGTCCTCTCCTTCAAGTAATCGTCAATGTGCCCGATCGCCGCCTGCAGCCCCTGCCGGACCTCGGCGTCCTCCGCGGCAGCCTCGCCCTCGGCCTCCACAAGCTCCTTCGCGTAGTCCTTGAGGTACTCCATCGCGCGCTCCCCGTCCTTGCGCATCGCGTGGTCGAAGAACGCCTTCGACCGCGCGCGGTCATCCTCCACGTCCAGGCAGAGCGACGCCAGGACAAGGACCTCCACGTCGGGCGAGCGCTTCAGGTGGACCTCGAAAGCCTCCACGGCGCCCCCGAAGTCGCCAGCGCTCATCCGGGCCACGCCAAGCAGGTAGTGCACCTCGGGCAGCGGCCGCTTCAGGGACGCGGCCTTCTCGTAGGCCTTCACGGCTTCCGGGAAGTCCTCGACCGCGCAGAGCGCATTGCCAAAGAGCATCCACATGATCTCGTCGTCGGGGTGCGCTGCAAGCGTGCGCTTGTAGTATGCGATCGCCTCGTCAAGCTCCGCACGGGTGGGCTCGCGGTCGGGGAGGGCCACGCTCTCGCCGAAGCGGCCGCGGTATAAAACGATTGACTGGCCAAGCGCCCGCAGGCTCGGCAACCTTCAAGAATGGCGGCGCGGCACGCGCGCTCAAACAAAAGAAATGGGTTCGGGGCCCGAAGGCCCCGGAAAGAGGAAACAACCTCGCGCTTAGAGCGAGAGCGTCGGGAACGACACGAGCGGGAACGCCATTCGCGGGGCGTGGAAGCCCGCCTCAAAGATGCCGTCTCCGTCGCGGTCGGTCGGCGTGCCCTGGTTGCCGCCGTTTGCGCCGGATCCCTGGCCGTTGCCGGTGCCCTGGCCTGCGCCCTGGCCCGCGCCCTGGCCCTGGCCGTTGCCCTGGCCTTGGCCCTGGCCGGAGCCAGAA
>JBGQKI010000058.1:0-11316 GCA_041499475.1 Thermoplasmata archaeon
CGGGCGGCGTGCGCTTGGTGACGTAGTAAAACAAGGTGGAGGCGAGGTACTCGAGGACGATCGTCCGGGCGTAGCCGTAGGTGCGGAAGCGCCGCATGGAAGTTTGCACCTCGATGGGCAGGAACACGAAGCGGCCCGCCTCGCGCGAGCGCAGCGCGATGTCGTGGGTCTCGTTCAGCAGCATGTCCTCGCGGATGCCGCCGAGCTTCTCGAAGGCCTCGCGCCGGAAGAAAAAGCAGTAGCCGGCGTTGTGGGGGAAGCCCCACTCGGTCATCACGCGCTGGTAGAGGTTTGCCAGCGTGAAGAGCAGCCGGTCGCGGCGCTTGCCGTCGAGCGGCGTGAACGAAGTTGCCCCGCCGATGACCTGCGGGTCGTCGAGGGCCTTGAGGACCGCCTCGAAAAGCCCCGCAGGCGCCACGCAGTCGGCGTCGAGGAAGAGGAAGACGCGTCCGCCGGCCGCCCGCGCGCCACGGTTGCGCCCCTCGCCGGGGCCCTTGCGCTCGCCCTCAAGCACGCGCGCACCCGCGGCGGCGGCGACCTCCTGGGTGCCGTCGGTGCTGCCCGAGTCGCCGATGAGCACCTCGAAGTCGGTGAACGACTGCCGCTTCAGCGAGCCGAGCAGGGATGGCAGGTACTTCGCTTCGTTCAGCGTGGGCACAATCACGGAGACTTCGGTCATTCCACGCGTACTCCTTTGGCGGCGGCCGCGGCCTCGTACACGGACTCCATCTCGCGGGCAACCACGGGCCATGCGTAGCGCCGCGCGCGCTCGCGAGCGGCCGCCCCGAGCTCGGCGCGCCTTTCGGCGCTGCCCATCATCGCGTCAATGGCGGCGGCAAGGGCTTTGGGTTCGCCTGGGGGCACGAGCACGCCGCCACCCGTGATGATCTCCGGGATCCCGCCGGTGTCCGAAGCGATGACAGGGCAGCCAAGCTCGAGCGCCTCCAGCAGCGTCAGGCCGAAGGCCTCGAACCGAGCGGGGTGGGTCATCGCCGCGGCCCCCGCGATGATCTCCCGCTTTCGCTCGTCCTCGATGTAGCCGAAGAAGTCGAAGCGTCCCGCGACGCCGCGCCGCTGCGCGCGCCCCTTCAGGCGCTTCAACTTCGGCCCCGTGCCAACGACCTTGAAACGCACAGGCGAGGAGGTGAGCGCCGCGGCGTCGATGAGGACGTCGAGGCCCTTGAGGCCCACGATGCGCCCCACGAATACGCAGTAGGGCGGCTCCTCGGCCGGCGTGGCCGACTTGAGCCGCGCAACCTCGTCCTCGCTTGCAAGGTTGATGCCGTTGGGCACCACCTTCAGCTGGTCCTCGGGCAGGCCCACCTGGATCAACTGGCGCCGGACGAACTCAGAGACGCAGACCGTCATCTGGCAGCGTTCGAGGAACGCGTTGAACCGCGAGTCGTTCATGCGCGAGAGCGCGCCAAAGAGGCCGCTGCCCTCGCCGAAGGTGTTGTGGTAGGTGAACACCACCGGGACCTTCCCGAAAGCGTGGCGCACGCCGCGGGTATACGACGGCGCCCAGCGGTAGTGGAAGTCGATCACGTCAGGCTTGATCCGGGCGATCGCGTCGGCCACACCTTTGGAACTGATGAACGGCGGGTTGTAGACGTCATAGATTCTCGAGGGCAGGCGGTGCACCTGTACCCCCTCGAACACCTCCGCCACGTGCGTCCCCTTGAGTTGGGCCGTGAGGACGTGGAGTTCATGGCCGTGGGCGGTGAGCTCCTTGGAGATCCCGAGGATGCGCCGCTCGGTGCCGCCGGCGTAGGGGAAGAAGAGCGGGTTGACGTGAAGGACGCGCACCGCAAAGCCTGTGGGTGCAACGCGCACCCTTCCCTTAAAGGCAAAGTCCCGCCGCCCGGAGGATCCGCCAGGCGTTCGGCAAGCGCATACGGACGCAATCTTGAATAACATGGTCATACTATAGTAATACGATCTTATGACCGCCATTCGAAGGTGCCTTAGCGTTTCTCCCGAGCTCGATGGCGCGCTTATTGGCCTTGCCTATCACCGCAAGGAATCGGTATCTTCGCTTGCCGAAACTCTGTTGCGGGAACACCCGCTCGTCCAAGAGGAGATCCAAGCGATCCGAAGGGAAAGCCAGCTCCCGGCCCTTATGGCGGTTCCCGGGCCCCGCAGTCGACTGCGCAAGGAGATCAAGGCCGCGCGACGTCCTTCTTCATAGGGTGCAGCTTGCCCCAATCGGCGTCGTCAGAGGGCGGGCCGTCCGTGGTGCAGCCCACTTCTTCGTAGAATGACAAGGTGCGCGGGTCATCCACGGCCTCGAGCGTGATCGTCTTGGGCCCGAGCGTGACGGCAAGCGCGCAGCAAGCCTCGAACAAGGGCCGTCCAACGCGTATTCGGGACGCGGGGTCGGCGGAACCACCGCGAGCCAGGAAATCGAGGTGGAGGCTTTGGCCGTGAACGGTCAAGGTGGCCACACCCAGGACCGTGCCGAGGTGGTCCGCGACGAGCGTGTACTGGCCACGGGACGGCGAGTGATGTTCCAGGAGACCATCGAAGGCGGTCCGACCGCGCAGCTGACCCCCCGCTTCAAAGGCAATGTCGCGGTCTCGGGGTAGCGGGTTGCGAATCGTGAGTTCAGGTTCAAAGGGCATGCTCTCGTCGGGAGGCGCTGTCGGATCGCCTTGTGTTTGCCCCGATGATCATCGGGCTTGCCTCAGTTAATCAACGGGCTGCACCGGACTTCGGCCTCGCGCGCGCTCGCGCGCGCTGCCCTCCAATGCCTTTTTATCCGGAGTCCGTCCCTGCGACGCTCGGGATGCACCGTATGTCCGCCTCACTTAGCGCGCGCGCTCGACACTTTCGGGAGGGGCTTGCGCCCTCCCGCGCGGACCGGCCCCCCGGGGGGCCGTAGCCCACGGCGTTCGACTTCATCGCGGTCGCCATCGTGCTTGCCGCCGCGCTCTGCGGCGCCGCCATCGCCGCCCGCCTGCGCCAGTCCATGATCCTCGGTTACCTCGCCGCCGGCGTGGGCCTCGGGTGGCTGGCCACCCACTACCTCACGCCCAACTTCGGCATCCAGATCGCCGGCAACGAATCGGTCTCCATCCTTTCTGACCTTGGCGTCGCGTTCCTGCTCTTCTTCGTCGGCCTCGAAGTGTCGGTCTCGCGCCTGCGCTCCGCCGGGCGCACCTCCGCGGTGCTTGCCATCGCGGACGTCGCGGTGCTCTACTTCTCGGGCACCCTCCTCGGGTTTGCCCTCGGCTGGCCGCTTGCCGACACCCTGTTCCTCGCCGGGATCCTCGCCATGTCCTCGGTCGGGGTGGCGGCCAAGTCGCTCACCGACCTCAAGCGGCTCGCCAACGACGAGACCGCGGCGCTCCTCGGGATGATGATTGTCGAGGACTTCATCACGATGATCATCCTCGCCATCACGACCGCCTGGGCCGTCGGCTCGTCCAACCCGGGGATGATTACCCAGTCGCTGCAGGCCGTCGCGATCGTCTACGCCGCGCTCATCGTGCTCGCCCTCGTCCTCATCCCCCGCCTCTACCGCCGCATCGAACGCGTCCGCAACGACGAGGTGTTCGTGCTCCTTGCCCTTGGCCTTGTGTTCGCCTCCGCGGCGCTTGCCGAGCAGTACGGGATGCCGTTCATCATCGGGACCTTCTTCATCGGCATGGCCTTTGCCGAGACGCGGCTCTCCGAGCGCCTCACGCTGCGGCTCTCCGCGCTGCGCGACGCCTTTGTGGGCGTTTTCTTCCTGATGTTCGGCGTCCAGATCCTGCTCTTCACCTCCCTTGAAAGCCTTTGGATCGTGGCGGCGGCCGTCGTCATTGTCCTCTTCGACGAGGTGTTCATCCTGGCGGCCCTCTCGGTGTTCATCGGGTTCAAGGGGAAGGCCGCCGCGCTTATCGGTGCTTCGGCGGTCGGCCGCGGCGAGGACTCGATCATCTTCGCCAACATCGGTGCCCAGCTCACGCACCCTGCCGGCGGCGCGCTTGCGGGGCTGCCCGTGCTCTCGCGCCACCTCGAGCTCTACCCCATTGCGGGCGGCGTGTCGCTCGTGACAAGCGCCATCGTGCCCGTCGCGATGAAGCACGCCAACGGGATCGCGCGGGGGCTCGCTCACCTTGCGCCCCACTCCCTGAAGCACTCCACCGGGCTCGTTGGCGAATTTATCCGGGAGGCGCACCTCGTGCACCGGCACACCGGCTTGCGGGCGCGCCCTGGTTGGATGGCCTGGGCCCTCATCGCCTACATGGCGGTCGTGACCGCCGCCCTGCTCGTGCCCGGGCTCCTTTCGATTGCCCTGTCGGTCGCCGGCGCGGGGCTCGCGGCCCTGCTCGCCCGCGGCTTTTTCCGGGATGCCCTCGACCGCCTCCCCGACACTCGCGTGGGCCAGCGCCATGCGACGGAGCCCGCCCGGCGAGCGATCGCGCGCCACATGGGGTTCACCGTCGGCGCGCTCTTCGTCCTCGTCGACCTCATCGCGGCGTCCTTCGCCTACGACCCCTTTGCCACCCTTGCGCTTGTCGTGCTCGCGGTCGTTGCGATTGCGGCCGCCTCGCGCCACGCGGTCGGCTACCTCTCGGTCGAAAAGCCCCGCGAAGTCGCGAAGGAACTTGCCACCGCTGCAAGGGGCGTCCAGCGCGCGCGGATGCGACGCAAGTACGATGGCGGGAGCGACGAGCTGGCGTTGCCCTCGCAGCCCATCGGCCTCCACTCGGTGCGCGAGTTCAGATTTGAACCGGCCTCGGAGTCCCGCGCGCCGCCCGATGGCGCCGCATCAGGGCTGCTTCGAGAGTAGGTCCCCCAGGGGGGCAAAGTCGCGACCCATTTTCGGCCCCGAGCCGGTGGCAACAACGTTTTATCTGCCGCGCTGGGCTCGCCTGGCCGTGGTGGCCTCAAGTCCCGCGCCCGCCGAGGCGCTCGCGGCCGGCGGGCCCGCCGCCATCGTGATGACGGGGCTCACCCGCACCTTCGACAACTTCACCGCCGTCGACGGCCTCACCCTCAGCGTCCCGCGCGGGTCGTTCTACGGGTTCCTCGGCCCCAACGGCTCGGGCAAGACGACGACCATCAAGATCCTCGCGGGGCTCCTGAGGCCCACCGGCGGCACGGCGCGCGTCGCCGGCTTCGACGTCGTTGAAAAGCCCATCGAAGTCAAGCGCCGGATCGGCCTGCTCTCCGAGGAGGTCACGCTCTACGAGCGCCTGACGGGGCGCGAGCTGCTCGAATTCTCCGGGCGCCTCCACGGCGTTGCACAAGACGCGATCGCGAAGCGGAGCGAGGAGCTCCTCTACCTCCTCGACCTCGACGACCGCGCCGACGAGATGGTCGTCGACTACTCCCAGGGGATGAAAAAGAAGGTCACGCTCGCCTGCGCGCTCCTGCACGACCCGGAAGTCCTCCTGCTCGACGAGCCGTTCAACGGGGTCGACCCCGTGTCGGCGCGCGTCATCAAGAGCATCCTGCAGAAGCTCTCGAAGACGCAGACGACGATCTTCCTCTCCTCCCACATCCTCGAGGTCGTCGAGAAGCTCTGCACGGAGGTCGCCGTGATCCACCACGGGAAGCTCGTCGGGGCCGGGCCCATCGAGGAGCTGAGGGCCCGCGCGCAGACCGGCGGCGCCTCGTCGCTCGAGGAGGTCTTCCTCAAGCTCGTCGACGCGCCCGACCGCGAGGGGGCGTTGAGCTGGAAGCAGTAGGCGCACCCCGCGCGAGCTCGCACCTGCGCAGCCTCGTCTGGCTCAAGTGGCGCGTGTCGCTGAACTCGTACCGCCGGCTGCTTCGGCGGAAACGCGGCGCTCTCCTCTTCGTCGGGCTTGGCGCCGCCTTTGCCCTCGAGGTGCTGCTCTTCGTGGGTCTGATCGGCGCCGTCGGCTTCCTGCGCGCCTCCGGCTTCGTCCCGCCAAGCGGCTTCGAGTGGACGGCCGTCGCCCTGCTCCCGCTTTACTTCATTTTGCTCACGCCCACGGCGACCGGCGTCGAGCTCCAGACGCAGATCGACGCGCGCAAACTCTTGCCGTACCCTCTTCGGGTGCGGGAGCTCTTCCTCGGCGCCGCTGTTGGCCGCGCGTTCGGCCTCCTTGTACCCATCCCCTTCCTTGCGCCGCCCATCGTTGCCGCCTTCCTGCTGTCCCCGTCAGGGATCGTCGGCTTTGCGCCCGCCGCCGCGGCCACCGCGCTCCTCGTCTTCCAAGGAATTTTCCTCGCGCAGCTGCTCACCCTCGCGTTCCAGTCCTCCGTATCGTCGCGCCGCGCCCGCGACACGCTCGCCTTCGTAGCCGTCTTCGTCGCGATGCTCATCTGGGCGGCCCTGCAGCTTTGGGTCTTTGGGAACCTCGGCTCGCGCGAAGCGCTGGTCGGGCGCCTTGCCCAGGGCAACCTGCCGCCCGTCCTTGTCGGCCGCGTCATGGTCGACCCCTGGGGCCCCTCCGGGCTTTCGGCCTTGGCGCTGCTCAGCGCCGAGACCGTCGCGACCTTTGTGGTTGGGGTCGTTGTGTCACACTACTTCCTCAACGTCCGCGTCCCCACGAAGCCCGCCGCCCGCGCCGCGCGCGCCATCAAGATCCCCACGCTGCCCGTCTCCGCGCACGCGAACCTGCTTCTTTGGAAGGACCGGATCTACCTGCGGCGCGACCCGTTCGTCAAAGCCGCGGCTTACGGGACCTTGATGCTCGTGGTCGTGGCCATCGTCTCCTCGTCTACGACGCGGTCGGTCGACCCGAGGCAGTCCGGCGGGTTTTTCCTCGCCATTTTCTCGTTCCTGGCGCCGTGGACCTTCCTCCTCGGACTTGGAGCCAACCTCTTCGGCGTGGAAGACGGCCTCGCCTTCCTCTTCGCCTCGCCGGCCGACCGGCGGGCCTTCCTCCGGGCGAAGGCCATTTTCCTCGTGGGGATGGCGACCGGACTTAGCGGCCTGACGCTTACCGGTTGTGCCGCCATCTTCGACCGCCTGGACCTCTTGCCGACGTCCGTCGCGTTCACGTTCACGATAGCCCTCGGCCTCACCGCCGCGGCTATGCTGTCGAGCGCGTTCTTCCCGAGCCACGCGACCCGCGAAGGCTTCCGGCGCAAGTCGGTCTCCGGCGCCGGGCTCGCCACGTTCACCTTCATCGGGATCATGTTCCTGATTCCCGTTGCGTTTGCAAGCGGCTTGCCCACGTTGTTTGGCAGCCGGCTATTCCTGTTCGCTACGCTGCCCGCCGCGGCCGCAGTCGAGCTGATGTTCTTGCGGAGCAGCGTTGACGCCGCCGTCGCCCACATCAGCCGCGATGAGGGGGACGTGCTGCTCAAGGTGAAGGCGTGAGGGCGAAAGTCCCCGCCAGCTCAACCGAGCGTCTGTCGCCGACCCGTTGCAGCCGCCGTCTCGACCGCGTCCAGCATTCGATGGCGCGTCACTGCGTCGTCGAAGGTGGGGCAGAGATGGGTTCCCTGATGATAGTCGCGGGCGAAGCGCGCGTACGCCTCGGCGACGTTGGTCGATAGGCCTGGGCCTTGCGGCGGCGACCACCGGTACTGCTCTGGCACGGGCAGGACCTCGACAGCTGACTGCGCGCCCGTGCCGCCGCGCAGCGTCAGCTCGAAGATTTGAGCTTGGCCGCCAGCGGCGGTGAGTTGCAAGTCACCCTCAGTGCCGTTGATCTCCCAGAGCAGGTTCGTGCCCCGCGACACCCCGCCGCGGTAATGGATCGAGAAAGCCGCCCCGCCCTCCAAAAGTCCCGTCACGCCCACCTGGTCCTCCGCGGTCATGGGCTTGCGTTGGCCTGTCCCCGCGATGGTGAATGACCTTCGGCGCTGCGTCATGGTGGCGGAGAGCTCTTGCACCTCGCCCAGGCAATAGCACATAGCGTCCGCCGTGTGGCCGAGGGGAATAGATAGCATCGTGGCGCCGTTTCTCTTGTCGTTCAGGTACTCGTTGAATGGCTCCACGGTTGGTCCCCAGCCCATCCCCGAGCCGATCAACGAGGTCGACAGCACCTCACCGACATACCCTTGCTTGATGAGGTCACGCACGTACGCCACGGACGGCGCCGAGCGGGCTTGCAGCCCCGCGACGGCAAGGACCCCCTTCTCTTTCGCAAGTGCAGCCATAGCCTGTGCCTCTGCCAAACCGTTGCCGAGCGGCCACTCGCAATACACGGCCTTTCCCGCCTCGATCGCTGCGGTCGCCAGTTCGAGGTGGTGCGGCACTTTCACCGTGATCGCCACGACGTCTACGTCGGCCCTGTTCACGAGGTCTTGGTGGTTGTCGAAAGCGGCGGGCACACCGAAGAGCTTGCCGGCGGCGGCGGCCGATTCGCGTCGGGTGGTGGATAGCGCAGTGATCTCGAAGTCGTCAGAAAGCGACTTCAAGGCGGGTATGTGCGCCGCGGCTGCCCATCCGCGATCCGGATTGGCGCCGATGATGCCGACGCGGATCCTCTTGGGTCCATTCAAGCCCATCATGGTTCTGCCCCACTTTTGTCCTCAGTGCCGCGCCAGGATTGCGAAGTTGACCAAGGCGAGTGCTTGGTGCGCGTCGGGGTGCGACCCGCCATTCACTCGCCCACGACGTAATAGAGGCCGCCTTCCCTCTCGCGCGTGGGCAGACGGATGAGCTTCGACTGGGCAGGCGCCGGCCCGCTGATCGGCTTTCCGGTGTCGCGCGCAAAGCACGCGCCGTGCCATTGGCACTGCAGTTGGCCGCCGTTGAGCTCGAGGGGACCGCCCAGGTGCGTGCACACGTCGATCGCGGCGACGAACTTGTCGCCCTCCCTGTAGACGATCGCGGGGCGGCCGAAGAAGTCGACCCGGGTCACTTTCACAGCGCTGATGTCATCGGTTTTGGCAAGGAGGTGTTGCATGGTGGGTTTTCACCGTCCGATGCTACATACTCTGTAGTATTAAAGTACAAACTTCATATCATTGAAGCGACTCCTAACCTTGGGAGCGAGGCTTTCAAGCGCTCCCACCGGGAGGTTCCGCCGTGCAGAAAGCGCGATCTCGGCCCCTCAGCAAAGGGACGGATCCCACCAAACCCCTCTGCCCAACGGCCGAGCTCATGGACTTCCTTGGGCGGCGCCACATGCTCCACGTGATCCGGATGTTCGGCACGCGCGAGACGCTGAGGTTCAACGAGATCCTCAAAGAGCTCAAGTCGAGCCCTAACACGCTCTCGCTGCGCCTGAACGAACTTGTCGAATCCGACATCCTCGCCCGCCAGGTGTTTGCCGAAGTGCCGCCTCGGGTGGACTACTCGCTCACAAAGCAAGGGCGGGCGCTGCTTGAGGGTGTGATGGCTTTCGATGAGTACCTCAGGCGCCACGCCGCGCCCATGGCGGGGCGCTGATCGGGGTCGTGGTGCTTCGCAGGCTTGACCAAAGCCGAATGGAAACGGTTATTACGGCGGTGCGCCGACGCATTATCGTGGCACACAAGCCGTCTGCGCGACGCAAGTCCGACGCTGAGTACCGCCTCCTCCTTCGCCGGATTGACAGTGCCGACTTTCAGCTCAAGCTGAAGCGCACCATGCACGGACTTTCGGCGGTCGAGTTTGTGAAAGAGATTCGCCATGATCTTGCCAACGAGGATGAACGCCGCCATCCGCGCCGTGCACGCCGAGACTAGTCGATGAGGACCCTGCCCGAACGGCCCACTCGGGCCGTGCGCGCTTCGAACTGGGCGGGCGTAAGGATGATAGGTGTCCGAAGGCCCAGGCGTTCATTAATCCGCTGGACGACCGCCATCGTGCGTGCTTTGACTAGGTCGTTGCGGTTCCAGCTTGCGAAGACTTCGACTCGCGCGCTTGTCGCAAACGCGAGGTGGTGGGCATCGGCGTCTTTGATCCCCAATTCGCGCCGGTACACCTTTTTTAGCCAGGCATCCTGCTTGCCTCCAGGAAGCTCTGCAACGATTGCCGGCCAGTAGAGGTCGAGGGCTTCTACGGACCCCATCCGTTCGCAAACCGCGCGCAACTCGCGGCGAACCAACACGCTTCCGATGCCGGCAACTCGGTCGGTTCGGGCGAGCTCGATGAGGCTACGGGACGGATGGCGGAGGGGACCTGCTTCCGCGCCCGCGACATAGACATTTGTATCGAGGTAAACACAGCGCACTACGGTCGGCACGATTGGGGGCGAGTCTGAAGGCCTTCAAAACGGTGGCTTGATGGATATCCCCGATCTCCCACCCTCTCAGCGAAAGGGGCAAGGTTCGCCGGTTCATTTGACGGCAACTAACGATGTCCGGGAATGTTGAGTAACTTCTCCATTCCGTTCAACGGTAGGTCGCTCTGCCTCCAGAATTCCGCGATCTTCGTGGGCCGGCGCTTCAAGCGCCGTAGCGCGCCCCGCGCTCCTGCGACCAACTCATCCTTGTTGTGGGGCGCGAAGTTCCCCAACTCCACGCGCTTGGTGTGGTTCCACACGCCTTCGTCCGGGTTGAAGTCCGGGGAGTACCCGGGCAGGAATTCGATCCGCAACCTCGGGAACTTCTTCGTCAGCTCGGTCACGAGCTTGGCGTGGTGCTGCTGGGCGTTGTCCCAGATGATCACGAGCTGTCCGCGGATGTGCCGCAACAGGAGGAGCGCGAACCTCCTGACATCCGCTCCGCTGAACGCCGCGTCCTCCTTGAACCGGAAGTACAACTGCCGGTCCGAGGTGACCGCGCTGATCGCGCTCACTTTCTCGCGGTTCCCGAGGTTGTGGACGAGGGTCGGCGTCTGACCGCGCGTCGCCCAGACGTTGCGGACGAGCGGGACGGGGGAAAATCCAGATTCGTCGACGAAGGCGACCGTCCAGCGTCCGTCGATCGCCCTTTTTTTGTTTCGGCCCATGTCGTCTCGAGCCACACCTTCCTCTTCTTTTCGTCGCGCTCGCGCGCGACTCGATGGGGCTTTTGCCAGCTCAGGTTGAATCGCTCTTTCAGAACGTCGATCAAATGGTTCGAATTGAACTCGATGCCGAACATCTCGCGGATGAGGCGCTGGACGCGGAGGCCGGTCCAGATATCCGTGCTGAACCCGTGGGCGGCCGGGCCCTCGCGCAGCGCTCGCTCGACCGCCGCCCACTGTTCCTCCGTGAGGCGGCTCGGCCGCCCTGACGAGGTCGTACCCCGCAACGCCGCAATTCCCTTCGCTCGAAGGGTCTTGTTCCAACGGCTGACGCTCGCGCGAGTCGTGTGATGGCTACGAGCGACATCGGCCTGCTTGGACCCCGCTAGGAGATCCCTCGCGGCGTCCAGACGGCGGCGTTCCAGTTCGGCGCGGCTGAGTTTCACAACGTAGGTCGAGTGCATTCCCATCCCAAGAAGGCATTGGGGGATCAGCACGTAAATGTTACGGAACATTACCGAAGATCGTTA
>JBGQKI010000059.1:0-10467 GCA_041499475.1 Thermoplasmata archaeon
CGATGGCTGCGAAGGGGCCCCCCACCACGATCCCGGTTCAGCGGCAAACGCTCGAGCGTCTCCGCGCGTACAAGGTCGGCGGGGCGTCCTACGACGACCTGATCAACGACCTTCTTGCCACGCACCCCCCCGAGGAGTTCTTCCTCGAGCATGTGCGGCGCCTTAGGGGAGAGAAGCGCCGCTCTTGGCGGAAGATCAAGGATGACCTCGGCCTTTGAGGTGGCTCCTTGTGCGCGTTCGTGGTCCTCTTCACATCGAGCGCCGAGCGGGAATTCCGGCGCCTTCCGCGCGATGTGAAGGAGCGATTCTCGGACGCCTTCGCCCTGCTTGAAGTCGACCCCGGGCGGCGGCGCGCGGGATGCGATGTGCGCATGCTCTCGGGGGTAGCCAACGCGTGGCGCCTCCGGGTCGGGGACTACCGAGGCATCTACGCGGTCGAGGGCGGTGACGTCGTATTCACAAGATTCGGCCACCGCCGCTCCGTGTATGGGTGAGCCGCGGCGCCCATGCGGGACGACGGGCCACGCCCAAGATAGAGTGAATGGGCCAAGCCGGGCCCACTGGGAAACCGGTTCGAATCGGGTTGCCTGCGGCCTCGATGGTGGGGCGGCAAGGCCCGTGCGCTCAAGCTGGACGAAGTCCCAATGGTGTCCCATACGAATTAATATTTACAAAGTCTGTCAAATGACAGATTTACGTAACATAATTGCTGATACAGTATCTACGGGAAAATATGACGTAAAAATTATGACAAGTCTTATATTCATAAGGATTACTTGACAAAACATCACATGGCACACTTGCACGCCCGCTACGCGCCGCTGCTCGCCAGGCCCTTCATCACCACGGCGGATGCCCTGATCGCCTACCGCGGGGACCGCCGCGCAGCGGCAAGGGCCCTGGATTGGCTGCGCCGGCGCGGCCAGATTCGGCAGGTCCGGCGTGGCCTCTACATCCCGGTTCCGTTTGAAACGTCACGCGGAGGTTTCACTTGGGACCCCTACCTCGTCGCCTCCGGAATCCGCAAGGAGTACGCCATCGCGTTCCACAGCGCCTTTGTCGTCCACGGGGTCGCCCAAAACCCCGAAGAATCGAGGGTCCACATCGCGACCACGACTCGCTTCGCCCCCTTTTCGTTCCAAGGCGTGTCGTTTGTTCCCTACGGCATCCCTGCGAAAGTCCTGCAGCGCGCCTCGACCAGCACAGTCCGGGAGGGGGAGCCGCTCTCGGTCACTCGCCCAGAATGGACGATTGCGATGTGCTGCCGCCTCGTATCAAGGGGTGGCGGCTTCGAGGAGATCTACCATAGCGCGAGTGGGTTCCGATCGATCGATCCGCAGGACCTATTGGAGGCAGCGCGCGCACAACGCATCGCGGGGGTCCTCAACCGTGTCGGGTTCGTGGCCGCCTCGCTGCAGGAATCGTGGAGGCTTGACGCGAGCGAAGTCCGAGCTTTCCGAAAGGGCGCCAGCCCCTCGCCCGTGGCGTTTGACGCGGAGCCCCACGACCGTCTATACATCCCCGAGTGGAAGGTCTACATCCCCCGCGGTGCCAGGGAGTTGGTTGGGCGTGCCTAGCTTGACCATCGATCGCGGAACCGTGGACTCCGTCTCCAGGGAAACGGGGTTTCGCCGAGGGTCGGTCGAGAAGGCGCTCCGGCTCGTGGCGCTGCTCGACGAGATTTCGAGGGACCGTTTCCTCGGCCCGCGAGTTGTCCTCAAGGGCGGGACGGGCCTCAACCTTTTCTATGGCGGCCTGCGGCGGCTCAGCATCGACGCCGACTTGGACTACATCGGCGCCGTCGACTTGGCCGGAATGAAGGCCGAACGGCCCCAAGTGCTGACGGGGATCGACGAAATCGGGCAGGCCCTCGGCTATCGCGTCAGCCGCCTGAAGGACGGCCACGCCGGCGCCGTGACGCACTTCCGCTACCCGTCGCTCACGGGGGGACGCGACCTTGTCAAAGTCGACCTCAATTTCCTCGAGCGGGTGCCCGTCCTCGGCCGAATCGAGCGGCGCGCTCCGAACAGCGCCTTGAGGTTCGAGGGAGTCAAAATCCCGTGCCTGCACTTGGACGAGCTCGCAGGGTCGAAACTTGCAACGCTTTGCCTTCGCGGCCTGCCTCGTGACCTGTATGATGTCGCAAACTTTGGGTCATTGGATCTGGACGCGGCGACGGTTCGGAAGGTGGCGCTCTTTCACGGGTTCATGGCCGACTTGGACCTTGCCAGCCTTGACATCGACCGCGCCTCGCGCGTTGGCGCCACGGCGCTCCGGAACAAGGTGCAGGCCATGTTGTCGCTCAACACGCCCCTTGATCGCGATGCGGTTGTGGAAGGCAGCCGGCAATGGACCGACGCCTTGTTCCCCCTACAGCGGGACGAAGAGCGATTTAAGGCGCGCCTCAAAGAGGGGATCATCGAGCCACGTTTGCTTTTCGGACACATTCCTGTTCACGCGCGCCTGGCCGAACATCCGGGGCTCCTGTGGCGGCGCCAAGTGAAGCGAGAGCAGGGCTGAAGGGGGAGAGCAGTGGGCTCAGCCGGATTCGAACCGGCGACCTCGACCTTGTGAAAGTCGCGTCATGACCAGCTAGACCATGAGCCCGCAGTGGACCGCCTGGGGCGGCAAATGCCCTGAGCGGAGGCACCCCATAAGAACCTGCGTGGGCGGCAAGGCCTCGCCTACGCTGGCCACTGGAAATCAGCAGAAAAAAGGGGAACCCGGCCCTTACGGGCCGGGGAAAGGAAAATCAGTCGGCTTAGAGCGACTTCGGAGGCTCGTCGGCCTTCTTGTCATCCTTCTTGGGCTCGTCCTTCGAGGCCTGCTCAGGCTTCATCTCCGAAAAGCTCGAGCGGCGCGGCGAATCCATGTGCTCGCCGGCCGCGTGCGGCCTCCGCATGAGTGCAAGCACGCCGAGGAACAGCGCGAGCACCGCGATCACAAGGCCCCAGGTCGCGGCGTTGGCCGCCGAACTCGCTGGCGAGGCGCCCGCCGAGGGGCGCACGGCGACCACCGTGCTGGTCTGGGCGCCGGCGCCGCCCAGCGCGGTGATCGTGAGGTCCGCGGTGGGCGAGGTGCTTGACGGAATCGTGTAGTCGACGTCGCCCTCGAGGCCCTGGACCTCGTAGCTGCGGCCGGAGCCGGCCACGAAGTACGGGTAGCCGCCGAGGTAGAGCGTGATCGTCGACACCGGCGGCGGGGTGGCCCCGCCAACGGGCACGATCTTCCAGTGCACGCGCACCGTGTCGCCCGGCTTGTAGGACTTGTCGGGCACCGTGATCTGCAGCGCGAGGTACTTCTCGCGCGACAGGCTCTTCGAGTCCTTCTCGACCACGCCGCCGCACGCCGCGCTCGTCGACACCGTGTAGGAGTCGTCGGCGGGTGTGGGGATCTGGAAGCTGAACGAGTAGCTCTTGCTGCCAGGGGTCGCGCTGCCGTTCTTGATCGGCTCGCCGGTCGAGCCCGGGGTGAGGAGCCAAACGAAGCGCGGCTCGCCATCCGCACAGGTGCGGTCGGTCACGAGCGTCGTGGTCACGGTGATCGTGTCGCCCGGCTGGTAGAGCTGCTTCGAGGTGACCACGAGCAGCGCCGAGGAGAATACCGTGGCGGTCTGGGAACGCGAGTAGGTGCGGTCGTCGGGCGTGTAGACGGTGACATAGACGTTGATGCTGCCGCTGTAGCCCGTCGGGATCTGGAACGTCTTGACCGCGCCCGTCGGCGTGCCGGCCGAGTAGTCGTAGAGGAGCGTGGCGCTCGTGTCGCCGTTCTCGATCGTCCACTGGTACATCGCGCCGTTCACGAGCGTGGCGTTCGAAGTGATGAAGCTCAGCGTCGCGGTGATCGTCTGGCCCGGCGTGTAGATCGTCTGGTCAAGCGCCAAGGCGATCGTAAGCCCCGTGTTCGAGCGCACGGTGAAGGCCGCGGAGGCCTCCTGCGGCGTGCCCGAGCGCGTCCCGGTGACCAGGACGCGCATCTGCGTGGCGTCCGCGATGCCCGTCTGGAGCGTCACGATGAACGAGGCCGTGCCCTGGAGGGTCGTGGTCTGGGTGGGGATCGTGTAGGCCGATTCGGTGTTCCATGTCGCGTTGCCCGCATCATAGGTCTGGACCTTCGAGGCGATGGAGACGCCGTTGGTGGGCTCCGAGGAACCCCACGAGGTCGTGCCCCGTACGGTCACGACCACGCTGTCGCCCGGCGCATAGTTCGCCGGCGAGCGGTCGAGGCTCACCACGAGGTTGTAGGTGCCAACCTCGACCGTGATGTCGTACGACTGGGAGTGTGCGTCGGTCGTGTCGTTGTAGGTGATGGTGAGGTCGTAGTAGGCGGGGTGCGTGGTCGCCGGCAGCTCAACCACGAAGCTGCCCTGGGGCGCGCTGATCGAGTTGCCGAGGTTTTCGGTCGCGGTGCCTGTGCCGTTGTCGCGGACGACCGACATCGCCCACCGGCCGTGGCCCGCGTCCAACGGGCGCTGGTCCTCGAGGCGCTGGGTGTAGTAGTACACGGTGACGTGGTCGCCGGGCAGGTAGACGGGGTGGTCGAGGTTCGCGGAGATCGAGAAGAGGTGCACTTGGAAGCTGCGCGTGTTCATCGCGCCCGCGCTGCCGTTCAGGTAGCCCCGGACGTAATACGAGCCGTCGAAGTTCGCCGGGATGTTGAACGTCCAGGTGAGCGTGCCCGACGCTGAGGTCTGGTTCAAGAGTTCAAGGATGGCGGTCCCGTTGGTGTACGTGACGCGCATGTCGTACGCGGTCGTAGTGCTAAGGCCGCCGAAGGTGGCGGTCATCGACTCGCCGGGGATGTACGAGTAGGGATCCTTGGTAGGCGAGGTCACGGTGAGGGTCGCTGCGGACGCTCCCCCGGAGAGGGCGCCGGCCAAGAGGCCGAACAACAGCAGGGCGATCGACAGGCTCTTCCACGGTTTCATGGCAGTGGACATTTTCTCACCTTGAGCGGAAGGCGGGAAGTTGAAGCCTTAAAGGTGTCGGCGAAAACCGCAGAGTTGATTCTGGAGGCCCATATTGTCCCATAACCTGTGCCAGTCGGCCGTTGCGGGCGAGATAGTTCGCGCAGAGCCGAACATGGGATCGGCGGTCGAAGGGGCTCGCGCCGTCACTTTTCGCCCGGTCGCGCGCGCGGGCGCGCGCGAGCCCAAGGACCGATCGCCCCACAACGTTCTTCTCCCAGCCCCTTCCCTAGATAAGCGGGGGGTTCCCACATGTCAGCAGTAGCACTCGAGGTCGACAAGGTACTCATGGCGATTGAGGAATTGCGCCGATGGGAGCGCCGGGCGGTCGAGCTGGCCCACAGCGGCGGCAAGCAGCGGAACCCTACCGAGTATGCGCGCGTGCGCCAGCAGATCACGTACTACAGCGGCTTGCTGCAGGACATGAAGAAGCGGTCGAACCCGGAAAGCTCCACGCGGCTCATCCGGCGCCTCCACTGAAGCGCCCTTGAGCCCCCAGAATTACCCCATCAGCGAGAGGATTGCCTCGGCAGGGCTGCCGTCGGAGGCGCGAAGCGCGGAGAGTGCCTTTTCGCGCGAGCATCCGGCCTGGTCCATCACAAGCCGGAGGTCGTCCTCGGGGAACTCGGAGGGTTCTGGCTGGGGTTCGGCGGCCCTTGACTTTCCGGCCGACCCAGGCGAGGGCGCAGCTCCGGGCGGGCGCTCCTCGGGCTTGCCGACCACCTGGTAGGTCCTCGTGCCCTGGGCGCGCACTTCGGTCACCGTGGGCTCCCTGAACACGAGGTCCTTCGTGCGCGTCCGGATGATGACCTCGATCACGCCGCGCAGTTCCTCCTGCTCGATGCCCATCTGCTTCATGAGGGCCTTCATCTTCTTAGGGTCCATCCCGCCTGGCATCATCGTTTCCGAACCCCCTTCCGCCTGGCGCTGGATCGCGCGCCGCCCTTTGCCTTTTTCGGCGCGAATTCCAGGGTGAAGTCGCTTGCAGGCGCCGAGTGGGTGAGCGCGCCCACCGACACCACGTCGGCGAAGGGCGCCACCGCGGCAATCGACGACTCGTTGATGCCACCGGAAACCTCCACGAGCACCTGCGGGTAAGCGGCCTTGATCGCACGGTAGGTCTTCTTCAGCGCGGGCAGGGCGAAGTTGTCTAACATGATTATGTCCGCCCCGAGCTGCGCCGCGGTGAGGGCATCCTCAAGCGAGTTCACCTCGACCTCCACCTTCTTCGTATACGGCCGGCGCCCTCCGGCGTTCACGCGCTTCAAGGCCGCCGCCACGCTTCCCACAAGCGCGATGTGGTTGTCCTTCACGAGCACCATGTCGTCGAGCGCGAACCGGTGCGGCTCGCCGCCGCCCAGGCGCACCGCGCGCTTCTCGAACGCGCGGAACCCTGGCGTGGTCTTGCGGGTCGCTGCCACGACGAGTTGCGGGTTGGCGCGCCGCCCCTCTTCCACCAAACGCCGGGTCAGTGTGGCGATCCCGCTCATCCGCTGGAGGATGTTGAGCGCGACACGCTCGCCTTTGAGGATAGAGCGGGCCTTTCCCTCGACCACGGCTACGACCTTCCCCCCCGGCACCCAGTCGCCGTCTTGGGCCTTCGCCTCGAAGGGAACGCGCAGTTCTTCGAACACGGTGCGCGCCTCCTCGAGGCCAGCAAGCACGCACGCCTTGCGCGGGAAAATGACCGCGAGCGCCTTCAAGTCGCGCGGCACCACGAGCTCCGAGGTGATGTCGCCTCGCCCGATGTCTTCGTCCAGGAACGCGTGGAATTCGCTTCGCCGGGGCATCGCGCGCTGGAGCCACGCGCGGTCAGAATAAGGTTGCCCCGCGCCGGCGGCGGTGCGCGCATCCGGCGGGCGTTTGAGAGGCTATTTATCCGCGCGCCCAAGATCGTACAAGCGGTCATGTCTCGAGGTCAACCAGGAGGGCCCGTCTGGCTGCCGGCAGGCGTGCCCCTTGCGCTCGCCGGGCTTGGGGCGCTCGCCCTCCTGCTCGCGCTCTCCCCCTCTGTCGCCGCTGGCTCCCCCCCGTCGGCTTTCATCTTCCGCCCGCTCAACAACACGAACTTCGACGGTTGCGTGCCGATCGAATTCAACGCGAGTTTCTCGAGCGACCCTGACGGGGGCCCGCTGTACTACATCTGGCAGTTCCCGAACGACTCGATCGAGGGGCCCTCAGCGCTCGCGCTATACTACACGAATTTCACGGCTCCGGGCGACTACAACGTTACGCTCACCGTGCGGGACAACGAATCCCTCGAAGCCAACAAGACCGTCCACCTCACGATTGGTCCCTGCAACCTGCCTCCCGTCGCCGTGATCGCCGCGCCGCCGGACGGCACGCACTTCTTTTCAAGCGAGGTGATCAACTTCAGCGCCGGCGGCTCTGCTGACCCCGACGGCTACATCTACGCGTACAACTGGACCGCCAACGGGCTCTACAAGGGCTCGGGGCTCAATTGGAGCGGGCGCCTCGACCCTGGCGAAGAGAACATCACGCTCCTTGTGATCGACAACAAGGGGGCAGGGGCCAGCGCGAACATCACGCTCTATGTCGAGGTGGACGAGCCCCCGGAGCTTTTCAACGTCAGCGTCTCGCCGCAGACCGGGTACGCGAACGACTCGTTCACCTTCCGGTTCACCTACCGTGACGTCAACGGCGAGTCTGCCGCCGAGGTCTATGCGGTCATCGACGGCACGCCGCACGCGATGGCCCTCTCTTCGGGCAGCGACCCGCGCGCGGGGCAAGTCTTTGCCTTTGCGCTGCCGCTCGAGGCCGGGCGCCACGCGTTCTATTTCCTTGCAAACGACGGGAACCTCACGAACCTATCCTCGACATCGGGCGGCCCCGATGTGTTTGAGAACAAGACGCTGATCTCCGAGGACGCGCACGCCGTGCTGCTGCTTGCCGTGGTCCCCCCGTCCAACCTCAGCGTAGCCGTGTGGCCAGGCGCGCTTGCTCCCGACCCCTCGGGCTTGCTCGCCGTCTCTTCCGGCTACCGCATTGAGGGCGCGGCGCTCGCGCTTTCGAATTTCACGCTCACGATCGCCTTCACGCCCGACGCCCGGGTGAACGCCTCGACGGCGCACATCCTGCGCGAGGAGGCTGGCGCTTGGGTCTTGCTCGTGACGGCCACCGACGGCGCGGCGCACACCGCGACCATCGCCGGAGCGCCCTCCGACCTCCCGGTCACGTTCCGCGTTTACGCAAGCCCCGCGGCGGCCCCGCTAAACGCTCCTCCCGTGCCCCGCATCGGCTACAGCGGCCAGTTTTTCCCGAACGAGACGGTCTCCTTCGACGGCAGCGATTCGGCCGACCCCGAGAACGCGACGCTGCTCCTCGCTTGGCGCTTCGAAGGCCCCGGCCTCAACACGGAATGGCTCCCGGGCAGCCGCGTCGCGCTCTCGTTCCCCGGCCCGGGCACCTACCTCGTTACGCTGCGCGTCGACGACGGCTCGGGGCCGCCCGTGCTCAAGAACACGACGCTCGAGATCCGCGAGCGGCCGGTGGCGCCGGTGAACACCTTCGAGGAGCCGCTCACGCTCCTTGCCCTTGCCCTCGCGGTCGGCCTTTCGGCCATCCTCGCCCTCTGGTGGCGCGGCCGAAGGCCCGCGCGCAAGAAGTCGTACGATGACCAGTACGGCCGCCTGTACACGAGCCGGATGATCGAGGAGAAGGAATACAGCCAGCTCTTTGAGAAGTTCGCGGAGCCCGCGGGGACCGGGCCGGCCCCCGATGCGCCCGACGCCGACCCGGCCGCCCCGCGTTAAGCGCCGCGTCACGAATCGATCCTCATGATGAATTCGTCGACGGCCTCCCCGCCGTTGATGGAGACCGCTTTCTCCTCGCCGCAGACGGCGAAGCCGCCATTCTCAAGGACGCGCACCGAAGCCACGTTCTGCTTGGCCACGTGGGCAAAGAGTGGCCGGGCGGGCTCGACTTGGAGGAATTGCTTGAGCGCGCGGGTCGCGATGCCCCGGCCCCAATAGGCTCGTCCAATCCAGTAGCCCACTTGGCGCGTTCCGCCTGCCTCGAAGCTGCCGATGTTGCCGGCCACTTCGCTGCCGGAAAGGATGGTCCGCACGAGCACCGTGGGGTCGGTGCGGATCTTCGCCCAGTGCGCGAGGTGCGCCTCCCGCTCCCGCGCCGGGAAAGCCGCCATTCGATTGGCCTCGGGCTCGCGCTGCTGCTCGAAGAAAATGGGCAGATCGCCGTCGTGCACGGGCCGGAGCTCCACGGAGACGGTCATCACTGCACACCCACGGTGGTGCCACCGCCCATGAGCGTTGCGCGGCCGACGCGCCGGCCGCGAAAGGGAGGTGCAGGCGCCGGGATTCGAACCCGGGTCATCGGAGCCGTTGCGGGTGCTTGCGCTGGCGGGCGCCGGTGTCCTGGCCACGAGCGCCTGGCTAAATCCTGCCGCTTCGTGGATTGAATTCAGTCCTCGGAAACGTTCCCCGCGAGTTCGAGTAGCTTCGCCACGCCGGCGGTCGTGAACCGCGGCACGCCGTCGATGCCATCGAAATCGCGGTCGAGCGACCATATCCCAAGCGCGCCTGTCTTGAGGCACGCTGCGACAAAGTCAACGTCGGTGGGGTCGCGGCGCCCGATCAACTCCTTCGCCAACGCGTGCTCGGGATCTCGTGAAGAGACTTCCACGAACGCAGCTCTATCCAAGAGCAGTCCAATCGCCTCGCGCGTCTCGTCGACCGAACGCTTCGAGATCGCCGCGATGCGCGGCAGGTGTCGCTCAATCTCAGCCGTCGCGGCGTGCGGGATGAGCCACTCGGCTGAAAGGAAGGCCAAATAGACTTGCCGCACGCGCGATGACTTCATCGTCGCGGCGACGAGCACGCTCGTATCGACCACGATCCGCACAAGGACCGCGCCCCTTATTGGCCGGTGATGCGCTTGTGGATATCGCGCCGCCAGGCGCGTCCGATTTCAATCGCCAGGGCTTCGGTCATCGTCGAATCCTTTGAGAATTCGTCGAGCGCCTTCATCCGGCGGACGTAATCTTCGACGGCGGCCTTCGCGATCTTTCTTGCTGACGGGTTTCCGCGCAGGAATTCCTCAGCCTCCTTGGAGAGGCCGAGCGCGCCGGAGCGTGGGGTTGCCATCACCACCGGTTGGAATCGCCTTGTGATAAGTTTTGCCTCAAGGTGAGTGAGCCCGCTCCTCATGGACACCGTTTGCAGTCGCGTGGAAAGGTGGGGGACGGGTCTTCGCTGACGCTCTTGGGGGGCGGGCAAAAGGGACAACAGGGCGCGGTGAAGGGGAGGGCTTGCCAAGCGGGGCCAGCCCAAGAGGGGGTTCCGCACGCTTTCTGCCTGCTCGGTCCGGGCCGCCGCGGCGACCGCGCCGTGCGGGTTGCCGAGACCCGGGGCCCGTAGCAATACCCGCGGGGAGGGCTTGCGGCGAGGAGACCTGGCGGGGGGCGAGCAGCCTCCATTCCGTCCATGCGCCTTTGGAGCGGTTTGGTCGGTTCATTGAACCGC
>JBGQKI010000060.1:0-10343 GCA_041499475.1 Thermoplasmata archaeon
AAAGGGCGGGGCCGCTCGCGCGGCCCCGGAAAAATGACGGCCTTCAGATGATCTTGAGCTGGCCGAGCACCGGCTCGTAGATCTTGCCCTTGTCGAGCAGCGCGTTCACGAGGTCGTCGAAGGCTTCGCGAGGAACGCCCTTCTTCACGCACCGGTCGATGATCTCGTCGTAGGCCGCGCCCTTCGGGCCCTTGTCGAGTTCCTTGACGATCTGGAAGACGACCGCCTCCTGGTCTTCGCTTGCTTCCCCTCCGGAGGTCGGCGTCACCACGACCTCGACGGGAGCGCTTGAACCGCCGGCCTCCACCTGGATTTCCATCCGGCGCTCCAGCGGCGCGTTGGCCGACGCGCGCGCGGTCGGGGACTTCGCGCTTGCGCGGCGCAAGGCCTCAAGCCGCTCGCCGGCGCTATCGTCCACGATGGAGCGCACGGCTTCGTCGGCCACCTGCGCAAAGTGGCCCACGTCGACCTCGCCGTAGAACTCGACGGCCTTCACGAGGCCGCGAGCGGCCTGCAGCGAGTACCCCGCCTTCACGAGCCCTTCCTCTGTCGGCTTGTCGATCGAGAGCGCCTCGGTCATCCCTTCCACGCGGTCCCGCGTGAGGCGGGCGGTCTCCACGATCCAGAGGTCGCGGATTTCGGGGCTGACCTCGGTGATGTCCTCGGGGCGCACCGAAACATAGACGGTCCCGGCTTCCGGCGAGTAAGTCCGCACCTTGCCCACGACCGCGACGACCGCGGGCGTCTTGATGGCCGCGAGCTTCTTCGCCGCCTCCGGCTGGTACTGGCCAGCCGAGATGTAGAAGGTCCCCGTGGGGTCGACGACGCGGCCCCGGTAGAGGGGCTCCTCAGGCTGGCCGATGTTCTCGACATCGGTCAGCACCCCGACCGCGAACATGCGGTTGACCATGGCGCCAAGCGGCGTGACCACGTAGGTGGGCGCATATTCGGCCTCGCCGCGGATCTCGAGCTTGGAGCCGTTGAACTCCTCGGCGAAGAGGCGCCAAGCGACTTCCCGCTTGTTCGGCAAAGGGATCACGCCTCCTGGGCGGCAAGGTAGCGTTCGACTTCCTTCTTCACGTCCACGGCCACGGGCTCGAGCGACTTGGCGATCAGCATCAGGCCGTAGTCGTCCGAGAGCACGTTGCCCGTCATCTCGAAGGGGCGCCCGAAGAGCGCGTCCTTGAGTTCGAGGCGGACCCATTCGGAGTCCATGGTCTCCCGCGTGGTTTCGACGCACTGGTCGAGCGTTTTGCGAAGCACCTTTTCGGTGATCGTGCGGTCGGCGACGAACGACATCCCGCCCGTCCCGTCGTCGATGACGGCCTTGATGCGCAGGTCGGCTTCGCCCTTCACCTTGCCGTGCACGGAGCACGAGCCCTTCTGCACGCTGCGCCGGCACTCGGGGCAGCGGAAGATGAGACCCGAGCCTTCGCGCACATCGACGACAAAGCCGCGGACCAGCACGTCCGAGGCTCCGCCGCGCCGCTCAAGCTCGCCGATGCCCGTGGGCACGGGCTTTGCAAGCTCCTCGACCGGAGGCAGCGCGTTCGAGGGCAGCTTCTCGATCCCCGAGCGCTCGTCGAAGGTGAGCCGCGGGACGCCGCGCCACGCCTTGACGTAGGCGCCGCGGATCTTCACGACATCGCCCTCCTTGAGGCCGACATCGGTCCAGCAAGAGAACTGCGCGCGCCCGGTGGCGTCGGCGCCGATCCCGGACCAAACGCGCTTCTTCGTGCCCTTCACATCGACCTCGCGGTCCTCGATGGAGAGGATCCGGAACGTCGCTTCGACGCCCGATAGCCCGTCCTTCAGGTCCTTGAGGGCGACCGGCTTCGCGTTCGCCTTGCGGTCGAAGGGCGGCACGAGTGAGTCCTCCGCCTTCGTGACCGTCGCGCGGTCGCCGATGTGGATCTCGATCTCGTCGCGGAACTGCTTCGTGTAGGCGTTGCGGATGAGCACCGTCTCGCCCTTCTCGAAGGGGAACGCCGCGTGGTTCCAGGCCGTGAACGGCACGGTCTTCGTGTGGTCGCCGAGGATCCCCGACTTGATCTTCTTCTTCGCGCCGCTCGAGGTGATCTCCTTGTCCTGCACGAAGACCACGCGCGCCGCGAAGTCCACGGAGCGCTCGCCCGGCAGTAGGGTGTCGAGCGACTTGACCGCGGCCCTCTGTACGAGGTTCGCGTCTCCGCCCATCTTCTCGACCAGCTTGCGCTTGGCCATCGCGAGTGGCAGGCGGTAGGTGTTCACATATTCCAGGAGCTCGCGGGCGAGCTCCTCCTTGTCCACTTTGTCTTCTCCTAGCACCCGTGCGATTTCCTCGACATGGGGTGCAATCTGTTCGTTGCTCAGCATCTGAGAGCCCTCCTCGGGCTGTCCGCTTCCATGAATTGGCCCTATATGAACGGGCGGGGGAGTAGAGCGAATGACCCTTACTTCCGGTGGAGCGATCGCGCAGAGCGTTTTTCGCCGCTGATTGCGCGCGAAACCCGGATTCGGTTTAATAGCCTCGATCGCGCTCCTCGCGCTTACCTTCAGGCGGGCGACTCTTGGCGGGAACGATGCGGGCGATTGTGAAGGTCAAGGGCGAGCCCAAGGCCACCAAGATCCGCACGGTGCCGATGCCCAAGATCGGCCACGACGAGGTACTGATCCGGGTCGACCGGGCGGGCATCTGCGGGACGGACCTCCATATCTACGAGTGGGACCAGTGGAGCCAAGGTCGGATCAGGCCGCCCCTCGTCTACGGCCACGAATTCGCAGGGACGGTCGAGAAGGCCGGCGCTTCCGCGAAGGGCATCAAGAAGGGGGACTTTGTGTCCGGGGAAGGCCACCTCGTTTGCTGGCGGTGCAATGCCTGCCGGACGGGCAACGCGCACGTGTGCCAGAACCTGCGGGTGCTCGGCGTCGACCTCGACGGCATTTTTGCAGAATACGTGAAGCTCCCGGCGACGAATGTGATCCACAACGACCCGAGGATTCCTCTCAAAGTTGCCGCCGTCCAGGACCCCCTCGGAAACGCCGTCCACGTCGCGTTTTCCGGGCGCCCGAGCGGCCACACGGTGGCCGTGCTCGGCTGCGGGCCGATTGGGCTGATGGCGATCGCCGTGGCGAAGGCGGCCGGCGCGCGCGATATCGTGGCGGTCGAGAAGAACCCGTACCGGCTGGGGCTTGCCAAGACGATGGGTGCGACCAAGACCTATGCCGACGGCGTGAAGGCGTTGGAAGAAACCGTCGCGATGACCGACGGCGCCGGCGCCGACGATGTCTACGAGATGAGCGGCCACCCGCTGCTCCTCGACCTCGCCTTGAAGATCGTGAAGCCCGCGGGCGGCGTGCACATCCTCGGCATCTATCATGACACGGTGTCCGTCGACATGAACCAGATCGTGTTCAAGGGGCTGAATGTGCACGGCATCCATGGCCGGCGGATCTTCGACACCTGGACCCGCATGCAGGGGCTGCTGCTGTCGGGGAGGTTGGACATCGAGCCCGTCTTCACCCACGAATTCCCATTCGAGAAGTTCGACGAAGCGATGGAGACGATGGCCAGCGGCAACTGCGGGAAGGTCACCCTCCATTGGTGAGGTCGGTTCGAGGGACAAGCAGGAGGAACGAGGAACGATGGCGCAACGCGACCCCGTGGGGTTCCTTCGGCAAGAGTACGAGGCGCTCGTGGCGCAGGACCTCGACTGGCGGATCAAGCCGCTCGGCGGGCCCTCCTTGCCGCGCGCGAAGGTCGCGGGCAAAGAGAACGTGATCGTGCTCTCGTCGAACAACTACCTCGGGCTTGCGACGCACCCGAAAGTGAAGTCGGCGGCCGCCAAGGCGGTGCACTCGCACGGAGCGGGGTCAGGCAGCGTCCGGCCGATTGCCGGCACGATGGACCTCCACGAAGAGCTCGAGCAGACGATCGCGCACTTCAAGCACGCGGAAGCGGCGCTCGTCTACCAGTCCGGGTTCGCGGCAAACGCGGGTCTCATCCCGCAGCTTGTGGGCGAGGGCGACGTGATCATCTCAGACGAGCTTAACCACGGCTCGATCATCGACGGCGTGCGACTCTCGAGGGCCGAGCGGATGGTTTTCGCGCACAACGATGTGGGCGAATTGGAGAAGCGCTTGAACGAAGCGGAGGCGAAGAACTACCGCCGGATCCTCATCATTTCGGACGGCGTGTTCTCGATGGACGGGGACATCGCTCCCGTCGACCAGATCGTCAAGGCGGCCGAACCGCACGGCGCGATGATCTACATCGACGACGCGCACGGGGAGGGCGTGATGGGTGTCGGCGGCCGCGGGATCACGTCGCACTTCAATGTGGAGGGCAGGGTGCACGTCGAAATGGGCACGTTCTCGAAAGCGTTCGGCGTTGTCGGCGGGTATGTGGCAGGGTCGAAAGATCTCCGCTTGTTCGCGCTCAACAAGTCGCGCACCTGGCTGCTCTCGGGGTCGCACCCGCCGGCGGTCGCGGCCGCGTGCACGGCGGCCGTCAAAGTGCTCGAGACCGAGCCCAAGTGGGTGGATCGCCTCTGGAAGAATACGAACTACTTCCGCAAGCAGCTGAAGTCGCTCGGGTTCGACACGGGTAAGTCCGTGACCCCGATCATCCCCGTCATGACGGGAGAGTCATCGAAAGCGAAAGTCATGAGCGAATCGCTCTTTGAGCAGGGCGTTTGGGCGCTGCCCATCGTCTTCCCAATGGTAGCGAAGGACAAGGCGCGCATCCGGACGATCAACAACGCGAGGTTGACACGCAAGGACCTGAATGAGGCGCTGGCGGCCTTCGAGAAGGCGGGCAAGCACGCGGGCGTGATTTAGATCGCTCGGGCCGATGCCAGGAGCACCGAGACGCCGAGGAAGGAGCCCTCGACAGGGCGGAAAACATCGGTGGCGGCGGTTGCGCCATTCGTGCCGGCGGGAAGATTGCCGACGAGAACTTCAGTGAGCGCGTCGGCGCGCACGGCGACCTTGTAGGTTCTGTCCAGGGCCCGAGCCAGGGGGGCCGCGAGGCGGTCAATGGCCGCGCCAAGGGCGGAGCCGTTCCAGGTGCCGCGCGGGCAGTGGAGTGCGAAGCATGAGTTTGCAAGCGCTTGCGTGAGGCTCGTCTCGTTGGCAATCGTGGAATCGAGAAGCGCCTCAAGAAAATGCGAGGCGAATTCGCGTTCGCGGGGGGCGCTGTCACCCGTTCCGCTGTGCGGAACCATCAAAAGGCCGACGATTGCCGTGCACACGAGCAGCACTCCCATGGCGCCGTAGAAGGCGGAGAAGGCGGCACGGTTGCGCCGCAAGCGCAGGGCGCGCATCAGGCGACCTCCACGCCGATCCGCAAGACGCCGGGCTCCACTTGCCCAGGGTACATCATGATAGAGACCGGCCGGCTCGAGAACACCAAGTGGGCGTCGAGCGCGCTGGCTGAGCCTGCGAGAAAGAGTTCGTCGCCCCGGAGGACGGAGCGCAGGGTGGCGATGTGGAGCGAGGAGGGGGAAAAAGTGAGGGCAATGCGCCCCGCCGAAATGTTGGCGGCGCGGCCCCAGTCAAGGATCCCCGGCGCGGTTTCGAGCGATGAGTCGCGCGTGAGCGCGTCAAGCGCGATGTCCGCCTGGAGCATCGCGCGGGCGTGGGCCGCGTCTCGGGCGGCGCGGTCGGTGGCCGCATGAACGGCGCCAAGGGCAAGGCCGACGGACACGATCACCACGGTGAGCGCGCAGAGGGTCTGGTAGGTCTCGCCCGCACCCTTGCCGTCGCGTCGCAAGAGTAGCCTCGGGCCCGAACCGCGCGCCAAGGTCGTTTGCCCCCTGTCGCGGTTCAGTCGCGCAGCCCGGCGAACCCGAGGCGTGCAAGAGCCTGCCGGAAATCGCGGTTTTCCTGCTTGTAGGAGGCAATCTGCTCCTCCACCTCGGCCTTCATGGCCAGCGCGCGTTCGATGGTGCCCAAGCGGGCCCACCAGGGCAGTTCCGGGTCGATCTCAGTCTCGTCCTTCAGAGCCTTCTGGAGTTCCTTGCTGATCATGCCGTCTTCCCCAAGGGTTGGGGAAGTTTTCGCGCCGCGGTTATTTGGGGCCAGGCGGAAGGCCATCACGATACTATCATGCCATCAAGGGGGTCGGCCGAGGCCAAGGCCCCCGGAGAGTGGGTTCGGACGCAGCCTTGGACTATGGATGTTCTTCCCGGCGCCGGCTTCGTATCACGATCGCCGCGACGATGCCGGCTGCGATGGCCGTCACGGCTATCCACGGGATCGACGAGGGCTCCGCCGCTGGCGGAACGGCGGCAAGCGACGCCGGGTCCATCCCCTTCGTTTGCGCGGCCGCGTTGCCGACCGCGTCGATGGCGGTTACCGAAACGAAGTAAGATACGCCGGGCACTGCATCAATTTCGACCCAAGGCGTCGTTGTGAGAGAATCCGCGAGTACGTCGCCCCCGCCCGCCGTGGTGCCCACACGAACTCGATAACCAGCGAGCCCCGATGCCCCGTCAACGGATTCTCCCCATTGGAACCGAATGCGGGTTCCGTCGAGGCTCCACGTAATGTTCGAAATTTGTGTGGGCGGACTCCGGTCGAAGAGCACGGTCTTCTGCCCAGACCAGTTCCCTCGGTTACCCGCACTGTCGAACGCGCGTGACTATGTCCTGCTGGGCGGCGAGGTCGCGGCAGTGTGGGAGAATGCGAGTTTGACCTCTTACGTTGTGTCTGACGCGCACGGGAACACGCGTCTGTTGCTCAGTGGCGGCCAGGCCGTCATGTGGGATTCCAACTACAAGCCCTACGGGACTGCGGTGTACAACGTGACAGCCACAGGAAACGATTTCCAGTTCGAAACCAACCTCAACTTGGGTTCGACCGGATTAGTCTACTCGCATGCCAGGTGGTATGTCCCGACCATTGGTCGATTCACATCGAGGGACCCTATCGAGCGGTTGATGGGCGCCTCGCAGGACCTCAACGCGTACACCTATGCCGGTGTCAGTCCCAAGACTTTCGCCGACCCAACTGGGCTTTGCAAGGAGCAGGGTAATTTCCTTGACACGATTACCGCAGCCTTTCTGTTCCCGTTGGCGGCCTATCAGTGGTGGGGTCACGCAAACGACCAACAAAGGGGCGCAATGGGGTGGGCGATCGCCGCCGCCTTCATCGCGGGTATCGCGATCGGGCTAAGTTGTTTCTTGGGATGTTGGGCCGCGCCGCTTGCCGGACCAATGCTCATCGCAGCGTGTGGCACAATCGCCGGTGCGGCAGCAGCGGGAATCGTCTACATTCAGATCATGTCGCATACCTCGCAAGGAGTCGATCGTCAGGGCCTCGCGGTAGCCGTCGGGCTTGGTGGGATTGTGGGCGGCTTGGTTGCTGGAGGCGTGGCTCCACGAGCGCAGGGGGCCTGGGCAGCCAGGCAGGCTGCGGCCTCGACACGGCCTGTCGGGTCAGCCCAGGCCGTCGATGCCCAATCGCAGAAGGGGGTGGGCGTGCCCTCCGAGGGGGCAGCCGATGGCCCCAGCCCAACCAACGGTCCGTATGGGCGGACCCCCGCCGGGAGGCCATACACGAAACACTTTGCAATTGACACGCCAGCGCGATACCCAGCTCGCTACCAACCCACCGGCGAGGAGATCGACTTCGTCATCGATCACCCCGATTGGTCAGCAAGCCGGATTGCTAATCGAGCAACCGACTACTATAACCAGAAGCTCGACATCGCTGTCGTAACTGGGCGGAACGGCATAGTGAGCGCCCGTCGAGGAATGCCACCGGAAGCGGGACGGTTTTTCTCATGAGCCCCTCCATACTGCATCTGGGACTCGACCCTTACGCAGATCCCCTGTGGACCCCGAGAACAGACGGAAAACTCGGGACCATCTCCCCGAGCCGGCTGAAGATTTCCAAGGCGCTCGTCGATGACCTCCGTCGGTGGGCCTCCGACTACGATGCCGAGTTTGAACGTGGCGGCGATAGGTTCGACGTGAATTCACTCGGAGCAATGGATCTCCATGATCGAGGGATGCAACTTTGGCAGAGGTTGGTGGACGAAATCGGCGAAAACGCAGAGATACACTACGACAGTCCGGTGCATGGAGAATCTTACCGGGTGCACCGGCCAAACGAGACGATTCCGAGGTGAAGTTCGAGGGGCACGTAGGAGCAGCCTCAGGATTACTCATGACCGCCAGCGCTGGCGCGCTCACTCGACGTTCAATCGGCCTTGGCGGGGGCAGCGATGTCGTGCCCAGGTTGGCAACGCTATAGGTCAGAAACGTAGTCCGAAAGCGATCAATGGAACGGTGGCGCGTGCCGAGCGGCAGCGAAAGCACGGACCCGGCTCGGGTCTCTCCCGAACAGCTGCACCAGGAATCCGAGTCTGGGGGCGGGTTCCTTCTTTATCAGAGCCCCACGATGGCCTCCCCGTGACTGGCCCCAAAGGACGTGCCCTCGCCTTCCTCGTGAATCCCATCGCCGGGATGGGCGGACGCGTCGCCCTCAAAGGCACCGACGGCGCGGCCCTCGAGCAAGCGATCGCGCGGGGCGCCACACCCAGGGCGCCGGGGCGGGCCGGGGAGTTCGCAGCGGCCGTGAAGAAGCTTGGCGTGGAGCCGCTGTGGCACACGGTGGACGGACCGATGGGCAAGAATGTCCTCGACGCGGCGGGGCTCGCAAACGAATCGGTTGGCAAGCCCCTCGACGCCGTGACCACGGCGCGCGATACGCACAATGCGTGCCGCGAGTTCCTCGCAAGGGGCGCGGCGCTCATCGTTTTCGTCGGCGGCGACGGGACGGCGAGGGACATCTTCGAGGTCGTTGGCACCGAGGTGCCGATCCTCGGCGTGCCCTCCGGCGTGAAGATGCACTCGGGGGTCTTCGCGATCAATCCGCGGGCCGCCGCGGAGCTCGTCCGTGATTTCGCGGAGGGCGAGGCGCGCGTCGTGGAAGCCGAGGTCGTCGACGAGGACGAGGAAGCGATGCGGCAAGGCCGGATCGAGGTGTCCCTGAAGGGGATGGCGAAAACGATCGATGCTAAGGGCCTGCTGCAGGCCTCGAAAGAGGAATACTTCGGCGAGGTCGAGGAAGTCTCGAAAAAGGGAATCGCGGACAACATCCTCGAGAAGATGGACGACGACACGCTCTACATCATCGGCCCGGGCTCAACGACGGGCGCGATCATGGAGGCCATGGGGCTCGCACACACGCTCCTCGGCGTCGACCTCGTGAAAGCGCGCAAGATGGTGAAGGCCGACGCCACCGATGCCGACATCAAGGCCGCGCAGGCCACGCACGGCGGGCCCGCGGAGCTCATCGTGAGCGTGATCGGCCACCAGGGCTTCGTGTTCGGCCGCGGGAACCTCCAGATCACCCCCGAAATCATCCGAGCGGTGGGCAAGAAACACATCACGATCGTGGCCGCCGAGAAGAAGGTGGAAGCACTGAAGGAACTGTTCGTAGACACCGGGGACCCCGCGCTGGACAAGGAACTCACCGGGCACTGGCGCGTGCTGTGTGGGTACCGATGGAGCGTGCTCTTGCCGATGCGCGCCGGCGCGGCCCCCGAATGAGTTATAGCGGCTTGCGGCCTCCCCGTGCGCGTGGCGCGCCACACCCTCGTCTGCGCAGCATGGCCCTACGCCAACTCCGTGATGCACCTCGGGCACCCTGCAGGCTACCTGCTGCCCGCCGACATCTTCGCGCGGTACCGGCGGATGGCGGGCGACGACGTGCTCTTCGTGTCGGGCAGCGACGAGCACGGCACCCCGATCATGCTCCAAGCCGAGAAGCTCGGGATTACGCCCGCCGAAGTGGCGGAAAAGTACCACGCGATCAACAGCGAACTGATGCGGAAGTACCAAATTTCGTTCGACCTCTTCTCGCGGACAACCTCGAAGCAGCACAAGGAGGTCGTGACCGAGGTCTTCAAATCGCTCATCGAGCGCGGCCACATCTACCAGGCCACGATGAAGGGGATGTTCTGCCCCAAGGAGGCCGTTTTCAGGGCGGACCGCTACGTCGAGGGGACATGCCCGAACTGCGCGGCACCCGACGCGCGGGGCGACCAGTGCGACAACTGCGGGAAGATCCTCGACGCGGTCGACCTGAAGGACCCGCGCTGCAAGCAGTGCAAAACCGCCCTCGAGGTGCGCGATACGGAGCACTTTTTCTTCGCGCTATCGAAATTCCAAGAGCCTCTCGACATATGGCTCGGCACAAGGCGCGGCTGGCGACCGCAAGTCATCAACTCCACGCGCAACTTCGTGCGCAGCGGGCTTAAGGACCGTGCCGTGACGCGGGACATCTCGTGGGGGATCGATTTCCCGCTGCCTGGCTTCGAGGGGAAGAAGATCTACGTCTGGTTCGAGGCGCTG
>JBGQKI010000061.1:0-8995 GCA_041499475.1 Thermoplasmata archaeon
GGACGCTCGAGGTAGGAAAGCTCGCGGATGTTGCGGTGCTCTCCGCCAATCCGAAGGAAGCACCGGATGAGATCGAGCGCCAAAAGGTGGCCCTCACGGTGCTTGGAGGTGGCGTCGTGTACAAACGGGCCGGTCTGTGACCTGATCGCCCCTCTGCGCCCGGCCCCAGGCGCGGAAGCAGACGTGCTTGCCGGGGAGTCTGCCAGGGCCCGCGCACGGTGGAGCACCACGCGGCGCGCCTTCGGGGGTCAGGAAAGGCTCGCCGGGCACCGCGGGGGGCGCCCAATTCAGCCCCACGTCTTATCTACATGTAGATCTACATATCGAAGCGTGACGAAGACGGTCGCGCTGTCTGACCGAGCGTACGATGCCCTGGCGCGCCTCAAGAAGCCCGGCCAGTCCTTTTCCGAGGTGGTCCAAGAGCTTGCGGCGAACCAACGCCCGAGCATCCGAGAGGTGAGCGGCCTCGCCGCACTCGATTCCGCCTACTGGCAGGCCTACGCCGCGCAACGGCGCGGCGCACGCAGGCTTTCGGCCCGGCGCGTACGCTTCGAGGGTGACTGATGCAGGTCGTGGACACGGACGTCTGTGTCGATGCCCTGCGGGGCCACCCGCGCGCCGTCGATGAGCTTGCGGCCCTCGAACGAGAAGGCCCGCTTGCGGTGGCCGCCGTGACCGCACACGAGCTGTGGCAGGGCGCGTTCGGCTCGGACGACCCGGAGGGGTCCGTGGCTTCCGTCACACGCTTCCTCTCGGCCTTCTCAGTCCTGCCCTACGACGAAGAGACGGCCCGCGTGGGCGGTAGGTTGGCCGCCTCGCTTGGGGCAGCCGGTCGACCCATCGGCGACCTCGACACGATGATCGCCGCGACCGCGCTCGTCCACGGGGCGGCCCTGGTCACCCGGAACGCGCGCCATTTTCGCAGGGTGAAGGACCTGCGCATCCACGCCGTTTGAGGCCCGGCGAACCGCTGCCCCTAACGCTCTCGAGCCGCGCGCGCACGCCCGGCCACTTCCTCTGGCCGCTTCGCCACGCGCACGCGCCGCCTCGGCCGTTTGCCCCACAGCGTGCCCACTCCCCGCGCAAGCAGACTGCCGCGCACGCTTTTCGTGAGCTCTGCCCCAAAGCCGCTCTTGTGGCGCCTCGCCTTGAGCGCCGCGAGCAAGACTCGGAAGGCGAACCATATCCCAAGGAAAACCATCGCGAAGGCAAAGAGCGTGTAAGGCTCCCGCATGTCCCAGTTCGGGAGGATCCCCTGGTAGATCGCCAGGTTCGTCACTTCGACCACGACCGTGAAGTTGGCGACAGCGTGCACCTGATTCGTCCGGTCGCGCACCTCCACGCGAACCGGCAGCTCGTAGTGGCCCGACGGGCTCGTCGTGCCCGGCGTCACCTGGAACGCGACCGACATGTTCGCGTGGCTTGGCACGGTCGGGTTGTCCGGGAGCTGGATGTGCGCCCGCAGCCGGTCGTAAACGGGGTCGCTGACCAGCGAGAACGTGAAGGTCCCGGGGGCGTTGCCCTCGTTGCGCACGTCCACCTCGACCCAGTAGAGCTTGCCCGCGTCCATGGGTGCGACGGGCGTGATTTGGCGCGCCGCGACGCCGTAGTATCCGCCCGCAACGGCGTGCACGGAGGTCGACTCGGTGCCCGTCGTCACGCCGCCCACGCGGTAGTTTGCCACCACGTTGATGGTGTCGGCCTGCGACGCATTCGAATCGGGGGGCACCTCGACAACGAACGTGAAGTCCCAGTGGCCTGCCGCGGTCGCCCGGATGCTCACGCTCGGCGGCGTGACCGTCCACCCGAGATTCGAGGTGAAGTCGATCACGATGCTGGCCGACCCGACGGGGTTGTTGAAGAGGTCGAGCGCCCCCGTGAAGTTCGCCTTGGCCGTGGTGTCGGGGCCCGGCGTGGCGGTGACACTCTGCGGCCCGACCGAGAGCTGCATCGAGGGACCGACCGCGGCCGCCGGCGTGGCCGTGCCGCCAAGGAGCAGCGCGGCCGCCAAGAGCACGGTGGCCAGGCCCCGCCTTCCTGCCGCACGAACGCCTCGAGCCATCGGTCGAAAGCCAAAGGCGGCGAAGCCATAAAGGCTCCCTCGTGGAGCGCTTGAGCGCTTTCGCTCACCTCCCCCCCTTACCCCTTTATCCGGGGAGCCGAGTGGGGGCGGCATGGCCGCCCTTGAACCCCCCCGCCCGGCGGCTTCGCAGAGCGAACTCATCGCCGCAGCCTGCGCGCTCGCCGTGCGCGAGCGCAACGCCCCGCAGGCCGCCCACTACGCCCGCAAGGCCGCCGAGCTTGGCCGTGCGCTCGGCTTCGTGGGGCGGACGGACCCGGGCGGGACCGCCGATGAGTCGGATGTCGTGTGGGAATCGTCCGGAGGGCCGGTGCGCCGGATCCTCATCCGGCCCGTAGCGAGCGCCTCGCTCTTCCTCAAAGCCGTGCCCGCCAAAGGGGGGCCGCCGGTCACGATCGTGGTCACGCGCCCCGAAGGGCTCGGCGCCGATGGCTTTGCCGCCGCCCGGAAAGTGATCTCGCTCTCGCGCCCCGACCTTTCGGAGGGCGAAGTTTCGGTCGTCCACGCGCCTCCAGGCGCGCTTGGCCGCGCGTGGGCGGGCGACCTCAAGGCAGACATCCTGTCGGGGGGCCGCCTTCGCGAAGTTTCCGCCACCTCCGACCTCATCGGTGCGAACCCCGAGCGCGACCTCGCTGACTTCCCGCTCTTCCCCTACCTGCGCGTCCGCGACGGCCAGCGCGCGCTCCTCCACGACGTCCGCTCCGCGCTCGAAGCCCGCAAGGTCCTGCTCGCCCACGCGCCCACGGGGATCGGCAAGACCGCCGCCGTGCTTGCCGCCGCCCTCGAATTTTCGCGCGCCCGCGGCAAGACCGTCTTCTTCCTCACGAGCCGGCAGACCCAGCACAAAGTCGCGCTGCGCACGCTGCGCGACATGGGGCGGGCCTCCGGGCCCCCCGCGCGCACCGTCGACCTCGTCTCGAAGCAGTCCATGTGCCCGCGGCCCGAGCGGCCCGAACACTCCGGCGCGTTCTACGAGTGGTGCTCGCACCTCTGCGAGACGAAGCGCTGCAAATACTTCCTCAAGAGCGCCGACCGCGCGAAAGAGGAGATCCTCGGACGCATCCTCGACGTCGAGGACTCCGTCAAGTCCTCTGCCAGGCTCGGCGTCTGCCCGCACAAGGCGGCGCTCGAAGCGGCCCGCGAAGCGGAGGTCGTCGTGTGCGACTACAACGCGCTCTTCGACCCCAGCAACGGTACGCTCGACCGGCTCGGCCTCAACCCGGGCGACCTCGTGGTGGTCGTCGACGAGGCCCACAACCTCCCCCAGCGCATCCGCGACTCGGCCGGCGGCCGCATCACCCACGCGCTGCTTGCCGACGCAGAGAACGAACTCGAGGCGCTCGACAAGGAGCTCGGCTTCGGCGTGCAAATGCTCCTCAAGAGTTTCGAGGCCGTCCTTGGGAAAGCCAAGGATGGGGCGCAGGCGGAGGTCTCGCAAGACGACCTCACCGGGGCCCTCGTGAAGGCGCTCTCCTCGTCGCTTACCCCCAAGACCTACGACCAATTCGCCGCTGAAATTCTGGCGGCATCTCGCAGGATCGTCGCCAAGGTGGAAGGCCGCTCGGCCGCCCTCGACCTCGCCGAATTCTTGAACGCCTGGAAGCAGCCCCCCCGGGACACCCTGCGCCTGGCCGACAAGACCGATGTCCCCTCGCTTGCCATCACGCTGCTCGACCCCGCCATCGTCGCCGGCCCGATCTTTGCGCAGTTCCACGCGGCCGTCCTCATGTCCGGCACCCTCTACCCGATGTCGCTTTCGGCCGACCTTCTCGGAATCCCCGAAGAGCGCCGCGTCCTTGAAAGTTACCCGTCCCCGTTCCTCTCGGCCCACCGCCCCGTCCTGCTGCTGCGCGGCGTGTCAACCCGGTACAAGGACCGCGGCACCGAAATGTTCGACAAGATCGCCGCCGGGATCCGCGCCACCTGCCGCTCGACGACCGGCAACGTTGCGGTCTTCTTCCCATCCTACAAGCTGCGCGACGACATCGGCGACCGCCTCCCGCACCGCCTCAAGGCCGACCTCATCGTCGAACGGCGCGACATGACCAAGGGCGAGAAAGACCGCCTGGTCGGCCAACTCATCCGCGACCGCGGCAAGGGCGGCGCGCTCCTCCTCTGCGTGATGGGCGGCTCGTTCTCCGAGGGCGTCGACTTCTACGGCGGCATCCTCCAGGCCGTCGTCGTGGTCGGGCTGCCGCTTGCCCCGCCCTCCAAAGAAGTCGACGTGCTCGTGGACTACTTCGACAGGAAGGCCGGCCCCGGCAAGGGCGAGACCTATGCCTACCTCAACCCCGCGATCACCCGTGTCCTCCAGGCCGCCGGCCGGCTCATCCGGAGCGAGGAAGACCGCGGCGTCGTCGTGCTCATGGACGAGCGGCTCGAGCAGGCGCGCTACCAGCGGCTCCTTCCGCCCGACTTTTCGCCGCGCGCCATCGCGGACCCCGAGGACTTGGGTCGGGCGATCACAGCGTTCTTCGACGCGGGGGCGTGAGCGCCGTGGCCGCAGCCCAGAAAGCCCCCACCCTTGGCACCTCGACGCGCGACCCCGCCGTCGCGCAGATGTTCGCCGACCTTGCGCCCGACTACGACCGGATGAACGCCCTCATCACTTTCGGGCTCGCCGATTCATGGCGCCGCGAACTCGTTCGGCGCGCGCGGCCCACCGGCCTCTGCCTCGACCTCGGCTGCGGGACTGGCGACCTCACCGAGGCGCTGCTTGCCGACGGGACCGCCCGCGTCGTCGGATTCGACCTTACCCGGGCGATGCTCCAAAGCGCCCTTGGGCGGCTCGAACGGGCTGGCCTTACCGACAACGCCCGCTTCGCCCAAGGCGACGCCGAGCGCCTGCCGTTTGCGGACGGAGCCTTCGAGACCGTCGTCTCCGCGTTCCTCATGCGCAACGTCGGCGACCGCGCGGCCGCCTACCATGAAATCGCCCGGGTCCTCAAGCCCGGCGGCCGGTTCCTCCAGCTCGAGCTTGCCAAGCCCGAAAATCCGCTGGTGCGCGAGGCGTTCCTCCTCTACTTCCGGCACGGCATGCCCCGCCTCGCCGCGCTCTTTTCGAAGCACCAGGAATCTTTCCAATACCTTGCCGAGAGCATCGACCGGTGGCCCGACCCCGCGCGGACGGCCAAGGAGATCCGCTCTGCCGGATTCGAAACCTCCGCGCCCGCCAAATTGCTGCTTGGCGGTGTAGCCATTCACGAAGGCGTCTGCAGCGGGGCGGGCCGCTAGCAGATTGCCAGAAAGAGATAAAGCGGAACAAAAACGATCCCCGATTCCACCGCGAGCTTGTCTCGCGTTACCACCATGACGACGGATCCGGGGAACGCTTCCAGGAACGCCCGCGCACCGCGAATGTCATCACCCCGCGAAGTCCTTCTGTACTTGACTTCAATCCCAATGGCGCGCTTCGGGGACTCGAGAACGACGTCGACCTCGTGCCCACCATCGTCCCGCCAATACCATATCGAGGTCGCCTTGCCCAGGTGGAAAGCGAGCCGAAGGGCGTGGTCGGCCACCACCGTCTCGACAACCGGGCCCAATCGAGTTGAATCGGCGAGCAATTCTTCCGAAAGCTCCCCTGCCACCGCGTTGCGCAGTCCGCAGTTCCTCAGGTACATTTTCTTTTCGCGCCGCAGGCGCTTGGATCGGCTCTTAGAATAGAACTCCGACCTGACCACCATGAAAATCGACTCGAGGTACTCCAGGTACTCCTTGAGGGTTTCATGTTTGAGGTTCAGCATCCTTGCCAAATTCTGGTAGTTCATCCGTTGCGAAGATTCTGCGGCAATGATCCCTGCGAGATCCTCCAAGGCGCGCGGGTTCCGTATTTCGAATACACGGATGAGATCTTTGTAGAATGTCATGTCCACATAGTTGCGTAGCCGTGCCGCTGCCTCGCGCAGGTCTTCGACGGTCGCCACGCCCGGATACCCATCGATTAGAAGGTAGCGATCGAGCTCGACCAAGAGTTCTCGCCGGCGCGGCGCCAACTCGGCAGCGACTTGCCTGAACGCCTGGTGCAACGCTTCGGGGCGCCCGGCCCCGAGCGCGTCGACCACACGGCGCCGCCAGTCCAGCCCCGCTTGGGAGAGATCCCGGTCCTGCGCACGGAAGCCGGCGACGTCCAAGAACTTCATCGGGAGGACGGTTTGGGGGTAGATCCTTCCCACGAGATCCTTGGAGGCCCCGCGCTGGAGGAGCGAATGTGACGAGTCGGAAACCACGAATTTGATTCCGTACTTGAGGTCGTACCAGCCCTTGAGCGAGCGGCTCCAGTCCGGTATCCGCGCGACCTCGTCGAAGAAGACATAGGACCGCCCCCGCGACTTCAAAAACGGCTTTCTTAGACTTACGCGAGCGAAGGTTTCGAGAATGGCCGAGATCGTATCCGTATCGATCCCGCCAAGGCCGGGGTGATCGAACGAATGGTAAAGAACCCGGCGTGGCTCAACGCCCTTTTCGCCGATCAGCGAGTCGATAAGCTGGAACAGGAGCGTTGTTTTCCCCACCTGGCGGGGGCCGTAAATGGCCAGTATCTCAGGGTCGTCGAGGCGGCGTTGCAACGGATAGAAATCACGGCGGGGGTAGGGTTTGGTCAAATTGGCCGGAACGCCCTTGCTTGACCACCAAGGATTCTCGTCGAGCAGCGCCTGATGGAGCCGCTCGCCCCACTCTTGAGCCACGCTTCCCCGTTGGCGGTGCTTCCTAATATTTATTTCCACTATAATGGATAGAAAACTACTGAGTTGGTTCCACTATAATGGATAGAAGTTGGAATCACCGCTTCTTCCAGTCCTCCACGATGTGGAGGAAATTCGCGAAGATCTCCTCGCCGTGCTCGGTGTGCTCCACCTCCGGGTGGAACTGCGTCCCGAAGAGCGGGCGCTTCTTGTGCGCGATCGCCTGGTGCGTGCAGCTCTCGCTGTGCGCAAGCGAGGTGAACACCTTCGGCAAGTCGTGGATCTCGTCGTTGTGCGACTGCCACACGATGAATTTCTTCGGCAGCCCCTTGAAGATCCCGTCGTGGGCGTCCACCACGCACTCCGTCTTGCCAAATTCGCCGCCCATCGTCCCGGCGTGCGCCTTGCCCCCGAAGTGGACCGCCATGTACTGGCAGCCCACGCAGATGCCGTAGATCGGGATGTCCAGCTCGTCGATGAACCGCCCGCAATTGCCAAGCTTCTCGACTTCCGTCCCGATCGAGGGCGCCCCGCCCGAGAGCACCAGCGCGTCGGCATCGACCTTCTTCGGATCCGTCGTGTTCGCAATGATCTTGGTCGTCGCTCCAAGGTCGCGCAGCACGCGCCACTCGCGGTGCGTCCACTGGCCGCCGTTGTCCACGACGTCGACCTTCAAGGCCATGGAGCGGGCAGGGCAGGTCGGGCTTATGAAGCGAATCCCCAGCGGTCCTGGCCGCTCAAACAGAGCCCCGGCGGGTCGCCTGCCGCTCCGCTGCTCGTTCCACGACGGCAAGGAGGTGTTCTTCGCCCCACCACCATTCAATTCTCACCGGCGGGTCCGCCAAGTAACCCCCGGCCTCGGGATCGAGGATTGTCGTTAGCGGGTAAGCTTCCTCGAGGGCGATCAAGCGCCGGCTGGCCCGCTCGGGGTGCTTCAGTTGCATGGCCGTCAGCTCGCTTGCCCAGCCGTCGCCCCTCCCTTGCGTCCATCCAATATAGACGGCGAGGTCTGCGATGGCCTCCAGCGTTTCCGTCATTTGCCTTGGAGTGAGTCTCGACCCAGCGAGTTCGAGGCTCCTTGCGTCCCCGCTTAGGAACGCATCCCAACCTCGCCGCACCAACGCCTCGACCAAATGTTCGAGGAGCCTCTTACTCGTCGAGGCCGCTCCCCCTATGTCTGCAAAGCCTCCGAGCACGAAGATCCGATAGGGCGGAGCGTTCATCGACCCAATCAACCTGCGAGCCCCTATAAGCGCCGCGGGGGGAGGTCAGCGAAAGCAGCCCAGCTCCCTTCGGACAGCCCGGCCCCAGGTTCAAATACCTGAATTTTTCTTCAGGAAGATGATGGCCACAAGTGCAAAAGGGCGGGCACGGCCGACGGCCAGGCGCCGATACGCGCCATCGCCGCCCGGCGCCAAGATGCGCGGCATCCAGTTCACGATTGCCGCGCTGGACAATCCCCTCCGCCAAAGGATTCTCGCCGTCCTTCTCAAGGAACGGGGGCCCTTGACCTTTACAGAAGTCGCGAGGCACCTCGGAGTGGCTGACGACAGCTCGGTGAGCTTTCACCTCAACCGACTCACCGGCCCGCTGCTTGTCTCCAACTATCTGCAGAAGACCCCCCGCGGGATTCGCAGCATCTATGAGATTACCGAGGAAGGGGTCCTTTGGATGAAGAGGCTCGGCCTCACCCGACCCGAGGTCTTGAGCGCGCTGCTCGATCTGGCGGTCGAAGACGCTGGAAGCGGGGCTCTGGGCGCTGCCAGGTCCTAAGGCCGGCGCGCGCCGTCCCTCAAGCCGCCTCGTCCTTCGCCTGCTTGTCGAGCCCGGTCGCGCGCAGCGCCGCCAGGAACCCGTCGAGCGCCGCGTCCTGCTCCTCCTGCGTCATCGCGACCTCGCCCACCTTCCCCGACACGACTCCCCCGTACCCCTCCCGCGTCCACACGATGACCGCCCGGTCTCCGCCCGTCCTCATGTCCTCCACCGCCTTGATCTTCGAGCGGGGCATCGCGCGCGCCGGCCCGAACTTCGAGATCCCAGGGGAGCTCTCGAAGGTCGCCGGCACGAACACGCCTTCCTTGAACACCGCAAACGGGAACGGCGGCGCGCCTTGCGCCTCGCGCACCAGCCATGCCGCCCCGAAGAGCACCAGCGCCGCGACCACGGCAAGCAGCGCCGAGACCTCGTAGGTCGCTGCCGTGAAGGTGAGCGCTGCAGCGCCGATCAGCGA
>JBGQKI010000062.1:0-8901 GCA_041499475.1 Thermoplasmata archaeon
GACACGGTGGGGCCCGGTGTAGCCTGTGCGTTCGAAGAGGCGGCGCTGAAGGATGGCTCGGACGAGCGGCGCGTCGGCGAGGGAGGAGAGGGAAAGGGGGAGCAGGACGAGCCCGCCGAGGTGGGCGTTGTGGGCGGGGAGCAGCCAGCAAGCTTGGGCGAGCACCTTCCTTCCTGTCCATTCCGTCACGGCCCCGCCGCCCGCGCCGCTGCTCCACCCTTTCCCGTCCGCAACCACGCCACCCCCCCAACCGCCATCGGCACCGCCAACACAACGGCCGCCACATTCAGCCCGGCAGTCGCCGCATTCGGGGTCCCCCCGGGAAGCCCGAGGTTGTCCGCGACCGCCACCGCCGCGCCCGCGACACCGAGGAGCACGGCCAGCACGAACCCCGCGCGCTTCCGCCGTGCGCACAACGGAATCGCCGCCACATAGGCAAGCCCGCCGGCGATGAAAGTGGCGGCAAGCCAAGGGGATAGGTTTCCAAGCCGCGGGTCGGCAAGGAGGAAGGCTGCGTTCACGTCGGTGGTGAGGGCGAGGGCGAGCAGGACGGAAGTGCGCCGGAGGTCGGCCACGGCGAGAACCTGGGGCCAAGGTCGTTCATTGAAGCGCCCCAAAGAAGGCGTCGAGACTTTGGACGAATTCGATGAGCGCCAACTCCTCGACCGGTCCGCCCGCTCTCTTCTTTTGTCTGTCAAGCCGGCAACTCATGAGGGAGCCTTTTTGTAGTTTTCAACCTGAGAGGGGCCGAGCGGCTGTGCCCGGCTGGCATTGACGGTTTCTCCACGACCGACGAGCGTTTCCCTTATGATCACGAACACAAGGGCCGCGTTGCCATTCGCCCAACTCGAGCCACGGCGGAGGCCGAAATGAGTCGCACCTCGCTCCATGCCGGGGTCCACTTCGAGAGGCCGACGGTCCAGACCATCCGGGACTCGGGCGCCTTTCCCGTTGACATGCATTTCCACACGAATCACTCCGACGCCTACACGACGGTTCGCTCCGCGCTCGCCCTGGCGAAGTTGAAGGGCGTCGGCCTCGCAATCACCGACCATAACGCCGTGTCCGGCGCCGTGGAAGCGCACCGGCTGCGAAGCGGGGTACTCTTGATCCCGGGAATGGAGGTGAGCACGCAGGACGGCCCCCACATCCTCTTGTTCTTTTACACCTTGGATGCGCTGGTGGACTTCTACGACCGGGAGATTAAGAAGCGAAAGGGTAGGAGCCCCTACCTTGCAACCGCCCTTTCCACCGAGGCCCTCCTCGAGCGCACGGCAGGCTACAACTGCGTGCGGGCCGCCGCCCACCCCTACGGCTACCTCGTTTTCAACAAGGGGGTAGCCAAGAGCGTCGAGAAGGAGTACCTCGGTCCCGAAACGCTCACCCGCTTCGACGCCATCGAGTCCATCAACGGCGGGATGACGCGGAACCTCAACTGCCGGGCCTCGGACCTGGCGCTCAAGTTGGGGCTCGGGCTCGTTGGAGGCACCGATGCGCACATCCTAAGGAGTCTGGGCAACGTCCTAACCTGCGCGAAGGCCAGCGACGTGGAGGGTTTTCTCAAGGAAGTCCTCAACCGGCGTAGTTTCGTCGTCGGGCGAGAGGCGAACTCGATCGACAAGATCCTCACGGCCGCCCTGATGATGACCCGGTATGCCCCCTACGCGGGTTCTTCCTTGGCGGTCCACTATCGGCAGAACATGCCGCGAGTCCGGCGCGCCCTGCGCGGGAAAGGGCGACGTTCAACGAGGGCGCGCACCAAGGGAATGGCTAAATGACTCACTGGACGGGGTAGAGCAGGCGGCAGAAAGGCTCCTTGAGCCGGACGACCAGCCCCCGCTTCGCATAGAGTTCAGGGGTGAGTTCCGTCGAGACCGCCTGGTCCGCGAGGAAAGCGTCCCGCAGGTGGGTGGCGAAGGTTTCGTCGAAGATAATCACGTTGGTCTCGAAGTTCAGATGGAATGAACGCGGGTCGACGTTGGCGCTTCCCACGGAGCCAACTTTTCCGTCCACGACGAACGTCTTGGCGTGCAGGAACCCGTTGTTGTATTTGAACGACCGCACCCCTGCGTCAAGGAGATCGGCGCAGAACGACTGCGAGGCCCAAAACACGAACGCGTGGTCGGGCTTGCTGGGGATCATCACCCGGACGTCCACGCCCGAGGCGGCCGCGATGCGCAGCGCGTCGATCACGCTCGGGTCGGGCATGAAATAGGGCGTCTGAATGAAGCAGGTCTCCCGCGCCATCGAGATCATCTTGATGTAGGCCTGCTTGATCCATTGCTGCGCGGTGTCGGGGCCGGAGGATATCACTTGGAGCATCGCCGAAGACTTTTCGGGGGCCCCCCGGAGGTACGGCGCCAGGCTCGTCACTTTCTCGTTGGAAGCGAACGTCCAGTCGTGCATGAACTGGAGCTGGAGTTGGTCAACTCCGGGCCCTAGAATTCGAACCCCGGTGTCGCGCCAGTGCCCCAAGGGGCCGCGCCCGAGGTACTCGTCGCCGATGTTGTAGCCGCCGCAATACCCGATGGCCCCATCAATGACCGCGATCTTGCGGTGGTTGCGGTAGTTGAAGCGGGCAAGCCTCGGGAAGAAGTAGGCGAATTTCACCCCACTTCCGGCGACCAGGTGTTCGAGCCCCTTCATCGCGCGTCCGCCCACCGCGTCCACGACCAACCGCACCTCGACGCCCGCGCGCGCCCGTTCCGCGAGAACACCCAAGATCTCCCGAGCGAGCGCGTCATCCCTCACGATGTAGTACTCGAGGTGGATGTGTTCCTTCGCGGCTTTGAAGTCCTCGAGTAGCGCCTTGAATTTCTCGTTGCCGTCAACAAAGAGGTGGACGCGGTTGTGGCCCGCGAGGACCGCGTGCGCGTTGGCGCGGTTCGCGAGCCTCGACAGCTCGCCGAACTCGAGGCGCGCCTCTGCGCGCGAGGACGGGGCGTCCGCTTTGGTCTCAGGCGGTGTGGCCGTCGGCTCGTGGAGGGGGATCCCCATGAAGGCTCGCGCGTGCCCGCCGAATCGCCTCCGCTTGGCGCGTAAGTCCTGGTGAAAGTACACGTAGAGAAGGACGCCGATGACCGGCCAAAGGATGAGGATCATGAGCCAGTGGAGGACGCGCTGCGGGTCGCTCCTCTCGACGAAGAGGATCACGAAGCAGAACACGACTTCGAGGACGATGACCAGGGGCAGGAGCAGGAGCGCGGCCGTGACGAGCCACGATCCAAGGTCCACCAAGCTCCTCCGCCTCTCCGCGCGCCCGTCGCGACGCGAGCATTTACACGTTGGTGGGATCCGCGGTGATCATCGGCACACCACGGCATCTCGGTCGCGTCCGGGACGCCGCTTTCCCCATTAGGGGCGGGCAAAAGGGACAACAGGGCCCGCAGCAAGAACCACGGGGAGGGCCTACGGGGAACAGCCAGTGCGGGGAGGCGAGCAGCTTCCATTCCGTCCATGCACTCACAGACCCGCGCTCGGCGCTCCCCCACCCTTTCCCCCCCGCAACCACGCCAGCCCCCCAACCACCATCGGCACGGCCAACACAACGACCGCCACATTGAGCCCAAAGGTCGCGGCATTCGGCGTCCCCCCGGAAAGCCCGAGGTTGTCCGCAACCGCCACCGAGGCGCCGGCGACCCCGAGGAAGGCGGCAAGGATGAACCCCGCGCGCTTCCGCCGCGCGCACAACGGAATCGCGGCCACATAGGCAAGCCCGCCGGCGAGGAAAATGGCGGCAAGCCAGGGAGATAGGTTTCCAAGCCGCGGGTCGGCAAGGAGGAAGGCTGCGTTCACGGCGGTGGTGAGGGCGAGGGCGAGCAGAACCGAAAGGCGCGGGAGGTCGGCCATCGCGGGAACCTGGGGCGCACGGGATATGAAGTTCGCGAGCGGTGGGTGTCACGAAGAGGGCGGGCAGATCCCATTCTGTCCAGCGGGACCTGCGAATTGCGGCGGAGGCGCGCCCTTCCCGGGTGGTTCCGCAGGAACCACCCGGGAAGGGATGAGATTGGCGTCGAACCCTCGGCGGAGCGATCCCGAATTATCTTTCCATTCGCGATAAGGGGTGAAAAACATCACTTATCTCAAATGAATAAGTAATAAATAGTAGCGTCATTATCGGAACATTCGAGATAAGGGGTGGAAAACACCCCCTATTGCGAGGAATTGCGAAATGGGTCTCTCCCGCCTGCTCCGCGAGTTCGCCTCTCCCGCCTGCTTCACGCTGAGCGAGGCCGAGGCGGCCGTCGGGCGAGCCTCCGCGCGATCGACCATCCGTTACCTCCAGAAAACAGGATACATCCAGACGGTTAGGCGCGGGCTCTACGCATTCGACCCCGAACGGACGGAGGCGCAAGCCGATCGGTTCGTCGTCGCGAGCAAAGTGGTGCGCCCTTATGCTCTGGCCTTTCACTCGGCCCTCGAGTTGCACGGGGTCTCTCAGGCAGCGTCGTTCAGCGAGGTGTTCGTGGCCTCGCCCTCCTGGTTTGTGCCCTTCGAGTTCGGGGGAGCACGAATTCGAGCAGTCCTTGCGCCGGCTCGGCTGCTGAAAGAGGGGCGCGCGTCGGTCAAGCGGTCGGGTGCGTCCCTTTCGGTGGCGGGCCGGGAGCTTTCGCTCCTCCAATGCGCGGACCACCTCGAGTATGCCGGGGGCCTGGAGGAGCTCCTGTCGAGCGTTGAGGGCTTCGCCTCGGTGGATTTCAAGAAGCTCGAAACCCTGCTTCGGATGTGCGGGAAATCCTCCCTGTACAGGAAGGTGGGCTTCATCGTTGAACGCAACGCCGCTAGGTGGCGCCCGCCGCCGGGGTTCCTTGAATCGGTCGCGGCCCGGACCGGGAAGGGTACCTCGTACTTCGGCACGAGCGCGGCGCAAGGCGGGCGTTGGGTACGGCGCTGGCACCTCATCGTGCCGCCGAGATTCACGGAGGCGACCAGCGTTGGCTGACCCGCGCGTCGACCCCAAGTGGCTCCGCACCGCCGCGGTGCGCGCCGGCTTCTTCCAGGATTCCTTCGAGCGAGCTTACCGCCTCGCGACCCTGCTTCAGGAGGTCGGTCGCAGCGATTACCTTGCTTCAAAGCTCGCGCTGAAGGGAGGCACCGCCATCAACTTCTTCCACCCAAATTGCCAAGGCTCTCGGTCGATGCCGATTTCAACTACATCGGCCAGGTCGACCGAGCAGCGATGTTGGCGGAGAGGCCCCAAATCCTCGACGCGATCGATGACCTCGCCAAGTCCCTTGGGTACGCGCGGGAGGTGGTCGTCGATGACCACGCGGGGTGGAGCGTCAAGCTGGGCTACCGGAACGCCCACGGCGGCGGCGATGCCGTCAAGCTCGACGTGAACTTCCTGATGAGGGTCCCGCTATTCCCCGTCGCACTGCGGCCTTTGCCCACGGTTTTCGAGTTGGAGGGAGTGGGGATCCCGGTCTTGGCCATCGAGGAGGTCTACGGCGGAAAACTCAAAGCGCTCGCCGTACGCGCAGCGCCACGGGATGTCTTCGACGCCGCGCACTTTTTCGCCGAGGATCCAAAGCACAATTCGCAGCGGCTCCGCAAGGCCTTCCTTTTCCTCGCCTTCCTAGATGATTCGACCCTTCGCACCGTGAATGTCGCCGCGATCGAGCGGTTGGAGGAACGCGATTACCGCGACACGTTGGCGCCGGTTCTTCGCAAGGGGGCAAAGGTCTCGGCCGGAGATCTTGGCGCCTCCGTGCTCCCGCCGTTGCGCCAGCTTCTCGACCTCAATGCAGAAGAGCGCGAATTTGGGAGGCGCCTGGAGGCCCACGAATACCAGCCTTCGCTCTTGTTTGCTGATCTCAAGGTCGACGCGAGGATCGCCTCGCATCCTGCCGCGGAGTGGCGCAGGCGCAACCCCCATGGGCGAATGGGCCCCGAAGTGTGACAACGAAAATGGCGGTTCGCCGCTCCTCGAATAGGGGCGGGCAAAGGGGACAACGGTGGGGCGCAAGGCGGGGAAGGTGTGCGGGCAGGAGCCAGCTTGAGGGGGCGAGCAGATTCCGTCCTGCCAACTCCCCCTCATTCTGGTTAGATGTCGTATCCATGGCCGCGTTCCCAGATTTGGGTCACGAGCACCTCGCTGCCCTCCACCTGATACACGGCCCGAAACTTCCCGATGCGCAGGCGGTACAGATCATCTCGCCCGCGCGTCCCGTGCAGCCTCTTGATGTCGGCGCCGGGGCGCGGCGTGAAGGGATCGACCTCAAGCACTCGCAAGGCTGTCTTGATCCGCTCTCGGTGCGTCCGCTGGATGCGTTCGAGGAATTTGCGCGCCTCGCGGTGGAGGGAGACCTGGAATGTCACGGGATCTCGTCCAGCGGCGTGAATTCCTTCCGCTGGGAGAGCCGCCGGTATTGCCGTTCCATAAATTCCTCGTAGTCAACGCGGTCCATCAGCGCCACCAGGAGGTCCCCGTAGGATTGGCCCTTCATGCCGTAGCCCTTCAGACGGTCGCGCACCTTCGGCGGAAGCTGGATGGTTGTGACCCTCGGTGTTGCCATATGGATGCTATGTGAAGCACATAGGAATTAAGGATTTCGTTCAGGGCCGCTCGAATGGGTGGAAGAGGGGGCGGGCCAAAGGGACGACGGGGCCTTTCTCAATGCTTGCCAAATTGGAGATTCAGCCCGACTCTTCGCCCTCGAAATCCGTCCTGTCCATTCCCGCTGTAACTCCTAGAACAATTGCGCTCATGCTCCAATGCCATCGCGCCTGGCTCACCCGGATTCCGCAATCGGTTCCCGCCTACCCTTAAATAGAATCGACTGGACTCAACGCGGGGGATGCGATGGGGCAGGCGAATGGCAGGCGAATGGCCGCAGGCTTGCTGGCGTGTATCATGATATTCCCGCCCCTGACTCTTGGCGGCGGGGCCGCCACGCCTCCCGCAGTCGCGGAGTCTGCGGCCCCTGGAGTCCTCACCTTCCCCCCCGGCGGCGGCTGGGCATCAACCAACGTCTCGCTCGATCGGAACACGCACGTCCGCGACGCTCGCCTCACGATGCAGGGGGACGCCGTCCGGACCCCGACTGCCTATCATCTCAACGCAACGACCCAGGCGGCAGCCCAGGCCAACGCGTGGTCAGGAGGCCTCGACTTCGGGGCGCCGACCCAGCCGCCGGAATCCTACATGGCGACGCCCTTCAACGCCACGCAGGTCACCAACGTGTCCGCGCTCGAAGGCGCGCTTGCAAAATCCCCGATTGCGGCGAACTTCACCTACCAGCTGTTCATCACGCAGGTCGCGCCCCTCGATGTGATCGAGTTGCAGTTCTTCTGGGCGGGCTACGCGCTGCCGCCCGCGATGCCGATCTATTGGAGCGGGAAGCTCTTCCTCTACAACTTCACGAGCCTCGCGTGGGACCTCGCGGGTGCGTACCCGGTCGCGGCGAACGGCGTGCAGACCGTCGTGCACACCGCGACCTCGCCTGCGAATTACATCAAGCCGGGCACGGGGTCGGTGGCCGCGATGGTGGTGTCGGAGGCGACGGGTGCGGAGGTCTACACCGATTTCTTCGAGGTCACGGCGGTCGTGGGGGTTTGGCCGAAGCCGGCGATTGACGTCGGCGCAGATTCCACGATCGACTGGAGGTGGGACGCGCCGGGGTGGGGGGCGCTGGGGAGGCAGACGGAGTTCGAGAATGGGACGGAGGCTTCGGTCATCGCGTTCCCGAACGGCGGGGGGATCGCGAACGCGTCGATCCTCGTCCCGTCGAATGTGACGCCGTCGACTGCATCGATGATCCTGCGAAGCGTGCCGGACACCTACACGGGACTTTCGGCCGGGGGGCCGGTTGTTGATGGGAATGGGAGTTCGGTCAATCTTACATGGTCCGGGAGGCCGTCGAATGCGGTTGGGTATGGCAGCTTTGTGCGGCTCATCGGCGTTACGACGCTCAATTCTTCCACAGATTCGAACCGGGCCACCCGCAATGGCGCCTTTCAGGTCGGCTCGGACCCCAACGGCTACCGGGCCGCCGCCCAGACGTTCAATGCTACTGCCACAGGCGTGCTTGCGACAGTCTCTCTTTATGTTTATCGGATTCAAGGAAACCCCGGGAATCTCAACGTGGCGATCGAGTCGCTCAATGCAACTGGGATCCCAACGGGGATCCAGCTCGCGAACGTAACGGTTCCGCAAGGAATCCTTGCGAATGACACGTGGCTCTCCTTCGCCTTTGGGTCATTCTCATTTACTCAAGGAAACCTGTTCGCCGTCGTCGTTACCGCTCCGCAAGCCCCCCCGGACACTGTATCCAATTACGTGACTCTCGGGACGAACAACAATGAAAGCTTCGTGGATGGCGAATCTTTGTCGTACTTTAACGTGACAGGACTGGGCGAAAGTTGGAGTCGACCCGCCTCAACCGACTTGCTGTTCGACATTCGCCAAGACTTGCCCACTACCTCGACTGAGGCCGCTCTCATCTCCGTGGACGCCGCGCCCGGAAGCTACTCGCAATCGGGTACCAGTGTAAACATGACATTCAGCCCCCCTTACAGCCCTCTCGTCAACGGAACCCACCGCTTCATCGTCATCAACAACAACACCAACCCCTTGCGCTTCAACTGGACGGCCGCGCTCGACTACGCGCTGATCGCCCAGAACTTTTCCGTGAGTGTCCTCGACGGGAACGCATCGTGGAACTTCACGAACCTCACGGCCGGCGTCGAGCTCAACCTCTCTGCTGCCATCGCGCTCGCAGCCCAGGTTCCCGCGGGTGTTGTGACCACCGGCGGCGATCCAGCGTTGAATCGGATCACGTTTCAAATCGTCTCGGCGACCGGTGGAGCGGTTGGGCTTTCGAACCTCGAACTGCGCTATTCGATGAACTTCAGCTCGGCCGACCTCTCCCCCGCCTTCAACTCCTACCTCCAATCCCACCC
>JBGQKI010000063.1:0-8845 GCA_041499475.1 Thermoplasmata archaeon
AACCGCTCCATGTCGAGCCCCAACCTGGTCGACACAGATGGCGACGGGGTCCCCGATGTCAAAGAGGCGCTGCTGGGCTCGAACTCAACGACAAACGACACCGATGCGGACGGGCTGCTTGACGGCACGGAGGACGCCAACCGCGATGGGCTCCGGCAGTCGAACGAGACGGGAATCCTGCTCCAGGACAGCGACAGCGACGGCCTCTCCGACGGCGCTGAAGACGTGAACCACAACGGCGTGAAGGACACCCTCGAGCCCGACCCGCTGAAGGCGGACACCGACGGAGACGGCATCCCGGACGCCAGCGTGGGGACGGGATGACGGCTCCTCGACCGCCCTCACGAACCCAAAAACATCCCAAGATCGCGTCGGCGAGGACGGCCCTCCCCGTTTGGGGACCCATGCGGCCCCCTACATTCCCTCCCGTCCCCCGGCCCCTCATGGCCCCTCGCGCGCGCGCGGGCGCGCGCGCGAAGCCCCCCCCTTAGCGGCCATTTAAGGAACCTCCGCAGCCTTCGATTTCGGGGAGCCAGCGAAGTGCTCGTCCCCGTGCGCGCGTCTCTTTGGGTCAACTCCCCGACGGCATTCCACGATGTTCCGCGCGAATCCGTAAACTAAGGTTAGTCCAGCCCGGTTCTTGCGGTATATGGCCGTATACCGCAACGAAAGGGGGCCCCCCTTCCCTCATCGCATCCCGATGAGCAGCCGGAGGAACCAAGGTCGGTGAACGTGTTCAGGCCATCTGGCTCGTGGTCCCTAAACGCAGTTTACCGGCAAACCCGCGTCCAAATCTCCCCCTCGGCACTTCCTTTCTTGCGCCTGCGAACTACAGCGCAATCCCCTGCTTCCACCTGACCAAAACGAATATGATCGGAGCGACAATGGCCGCGCCCGCGTAGAGGAACGCCTGCGGGGAGAAATTGAAGGCGACCAGCAAAAGGCCCGACACGCCCCAGAACGTTAGCACCGTGCCGAGGACATTGAGACGACGGGCTCGTTGCACCCCGACGTCCTTGGGGACGCCGGACTCAAAGTACGCCGAGGTCAAGGTCACCGCGCTCGTAAGAAAAAGGACGATGGCCGACAACAGGAAAATCACGTTTACGGACTCTGCGATAAGGACGGCGTCGGTCGGGTCTCTCGGCTTTCCGGTCAAGATGTTTATCGACAGAATCAACCCAATGAAGGACAAGCCGCCCATAAAGGTGGCGAGTGATGTGAGCCTTGCATTGGCTGTATCGTAATCGGTCATGGCCCGGTTCCGGAAACCGTGCGTGGGCTCTTATTGATTTGGGGCAGCCCTGCCCGGATACCCCGGCATTGGTTGGAAAAGGAAAGAGCGGGCCCCGCCGGCATTCGACGGGGCCCGAAAAATGAACTAGTGCGCGAGTTCCACTGTCACGGGGACTGGGTTGCGCAAGGAGTCCATGACCGGCGAGGTCTTCGTCGCGTAGTCCAGGAGCTCCTGGATCTTCGCGCGCGGCGCGTCCGCCTTGATGCGCGCGGTCACGCGCACGTTCTGCCGCCCCGGCCTCACCTTGTCGGAGAGGTTCAGGAAGCCGTGGAGGTCCACGTCGCCCTCCATCGTGAACTCGAGCCCCGCGCTCGGCTTGACCGCCGGCGGCGCCAATGCTATATCCGGTCAAAACGGCTGGATGGCACCGGACGGTGAGCGCTTCTCCGACCCCCCGCCTCGCCGCACCGTCGCCTCTCCAAGCCGGGTCCCTCCGATGTCCTTCGGCGAGCGCCCTCTGCTCGACACCGCGCTCGTCGAGGGCAGCCGTGTGTTCTGGTCGCTTGCAGAGGAGGGCGCGGGCGCGCCCCCCGGGGTTGCAGAATCTCGCCGCTTCCTGTTCCGCCGGTGGGTCCTCGAGACCTTGCTCGTCCTGCGCATTCAGGGGGATTCCAGCTACAACGCGCTCTCGCTCGCGCTCGGGGGGCCCGCCGGCGAGAGCCTCTCGCCCAAGCTTGGCGCGCTTTGCAAGGCCGGGCTATCATCGCGCGAAGAAACGGCCAAGTTGCCCACGCGAGTCGTCTACGCCCTCACGCCCGCCGGGCGCACGCTCGCCGACGGTGTCTACACGCTGACGAGGTGGAAGGGCCTGCTTGCCCGGGCCTTCGATGACCCCACCTCGGAACTGCCCGCCTTTCCCGACTTCGAACATCGGCCCTCGGGCGGCGGCAGCGGGTGGCGCCTTGCCCTCGACCGCTACCTCAAAGCGACCGCTGCGATCGCCCACGCGCGTGAGGAGGTCTGCCGGCCAACCGAGTTCGAGGACGGGCTTGCAACCGCGCGCCGCTTCAGCGGTGCCTGGGTCCACAAATGGCACGGCGAGATCCTCCAGGTGCTCGCGCTGCGGGGGCCGCAGCGTTTCGCCGACGTGCGCCGGTCGCTCGGCCTCGGAGACCAGGCACTCGCCGGCGCCATCTCGCGGCTGCTTGAGGCGCGCTGCATCGAAGTCGCGCTCTACCAGGAGGGGCGCCGCTACGCCGTCGCGCGATTCGGCTGGGCGGACCTCGCGCTCAGCGCGCCCCTCGGCGTCCTCGTGATGGAAGCGCAAGGCGGGGGAGCGCGCAACCGCTCCACGGAATCTGAGTTACCGCTCCACACGGCCTGACGTACGGGGTTATCGCCTTCGGCGCCCTCTTCAGTCACTATGTCCGAGAAGTGGAACCTTGAAGGAACAGTGCTTGATGCCTGCAACTGCACGACGCTTTGCCCCTGCGTCTACGCCCAGCCGTCCACGGGACCCGACTGCCGCGTGGCGTTCGCGTGGCACATCGAGAAGGGGCGGTACGGGAGCACGCCGCTCGACGGCCTCCACGTGGCGGCCATCATGTTCGCCCACGGAGACCCCCTTCTCGTCGGCGTCGAGAAAGCCGCCATCATCGTGGACGAGCGCGCAAGCGAACCCCAGCGCAATGCGCTGCTGCAGATCCTCAGCGGCCAGGCTGGCGGTTTGTGGGCGGTCGTCGCCAAACTCATGAAGAACCCGCCGCAGGTCCACTTCGCGAAATTCGACTACGCGAACGACGAAAAGACGTGGCACGTGAAGGCGGGCGCGGCACTTGACATCAAGGCGGCCTACCTGAGAGCCGCGCCCGGCATGCCCTTTGAGTCGGCGCCCAAGCGCGCGGAGACCTACGACCCCTTCTTCCTCCCGACCATGGTGAAGACGGTCGGCATTTCGGACCACATGCGGGCCAAGGCGGACGGCATGGACTTCGACTTCTCGCAGCGCTACTCGTCGGCGGGCCGGTTCGCGTACGGGGGCCCGTAGCCGGACTTGAGGGGAGCTGAGGTTCCATCGGGGATGCGGAGGTCGGCACGTGGGCGACGCGTTCGAGCACGGCGTGCAACGGCCGGGGGTCCTCGAGCTTGAACCCCGGAACCTCCGGCCAACGCTCCTCTTGGCTTCCGTTGCGGCCCTCGTGGTTTTGGCCGCCTGGGCGCTCACCCTTGCGAGCACGCCCGACTTCCAGGTGCTCATGATGGCGCAGCTGTCTGGCGCCTCGGCCACGGACACGGCCGCCTATGTGGTCTTGAGCGGCGTGATGATGACCGCGATGATGCTGCCCTCCGCGTTACCGATGATCGCGGGGTACACGGCCGTCGAACGCTCGAAGGGCACTGCCCGTGCCGCGCACGGGCACGGCGCCCTCTTTTCGGCGGCCTACATCGCCGTGTGGGCCGCCGTCACGGCGCTTTCCCTCGTGGCGCTCGAAGGCCTTGGCATCATGGGCGCGATGGGGGGGCCCCCCGCACTCGCGCCCGGGGTCCTGCTGCTTGCTGCCGGCGCGTACCAATTCACGCGCTGGAAGGAATACTGCCTCGCGCACTGCCGGACGCCGCTCTCGTTCCTCCTTTCGCACTACAGGCCGGGCGGCCGCGGGGCCCTGCGCATGGGCCTCTCCCACGCGTGCTACTGCCTCGGCTGCTGCTGGCTCTTGATGCTGGTCTGGTTCGTCGCCGCCGCGATGAGCGCGCTCTGGATGGGCGTGTTCGGTGCGTTCATCCTGGCGGAGAAGACGGCCGACCGCGGCGGAATCGTGAGCCGCGCGATGGGCGTTGCGTCCTCGGCCGCCGGCGCATTCGCCCTCTATTGGGTGTGGGCCACGCCTGCGATGTGAGGGTTCGACGCGATGAGCCCATCGTACGGCTGGCGCGACCTGCGGCGCTGCCTCCTCATTTGCGGGCTCGTGGGTTCGGCGCTCGTGAGCATCAACCTAGGCCCCCAGGCGTTTGTCTCGCTTCCCTCGGGGGCGGCCGAGCGCGCGCGGATTGCGCTGAATTTCGCGGTGCCGTTCACCGTCGCCAGCGCGAGCGCCATCCTCGCGAACCGGGACCGCCGTCCGAAGACTCAGCAAGGGCAAGCACCAAAGCCCGACGACCGGGGCAAGGCGGGGGGTGTAGGCGCGCGGCCATCACCTATATCGGGGGGCCCTCGAATCATGAGGGGAGACCTCGCGGAAGGGGAGGGGGTGACGGGAATACAAGCGGTGAAGGTAAACTGCGACTGCGGCTTCATGGTCGGCAGCCACGACGAAAAGGAGGTCGCCGACATGTCCATCATGCACGTGAAAGCCAAGCACGGCAAGACGATCAGTTTCGCGGACGCCAAGAAGTTGATGAAGCCCATGTAAAGGCTTTTCTTTTTTTCCGGGCGGTCTGCGCCGCCCGGCAATGAATCCCCCCCAACCGCCTTCGAGCGGTTGGTTGTTGGGGGTCGACGATCGATACTTATTGGCCAAGCGGATTGTTCGAAACGCCGAGGCAGAAAAGCTGCCTGGCCAGACCGTGTTCGCATGCCCGGAATGACCCTCGCCGAGAACATTCTCGCGTCCCATTCGGGCAAGGCCCGCGTCCTATCCTCCTCTGCGCCATCATCGAGCCGACCCGTGCGTGGCGGCGTTGGCAAAGGACGTCCTTTTTGAGGCGTTCGCGAATCCACGAATCGATGGCGTACGGGGGGAGGCCGGGAATCTCGCCCGCGCTGGCGCCGCTGCTCGCCACCGGCGCCATCCGAAAGAACCACCTCATCCTGGATGTCGGTTGTGGAACCGGGAATGATTGCATCTTGTTGGCCCGATGGGGATTCCGCCGCGTTGTGGGGATCCACGCGGACCCGCAGGCGGTCCGAATCGCGCGTGGCCGGGCAACGCGCGCCCGCCTCGGCAAACGTGTTCGATTCCTGGTGGGGGGGCCAGGGGATTTGCCGCCTGATGTAACCCCGGCACGCGTGAACATCGTGCTCGATACGCTCGTCGGAAACAACCTCGAGGCCGGCTTCGACGCACATTATCGGGCGATCTGGCGTGCAATGAAGCCAACGGGGTTCCTTATCGAGTGCGACCGCACCGATTAGACGGTGGAGAACGCCCGACTAAATGCTGTAGCTCCCGTACGCGGTAGCGTGCGGTACTTCGACTTTTGGCCCGGTGTGTCGAGCCATCTGGCAGAGCGCAGCGACCGCCGGCCAGGGTATGCCCCTGCCGTGTTTTGGTTTGGTATTCCACGGCGACGGCCGAGGGCGCGCGCTGGTGCGCGCCGGAAAACGTCAAGGCCGCGCCATCGGAGGGTCTGAGGCGGGTGCCCGTCGCGTCGGCCGGCGGGGGTCCATTTACCGGTAAACCCGAGCCCAAATCGCCCCCTCGGCACCTTCTTACGATTTGTTCGCCGCGATTCACCGCCGCTCGCAGTGTGCCGAGCATGGCCCGTTCGAGCCCGACCCTAGCTTTTTTCCATGTGGGATTTGAGGGTCAGCACGATCGCCATCGCATGGCCGCGTCCCAAGTCGAAGTCAGCTTTGAGCCAGTCGACGATTGCGCCCACCTTCACGCCCGGCTTGAGGAGTCCCTTCGCCTTGGCGAGCTTCCTGAAATCCTCCGGCGTCTTGCCGGTTCTTGCTTTGATGTTGTCGATGTAGGCTTGGAACGTCATCGTGTCACCGGCGCAAGATGGAGCGAAGCCCTCGATAAGAGTTGCTCCGATGGGAATTTCATCGTTTTGCCACCGGCGGCTCGCGCGCGCTCACGCGCGACCGGAGCACCGTCCACGGCCCAAGCATGCAGCGTATTCTCGCCCTTTCGCGCGGCCCCCCCGGCGAGCACGTTCATCACGGACCGCTCGCCTACCTCCCGGTCGTGAAGTTCAGCGAGGTCGACTGGCGGATCGTTCACGAACTGTTCCGGTGGGATAGCAAAGCCTTCCCCGTAGGCCCACTACGCATCCCTCACGAACAAATCGCGACCGCCTTGGGGGTCCATCGGAACACCGTGCAGGCCAGACTTGCAGCCATGCGCCGGCAGGGCGTCCTAGAGGGAACCGTGTTTGAGCCGCGGCCCGAGCCGCTGCGCCTCGTCCGGGCGGGGTACCTCTTCTCCGGCACCCATGTTTCCGACGCCGAGGCCCTCGAACGGGCCCTTGCGAATTTCCCGTGGATCTCCGCGGCCGTCCTGTGCCTCGACCATGTTTTCGTCCACGCGTGGCATCCGGCTGGCGAATCACTTGCCGTGAATGGGGCCGCGATCGGCCAAGTCCTGGGCGCTCGGAAGTTCGAGCAGGCCTACGACTCCCGCCTCTTCCCGCCCGAAAAAAAACCCGCCGCAAGGCCCACCGAGGTTGACGCCCGGCTGATGCTCGCGCTTCGCCAGGAGCCATTCCGCTCGATGGGCGCCGTGGCCAAGGCCGCCGGTCTCGCGGAGCGCACGGCCGAGCGCCGTGCGGCCGCCTTGGTGGATCGCGGTGCCGGGTCGATGATCCCGCTTTTCCGCCCGGCTCGGGTGGAAGGTTGGATCCTCGTGCATCTCGTCGCTCGAACGGCCTGGGAAAAATCGGCGCCCGGGCTTGTCTCGGCATTTCCCGACCGCATCGTCGGGCCCTTTAGCCCCGCGCACCTGCCCACCATCATGGTCCCCTTTCGCAGCCTTGCCGAACTCCAGCGGCGCCGCGCCGCAGCGGAGCGTTGGCCGGGGATGGGGTCCCTCGAGCCCATCCTGCTGCAGGACGTCGTCTACCCGAAGGCCTTCGCCGGGTGGCTTGCAGACCGTGTCGGTTCCGTACAGCCCGCGTTGGCAAGGGTATAAGCCGAAACCCCAGCGATGCGCGCGCCCGGTTCCCTTGAGCCCCGCGCCGCAATTATGGATCCGGTTCCTCTCTCGCTTTGCTCCCGTGGTGTCCCTCACCGCCCTCTGCCTCGTCCTCGTGTTCCTTGGGGGCGTCGGCTTCACCGAGGCCGATAACGCTCAAGGAGCCGCCTACTCAGAGCTCCTGGGGGCTGCGCGGTCGCCCTCCGCGTACCAGCTCGCGATGGTCTTCGATGCCTTGGGCTGGCTTGTCATTGGCGTGAGCCTGATTGCTTTCAGCCGAATGGTTGCGGAGGCCGCCCCCGTGGGCTCCACGTTCATTTTCGTCGCCGGCGTGGGGCACTTGCTTGGATTCCTGGGCGGGATCCTGCGCATGAGCGCGGTCCACGAGATCGCGGTCCTCTACGCGTCTACGAGCGACCCGGCGGCCCAAGCCGCCTTGCGGTCGACCTTTTTGTCCGTCAACTTCGTGATCGGCGGGCTGTTCCTCGCCGGGGATGTGATGGCCGCGTTGGGTTGGCTTCTCGTCGGGTACTGCCTGCTGAACACCAAGGTGCTCCCTCGCTGGGTTGCCCTCTGGACTCTCTCCTCGGGGTTTGTCGTTGCCCTATTTACGCCGCTTTCAGCGGCGTATGGAGGGGCGGCCTTCCCGGTCCTCTTCATCTACATTCTTTCAGGGGTGATCGGGTTCCACTTGATGTTCGCCTTGAAGTTCCGGCGAATCGAGACCCCCCCTGCCGTTGCGTCTGCCGTTTGAGGGCACAGGCAACTCGGGTACCCCGCGGCAGCCGACGCGGGCTGCGGTCCCCGGATCTGGGCTGGAAAGCATGCCGTGGTGGGCGAGGCTCTCCCGACAACGGCGGGCCTTGATGGGTGGAACGCCTGCGCCCTGCATGCCGGCAAACCCCTCGTCCAAATCTCCCCCCGGGCACTCCCTTTTGGAAAAGAAGATAATTGTCGGGACCCATCAACGCGGTTGGCCAGGGGACCTTGACGAAAGTGTTCTTCCTCGTCGGGATGACCATCGACGGCTTCATCGCCCCCGAGGGGATGGACCTCGCGCACGCCGACGACCCCACCTACAACAACTGGATGGGCCAGTGGATGGAGCTCCAGAAATGGGTATTTGAGCAGGAGTTCTTCCGCAAGAACCTCAAACTCGGCGAGGGCGGCGAGAAGGGGCGGGACAACGAACTCATCGAGTCGACCTTCAAACGGACCGGGGTTAGCATCATGGGCAAGCGGATGTTTGACGGCGGCGAGCGTTTTTGGCCGGAAGAAGCACCCTTCCACACGCCGGTCTTCGTCCTCACCAAGCAGGTCCGCGCACCTTGGAAGCGCCCCGGTGGTACCACGTTTTACTTCGTCAACGATGGCATTGAAAGCGCCTTGAGCAAGGCGCGGGAGGCTGTTGCAGGACGGGATATCCGAATCGCAGGGGGCGCGAACGCGATCCAACAGTACCTGAACGCCGGCCTCGTCGATGAATGCCACATCGCGCTTGCGCCGGTCATCTTCGGCAGCGGCCTCCGCCTTTTCGACGGAATCGATCGACGAAGGGTGGCGCTTGAACTCGTCGAGGCGATCCCCTCGCCCCAGGTCACGCACCTGCGTTATGCCGTCCGCAAGCCATGACTTCCCCGGGGTCGGACTCCGGGGTCCGACCTAGACGGATTTCTTCTCGATCTCGGCGAGGAAGGCTTGGGCAAGCCGCGCGAACTCGGCCTCGTTCAACTTGACCTCATCGCCCGCCTTG
>JBGQKI010000064.1:0-8697 GCA_041499475.1 Thermoplasmata archaeon
AGCACCTTGCGGCCGGCGGGGCCTTTCGTGGGGACGATGAGGCCGAGGCTCTCCAGGTGGGCCGTGACCTCGTAGAACGTGTGGGAGCTGAGGCCCGTCGCTTTGCAGGCGACCCACGGGGACTGCGTCGGGTTCTCGGCGAGGTGCTGGAGCACCGGCAGGGTGTCGCGGGGGTTGAGGAGGAGAGGCAGGGGGGTGGGCATGGGGGCACTGCAATGGCGAATGGGCCGGGGGGGAGAAAAGGGCGGGGGACGCTTTGGGCGGATCGCCGCAAGGGCCCTCGGCGGGCCCCGCTAAAGCTCCTTAGGCGGGCGGCTTCGGAGGCTGCGCTTCCGGCGACGCAGGCGCCTTGGGCGTATCGACCGTAACCGTGACCGGCGGCGCGGCCGCTGGCGCGACGGGCGTAACGACCTGTGCGGGGGGCGCTTGGCCCACCTTGCGGCGCGAGAGGAGCAGGATCCCCACCGCCGCCGCAACCGCCACGGCTCCAAGCGCCATCCCGGCAAGCGCCACTCCGCGTTGGCCATCGGCCTCCGAGCGGGCCGCGGCGAGCGTCCCGTTCGTGGTGTCGAGCTGGGATTGCTTCTGCTGCGCCGTCAGGTTGGCTTGGGCGGCGGCTGCGGCCGCGGCGGCAGCGGCAGCCTGAGCGTCGGCGAGCTGCTGTCGCGAGAGGTTGAGTTGCGCGTTCGCCTGATTGAGCTGGCTGGTAAGAGCGGAGTACGGATCCACGCCGACCACTATGACGGTGCTTTGCGCCACGTTGCCCGCAAGGTCGCGGGACACGACGGTCACGGTGTTCGACCCGAGGGCCACAAGGACGACCGCGGCGTAGGAACCGTTCGCGTCGGCCACGACTTCCTGGCCGTCGACCCACACGCGGGCGCCGGGCTCGGTCGTGCCCGACACGAGCACCGCACCGGTGCTCGTCTGGGTGCCGTTCGAGGGCCCGCTGATCGCGACGACGGGGGCGGTGGTGTCCGGGATGGTCAGGTTCAGGTAGTACGAGGAGACGGTGTAGTAGCCGTAGGTCGACGAGAGGCGCACGAAGTAGCGGGCGGGCGCAAGGGTCGAGGAGACTTGCTGGACGCCATAAGTCCCTCCTTGGAGAAGGGCGCCCGTGGCATTGAAGAGCTGGATGGTAGCCTGCCCGGCGCCGCCGAGGATGAGGACGGTGGCGGTGCCCGACTCGACCTGGTCGAAGAAGTACCAGTCCGCGTCGGCCGCCGGCTGGATCGAGAAGGGCCCGTTGAGGCCTTGCACGAGCCGCTGGGCGGTGCTGCGGAAGTCGTTGCCGTCAAGCGAGGTGTAGGGCGTGAAGGTGATGGTGAGGTTGTACTCCATCGTAGCGAGAATGCCGTAGGGCAGCTGGACTTCGATGTAGTAGGTGCCCGTGTCGACAAGTGCGCTTGCGTACTCGAAGGAGAAGTTCCCCGTGTAGGAGCCGTAGCTGAGGACGAAGCCGTCGGTGTCGAGGAGGGTGACGGCGGCGCCGCCGCGGGGCCCGTTGGTTTCGGCGCGAAGCGTGCCGGGCTCGGTGGTGGTGAAGGTGTACCAGTCGATGTCGCCGCGGGTGAGTTGGTAGGGGCCCGACTGGCCGACCGAGACGAGGGTGGCGTTGCCTTGGTCGTTGTTGAAGTCGGGCGGGGGCGTGGCGAGCATCTCGATCTCGAGGGTGTAGTTGTAGACGGTGGAGGTGCCGTAGGGCTGTTGGACCAGGATGTAGTAGGTTAGGGGGTCGACGGAGGCGTCAAGGAGGCTGAAGGAGCCGTTACCGGAGGTGTAGTCCTGGCTGAGCCATGTGCCGTTCTGGTCGTAGAAGGAGAGCAGGGTGGAGCCGGAGGGGCCGTCGGTCTGGAACTCGGCGAGGCCGCCGCTTCCGAAGGTGATGACGTACCAGTCGAGGTCGCCGGTGGGGTTGATGTCGAAGGGGCCGTTTTGCCCAAGGAACACGACGGTGGCGTTGTCGCGGATGCCGTTGCCGTCAGGGCCGGCGAGCGACACGCGCTCGAGGGTGAAGTAGTAGTCCGGGACGGAGCCGTAGGAACTGAGGGGTTGGACGCGGGCAAAGTACGTGCCGGGGGTGAGTTGGCGGACGATGCGGCTGAAGAGGCCGGTGCCGCTGTCGTCGTCGTAGGCGAGCTGGCTCTGGTTGGCGTCGAAGAGGTACAAGGTGGGGTCGCCGGAGGAGCCGTTGAGTTCGAGGCGCACGTTCGAGGTCTCGGAGACGTTGAAGCTGAACCAGTTCTGGGGGAGGGTGGAATTGACGGTGTAGGGGCCGTTGAGGCCCTCAGAGAGGGGCGTGGGGGGCGTCACGGTGAAGGTGAAGTAGTACCCGTAGAAGGTGGAGGAGTTGCCAAGGTCGCGGACAAGGACGAGGTAGTCGCCGGCGGGAAGGTTGCGGTCGAGGCGGCTCCAGAGGCCGGTGCCGCCGTCGTCGTCGTAGGCGAGTTGGGAGAGGTTGGCGTCGTAGAGGTACATCACGCTGTCCCCGGAGGAGCCGTTGAGCTCCATGTGGACGAAGGAGAGTTCGAAGAGCGAGAATGAGTACCAGTCATTGTCGCCCGAGGGGGCAATGTCGAAGGGGCCGTTGAGGCCGGGGGAAAGCGGGGTGGCGTTGTTAGGGGCATCGTTTCCGTCGAGGGCGAGCGCGCCGGGAAAGAGGCAGATGGCGGTCGCGGCGGCGGCTAGCAGAAGGAGGAGAGCGAGGCTCGTGCGCATGGGGCGTCCCTCTGCGAGTTTAGAGGATAAGGGTTCGCGTCTGAGTGAGGGAGGATGGGGGGAGATTATGGGTGGGGCCAGGAGGGGAAGCGGCCGGTTATGAGACGGCGGTCACGCTGCTCGCGCCCGACAAGGCGTCAAAGAAGCGGCGCCTCGGCGCCGCAGGCGCGCCCAAGGCCGCCCACCGTGGTTTTCCGCCCAAGGCCGCCGAGGGGAGGGTGTCGCGGGGGTGCTGAATTCGAGCCTGGACCTTCCGGCCGCGCTTCGGCACCTGCTGTCGAGCGGCCTCTGGGTCGCGCCTGATGTCGTGGAGGCGTCCTGGGAAGGGGTCGGCGGCTGGCCGGCGTGAGGCAGGCCGGGCAAGCACGCAGCGCGCGGCCCGAAGGCGCCCCGCGAGGCGAAAACTATGTTAATAAGTCGTAACATATGTTACGATGTCGTAACATGAAATTCCACGGGATCTCGCCCACGCTCTTTGGCAGCCCCGCGCGCGCGGCGGTGTTGACCACGATGCTGCGCCTTGCCGGCGAGGAGCTCACCGGCCGGGAGGTGGCCAGGCGCGCGGGGGTCTCGCCGCCGCGGGCCATCGAGGCGCTGCGCGTGCTCGAACGCGAGCGCCTGTGCTTCCAGCGGCGCGTCGGGCGTGCGAGCCTCTGGACGCTCGACCAGCACCACTTCCTCGCCAAACGCCTCGCGCCGCTCTCGGACCTCGAGGACGCACCGCGCAGGGCGCTCGTCGAACTGCTGGCGCGAAACCTAGGGGGTGCCAAGGAGGCCTACTTGTTCGGGTCGGTGGCCGAAGGGCGGGACGAGTGGGACAGCGACATCGACCTGCTGCTGGTGTTCGAGGACGAGCGCGCAAAGCGCGCGTGGGAAGGCAAGCTTACGGTGCTCCAAGACGGCGTGCTCACCCTGTTCGGCAATCACCTCCAGCCGGTCGCGTACACGCGCCGCTCGGCCGCGCGCGCAGGCGCAAGGCGGCTGCTCGCGAAGGCGCGCACGAGCGGTGTGGCCTTGCAGGCGGTCCCGTGACCGCAGAGCCTTCGACGGCCGCCGTAGCCCCAGGCCGGTCGGTCGTGTACCTCCACAAGGCGGAACGGTTCCTGAAGAGCGCAAAGCGCGTGCTCGAGGAGGACGAGGAATCCGCGGCGCTGCTTGCCATCCACGCAGCGATGTCGGCTTGCGACTGCCTGACGGTCCGGCACTTGGGGTTGCGCTCGACGAGCTCGAGGCACTTGGGCGTCCTTTCGCTCGTCGACCGGCTGCCGACGCGCCACAGAGCCGAACTCAAGAAGCACTTGCGCGATTTGGTCTCCAAGAAGAACGTCGTCGAGTACGAAGACCGTCTGCTCCCCAGGGGCGACGCGGCGCAGATGGTGAAGATTGCCGGGCGAGTGGTGGCGGCGGCGCGAGAGCCGTGAGGGTCGTAGCAAGGAGCCGCCGCGGGCGGCCGTGCCGGGGGGATTTTGAGCCACCCGCCCCCGAAAGCGCCGGGCGGTCGCCCGGCTCGTTCCTGGACGTGGCAACCAAGAGGCTGCCACCCTCACGCACAGGCCCGCCCAAGGCCGCCCCCCGTGGTTTTCCGCCCAAGGCAGCCGAGGGGAGGGTGTCGCGGGGGGTGAGGGGGAGGAGGTGGGGTTCGCGTCCGAGGCGGACATGGCCGCCGGACGGCGAGCGGCCCCCACGATCGGCGGCCGCCTGGGGCCCCGCGGAAGCGAAACAATGATGTAATACGGTGCGTATTACAACCTGGCGTTTGATGACCGAAGTCGATGCCGTCGTGCGCAAGGCCGGCAACTCGATCGACCTGCGCGTGGCCAAGAGCGAAGCCCGGCGGCTCGGGCTCAAGGAAGGGCGGCGGCTGCGCATCCACATTGAGGACGTCAAGGAGGTCGCCGAGCTTGTGGGCGTCCTGAAGGGGCGGGTCTCGGCCAAGGCGCTCCACGCTGCCACCAACGAGGACGAAGACCTTGGCTAGGTACTTGGCGGACACCTACGCCCTCATTGAAGCGTACGCGGGCCACCCGCGGTACGGCCGCATTGTCGGGTCGAAGGCCGTCGTGACCACCGCTCTCAACGTGCTCGAGCTGCACTATGCGCTCCTTAGGAACAAGGTGAGCGCCGACGAGGCCGAGCGCATCTCAAGGGCCACGCTGAGTCTCGTCGTGGCGGTGCCGCCGGACGTGGCGATTGCGGCCGCGCGCACGAGGCTGGCGGTGAACGACCGGCTCGCGAGGCAAAGGGAGAGCGCCCGGATGTCGTACATCGACGCATGGGGGTACGAGGCGGCCCGAGCGCTTGAGCTCCCGTTCCTTACCGGCGACCCGGTGTTCCGCCGGATGACGGGCGTGGAATTCGTGCGTTGAATCCGCGGGTGGCTGACCGACTGCGGAGAAGAAAAACAAGCGGAACGCCCCAGAGTTGCAAGGGGCACCGCTTATCTTTAGGGCGCCCTTCCCACGGTGTGGAGAATTAGAATGCCTACCCAGCCTCAGCAGCGTCGTTCGAAAGGTCCTAAAGGTCAAAGACCGAGCAGCGGCCTTGGCAATCGCGTCACCCAGATCGAGCTTGACGTGCACGCGATGCTCGTGGACCTCGGCGTCGGTTTTCGACATCGCGCCTTCGTCGGCGCCCTCGAAGTAGACTTTCTAATCCCCCGGCCGGGGCGGCGCGGGCTCGCGGTCGAGGTTGACGGGGACATCTACCACTTCGACCGCGAGGCGACGAAGCGCAGGGACGCGATCCTGGAGCGGGCGGGGTGGCAGGTCGTGCATTTCTGGGGGTCGGAGGTCACGGGGACGCCGCAGGAGGTCCGCAAGAGGCTGGAAGCGGAACTCCAGGGGGTGCCGAGATCGCCTCCCAGGGCGACGGGCAAGGAGCGCAAGTCCACAGGAGGGCGGCGGAAGTGGAGGACCCCTACGAAGGTCGAATAGGCGAGCAATTGGAAGTCATCGGCGGAACTCCCGCCTCGGGAGGGACAAGCGAGTTTCCCGTCGCATGGCGTTCACGAACGGGGCGGCTCGCTCGCTGGCCGCTCGGTCAATCCGCGAGCGCGTCGCGGACGAGCGCGACCAAGTTCCGCCGGAGCCGCGCCACCACCCGGTCCGACGCAATGCGGTAGACACCCTTGAACGAATCTTCGAACGCTCGCGCCCCCACCACGTCCGGCATCTGGCCAAGCCGCTTGGCGAGCCGCGCGTCCTGGATCCAATCGAGGTGCCGACGCAGTCCCGCCGCGTCAGGAGGCTCGAAGCACAGCGCGAAGATGTCACGCCGGTCGACCAGGCGGAAGGGCTGAAGCTTGAGCGCGATGGGCAGTTCCGGGCTTGCGACGGCGCAGCGCACCGGGGGCGCCGCGAAGAAGGCGCGCACCTCGCGGGGCCGGCTCCCGGCCGCAAGATACGCGTGGGGCATCCACACGCCGATTTTTCGGTCCTGGACGCCCCCCACGAGCAGGTCGACGCGCGCGCCAGAGTCGTGCATCCACGGCTCAAAGGCGCCCACGTACCGCCCGCCGTGGATCACGCGCGAGCGCCCCAACGCGAAGGCGCCCTCTTTGAGCACCGCCCGCGCGCGCGCGGCGCCTTCTTGACGGCCACGACGAGGTCGAGATCAATGGACGTGCGCGGAAACGCGTAGGATGACACCGCGTACCCGCCAATCAGCGTGGCGGTGGGGTCGGCGGCGGCAATCCGCGCGAAGCCGCGAGCACGACAGCTTCGGCCCGCATAGGATCAGGCACGGGCGACCATCTCCTCGGCTGGCCCGAAGACCGCCGCGTTGCGGCGGACGAATGCGAGCGTCTGGCGCTTCGGCTCGACCGGCTGCCCCTTGAACCACGACACCTGGAGTTTTGGCCGTGGGTGCAGGAGCACCTCTACCCCCGCCGCGGTCCCCCGCGAGGTCGCGAGGCGAGCGACCACCCCCTGGGTCGCGGCGAATTCCTTCCAGCGCCGCACGTCGGCTCGGAGCACTGCAACCTCGACCGCGTGGTACCCTGGCGTCCCGCCCGCCGTGTAGCGGCCGGCGCTCCACAAGCGCACCGCCGAGCCCCGGGTGAAAGCGTAGGGCCACGGGGCCTTGGAGAGCGAACGCTCGACGGCGTCGACCGTGAGCGAGGCGCGCGCGGCCGCCCACCGCTCGGGAGCGACGACCCGGTAGCTGCCGCGCCCTACGCGCTCGACGAAGCCCCGGAGCTTGAGCTCGGAGAGGGTGCGGTGGGGCCGGGGGGAGGGGAACGTGACCTCGAATTCGCCGACGCTGAAAGGCCGGGCGCCGAAGGTGCGCCAAAGCCAGGCGTAGAGGGTTTCCACGCGGGTCATGATGTCCGTAATTTGCGGATGTATTATAATAAGATTTGGTAACTCTGCGAGGAGCCCGCAGTGGGCGGGGGCCATACGGCGGACGGCATGTCGAGGGCGCGCGCGGCTTGACGACCGGCGCGCGGACCTTGCGCACGGGGACGCCCGGAAGCGCGTCACCCAGAGCGAGCTCGATCTTTACGCAATGCTAGTCGAGCTCGGCGTGGGTTTCCGACGTCGAGGATTCGTCGGCGCCTTGAGGTCGACTTCCTGATGGCACGCCCAGGGCGGCGCGAGCTCGCCGTCGAGGTTGACGGGGACATCTACCACTTCGACCGGGAGGCGACGAAGCGCGAGGGTGCGGTACTGGAAAGGGCCGGGTTGCAGGTCGTTCACTTTTGGGGGTCGGAGGGCACGAACACGCCGGGGGAGGTTCAAAGCAGGCTTCAGGCCGCAACCTTGGGGTTACCCTTAAGTAGGCCAGTGCCCAAGATATCACTGTGAAGCAAGCGCAACGCGTGGAGAGACCCGCGCTGGAACGGGTTTCCCCAGAAACGCGTCGGGAGATCGAGGCCGCGGTGGACCGCCTACTTCCTGTGCTCCGCGTCCTCAACTGATGCCGAGCCGACGAAAACCTCCGTGCCCTCGAAGGTCCAGCACACGACGGACGGCAGGTGCGAGTCGACGATCGCGAAGTCCACCACGGCGCGAATACCTTCGACGGGGCCTCCCGGAGTCTTGAGGGTCTCGCGACGGCCTTGGGGCGCCCCAACGACAGCGGCGTAGACAGGCTGAGGAACGATCGTGTGGGTCGACCCGGTGTCAAGGATGGCGTTGAGTGGCAGGGATGGCCGCCCGCCGGAGGCGGCGATCGTGAAAGGGATGAGTGGGAGGTCAAATGCCGGAGAATCCCCATGGCCGCCGTACCGGAAGACGTGCGACCCCAGGACGGGGGGTCGCAAGCCTTTCGAACTCAATAAATCACGGGCCCTTGCGGAAGCACCCTGGAAAGAATGACGCGGGACTCAAGCCCAAGGGCACGGACGATGACGTCGATCTTTGAGTAGGAGGAGGCGTGGGCGACTACGCGCCCATCGACGAGAGCCAGCCACTCGCCTTCGGGCAGGGGACGGGGGGTCCCTCTCCGGAAACTCGATGCGGATCTCGCGCGCGCCTGGGGCGCCGAGGTCGCGGTCTTGCGTTTGGGGGCCATGGTCGCGCATTACCGGAAACGAGATACTTGAAGAATACGCCGCGCAAGGGGTCGCCAACGCCGGGTGAGGCCCCGGGGGACCTTTGCGGGTGCTGTTAGTGACGCCATGCGCATGAGCGAACCCCCCTCGGCCCCCGAAAGAACCGGTCGGTGGGCCGGCTCGTTCCTGGACGTGGCAACCAAGAGGATGCCACCCTCACGCCCAGGCCCCGCTCAAGGCCGCCGACCGTGGTTTTCGGCCCAGGCAGCCGAGGGGAGGGTGTCGCGGGGGGCGAGGGGGAGGGGGGCGACCCGCGCCTACCGCTTAGTCATGGAGGCTCAACCGTCCCCGGAGGGGTCGATGGCGAAGGGGACTTTGAGGCCGGGGGCGAGGGGAGTGGCATTGCCGGGGTAGTCGTTGCCGTCGAGGGCGAGCTCGCAGGGATGGAGGCAGATGGCGGTCGCAGCGGCGGCTAGCACAAGCAG
>JBGQKI010000065.1:0-8008 GCA_041499475.1 Thermoplasmata archaeon
GCCAGGCTTCCCCGACCTCGAGGCTGCAGCTGGTGACGGGCTCTACGCCCTACGAGCTTGTCGACCAGCCCGTGAACCCCATCGCGCTCTCCATCGTCTCGGGCGCCACCTTCGTCGCGCGCGGGTATTCGGGCAAGCCCAGGGAGCTTGCCGACCTCATCATCCAGGGAATCCAGCACAAAGGCTTCGCGGTCCTGCAGGTGATTTCACCCTGCGTGACCTTCCACAACATCTTCGAACAGACGAAGGCCGGCGTCCATGACATCCCGAAAGACCACAACCCGAAGGACAAGGCGGCGGCGATCAAACTCGCGATCGAGGGCAACGGGTTCGAATGCGGGATCTTCTACCGCGAGGAGCGCGCCACCCTCGAGCAGGGGCTCGCGTTCCAGAAGGGGAAAGCCTCCGGCGCGCCGGCCTCGCGCAAGAGCGATATGTCGGACCTGATCCTCAAGGTCGCGCGCGAAGACTCCATGGTCGTCAAGCAGTGAGCCGTCGAGGCGCCCCCGCCGCGCAGCGCCCCATGGCACCTTTTTGTAGGGGCACCCGCATCGCGCGGCCCAGGCGAAAGAAGCGATGGCGCGCGACGTCCAGAGTATGGAAAGCGACGCGAAATTCCGCCTCTCGCGGGTCGGGATTACCGGCGTGAAGAAGCCGGTGGTCATCCGGCGCAAGGGCAAAGCGGTGACGCTCCATGTCGTCCTCGACCTCTTCGTCGACCTGCCTGCCCACCAACGCGGCTCGCACCTTTCGAGGAACGCCGAAGCGATCAACGAGCTCATCGAGGAGGCTGTGCACAACCCCGCCGAGTCCCTCGAGGAGTTTTGCGCAAGGCTCGCGCGCGACCTGCTCACCCGCCACCCCTACGCCGAGGTCGACGAGGTCCACGCATCGGCGGACTATTTCCTGGAACGTACGAACGCCTCGGGCGGCCGCTCGCTCGAGCCCTTCAAGCTGCTCGCGCGCGCCGAAGCGCGCCGAAACGGGGACAAGCCGGTGGTGCGCAAGATGGTCGGCGTCCAGGTGGTGGGGATGACCGCGTGCCCCTGCGCGATGGAGACGGCGCGCGAGCTCCTTCACAAAGAGCACGGCGACCCCAAGCTTCGCGAACTGCTGGAGAAGGTCCCTTCGATCACGCACAACCAGCGCAACACGGCGACGCTTATGGTTGAGGTCCCCGAGGGCCACCCCGTCGAGGCCGATGACCTCATTGCGGCGGCCGAGGAATCGCTCTCGGCGCCCACCCACGGCCTGCTCAAGCGCGGCGACGAAGGCGCGCTCGTGCTGGCGGCCCACAAGAACCCCAAGTTCGTCGAGGATGTGGTGCGCGGGATGCTCACCCATCTCCTGGTGCACTACGGCGACCTGCCCGACGACGCGCACATCACTGCAAGGAGCGAGTCGGAAGAGTCGATCCACCGGCACAATGCCGTGGCCGAGCGCACCACGACGATGGGCGAGCTGCGCATCCCATATCCGGCCGACGCGTGAGGGGGCCTCGCCCTGGACGAGCCGTGGCAACCCGGCTGGTCGGGCGGGCGCTTCCGCATCAAGGAGACCACCGCCGACATCGGCGTGGAAGCGGAGGGTCAAAGCCTGTCGGCCGCGATCTCTTCGGCGGTCGCCGGGATGTATTGGGTGATTACGCCGTGCTGCGCGGAAGAGAAGGGCCTGCGCGCGCTGGCGGTAGGCGAAGGCGAGGACGTGCCCGTGGCCTTCGCCCGCGCGCTCCAGAAGCTTCTCATCGAATTCGACACGCGCGGCCTGCTTGGCGCCTCGTGCCTCTCCTCGGTCTACCGAGCCGAGCGTGCGCGCGTGACGCTCGAGGTCGTCGGCGAGCCCTTCGAGGTGGCGCGCCACCCGCAGGGCGTAGAAGTGAAGGCCGTAACGCACCACGACCTCGTCGTCGACCGCGCCTCGCGGCGCGTCGGCGTCTTGTTTGACATCTAGGAGCCCTGCGCGTCCCGCCGCCTCGCGACAAGGGTTTATCTTGAGCCGCCACTTGCGCCCAAGGAGCAGGTGCGCCGTGCCGCCTTCCGACATCACGAAGAGTCAGGTTGTCGTCGTCGACGAGAACCGGCTCCGCATCCCCAAGGAGGGCGTGCCCGGGATGCGGGTCGACGGCCTCGTCTTCATCAAGAGCGACCAGCTCGACTCCCTCGTGCGCGAGCGCGTGCTCACCCAAGTGGCAAACGTCGCGCACCTGCCGGGGATCCTGGGCGCCTCGATTGCCATGCCCGACATTCACTACGGCTACGGGTTCCCCATCGGCGGCGTGGCGGCCACGGACATGAGTGAGGGCGTAATCTCCCCGGGCGGGGTGGGATACGACATCAACTGCGGCGTCCGGCTGCTTTCGACGGGGATCTGCTACGACGAAGTCAAGGACAAGGTGCGCCCGCTCGTCGACACGCTCTTCGGACTTGTGCCGGCCGGAGTCGGGGGCCGGGGCGCAGGCGTGACGAAGGACGAACTGCGCGAAATCGCCGTGAAAGGGGCCGGCTGGCTGAAGGGCAAGGGGCTCGTCACGGACGCGGACCTCCTCCGGATGGAGAGCCGCGGCACGCTCCCCGGCGGCGACCCCGAGGCCGTGTCGGACCAGGCGTTCGCGCGGGGGGCCGCACAGGTCGGCACGCTTGGCGCCGGCAACCATTTCCTCGAGTTCCAGGTCGCAGACGAGGTCCTCGAGCCCGCGACCGCGCGCGCATTCGGCATCACCGTCAAGCGCGAACTGTGCGTCATGATCCACACCGGTTCGCGCGGGTTCGGCCATCAGATCTGCGACGACTACCTTTCGCTTATGGAAGAGGCGGTTCGCAAATACCACATCGAGCTGCCTGACCGCCAGCTTGCCTGCGCGCCCACGCAGTCGGAGGAGGCCCAGTCCTACCTCAAGGCGATGGCCTGCGGGGCGAACTTCGCGTGGACCAACCGCTCGGTGATCACGGCGCGGGTCCGCGACGCCTTCACCAAAGTTTTTGGCGATGCGGAAGCCGGAAGGCGCGTCCACCTCGTGTGGGATGTGTCCCACAATATGGCCAAACCAGAGACGCACCGCTTCGAAGGCGAGGACCGAAAAGTGATGGTGCACCGGAAAGGCGCGACGCGCGCCTTCGGGCCCCGCTCCGCGGACTTGCCCGACGACCTGGCTGCCATCGGCCAGCCCGTGCTGATCCCGGGGGACATGGGCCGAGCGTCCTACGTGCTCGTCGGCACCGACCGCGCGATGGCCGAGACCTTTGGTTCGACATGCCACGGCGCCGGGCGCATCCGCTCGCGCACCGCGGCCGCGCGGGAGTTCAACGCGCACGACGTCGTGAGGGAGCTCGGCCTGCGCGGCATCTACGTGCGCGGGCAGTCGACGCGCGTCATCGCCGAAGAGGCCCCCATGGCCTACAAGGACGTCACGATGGTTGTCGACGTCATGGCTTCCGTTGGCGTGTCGCGCAAGGTCCTTAAGATGAAGCCCGTCGGCGTGATGAAGGGCTGAATGGCGCGCGCACCCGCAAACCTTTAAGTCAGCGCCGCCGCTTGGTCGGATGACCTACTGGCCAGTCGGGCGGCTCCAACTTTGACGGACATCAAGCGCGTCGTCCTGGATGTGCTGAAGCCGCACCACCCCTCGATCGTCGAGGTGTCCAAACGCCTCTCCGTCGTGGAAGGTGTTTCGGGCGTGAACTGCGCTGTCTACGAAATGGACCAGGAGACCGAGAGCATCAAGATCACGATCGAGGGTCCGTCGGTCAACTACGACCAGGTGCTTGAGACGATCGAGTCGGTGGGCGCTGCCGTCCACTCGGTCGACATGGTGTCGGCCGGCTCGAAGCTTGTCGACGAAGCGATGACCCCGCAAGACCGCGTGATCCGCTAGCGGCGCCCGTGCCTTCCCTTCCGCTTTGCAAACTTGCCCTTGCCCTTGGCGTGGGGCGGGGCGGCTGCCTTTGCCGCCATCGTCGCGTGGATTGGCCCGAGCCTGTCTGCGACCCTCTGGATGGCGTCGCCCTTTGAGGCGGCCGCGTGCTTCGGCACAAGCACGCGGCCCGTGCGCTCAAACCACGAGGACGGGTGGTGGTGCTCGTCTTCGAGGACCGGCGAGAGGCCCGCGGCCTTGGCGGCCTCAAAAACGGCCTTGGCGCTGGGGCCGCGCACGGCGAGCTCGCCCTTCACGCGCCGCCCGTGGGCGCGCGCGACGCGCCCGTCGAAGTAGAGGGGGTAGAGCACGAAGTATCCTTCAGAACGGCTGACCACTGCGCCCACTCCCTGCGCCTTTGACGGCGCCTCGGTGCGCGATTCACTCGACGAGGACCGCGTTGACGACGCCGTCCTGCCCGGGGCGCGAGGTAACGCGCGCGCGCCCCGCACTCGTCTCGATGATCGCGCCCTTGGTCACAAAGTTGCGCTGCACGTAGTTGGGGTTGGCGGGGTTCTCCTTCACGGTGGAGACATCCACGCTCTTCGTCTTGCCGGTCTTGGGGTCGACGAGGTTGACCTTGAGTGCGCGCAGGACACGCGTCTTATGGTTGCCGCCGCGGATGCGCATCGTCTCGCTCTTGTGCTCCTTGGCCACGATCGTCGGGATGACCTCGCGTGAAATCTCGAACTTGCGCTTGCCGCGCGCGTAGCGGCGCCGCCCGCCGGTCGGTTTTCGCTGGGATTTTCCTTGCCAGAGTGCCATCGGATTGACCGCTTTGCGCCGATCCAGGCGCCCCTATAAAAGCGTTGTGCGCGCGCGGCGCGCCAGCGGTGAATGGGGCGCGGCCAGTCACACCTCGTCATCCAAGAACTCGCTGTCTGGCTCGGCGTTCCCTCGCTTGGGCTTGGCGGGCCTCCTCACATCGGACTTGCGCGGCTTCTCCTTGCGCTCCCCGCCGGCCGTGTCCTTTGCGCCCTTGGCGTCGGGCGATGGCCCCTCGCCGCGCCAGTCGGAGGTGAAGCGCATGTAGCGCTCCTTGATCCGGTCGAGTTGTTCCCAGTCGTGCTCGCGCACCCGGTCGAGCCACGCGGCGATGCGCCGCTCGACCTCGCCTTGCGCGGTGTATTCGCCCGAATCGAGCACGACCTTCTTTGTAAAAACGACCCACTCGTCCATGACCCGGGCCGGGATGCGGACCTCCTTCAGGCGGCGTCGCTCGCGCTGGTGCTCGACCGCCTTGTAGATCATGTCGCGCGCGGCGTTGTTCGCGTAGGCCTCGACGAGGTGCACGCTTGTCTCGTCGCGACGGTAGATCGCCGGGTCTTCATGGGCCGGGCAGTAAGGCGCGCCGGCATTGGGGCAGTTGTCCGGGCAGCGAGGCGTTCCCTCGGGCCCTTCGCCAAATTCGAATTCGCCGTCCATCGGGGGCCTGGTTGGGCCCCCAGAGATAAAACCCTGCGGCGTGCGTCGCCTTCAGGCGAACATGACACCCGAGTCGAGGAGTGTGGCCTGGCCCGATAGGAGCAGCTTGTCGATGGCGTCCAGGAAGTCCTTGCGGGTGACCTTGTCGCGGTTCTCGCGGATGGCGAACATGCCGGCCTCCGTGCAGATGGCCTTGATCTCGGCGCCCGTGGCGTCCTCGGAGCGCTCGGCAAGGTCGTTCAAGTCGACGTCCTCGGCCATCGCCATCCGGGCCGTGTGGATGCGGAAGATCTGTTCGCGGGCAACGTCGTTGGGCACCGGGATCTCGATGATGCGGTCGAAGCGGCCCGGCCGAAGCAGCGCGTCGTCGAGGATGTCCATCCGGTTGGTGGCCGCGATGATCTTCACCTCGCCGAGCGGGTCGAAGCCGTCCAGTTCGGCAAGCAGCTGCATCAGCGTGCGCTGGACTTCGCGGTCGCCGCTCGTTGCGATCTCGAGGCGCTTGGCGCCGATCGCGTCGAGTTCATCGATGAACACGATGGCCGGAGACTTCTCGCGGGCCATCTCGAAGAGTTCGCGCACGATGCGCGAGCCCTCTCCGATGTACTTTTGGACGAGCTCGGAGCCGACGAGGCGGATGAAGGTCGCGTTGGTCTCGTGGGCAACGGCTTTGGCAAGGAGCGTTTTGCCGGTACCGGGCGGGCCCACGAGCAGCACGCCCTTCGGCGGCTCGATCCCGATGCGCTTGTAGAGCTCCGGGCGCGTCATCGGGTACTCGACGGCTTCCTTGACCTCGATAATCTGCGCGTCGAGGCCGCCCACTTCCCCGTACGACACCTCGGGTTTCTTGATGACCTCCGCATTGGCGATGAGCGGGTCCTTCGAAGAGGGCAGCAAGCTCATCACGGACAGGGTCTGCTTGTTCAGCGCCACCCGCGAGCCGACGGTGAGCTTTTCCTTGTCGACGAAGTCAGCGGCAAACACGATGAAGTCGGGGCCCGTCGAAGAACGCACGACCACGCGGCCGTCCTCGAGGATGTCGCGGACGAACCCGACGATGAGCGGCGGCGTCTTGAGGCGGTCGAGTTCGACGCGCAGGCGCTTAATCTCCTTCTGGAGGCGGATCAGTTCGCCCTCGACAAAGCGGCGCTCGCTCTCCGCCTTTCGCAGCTCGTCGAGCAGCTGAGCGTTGCGCGATTCGAGGTCCTGGACGCGCTCGGCGAGGAACGATGGGACATCCGCGTTGGCATCGGCGCCGGCACCGGTGTTGGCCATTTCAAGATCCTCAAGTCAAAAAGAAGGGGGCAAAGCGTGCACAACCAGGGGGCGTATTTAGCCTTTTGGAGCGTCATCCAGCAGGGTGCGCTGGACGGGCCCAGGAAGGCGTTTTTGACTACGCCACGCGCTTGTCGCCCGGCGACTTAAGCGTTGCGCGCAAGGGTCGCAAGGAGCGCACAAAGCGACTCCGGCTGGGCGTAGGGAACCTATATCACACGACGTGGGGGATTCCAAGGGAGGATCTGCCTTGGCATGCGAGATGTGCGGTCGTGAGCTTCCAATTCAAGGGACCATCCAGGTCGAGGGGGCTCGCATGAGCGTCTGCGCGGGCTGCGCGCGGTTTGGAACCCCGGTGGAGGTGCCCTCCCCGGCCAAACGTGCGGCGCCCCCGGGCGGTCAGGCCAGGGCCCCCGAGGGCCGCCCGCGGAGCCACGCGGAAAAGCGCGTGCCGTTGGAGAGCGAGGAAGACCTCGTGGCGGACTTCGGCGAGCGCGTGCGCCAGGCCCGCGAGCGCAAACGTGTGACTTTGGACGACTTGGCGCGCGCGGTAAACGAAAAGAAGTCGCTGCTCGCCAAGATCGAGACCGGGACCCACTTCCCGGACCCCACGGTCACGCGCAAGCTTGAGGCGGCGCTTGGAATCAAGCTGCGCGAGAAAGTTGAGGAAGTGCACACCCAGAAATACACGCCGAGCGGCGGAATGACCATCGGCGACCTGATCAAAATGAAGAAGGACTAAGGGCGCGCCCGAGCCGGCGCGCTGAGCTCCTCACGGATTCGCGCAAAGAACGGATGGAGGTCAACGCCCGCTTCGGCGGCGACGAGCGCTGCGGCAGCCGGCGCATCGAGGAGTTTGGCCTCCTGTTTGCGCAGCACCTCTGCCCAGACCTCGTCGAGGGGCCGCCCCCCCGCCCGGGCCGCCGCCTCGACGAGGGCTCCTGCGACCTGCGAGGGGGGCATCGACGGCGCGCCCTCGAGCGCACGGGCGTCGATTCGGAAATCGAGGGGCACCTCGACCTCGGCAAGGTCGAAGGCAGGCGCGAGGCGTCCTTCGACCTCTCCCGGTTTGAGGTAGCCAAGCGCTCGCGCCGCGTCAAGGAAGCGGCGCGCATCCTTGGGCGCGAACCAGTGGAGGTCAAGCGAGGCCTGGCGGGCGAGAGCGTCCTCGGTGAGCTCGACTTCGCCCGAACGGCGGAAGAGGAAGGCGACGGCCATCTTGACTGCCTGCATGCGAGCCGCCCCGAGCCCTTACAGGTACGGTGAAAGCACCGATATGAGGTCGACGACCGCGCCCTTTAGCGGAACTTTGTCCGGCGCCTGCAGCCCCTTTGCCGTGGCAAGGTCGATGCCGCCGCCAAGGTAAAGGCCCGCGGCGAAAGGCGCGACTTCGCGCGC
>JBGQKI010000066.1:0-6501 GCA_041499475.1 Thermoplasmata archaeon
CCGCCCTTCATGACACGCTGCATGTAGTCCACGGCGTCCTGCGTCTGCTTGCTTGGGGCCCCGGGCAGCGCGGTGTCGCCCCCGCCCTTCGGCGCCCGGGGCTTGCCCTCCGGCCCCTTCGTCTCCTTGACGACGCCCTCGGCCTTCGAAGAGCGGAAGCGGAACGGCTTGCCGTCGCGCACCGCGCGCGCCCGCCAGTAGGCGAAGAAGACGACGACGGCGACCGCCGCGACCGACCCGACGAGGATCCAAAACCCGGACTCCTCGAAGATGCTCTTCGAGTTCGTGGTCACGCCGATCTGGTCAGAGGCGGTGCCGAGGGACTCTGTATCGTAGGTTATGACTTTGATGTAGTAGGTCTTGCCCGGCTGGATCGTCGGCCCGTCGATCTTCTCGTAGGTGAGCTCCTTCGTGTGGATCTCGTCCCAGACGGTGCCCACGCTCGCCTGGTCGGTGGAGACCCAGACCTGGTAATAGGCGAAGTCCGAATCCGGGCTCTGGGTCCACGTGAGTTCAATCGAGTCCTTGCTGTAGCTCATGACCGTTAGCCTAACCGCCTGCGGCGGCGAGCCCTGCACGCTGTGCGTGGTCACCGAGAGCGTATAGGGGATCGCGTCGAGGTTGCCCGCATTCTCGACGACGAGGAGGTAGCGCGCCGACTCGTTTGCAAAGAAGGTGATGTGCTCGGGTTGGGGCGAGGGCAGGCGGGACACCGCAAGGGGGAAGACCTGCAGGACCTGCGGGGCTTGCGGGATGTCGTAGAGCGCGATGTTGAGGTCGTTCTGTTTGGTGTAGTTCACGGGCACCTGGACGCGGATGTCCACCCAGTCGCCCTGCTCGAGCTGGAGTTCGTGGAGGGCGAAGAAGCCAGAACCGGCAAGGGTGAAGCTGTGGCTGTTGCCGATTTCGAGGTGGCTCCACACCGCCGGCTGGCCTGCAAAGCCCACGGAGTATTCGCCGGTGGGCGCGCCCGGCTGGGGAGCCATGGTGACATTGAGGAAGAAGGTGGTGAGCGCGCTCGATGCGTTGGCCGGGGCGAAGAAGGGCAGCACGGCGACGGGCGACTGGGCGTTCGCGTCCACCGTGGCGAGCGGAAGCGTGTTGAGGCCGAGGGTGTGCAGGCCGCCGCGCACGGTGCGCGAGCCGCCGGTCCACTTGACGCCTGCCGCGCTCCACGAGCCGCCGGCGGCTTGGAAGCTGTACTGGTCGGCGCGGTTGTAGGCGTTGAGGTCGCCTTCGAGGTGCGCGCTGTCGGCAAGCTGCCAGCCGTCGAGGGTGAGGTTCAGCGCGAAGACGACGTCGCGCGGCACATCGAGGTTCACGACGAGGATGAGGTGGATGCCGCTTGCGACGGCGGTGAAGATGCCGTCCTGCTCGAGCGATGGCCCGTTCGCGGAGGCCACGAGGGGCGAACCGCCCGATTCGCCCGAAGAGGAGGCGTTGCCGGCGCCCGGTCCAAAGACAAAGAGGCCGAGGTTGTAGGGGTAGGAGAACCCTTCCGCGCGGCGCAGGCGCAGGTCGAGGGTCTGCCCCGCCGTGAGCGCCATCTGGTACCCGGTAAACTGCGAGGCGGCCGACAGCGAGCCCGTAATGACTTGCGAGCCGGGGGTAAGGCCGAGGAAACTGCTCTGGACTTGGACTTGGTAGGTGAATGCGTTCGCGCCGGCAAGCAACGCCGATTCCTGGAGGTAGAAGGTGGCGTTGGTGGGCCCTGCAAACCCGTCGATCGCGATGACCCCCTCGCCGCCCGCCCCGCGCGCGCGGTCGGTTGCAAGGGAGATCGAGTCGGGGGTGGGGCCGCGCAGCGAGTGGACGAGCACGTCGTTTGCGCTTGTGGCCGACCCGATCTTGACGCCGGCGACGGTCCAGGTGATGGGGGGCGCGTCGAACGCGAAGTAGTCCACGCCGTTTGCGGCGGTGAGGTCGCTCACGGCCGAGAGTCCTGGCGAAAGCGGCTCGCCGTTGATGCGGACATCGAGCGTCGAGGGGACTGCCGTGGACTCGCCGAGGTTCGCGATCACGACGAGCCAGCTGCCGGACCACGGGGCCACGATGACCGCATCTTGCTCGCTGTTGGCGGTGCCAAGCGAGGATGCGTACGCGGTCGGCGCGCCGCCGCCGGAAAGCGAATAGTGGGCAAACGCCGGCGAGAAGAGGAAGAGGCGCAGGTTGTAGGGGTACGAGAACCCGGCCTCGGCGCGCAGGCGGAAGTCTGCCGTCTCGCCGGCGTTGAGGCTGACCTCGTAAGCCGAGACGAGCTGTCCGTCGGGCACCGACACGTTCGTGCGCGTGTTGCGAGGCAGCGGCAGCGGCGCCGAGTCGAATTCGATCATGTAGGCAAGGTTGCCGGAGGTGCGCACCACCGATGCGTAGTAATTGGTGGAGAGGGCGACGTACCCGTTCACGGCCTCGAGGCCAAAGGTCGGCATCCCGGGGACCGTGCCGAGCGTGTCCCACGCGACGGGGTTTGCGTCGAAGCCATCGGCCATCAGCCTCTGGGTATAGATTCCGGTGCCCGCGGTGAGCCGGCCCGCCACGACGCCCCAGCGGTTGGCGTCAACCGTCACGGCGTAGAGGTCCTGCGGGTTGCCCTCGTCAAGGGTGGCGGCGCGCACGTCGTTGTGGGCCAAGGGCCGCCCCTGGACCGTGACGGTGAGGTCGACGGGCACAGCGTAGGTGGAGTTCAGCGAGAGGACCGCAACGCCGTAGAAGCCGGTCGTCGGGGCCGTGAAGGTGAGGTCCTTTGCCGTGCTTGGCCCCTCGCGTGCGGAAGCGATCGGGCCCGCCTGGGCGCGGCCTTGGGCCGCGTAGTACGAGTTGCCCGGCGCAAAGACGATGAGGCCAAGCTCGTAAGGGTACGTGAACCCGGCGCCGACGTCCGCGTGCAGTTCGAGCGTTTCCCCGCGGTTGAGTGCGATGGAACCCCCGCGGAGGATCTCGCCCGCCGTGAAGTTGAAGCGCCTGGGTGCGGCGCTTGCCGGCAGCGTGGGCACGCGGTTGTCCATCTCGATCGTGTAAGCGACGGGGTAGGCCGCGTAGGGCCCCCACTTGACGGTCACGAGCGAGACATTGGGCGTCCCGGCCTGGTACCGGTTGATGGCGAGCACCCCGGCGCGCTGCGCGCCGGTCGTCGGGCCCTCGGCGGCGAGCACATTCGAGTCGAAGGTCGGGGTGTGCAGTTCGGCCGTGAGCCACTCGGCGTACCCGGGGTTGTTCGTGCGCACGGCGACGAACCCCCAGTCGTTCAGGGCGTTTGCAAACGAGAAGTCGTCGTTGACATTGAAGTTCGTCACGGTGCCGCCAAGGGGCGTGGTGTCGGCAAGGCCGCGGCCGTTCGTGTAGGCCGTGAGGGTGTAGGGGACGTTGGCGAGCTCCTTGGTGTTGCCAACCACGAGGAGGTACCACGCGCTCACCGGCGCGATGAACCGGATGAACTGGTCGGAGTTCAAAGGTCCGCCGGAGGCGGCCGCGGCACCTGGCGATACCGAGGCGCTCGAACTGTAGTAATTGGTCGAGGCGCCGCCGAAGAGGTACAGCTGGAGATTGTAGTTGTACGTGTAACTCGCAGGGACGGAGAGCGAGATGTCGATGGTGTCGCGTTTGGCGAGGAACACCTGGTAGGCCTGGATGACGCCGTTGTTGCCCATCGACGAAGTATCGCTAAAGGGGCTGCCGACGATGACTGTCGGCGACCCCTCGAATTCGACGGCGTACGAGGGCGCGACGTTGTTGAGGATCTCGGAGACATACATCGTGGCGGGCGCGCCGAGGTTCGAGCCGTCGACGGCGAGCACGGAGAGGGAGGTATGCGTGTAGAAGTTGCCGAGCGGGTCGTAGGCAAGCAGCGCGCCGGCGGGCGAGCCTTGGCGCAGCTCTGAGCGCATGTCGCCCGAGTTGCCCGACTGTTCATAGAGCAGCGTGCCGGCGACCGACCAGGTGCCCGCCGCGGCCGTGAAGGTGTGGTCGTCGCGGGGGTTGCCGCCGCTTAGCGAGTCGAGGAGCGGCGAGTTGTTTGCAAGCACGGCGGCGGCGGCAGGAGGCAGCGAAGGCAGGAGCGTCCCCAACAGCATCAGAACGGCTACCCAGAGGGTGCGTCGCCGATGCCTGCCAGATGTCTCACCCAAGAAGGCCATAGGGACGCACGCGGAAAAGTTCGGAGCCCGTTATAAAGGCTGGCAAACCGGGGTCGGCGCGTGTTCTGCGATTGTCCCACGGTGAGCCAACGGGAAACGCCCTGCGCGCGCGAGCCCTTCTCGTAGTGAAGATATGCACGATGTGAACCAAGGTGCTAGCGAGGGCGCCACGCAACCGGGCATACGTTTAATTCGCGGCCACCGGCATGGGCGACTTCGATCCTGCGACGCAACAGCGGCGCAATCCCTCAAGGCAAAGCGGCTGAAGTGGGCGAGAGGGCGGCAGGGTTCGGGCGGAGGCATTCTCGTGGTTTCGACGGAGCTCATCATTTACGTGGGCCTCATGCTCACCGGCCTTGCGCTCCTCCTGCTCGCCTTCCTTGGCGGCGGGGGCAGTGATGTTGGCGGAGGTGTGGGCGGCGACGTCGGCGGCGATTTCGGCCACGACATCGGGGGCCACGACATCGGCATTGGCGATGCCTCGGGGCTCTCGCCGCTCTCGTTCCCGATGCTTGCAGCTTTCATGGGGATAACTGGCGCCGTGGGCGCCAGCTTGACGGTCGGCGGCACGGACAGCCTGTGGACCGCGGTTTTCGCGATCGTGACGGGCGTGCTCGGGTTCGCCGGAATTTTCATCGTCGTTGCAAACCTGCTGGTCAAGTCCCAGGCTTCGTCGCTCCCGCACGAGAAGGAGTACGAGGGCAAGGTGGGCACGGTGACCGAGACGATCACCGAGACTGGAGTCGGCGCGATCGTGATCACGGTGCGCGGGATGCGCCAGGGGGTCAGCGCCCGCTCGGACGGCAAGAGGATCGCGATCAACTCGCAAGTGCTCGTCAAGAGGGTGCAAGATTCAGTCGCATTGGTGGAACCGATTTCGGATAAAACGTAAGAGGAGCGTGTAGGCAATGGCAGGCGAAGAGGTACTGATTCTAGGGTTCGTGGTCGTGGTAGTCATCGTGCTGATGACGATCGTCATCTACGCCAGGCGCTACAAGCGCGTCCCGCCCAACCAGGCGATGGTCGTGTTCGGCCGACGCCGGGGCGATGTGGGCTACACCGTCATCATGGGCGGCGGCAAATTCATCCTGCCCATCGTCGAGCAAGTCGAGTACCTCGACCTCTCGCTGCAGACACTCGAGATCCATGTGCCGGCCGTCATCACGAGGTCAGGTGTGCCGCTCACCGTCGAGTGCGTGGCGCAGATCAAGATCTCGAACGAGCGCACGAAGCTCAATGTCGCGGCCGTCCAGCTGCTCGGCAAGACCCGAGAGGGCGTGGCCCAGCTTGCGGAGGCGACGATCGTCGGCCAGGTGCGCGGCGTGTGCGCGACCCTCGAAGTCGAGCAGATCAACTCCGACCGTGAGGCGCTCGCCACGAAAATCCGTGAAGTCGCGGTGCCCGAACTTGGCAACATGGGCCTTGAGATCATCTCGCTCCAGGTCAAGGACATCTCGGACACGCAAGGCTACCTCGAAGCGCTCGGCAAGCGGCGCACGGCCGAAGTCAAGCGTGACGCCATCATCGGTGAGGCGGCGGCCCGCAGGGACGCCATCGCGCAGTCGGCGGAGTACGACAAGCAGGGGCAGCAGGCGAGGTTCGAAGCTGACGCGTCGATCGCGGCGGCCCAGCGTGACCGCGACGTGAAGGTCAACCAGTACCAGGCGCAGGTCGAGATCGAGCGCGCGAACAAGGAGATCGCGTTCGACCTGCAGGACCGCGTGCGCCGGCAAGAGCTCATCCAGGCCGAAGTCCAAATCCAGATCAGGGAGAAGGAGAAGCAGATCGACCTCCAACAGAAGGAAATCGACCGCAAGACGAAGGAAGTCGAGGCGACCGTCCGCGTGCCCGCGAAGGCCGAAGCCGACCGGGCCGCGACGATCGCTGAAGGCGACCAGCGCGCGACGGTGCTCCGGGCGACCGGTGAGGCGCAGGCGACTTTCGCCCGCGGCAAGGCGCAGGCCGACGTCATCCAGGTCCAAGGAGAAGCCAACGCCAACATCATCCGCGTGACGGGTGTCGCCGACGGCGACAAGACGCGCGCGATCGGGCTTGCGGAAGCCGACATCATCAAGGCCAAGGGCCTCTCCGAGGCCGCGGCAATCGAGGCGACGGGGACAGCCACGGCCGCGGCCATGACCAAGAAGGCGGATGCGTGGGCGAAGTACCAGGACGCGGCCAAGTTGCAGGTCGTGGTCGAGGGTCTGCCGAACATCATGCGCGAGATGGCCCAGCCGCTTGCCGGGACTGACAAGCTCATCATGATGGGCGGGTCGGGAGGCCCCTCGGGGCTCGTCGAAAACATGGCGCAGGGGGCCATCAAGGCCTCGGCGCTGCTCGAGTCGTTGACGGGCGTGTCGCTCGGCCA
>JBGQKI010000067.1:0-6354 GCA_041499475.1 Thermoplasmata archaeon
GAGCCATGTCGAGGGGTCGGTTCCGGGCAGACCCGCGGTAGGCGCCTTGCCGAACGGCCCGTCATCGATGACCCCGTCGCCGTCGTTGTCGATGCCGTCGTTTTGCATGAACTTCGCGTTGCCGTTGTCGTCGATCCCGTTAAGCACCTCGTCACAGGTGGGATGGGAGCCGTCCACCAGTGTATTGTCGCCGTCGGTATCAGCGAGCGTCGGGTCGGTCTTGTAGTAGCTGACCTTGCCCTCGACCACGACCGACCACGTCTTGGTGACCTCATCGAAGTCGCTTAGCAGGTCGCCGTCCGTATCGGTCTTTCGGGGGTTCGTGTGGGCGTAGAATTCCTGGAGGTTGGTGAGGCCGTCGGGGGTGACCACGCCGTGGGTAAGGTCGACGTCCTCAAGCGCGTCGTTGCGGCAGGCGTCGAGGTTGTAGCCGACCTCCCAACCGTCGGGCATGCCGTCGCCGTCGGTGTCGTTGTTGCGCGGGTTCAACGGTCCGCCGGGGTTGTTGTACTCATAGTAGTTGACCAGCGTGTCGTTGTCCGGGTCGGCGAATTTGTCCGACGCGTTTAGGGGCAGCAGGTTGTAGTAGACTTCCCAGCCATCGGGCATCCCGTCGCCGTCGGTGTCGGGATTGATCGGGTTGGTGCCGAGGATCAGGTACTCCTGCATGTCGGCCGCGTTCCAAGTCGAGGGAGGGCCCGTGGGCGCGCTGGAACCCGAGCAGCCTTGGCCCTGCGCTGGCGGCGCGTAACTGTCGTTGTCCGTGTCGGCAAGGTCGGGGCGCGTGTGGATGTAAAACTCGTCGAGGTTCGTCCCCGTGAGCACGAAGTCGCTTGGCGCGACGTCCTTTGGAAGCTCATTGAGGATGGTGCCGTTCACATCGCGCACGAGCTTGTGCGCGAGCCGGTCGGCCCACGTGATGCGGATGCCGTCATTGTCCGGGTCTTGGCCGGCGTCGGTGGTGTTCACCGGCGACATGAAGAAGTCCCAGACCCATGCGAAGGTCCCGTTGCCCGTGGCCTGCTCGTGGCCCTTGCCGTAGTGAGCCTCATAACCGTCCGACATCCCGTCCTGGTCGGTGTCGCGCACCAGCGGGTTGGAGCCCGTGAGCTTGCCGTTGCCCGCGTAGTCGTGCCAGGTAAGGTACTCCTGGATGTTGGGGAACGTCTCGCCGCCGCGAACCTCCAGCCACCAGTTGTTCACGTTCGCCGGGTCGACATGGAAGAGCCCCTCGAGGTTGACGAGGTCCCCCTCGATCCACCCGCCGGCGCGCGGCTTCCAGGCCGCAAGCGACGCGGGCCGGCTCGACCCGGAGGTGAGCACAACGCGCAAGTCGCAGGTGTCCTTGGGCGTATACGCCGGCGGGGTCGTCTGCGTCGTGAGCACGTCGGTCACACGGATGTTGACCTCGCTGCGCGGGTCCGTCGAGGGGTCGTCGTAAGTCCCGTTGTCCATCACCGCGACGCGGTCGAAGTGGACGAGCTGGCCGTCGTAGAGCAGTTGGTTCTGCTCGAGCGCGCAGACCCCGAGCGCCGTGTACTGCGACTTGGCGGGGATGGAGAGGTTCGTGCGCCAGACCGTGTCCTGGTAGGTGTCGATCCTCCCATTGTTGTTGTAGTCGTAGCCGTCGTTGTCGGGGTCCTCGTAGGCGTCAGTGGGATTGACGGGGTCGATAACGAGCTGGCGCGTCTCGGCGTTGCGGACGTCCTTGTACTTCACTTCCCACCAATCTGGCATGCCGTCGCCGTCGGTGTCGACTTTGTGGATGTCGGTGCCGTAGATGTAGTTCTCATCGATGTCGAGGAGGCCGTCCCCGTCGGAGTCGATGCCTGGGATGCTGGGCGTTGGCGGCAGGTTGCCGAGGGGGATCTGGCCGGCGGGGGCGTAGCTGCCGGGCGCCTGCGTGGAGAGTAGGGTCGAGGCAATGATCATAAGGAGGGAGGCGGCGACGAGGACGAGGACCAATACGATCTCGAGGTCGAGTTTTGGGAGGTGTCGGTCGACAGGGCGTGGGGCTTGTACGGTGGTTGCCGGGGCTGCCATTTCTTGTCGCGTCCCCCAATTTCAATTACAATTCGGGTGTCACAATACCGAGGTATTACGGCACGAGCCGGAGGGGCGGGTGACACGGCCGCGCTCATTTGAATGCTTCGAGCGGCGCCACCATCCGTTGAACAACAGGGAATGGGAAGCGGCCCGGAGGAATTTCAGCGGCAAATCGAACGTGACTTGAGCTAGTTTTTGGGCGGCTCGTCGGCGGGCGCGGGACGATGTGCTAGCACAATCGCGCGTCGGGCGCGGACGAAGCGTTGGAGGGCGGTGATGTGCCCGAGGAGGGCGAAGAGGATGAGGAGGGCGGTGGTGGGGTTGACGGCTTCGGGTGGGCCGGAGGGGCTGCGCCAGGGGAGTTGGACGGTCCACGTGGAGTTGATGTTGGCAAGGACGAGGGAGGCGTGGAGAATGGGGACGGCGACGAGGAGGGCGAGCCTGTCGGCACGGCCGAGCAGGCCGCCGTAGTCGCGCTTGAGGCCGACGGCGGCGGCTTGGGTGGCGATGTAGCTTGTGAGGAGGACGCCGGTGATGGCGAAGAAGCCCCAGCGGAAGTCGCCGAAGGCGGAGGCGGCGAGGCCGCCGATGATGAAGAGGTCGCAGTAGCGGTCGATGCTGTGGTCGAGGAAGTCGCCGGCGGGGGAAGCGCTCTTGTTGCGCCGGGCGACCATGCCGTCGAGGGCGTCGAGGAGGGCGTTGAGGAGGACGAGGAGGGACCCGGCGATGAGGAAGTAGGGGGCTTGCGGCGTGGCATAGGTGAAGGAGATGCCGGCGGCGGCGGCGGCGGCAAGGGAAGCCCAAGTGAGCCGGTCGGCGCCGCCGGGGGCGAGGCGGTCGGCGAGGGGACCGAGGAGGCGTTCGCCGAGGCCGCGGGCGTTGTCTAGCACCACAGGGGGGCCTCCTCGAGGTAGTCGATGCGACCGGCGCGGTGGGCTTTGCCGCCGGACCTTACGATGGAGGCGACTTCGCGACCGCGGAGCGAGGGGGTGGAGCGTTGGGTGGAAAGCTCGTAGACGCGCGCGCGGCCGAGCCGGTGGACGGCTTCGGTGACGATGACGCCGACGGCCTCGGCGCAGGCGTTCTCGCGGATCTTGCGTTCGCTCCACCCGCGGCGGCGCAGGCGGCGGGCGAGGAGGGCGGGCGGGCAGCGCAGGACGACGGCGCGGTCAACGGAGAGGAGGTGGGCGAGGTGGCCCTCGAGGACGACGGGACCGGCGCGCTCAGCCGCAAGCAGCCGGGCCGACAGCGCGCGGTCAAGCGCGCGCACGTCGACCTCGAACGCTCCGCGGCGGGCGTCGCGCTTGGTCAGGAGGCCCGCGCGCGCCGCCTCCTCGTTCACCGACAGCACGTTAAGCCCGCGGTGGGTAAGCGCGCGGGCGACGGCGGTCTTGCCGGTGCCCGGAGTCCCGGTGAGTGCGACCCGCATGGCGGGGCAATGGGCCTCGTCAAAGGTTTTAACTTTCGCCGCGGGATGCGCGGGGTTGGTCGGGTCATGGCAAAAGCAACGGCTCTCGAAGAACTGACGCTTGAATCGGCGATTGAGCCCTTGCCGGCCACGCTGAGGGACGACGCCACGCTCTCGGAAGCGCTGGGGAAGATGAAGGAGAAGGGGCTCCACGAGCTGGCCGTGGTCGGCGCGAAGGGGCAGCTCATCGGGCTCATTTCCGACGAGACGCTCCTGCGCAGGCGCCGCCTACCGCTGCAGACGAATGTGTCCAACTTGCTCGTGGTCCCGCCACGGCTCACGGTCGCCGACAGCCTGGCCCGCGGGGCAGAGGCGCTGCTTGCCAACGGGTTCCGGGAGTTGCCCGTGTTCGACGCGGGGGGCACGCGGATCGCCGGTCAGGTGACGAGGTGGCGCCTGCTCGAACTGCTCAAGATGGACCCGGAGATCTGCGCGCTTCCGGCCCACTCGGTGATGACGCCCGACCCGGTCGTGGCGAGGACCTCGGACACGATCGAGCACGCGATCGACGAGATGCGCAGGCTCGACGAACCGACGCTGCCGGTCGTGGACGAGGGCGGCGACCTTGTAGGCGTCGTGAGCGCGCGGGACATCCTGCGCAAATACGCGGGCCGGGCCGCCCAAGGGCGTGTGCCGAAAGGCTCGCCCGAGCGGCAAATGCGCGCGAACATTACGGTGGACGGCCTGATGACGACGCCCGTGGTCGAGGCGCCGCGTGACACGACCGTGGAGAAACTCGCCGACCTCATGATCGAGTCGCGGGCCTCGTCGGTGGTCATCACGGACGGGGGCAAGCCAAAGGGGGTTGTCACCAAGGGCGACCTGATCGAGCTCATCGCCTCGCTCGCGCCGCGCGACGGGGTGTTCCTGCAGATCACGGGGCTGGAGAACCACGACCCCTTTATCGTCGAGGACGTGTTCGCCCAGGTCGAGCCGGCGATGCAGAAGATGGCGGCCTTTGCGCGCCCTGTCACCTTCAACCTGCACGTGAGCGAACACCACCGCGACTACGGACACCGCGCCGAAGTGCGGGCGCGCCTTTTGACTGACCGCGGGCTCTTCACGGCCACCGACGAGGGGGACGACCTCATGCGGGCGGTTTCGGGCGTGCTTGAGCGTCTCGAGAAGCAGATCCACCGCGAGAAGGACCGGAGCCGACCGAGCCCGCGCAAGGCGCGGTCGGGGATGCCGCCGGCGGGGCCTTCAAAGCTCACCTAGTGTTTTCGCCCCGTCGCCCTGGCGGCGTGCTCGATTCCCCAGAAGCGTGACTGCACCTTCACGGCGCGCTCCACGGCCGATTGGCCAAGCATACCTGCGTCGCGCACTTCGTTGAGTTTCGTCGAAGGCTCCCGGCCTTCGAGGGCGGCGGCAAGACCAGCGACCGTTTCGGCAAGGGCGGGCAGGCTGTAGCCGCCTTCGAGCATGAAGGCGGCAGGCGCCTTGGCCGTCTCGCGGGCGAACCGGGCGACGCGCACGCACATGTCGATGTAGCCCGGGGAAGAGAGCGTGAGGCCGGCGAGCGGGTCGTCGTAGTGCGCGTCGAGCCCGAGCGAGACGACTACGGCCTTCGGCTTTGCCGCCTCGAGGACCGGCAGGACGAGTCGCTGCCAAGCGAGTTCGAAGGTCGAGTCGCCCGACCCCGGCGGCAGCGGGATGTTCACGATGCGGCCGCGGCCGATGCCCTCGCCGACTTCGTCGACGGCTCCGGTGCCGGGGAAGAGCCCGGCCTGGTGCGTGGAGAGGTAGACGATGTCCTTGCGCTGGCCGAAGATGTCCTGCGTGCCGTTCCCGTGGTGGACGTCGAGGTCCACGATGGCGATGGGGGCAAGGCCCGCGTCGACGGCGAGGTAGTCCGCGGCGATTGCGGCATTGTTAAAGTAGCAGAACCCGCCCGCAAACGAGGTGCCGGCGTGGTGGCCGGGGGGCCGTGTGACCGCGAAGTATTCCTCCTTGGATTTCGCAACCCCGCGCGCGGCGGCAAGCGCGGCGCCCGCCGAGAGAAGGGCGAGCGCGTAGGTGTCCTTGTGGAGGAAGGTGTCGGCGTCATAGGGCCCCTCGGGGGCGCCGCGGATCTTATCGACGAAGGCCTCGTCGTGGACGCGAAGGAGGTCGCGCTTGGTGGCCGGGGTCGGCGTCACGAACGGACGGTCCTCCTTTTCGGTGCGGACGCGATCGACGATTGCCTTCACGCGTTCGGGACGTTCGGGGTGTCCGGGCCACTGGACATGCTCCGCGGCGCGGGGGTGGACGACGAACTTCATCGGCTCTGCCCCAAAACACTTGAACGGTTTTATCTAACTGGACGCATATACCCTAATCGCAAAGTGGGCCTCTTAAACACCGAGTTTGAAGGGAGACGCCAGGGGGGATTCGGCAACGGTCGGAGATGAGGTCCTCAAGCGGGCGAGGCGCCCGAACAGCGCGCCTGCAAGGCCCCGCGTGCTGCCGAACTTGGCGGCGCCGCCGGCGGCCCCGAAACCGCCGCCTGTGCCGCCGCCCCCGGTGCTCACGGTCAACCCGAACGCAGTTGTCACGCGGCGCGACCTCGAAGTGGTGGCCTCGGTGTGGAATGTGTCGGAGGAGCTCTTCGGGCGCCTTGAGGGGATGAAGCTTAGCGACCTTCAGGTGGCCACGAGCATCGCGAAGGACTTCAAGCGCGACCTCATCAATGTCGTCGAGCGGCGCTTGTCGCCGCGCAAGGTGCGCCCGGGCGGGGCCGGTGAAGGCGCGATGGACGATGGCGGAAGCAGCAGCAGCAGCGCGGTGAGCACGGGCGGCACGGGCGGCGGCGACATCTAGCGCCCCACCAAACGCGCCCCACGCGCCTGGGCAGGGCCCCC
>JBGQKI010000068.1:0-6173 GCA_041499475.1 Thermoplasmata archaeon
CAGGTGATGCGCCCGGCCTTCAAGGACGAGGCGACGTGGAATGTCGTCTCGAAGAGCATCGGCGACGCGCTCCTTGCCAAGTCGTTGAAAACGGAGGCGGAAGCCGACCGGGTGGGGCCCCAGGAGCGGCCGTTCCGCGTCGTCATCGACCCGATGGAGACCAACAACAAGAGGGGCCGTTCGGAAGGCGCGCTTGTCCGGATGATCGACATCAGCAACGAAAGGGCCGCCGAAGAAGGGTCCCGACGCGCTCAGGCCCTCCAGGACCTCGTGATCCGCGTGATGGGCCACGACCTGAAGACGCCGATCGCGGTCGTGGGCGGGTATTTGCAGCTCGCAGAAATGCGCCTCTCAAAGCCGATGGGCGACGCGGAGCGCGAAGCCACGCGCGGCGATCTCAAAAAGGCGGGGCAGGCCACGGCACTCATGCATGTGATCATGGCAAACGCGCGCGCGATCTCAAGGCTTACGATGGGGGTAGCGCCCGAAACCCGCCAGGAAGTCGACCTGGCGAAGATGGTCAGAGAAGTGACCGAGATCCTAGGGCCGCTCGCCACTGCAAAGCTGCTGACCCTTGAAGTGGACTGTCCGGAATCCTTGCGTTTGCCGCTGCTCCCGGGCTTCGAATCAGTGATCATGAATCTCACTTCGAATGCGATCAAATACACTCCGGACGGCGGGAAGGTCACGGTCGCGCTGCGGGATGCGGGTGGCGCCACCTCCCTCGAGGTGGAGGATACCGGGCCGGGAATCCCGGTGGAAGCCCGCCGGCACCTTTTCCAAGAGTACGAGCGGCTCTCGAGGGAGCAGACGGTAGGCAGCCACGGACTCGGCCTCTCCATTGCCTCGACGCTCGTGGAGCTTGACGGCGGGCGCATCTCCGTCCATGACCGCCCCGACGGCAAGAGCGGCACGCTCTTCCGCGTGGAATTTGCGGCCGCGTCGAAGGCCTCGAAGCCTTGAGCCAAGGTGAGCCTTCGAAGTGCCTGGCCTCCGCGCTGTCCAGACGCGGCGCGGCCACGTGATCGCAAGGGTTAATATCGGTCGCACCGGCTTCCCGGAAGTCGTCCCCTCATGGAACAAATGGACATCAAAGGCTGGTACCAGCGCGGCGAACGCGCGTGGCAGACGGGCAAGTGGGACGAAGCCGCCGACGCGTACGACAACGTGATCCGGATCCGGCCGAAGGACGACCGGGCCTGGTACAACAAGGGCCTCGCGCTGCGGCAGTTGGGGGAGCTCGAAGAGGCGATCCTCTGCTACAACAAGGCGCTCGAGCTCAAGGTCGAGAACGACAAGGCCTGGGTGAACACCGGGTTTGCGCTCTACACGCTCGGCCGGTACGACAACGCGATCCAGTGCTTCGAGAAGGCGCTCGAGCACAATGCGAACAACGACAAGGCGTGGTTCAACAAGGGGCTCGCGCTGCGGCGCGTGGGGGACGTCGAGGGCGCGATCACAGCGTACAACAAGGCGATCGAGCTCAACATCGCGAACGACCGCGCGTGGTCGAATGTGGGGTTCGCGCTCTACAAGCTGGAGAAGTACGAGGAGGCGCTCCAGTGTTTCGACAAGGCGCTTGAGATCAACGAGACGAACGGGGTGGTGCACTTCAACCGCGGCGTGATCCTCGACCGGCTGGACCGGCCGTCGGAGGCGCTGCCCGCGTTCAAGCGCGCGCTGCAACTGGGGCCGAAGGCCGAGTATGCGGCCAAGTGCAAGGAGGTCCTGCAGTACCTATCGCCCGAGGAGGGCGTGGCCGAGGAGATCCTGGAGGCGGAGGCGGCCGAAGAGGAGGAGGCGCCCGCCGAGAAGCCGGCTCCTTCAAAGGCCGCGGCCCCCGCGGCGGCTCCCAAGAAGCCCGTCGAGGCGCTCGAGGAAGGCCCGGAGCAGGCCGACGAAGGCGAGGCTGTCGAATTCGAGGAGGCGCCGGCGCCGCCGCCGAAGGCGGCCGAAAAGGCCGCGCCGCCGGCGGCAAAAATGGTTCCCGCCAAGGCGCCGCCGCCGCCGCCCCCGCCGGCCAAGAAGCCGCTGCCGGAAGGCGACGACGAGCCGCCCGCGTTCGAGGAAGTCACGGAGTTCGAGGAGGCGCCCCATGAGGACATTGCCGGCGACTTCGAGGCGACGATGAAGAAGGGCCCTGCGGCGGCTCCGAAGGAAGAGGTCACTGAGTTCGAGGAGGCCGGGGAGGTCGCAGAGTTCGAGGAAGCGGACGAGCCTGCGCTGCCGCCGAAGCCGGCGGTAAAGCCCCCGGCGAAGCCTCCGGCCAAGAAGCCCCTCCCCGAGGACTGAGGCCCCCCCTGGCCAGCTTTACCCTACAGCGCCGGCACTGCCACAGCCGTTTTATACGTCACAGGCCCAAATCGATAAGGCCAGCAAGCCCGCTGGCAGAAGATACCCATGGGGCGCCGAGCCACCGCACGGTTTGGCCGCATGAGCCTTGCCGCTCTTGCGGCAGGCGCCGTCCTCCTGATGCTCGCGCCTGCGGCGCTTGCGGACTTGGACACGACGCCCCCCGCGCTGCAGGTATTCTCGCCCGCAGAGGGCACCGTGCTTCCCGACGACCGCGCGATCGTGTTCGGCGCGACCGAGCGGGGCGCGGCGGTCACCGTCAACGGGGTCGTAGCCGATGTCAATGTTTTCGACGGCACTTTCGAGGTCCGCGATGTCACCGTGGCTTCGACGGGCACGGGTTGCCGCCAGGCGGCGTCCATCACCGTCACCGCGCGCGATGCCGCGGGCAACTCCGCGACGGTCACCCGCGCGGTGTCCGCGAACCACTGCGTCTCGCACCCGACGCAGGCCTCGCCGATCCCGGACTTCACGCTGACCTCAGGCCAGACAACGGCGCTCGCGGTCGACCTGAGCGCCTACTTCGCAGACGACGGCGGAGCGCAGCAGCTGACGTTTTCGACCTACATTTCCGGCCCGGCGGCCGCTTCGATGAGCGCGACCTACGGGCCAGGGGCGCTTTTGTTCTCCTGGGCCACTCCAGGATTTGCCGGCGACGCAGCGCTCACCGTGATTGCGCGCGACCGCAACGGCGAGGTCTCCGAACCGGCGCGGGCAGTCGTGCATGTTGGCGCGGCGCCATCGCCGAACCACGCGCCCACCGTCCAGGTCCCGAGCGCGCTTGATGCGCTGCCCATCGGCGGCGCGGTCCGTGTGCAATTCGTGGCAACCGACGCAGACAGCGACCCCATCACGCTTCGCGCCTCGGCCGAAGGCGCTGGGCTGAGTGTGGGCCAGGTGGAAGTCGTCGACGCGACGCACTTCGCCCTCGCGGTCACGGCGGGCGCAGGCGCTCTGGCTGGCGCGCCGGCTCGCGTCATCGTGACAGCGGTCGACTCGCACTTCGCGGGCGCCTCGGCCGTGCTTTCGTTCAATGTGTACGACGCGTCGCGGCCGCCGGGGCTCTCCGTGCAGCTTCCTGCGCTACCTGAGGTCCTTCCCGCCCAGTTCGAGGCGGGCCCGCACGGTGGGTCTGGAATCTTCGTCGAACTCGGCGCGGCGCGGCGTGTGCCCAACCTCTACCTTGCAGACCCCCGTTCCGATGGGTCGGCCGGAGAGGTCGCCGCCCTCAACGCCGAGCAGACCTATTTCCGGCTCTTTGTCGTCCTGCCTTCCGCGCCGGGCGTGTACACGCAGACGGTCTGGTCGGTCGACCCAGGGTTTGCGCCCGAGCCGTTTTCGTTTGCCGTAACGGTGCTCGCGGCACCCAAGGCCCCGCGCATCGACCAGCTCACGCCCGTGTCGGGCGGCCTCGCGCTTGCCTCCGGCGAGCCGCTCGTCCTCCAGTGGGTTGGCGCCGTGCCCGACCCGGCGCACACGACCTTCGAGTGGGCGGTCGATGGTGAGGTCGTCTCCCACAACTCGCGCCTATCGGGCGTGGTCCTCGACGCGGGCTCGCACACGGTCACCCTCACGGCGGCCGCGCCGTCGGGCGCAAGCTCGTCGAGCACCACGGTAAGTGTAGCACCGCGCGCGGGCCCCGCGCTTGCGCCGCGCGGGACGCCGTGGTACTGGTGGGCGGGGCTTAGCGGCATCGTGGTCGTCGGGATCATCCTCGGCGGCACCGAGGTCGGCATCTACTTCCTGCTCGCCGGGCTCGTGGGCGCGATCATCGACCGCGAGAACCGCGAGAAGCTGCTCACGCACTTCGTTCGCGGCCGGATCTACCAGATCATCGAGTACGAGCCTGGCGTTCACCTCTCCGAGCTCCAGCGCAAGGCCGGCGTGGCGCGCGGCGTGTGCGCCTACCACCTCCACGCGCTCGAGAAGGCGGGGCTCGTCAAGACGGCCCGCGAAGGAATGTACCTGCGGTTCTATGCGACCAAGGTCAAGATCGACGCCGAGGCGTACAACCTCGCCGCCGACGACCGCGAAGTCCTGCGGGCGATCGAAGCGCGCCCGGGGATCACCGAGCGCGAGGTCGCCGAGCTTGTCGGCAAGAACGCCGTCCACGTCGCGCGGTGCGTGAAGGCGCTGTCGCAGTCTGGCCACGTGGAAGCGCGCCGCGAGGGCGAGTCCGTTGGGCTGTTCCCGCGGACGCAGCGGGGAACGGCCGCCCAGCCGGCGGACCCATAGCCCGGCAGCACGAGGGCCTCGCGGGTTGGCCCTTGCGAAGTTCGCCGTCGTCGGCTCCCGCTCATGCTCACGTTTATCGGGGAGACCGACCGTTGTCGATGGGGAAATCACGGTGGCAGTGGCATATGCTAGGATGGAAGACCTCCCGCTAACTGGACGAACGAACTTCCTGCTGCGTCAACGGGCGCTTTCCGTCGGCGCCACGTACGACGTTTTGGACGAGGCGAAGAACCCGCTCTTCAAGATCAAGCAGGACGCCGGACAGGCCGTGGGCACCGCGCTTGTGGGAGCGGTCGCGGGAGGGCTTGTCAAGCGTTACATGAAGCGTTCCTACAAGATCCTCACTGCCGACGACCGTGAGGTCGGGACCATAGCGAAGGGGTCGGGCGCGTTCAAGACGGCCTACACGATCCAACTCGTCGACGGCCGGATGATCGGCTACATCAATGTGAAGCGGTCGCTGATCGGCGGCCTCAAGGCCTCGCTGCTCGACCAGGCGGGCGCTCCGATGATCTCGACCAAGGGAAACCTCATCCGGCGCAAGTACGCGATGAAGAACAGTGCGGGCGCTGAAATCGCGCGCGTGACGGCGAAGCTGCTCCAAATCCGCGATACCTACAAGGTGGAGCTCAAGGGGACGATGCACCCCATCTACCCGCTCACCTTCGCGGTCATCATCGACTTCGAAAAGGACTCGTAGCGCGGTGGGGGGCCCCCAAAAGGTTTGATAGCGCCGCGGGCCTCCCCCACTTGAGGCTCTCGACCTGTACTTCGAGCAGAGTTACGCCGTGAAGGCGCCGGTGCGGTTCGTCTACGAGTGGATGACGACGCCCACGCCCGAAGACACGGCCTATACGCGCGGGCTGAAGTCGCGCACCATCACCGAGGTCTGGAAGTTCCAGAACACGACGAAGGACGAGGGCACGCTGGCCGGCTTGCCATACAAGTCGACCGCGGTGCTGCGGAAATACCCGCCGCGGCGGTGGCGGGTCGAGGAGGAGGCGGGCCGCTGGTACCACCGGACGGAGTTTGCCCTCGAGGAGACGCCCGAGGGGACCCAGCTCAAGACTTCGCAGGAGATCCTCGTGCGCGGCTGGCGCCGGTACTTCGCGGGGAGCTTCAGGCACAAATTCCACGAGGACTTCCACGAGCGCGTCCACGGGTGGGTCGTCAAGATCGAGGAAGAGGCCAAGGCGCTGCCGGCGGACTGGGCCGTGAGCCCCGCCAAGAAGAAAGCCGAGGGGCCGCGCGACATCCCGAAGCAGTACGGGTCGTGAGGGTGAAGGGATAGCCCCGGGCAGATTCGAACTGCCGTCGCAGGCTCCAAAGGCCCGCATGATTGGCCGCTACACTACGGGGCTGTGAAAGCGGCTGACCCCGGAGGGGCCTATTAACTTTAGCCTGGCCCGCACGCGCGCTCACGGGGCCCGGTCGCGCACGAGGCTCGCCGCCTCGTCGAACACTTCGGCGCGCGAGTCGCGAAGGGTCGGGCGGAACGGCCGGGCGAAGTCGGTGTCCTCGAGTTCGACCTCGGAGTCGAGCAGGGCCTCTTTCAAGAGGGGGAGTTCCTGGAGCGTCTCTCCGCG
>JBGQKI010000069.1:0-5315 GCA_041499475.1 Thermoplasmata archaeon
GGCGAACGCGTGGTGGCGCGGCTTGGCGACATCCTCGCGGAAATCGCCGGGAGCCGCGCCGGCCTCGAATGGGAGCTTGCCAAGACGCCGCCTCTACGTGGCAGCCCGCGCGCCGGCGCGGTCCTCTGCGGCCTCATCGAACTCGCCGAGCGGCGCGGGGACTTCAAGGGGATGGCGGGGCTTAGGGCCGGTCTGAACGAGCGTCGGACAATTTCGGACGATTCTAGCAAAAACTGCTAGAATCGACCAAAAACTTGCCCCAAGGGCCTTAGAATCGGGTTTCACGGCCCCGGGGGCGATGCTGGCTCGATAAGGACTGCCCGCCGCAAGGCGCATCAGCCCGTTTCTGGGGAGGCACCCCATTCCCCGCGAGATCCGGGGGCTAACGATTGCGCCTCGGACGCACCGGCCGGGACGAGCTCCCGGAGAATTCGTTCCGATGGTTCCACTCAAGACGCCGCCGGGCGGGGCCAAAAGAAGAGGTGGGGGCCGGCATTCAATGCCGGCCCCCGGCGCGAAGAGCGCGGCCCCGCTAGGGCTCAACATAGAAGTCATTCGTCACCGTGAAGTCGAGCGGACCGCCACCGTTGCAATTCACCCACAAGGCGATGTTGTCGCACTCAAAGATGCGAGCCTCGATCTCAATTTTCATTAGCTTGTCCGTGGCCCCTTGCCCGACCTTGTCCGCGTCGAGCGCTGGGTTGAAGGTCAACTGGGTCACGCCGGAGTGGTAGACGACATTCGAATTGTCGAAACTCGCGTGCGTGGATTCCACCGGGTCAGGCTGGACATTGGCAACTGCATGATAGGCGCAGCTCGAATCGTAGTAGCCGAGGTAACTCACGGTGAGCCGAAAGTTGTACTGTCGGTCACTTGGAATCCCGGCCAAGTTGGCATCCCTGTCCACGAGCTCGAAGTCCGCGTGGACATTGAAATTGCCCCAGGGTGAACCGTCACCCTGCAACCGCCCGAAGCCAAGCCCGTGTTGCGTGGTGATGAGGCCATTCGCAACTCGCTCTGCGTACGTCTTGCCGAGCCCCAAGTTGGTAGCGGCCGATTGCGCCACGGCGGGCACGACCAAGACCACCTGGTTGCTGCCGGTGAACTTCAGATCGAGCTTTTGGGCGAAGGTCAGTCCGCACCCCTGAAGCGTGGTGCTCCCAACGGCCACGAAACCCACGATTTGCCCGGTCTGAAGGTTAATGCTCCCGGCGCTTGTGGAGCAGTCGCCGCTCCCATCAGTGGTTACGAGCGTGGAATCGCTCGTGTCAAGATTCGTGATTGTAACGTCGGTCCCCACAATCGGATTGAAGGTGTCGTCCACGAGCGTGCAGCTCACCATTAGGTCGGCAGACGCCTGCGGCGCGATGGCAGTCAGCAAGAACGCGGCTACTATCGCGATTGCGGCTACGTTGCGAACAGGGCGGCGGGTTTTTCCATGGGTCTCTTGTTCGTTGTTGGCTTTCATTTCTGATTTGTCCTCCGGGCGAGAGCAGAATCTCCCCGTTCCATCTTCCGCCGTACGAAGATAAGCATTTCGAGTGCCTCCGCCCGATTCGATTGGTGACGAATGCGGGCCCGATGGCGAAACGACGGGAGTGGGTTCTTATTCCCCCAAATGGGGTTCCTCAGCGGCCCGGCGAAGGTCCAATTTCTAAAGACAGGGGTGAAACGCAATGGAGGCAACCAAAGTTGCCATCGTCGTTCTGGCCCCGTTTGCCTGTTTGGTGGCTTTCGTTGTGCTCCAGCCTCCCGCCATGGCGGATGTCAACCCCACGGTGCTCCCGGACGCCTACAGTTGGTCCGAAGTTTCGCGTGAGCAATCGATTGGCGGTGGCGTCCTCTTCTGGGCCCCCAATGGGAGCCTCGCGGTCTGGGGATCGGGGCTGAAATTGGAAGGATATTACGGCTTTGCATACAACGGCGACCTGAATTCCACGATCCCCCGCCTGCTCGACGAAAATCTCACGGATCTGGGTGGTTTTCTCGCTGCCCCAGTGAATTTCCGCTGTGCTGAATTCACCCCCAACGGCTCGTGGTTCGTGGCGATCTACGACCTGCCGCCCTCGATGCCTTTCGCCTACGGTTCGCCGGAGTTCAACAACACCACCATCCACTACGAAATTTGGCGAACGACCGATTGGTCCGTGGTCGAGGACCGCGTGCTGGCCACGCAGGGATCGGTTTGGCAGCCCGGGACGCCGCGGACGCTCCCCTTCCAATTTTCGATTTCACCCCTCGGCGATCGCATCCTTTTTTGGGACGACGAAATTAATCTCAATGCGTCCAACAGGTCGCGCCTTGAGGTGCGCACCTTCCCCCAGTTACAGGAGATCGTGAACATTTCCTACGCGTATCCCGTTTGGCAGGCCCGTTGGAGCCCCAACGGGGGCCGAATCGCCGCGGCGCTGGGCGCGTACCAGAATGGCGGGCAAGTTGTCGTCGCCAACGCGTCCACGCTGGGCGCCACCGCGAGCCTAAACGAACTCAACACTTCGTTCTCGGATCTAAGCTGGTCGGCCGACGGATCGCTCCTTTCCGTCAAGGGCTCGACGTGGGCACACTACGTTTCGGGGCCGTGCCCACTGGGCTGGAAACTTGCCGCCGTATCGGCGAGAGTCTACCCGGCGGCAAACTTGTCCAGCCCCCGGATCATGTGGTTCCACTCGGCCGCGCCGAATTGCGGGCTTCCGGACGGCTGGTTCATCGGCCAGAACAGCTCCCTTTCGCTTGCATTTCACCCAACCGCGGGTTACCTTCTGGTTTCCCAGGCCCAGAATCTGTCGGTGTGGAACACGACTTTTTGGGATGTCGTACTTTCAGCCAACCTTTCCACGCAGTCCAATCCGGACGACCAAGCCTGCTGGGCGGGGGGGACCCTTTCCTTCTCTTTCGTAAGCTTCGGGTTTAGGGCTCCCGTGCCCCCTAGCGGTTGGGAATTCGAGGTCCCCGTCGATCGCGCCCTCTACAGGGCCTCCCCGCACCTTCCCACCGCCAGCCTGGTTGTCTCGGCGCCGAATGGGACGGCCGATCTATACCCGGGGCTCCCCTACGCTGACGCCACCTTCTCGCTGGTGCTCGATTCCCCAGCGCGCGCCTATTCCCGGGTAACGATTTCCGCAGTCGGGGCGGGGGCGGTTGTGTCGCTCTCGATCGGAATACCCGGGGGCGACGTTTTTCAGGAAGGCGGCGGGGGCTTTGTCGCGCTCGTTGGATTCTCGATCCTGCGGGGCTGGGATGGCACCGGCCTATCCGTTAGGCCCGAGTTGCTGGCGAGTTGGAACGTCTCCATCGACGGCGCGTGGATCCTTTCCGCCAACGCTATCCTATGGAACGGAACGACCGCGCCCGCCTCGATCACCGGGAACCTGTCAACGCATTTGGAAGTCGAACTCCTCGGTCCGCTCGGCGTGGAGGACGCAGCGCGGGGGCCGCTCGCCGCGGGGGCGCTCGAGAACGAGACGCCGACCATAACCTTCAGTTGGCCGACAGCCCGGTTCGTTTTCGAACAGGCCCCCCTTGATCCGACGGGTCTTCGCGTTGGTGTGGACGGGGGCGCCGGGCCCTCCCAATGGCAAGACCTCGCGAGTTCCATGGCGGCAGGCCTGACGCGAGCATTTGGGTTCTCAAACGATACGGTGCTGCTCTCCTTACGACTCTCCAATGCCCAATCAACCGTGCTTGACCGGTCAAACCTCTCGATTTGGCTGCGAATCGATCGCTTTGGCCCGATCGTCCGCTTTGAAGACTTGAGCGACGGGGCCTGGATCGCCAATTCCTCGCTACCCGTCCGGTTCAACGTCTCTTCGGCGCAATCGGGTGCCGCGCTGGCCGGAGCCGGTGGCTCGATGTCCCAACCCGGGGGAATTGGGTGGTTCGACGTTCAGGACGCGGTCGCGGTCGGCGGGGTCTCCAGCGAATTCTTGACCGAGTTCCTTGTCACCCTCGCAGTGCCGCCGGGCGCGTCGGGGGAGATTGCGGTTCGGGTTTTCGCCCAAGACGAGGTGGGCAACCTCGGGGAGGCTGTCCTTCACCTCAACTTAGACCGCGAGCCGCCTGGCCTCTCGTTCCAATCATGGCCGCAATGGATCAACAAATCCACTTATGAGTTCCGCTGGTCCTGCACAGATTCTGGGGTCGGAACGGCCAGTGCGAGCAACCGGGTAACCTACATGGCATCACCCGCGTCGACGCCCATCGAGGCCCTTGGCGTTCCGAACGGCTTGCCGGCGTCGTTATCCTTCCTCGCTGAGGTCCAGATGACGGAGGGGCGCGATGGAAGCGTCCGCTTTTCCTGTACGGATGCGCTCGGGAATCAGAACTTGTCAGCCCCGATTGGTGTACGCGTTGACCGGACTTCGCCTGTGATTGCCTCCACCGTTCCGGACGCGAGCACGACTCTCGACGGCGCACAACAGAACCTTTCGTTTCGCCTGCTCGAGGACGGTTCCGGCATTTCGACGAGCTCCATGTGGGCGGAGCTCTCCGTCGACGGTGGCTCATCGTACCGGCGGGTAAATGCCTCGAATCTCACCCAGGTGTCGCCGGGGCGCTTCGACGTCACCTTTTCGCTCGTGCTCTCGGAAGGCTCTGCCAATCGCCTTCGCCTCGGGGGCGCGGACCTCGCGGGGAACGCGCCGCCTCCGACGACACTTTCCATAAGCGTGAACCAGGCCCCAACCCTGACGATCGCTTGGCCTGTTGACGGCACTGCGGTTCCCGCGGGGCCAATCGATGCCCGCGCGACGGTGGTCGATCCGGACGGCGACCGCGTGACCGTCCAGTGGTTGTCGGGCGACGACGGGAGACTCCTCGCCATGGGTCCTAACGCCACGTTCTCCCTCGGTCCAGGTACGCAAACGATCGTCGTGTTGGTGGATGACGGACACGGACACCGAGTCCGGGCGCAAGCCTCGGTCGTGGGGACCGAGGTCTCGGCAAGGAACGCGGACGTGCCGTGGTTGGCGCTTCTGGCGTTGGCGGCGCTTGGGTCAGGCGTGCTCTTGGCTTTCGGTTGGCGCCGACGATCCGCCAAGGAACCATAAGCCGCCAGCGGCCCCGGGGTCTCGGCGTCCGCGTATGATCGGGCCCAAGGGGCCCCAACCGTCCCCTTTTTTCCCCGCCGCCCATGCTCCCCCTGGTCGCATCCATGCCCACCCCCCTCCCGCTGCTCCTCAACCCCCGCGACACCCTCCCGGTGCTCCAGCACCTCGCCGAGAACCCGACGCAGTCCCCGTGGGTCGCCTGCAAAGCGACGGGCCTCAGCTCCCACACGTTCTACGAGGTCACGGCCCACCTGGAGAGCCTCGGCCTCA
>JBGQKI010000070.1:0-5040 GCA_041499475.1 Thermoplasmata archaeon
CAGGAGGACAACTCTGGTCGAAACGGTCCTTCCTGCGAGGACAAGGCTGCTAGGTCGTCCGCGCGGCACGAGTGGCAAACGTTAAGTATTCCTTGCATATGTAAGGAAATCCTATCAATATGCGCTTCCACCGCCTCCCTGAAACGCTCCTCACCAGCCCGGCGCGCGTCGCCGTCCTCAAGGCCCTGCTGCGCTCAGGCGGCCGCGAATGGACGGGGCGTGAACTCGCCAAGGCTTCGGGCGTTTCGGCACCGCAAACCATGGAGGCCCTTTATCGGTTGTACGACGAAGCGCTCGTCCGGCAACGGCGCGCGGGCCGTGCCAGCCTGTGGACACTCGAAGAGGGCCACTTCCTCGTCGAGCGGCTCCGGCCGCTTCTCGCGCTCGACCCTGAGTCGCTCCGCGCGCTGGTGCAGGCGCTCGAGGCGGGGCTGTCGCGCTCGGGCGCTGTGGAAGCGTGGCTTTTCGGTTCGGTCGCCCGGGGCGACGAGGACCCCAATTCGGACGTGGACCTCCTTGTGGTCTTCCCGGACCAGCGTCGCGCCACCGCGTGGAGCAAGCGCTTGCGCGATCTCGAAGCGGACGTCCTGGCGCACTTCGGCAACCCGGTTCAAGCCATCGTGTACACCGCGCGTCAAGTAGCAAGCGGGCCCCCGGCGAGAATCCTCGGCGTCGCCAAGCGGGAGGGAAAACGGTTGGAGGTTGCGTCATGACGAGGACGCGGGAGACTGAGGCAATCCCAAAGGCGGAAGCGGCGGATTACCTTGCCGAAGCCGAGGAATTCCAGCGCGGGGCGCGGCCCGAGACGAGGTCAACAGAGGTGAGGGACGGACGTTCGAAGGGCACGGAGAACGAATCGGCGCAGGCTAGGGAGAGAAGGAGTAGGCGGACGCGTCGACGGGGTCCAAAGGACAGGGTGCCTCGAGGATACGGTCTCGCGTCTTCCGGTTGAGCCTGTCCACTAGCCCGGCGGGCACCTGCCCCGAGGACGCCTATTTATGGGGAGCCTCCAGTTCTCCCCGGGGCTTTTGCGATGACTCTTCGAATCAGTGTGGGACGGGCGGCGGTTGGGCGGTATGGGCGCGCGGCCCCGGTGGCGTTTTCGGCCGTGCTGCTTCTCGCAAGTTCCTTGCCGACGGCCTCCGCGGGCTGGGCCGAGGAGTCGACGCTTGCCGACGCGCTGCTTAACCAGCCGGTCGTGCGGATCGCCGGTGACCCGGATGGGCTTCAGGTCGCCGCATGGAGCCAGTTGTATGAAAATCGCGTCTGGATGTCCAACCGGACGGCGGGCGGACCCTGGTCGGCGCCGGTGGGGTCACCGGCCGGAACGAACCAGGGCTCACTTCTCGAAGTGGCTGTTGCGCCATCGGCGGGCGTCGCCATTGTGACGTGGCGGGAAGGCTACAGTGGGTCTGTCGCGCCCCTCAGGGTGGCGGTTTTCACGGCGATCGGCGGATGGGTGGCCTCGGCCGAGCTCGACGGGGGAGGCGTGTACATCAACGACGCGCACCCGGCGGTGGACAGCGCGGGTAGGATTGTCGTCACCTGGGCACAGATGACCACCTCCTACGTCTACTCGGTACTCGCGCGCACCTTCATCGTGGGCACGGGCTGGAGTGCAGCGACCCAGATCGATACGGGAGGCAGCCCGACCCAGGTGAGCCTTGCTGCCTCTACTGGCGGCAACTTCATGGCCGTGTGGCCGGGCACCCAGCGGATTTACGCACGGCCCTACAGCTTCACGACGGGCTGGGGGAACGTGGCGGGGCCCCTGGACAGCGGTGGGTCGTCCCTGTACCCGAACGTGGTTGCGGCGAGCGACGGCTCATGGGTGGCGGCGTGGACGCAGTACACGACGAGCCCGTACTCAGTGTTCGTGAACCGGAACGTCAGCGGGTTGGCTTGGGCCGGGCCGGTCCAACTCGCTGACGCGACCAACGGGACGCAATACGCCCCCTTGCTTGCGGCAGGCGGAAACGGGAACGTCACGGTGATGTGGCTTGGGTCCCGGTCGGGGGTCGTCCACCTGCTCGCGTCGCGGCTCACGGCGGCCACGGGGGGTTGGGGGCCGACATTTGCGATCGATTCGGGCGCGACGCCGGTGACCGCCGCGCGGGTCGCATGGGCCTCCGGCGACATCATGCGCGCCGTGTGGACCCAAGGGGACGCAAGCTCGGTGAGCGTGTGGACCGCCGCCCAGGCGCCCGGGGGCGCGTGGAGCGCCCCTGAGCTTGCGGAGTGCCGCCTTGCCGCGGCCTCGGTGCCGGATGTCACGTTGGGCCCAAGCGGGCGTGCGGAAGTGGCGTTTGTGTACACTGAGTGGGGCTCGTCCAAGGTGTGGTGGAACACGTTTGACCCGTCCTCGGCCGATTCGCTTGGCCGACTTGTCGTGACCGCGCCCGCGCAGGGCGCGACGGTAAGCGCTCCTTCCGTTTGGGTCGCGGGCGCGGCGAGGAGCGACGCGTCGCTAACCGTCAATGGGCAGGCGGGCGCGATCGCGGGGAACGGGTCGTTCGGCCTGCGTGTCCCGCTCGTCCCAGGAGCCAACACGCTCCAGTTCACGCTCACAATGCCTTGCGGGAGCATGCAGACGGCTTCGGTGGACGTCACGTACGCGGTCCCTGCGGACGCGAATGCCGCGCGCATTGACGCACTCGCGGCGCAGCTCAACAGCACCGCGGCCAGCGTCTCGGCGGCCTCGGCGCAGCTGGCGTCGCTCCAGGGGCAGGTCAATCTGATCTCGGCGGATGTTTCGGCCCACAGCGGCGAGCTTGCGGCGATAAACGCGACCCTTGCAAACGCCTCGGCGCGGCTCACCGACGCGCAGGGCAGGCTTGCGGCGGTGGAGGGCGCAGTCTCGGCCCTCGAGGCCGCCTCGGGCGGCCCGAACGCTTCGGTGGCGGAGCTGGAGGCGGAGTTGAACGTGGTGCACGGCGACCTCAACGCGACGAGGGCCAACTTGACACGCATCGACGGCCAGGTGTCGTTGCTCCAGGCCAACGGCGGGACGGCGGGGCCGTCGGCGGGGGCCAGCACCTCGTCGTTGATCACGATAATTGTCGCGGCGTTCGCGGGGTTGGGGATCGGTCTCTTCATCGGCGGCAGGCGCGGCGGGATGCGCACGCGGACGAGGTCAACAGAATTGAGGGACGGATCCTCTAAAGTTACAGAGGAAAAGTCGGTGGAGTCGAAGGCAGAGAAGGAGTAGGCCGAAGGCTCAAGAGAGTTCGAAGGACGCCTGGACTCGACAAATCGGTCTCGCGTCTTTCGGGGATTTCCCGTGGATGCTCAACCCACCCCGTTGGGCCTGCCTTGCGGAACCAGGCCTCGACCGTTTTTTCGGTTGAGAGGTTTCCCGTCGCGCAAATCCACGCCATCAGCGCAGAGCGATCCCGCTGGCAGAGCGAACCCGTCATTCAACCCCACCTGGCGGAGGGGGATTTGGATATTCGAAGCGGGCAAGCCCATCGCCCATCCGGGACGGTTCACTGGCCCCGGCGTGTATCGAAAGGGTTCGCAGGTACGGGCTTTGGGGTTGTGTTCGACGATAACCGGAAAGCCGGCTACCTTCAGGCGACGACCGAGGACTTCGCCCGCGTCCTCGATGCTCTTTATCTCTACAATCGACCGATTCCTTCTCCCCCAGCGGGCCCGCTCCCCCTACTGCGGCGCCGTGTTTATCCGGGTGCCCGGCGAACTTGAGGAGCGCTGGCGGGATAAGCCGCGCTCGTAATGAGGTCGATTTACCGGCAAACCCGCGTCCAAATCTCCCCCTCGGCACTTTTTCGATCGCGGGCGGACCCCGCGTATTCGGTTTCCTCCGTGCGATTCCCCTCATTCTTCTTCCTCCGCAATCGCCCGCCGCGCCGCGGCGAGGAGGCCCGGGCTCAGCCAAAACCCGGATGCGTTGAGGGAATCGATGCACTGCTCCGCCTCTTCAACGGTGATCCGCCCACCGCGCGCGCCGTCGATGAGGAGCCCCACGAGCCCGGTGTGAGGGATCCCAAGGCTGCGCGCAAGCATGCGGGCGGGCCGCTCGTCGAGAACCGCGATGTCGGTCGCGCGCGCGGACGCCAAGACACTCGCCTCGCCGTCCCCCAGGCCAAGCCGGTGGAACTGCGCGCCGGGCCTCCCACCGCGCCGCGGTTTCAGCCATGCACCCATTGCCTCCCTGATCCCCGGGGTGGTCGTGTCCTCGCGCCGCAGCAATTCGGTTTTCACTTGGGCGGTTATTGCTGCGGGGGCGGCGGCGCGGCGCAACACATCGAGTTTCCCGGCGCGAGCCATCGCGATGACGGGGGAGGCGTCAAGGAGATAGGTCATCGCCGCACCCGGCGGAGCGTCTTCAGGTCGCGCTCGAGCTCCTCCGGGGCGTAGCGGAAGTAGGCGATACCGCGGGCGCTTGCGGCGTCCGCCATTTGGGCGATTGATACGCCGGCGAATTCCGCCGCACGTTGGAGGGTGATTTCCTCACGGGCGTACCGGTTGAGCGCGACGTCCATCTTCAGGACCCGGACGCCTTCCGCGAGCGCGCGCCGGGTCACCTCCGAGCGGCTCCGCTTGAACTCGTCCTGGAGCGCGCTCAATTCCTTGAGCTCCTCCTTGGCGAGCCGGATCTGGATGCTCTGCACAAGTACAATGTAATGGTTCGTACTCAAAAACCTTTCGTACCTCTAACCAACGGGCTCTCCAGACCGGCGGGTTCTCGCCGGGGCCGCGCGGAAGCTGTTGCGCGCAGCGGGCTGCCGACGAGCGAGCGGGAACCTGACCGCACAAACGCAATGAACGCGGGCCCCTCGCGAGGCTTCCCCCTTACGCCATTCACAAGCGCTGCCGAGGTAGCGTAAGCCCGGTAAGGCGCCAGTCTCGAAAACGGGTGTCCTTTGTGACTCGGGACTTCAAATCTCCCCCTTGGCACTTTTTCTGACCAGTTTCCTGCCACCAAGGGCGATCCCTTCTCCAATTGTCCTTTTAAAAAGGACAATCTATATCAATAACGTCCCTATTGAAAGGACAATGCGCGAAGTCCTTCGCCAGAAG
>JBGQKI010000071.1:0-4894 GCA_041499475.1 Thermoplasmata archaeon
CTCACCACCCACTTCCACCGCCGCTCCGGCAAGGTGAGCCACTACCGCGAGTTCCTCTTCTTCGACGACGGGGACCTCTGTGTGGCCGGCTACGACGACGCGCACGTCACGCGGCCGTTCCGAGTCAATGGCGAGACCGTCTTCGACACCTCGTTCAAGGCTTTCCGGGTGCAGCGCCGCGGGGAAACCCACACGACGATCACGATCTTCTCGATGGACGACCGTTTCCTTGGCACCTACTCGGACGCCACGATGCCGTGGCAAGGCGTCACGAGCACGGGTGGCGGCTCCTTCGAGACCTCCGTCGACGACCTATACCTCGACCATTTCATCTTCCCCGACGGGCGGCGCTTCGTCCTCGACCTCGGCGAAATGTTCGAAGGGCTGCTCCGTGCCACGATAAGCGCGAGGGAGTCTGAACTCGCCTTCGCGACGGTCGACTGGATCGAGCAAGAGGCGGCGCAGGGGCGCTATCCCGAACCCCTGCCTGCGGGGTTGCGGCTGAACCCCGAGCTGCTTCGCAATTTGCCGCACGCGCAGGAATAGGCGGTTGCGCCCCGATCACGTCGGGCGGTCGTCGTCGTCGGCCTCGCCTTCGGGCGCCCCCGAGGGCTCCTGCTCCGGCTTCTCCTCGACCTTCGTGCCCTTCTGCGCGGCCTGCGCGGCCGCTTTCCTTTCCTCCCGCTCCTTGAGGATCTTCTCGGCCTCGCGCGTGTACCCGAGCGCTTCGGCCACGACGATGGCCAGCGCGCCCGCCTCCTCGTCGTCGGGGTCGCTCCCGCGGTACTTCTGCAGGTACCCCCACGCGGCGCGGTGGTTGAGGAGCTGTTCGTGCGCCTTGGCGATGTTGAAAAGAGCGGTGGGCTCGCCGGGGTCGATGGCAAGCGCCTTTTCGAAACTCTCGATCGCCTTGCCCGATTCGCCGGCCTTGGCCTGCATGAGCCCCAGGTTCACCACGACGGCTGCGTTGTTCGGCTGCGCGCGCATCGCCTCTTCGAGCACATCGCGCGCCTTCTGCACGTCTCCTTTCTGGGCCAGGAGCGAGCCCTTGCTCGTGAGCGCCTCGATGTCGCGCGGGTTGATCTTCAGCGAGGTGTTGAGGCAGATGAGTGCCGTCTCGAACTTTTTCAGCGAGGCGTAGACGTTCCCTTTGTTCTTCCACGCCTCCGCGTACTTCGGGTCGAGGTCGATCGCTTTCGTGAAGCAGTTCAGCGCGAGGTTCAGCATGCCGCGCTTGGTGAGCGCATAGCCCTTGTTGTTCCAGGCGACCGCGTTCTTCGGGTCGGCCGCGATCGCAAGCTCGTAAAGCTCCACGCCGCGCTTGAAGTCCCCGGCGGCCGATGCCACATTGGCCTTGCCGAGCAGGGCCTGGAAGTGGTCCGGGGCAAGCGCAAGCGCCCGGTCGTAGGCCGACGTCGCGTCGCCGAAGTCATTCAGGCGGAAGAGGGCGAACCCAAGCGCAAGCCATGCCTGCACCGCCGTCTCGTCCAGCGCGATTGCCCTCTTGTAGGCCGCCACCGCCGGCTCGAAATTGCCAAGCGCCGTTTCCGCGTTGCCGAGGTTGTTCCAAACGCCGGCCTCCTTCTCGTCGAGGTTCACCGACTTCCTAAACGAGCGCGCAGCGCTCACGAAGTCGCTCAACACAAACTGGACGTTCCCGAGGTTGCCCCAGGCGCGCGCGCCCTGCGGCTCGAGTTTGACCGCTTTGTCGAAGCAGGAGAGCGCGTGGCCGTAGTAGTGCATCGTGTAGAGCACCGAGCCGAGGTTGTTCCAGGCCTCGTGGCGGCGCGGCTCGGCTTGCAGCGCCTGCCCGTAGGCCTCCATCGCCTCCCCGAACTCGCCCTTGATCTGCATCGCGCGGCCCTTGAGCTGCCAGGCCGTCGCGTCGGGGGCGACCTCGAGCGCGCGCTGAGCAAGCTCGAGCGAGGCGTCGACGCTCCCCATCTGCAGCAGCGCGTTTGCCCGGCCCACGAGCGCCCGCCGGTCGCGCGGGTCCTTGTCGAGGCGCAGCTTGTACGAGGCAGCAAGCGGCGCGTAGTCGTGCTGGTCCTCGAGCGCGATCTCGCGGTTGCGCCGCGCCGTCTCGTTGCCGGGCTCCACGGCGAGCGCCTTCTCGTAGGAGGCCACGGCCCGCTTCAGGTCGCCCATCTTGGCATAGAGGTTGCCCTTGTTGATGTGGCCAAGCGCCCAGCCGGGTTTGAACTCGAGCGCGCGGTCGAGGGCCTTTTCGGCGAGCGGGTAGAGCTGCATCTCTGCGTAGATGTTGCCCTCCACCGCCCAGATCTCCGGGTCGTTCTCCATCGCGTCAAGGGCGTAGGCCAGCGACTGCAGCGCGTCGTCGTATTTCCTCAGCGAATACTGCAGCAGCCCCTTGGCGCGCCACGCTTCGCGGTTGTTGTCGTCGAGCTCGAGCGCCTTGTCGTAACAGGAAAGCGCCCCCGTGTTGTCGCCCGCCGCGAATTTGCAGTCGCCGAGGCAGCACCACGCGTCGATGTTCTGGGGCATGTCCTTGAGGACGCGTTCGAAGTAGGGGCGGGCCTCCGCGACCCGCTTCATTTCAAAGAGCGACCGGCCCTTCAGGTAGACGACTTCGGGCGAGGAGCCCACCGAAAGCGCGAGCGTTGCCCAGTCGAGCGCGTCGTCGAACTTGCGCTCGCCGTAGCAGAGGCGCACCTTCGCCGCGAGCACCGGGTGGGTATTGCCGCCAAGCGCGATCGCGCGGTCGACCGACCGGTGGGCCTCGTCGAATTTCCCCGCCTTCTCGCGGATGAGCCCGTCCACGAACCAGACGACATACGAGTCGGGGTGGCGGGCCCGCGCCTCGTCGAAGAAACGCGTCGCGTCGCGGTCGCCGCCCACGATGAGCGGCACGAGGCCCGCCTCGAACCACGCCTCCTCCTTCGCGGGGTTCAGCATCACCGCCTTGCGCAGCGCCTTTTGGGCCTCCTCGATCCGGCCGAGCCGCCGGAGCAGCGTGTACTGCCGCATCAGCACGGCCTCGGCGGGCTTCCCCTGCGCCATCGCGCGCTCCACCCAGACGAGCGCTTTGGGCAGGTCGCCGGCCTCATCGGCGATCTTCGCGTGTTCAAGGTGCGCCACGACGAAGTAGGGGTGGATCGCAAGCGCCCGGTCGAGCGTTTGGCTGGCCTCCCGCTTGCGACCCAGCAGCCGCAGGAGGACCGCCTTTCGCGCAAGGGCCGCGAAGTCCTTCGGGGCCGTGACGAGCTGCGCCTCGAGGCTCCGGAACTCCTGCAGGCGCTGTTCCTCGGTGAAAAGCGTGTACCTGGCGATGACCCGCTCCCAGGCGGCTACTGCGTCCGGGTCGAGCCGGATTGCCGCCGCGTACGCCCGGTCGGCGCTCTCGATGTCGCCCACCTTTTCGAGCGCAAGGCCGAGCGGCACCACGAACTCGGCCTGCGGGCCGGCCGCGTCGACGAGTTTCTGCCAGGTCGTAGCGGCTTCTCCGAAGCGCTCGCGCGTCTCCAGGATGCGCGCCTTGGCTTCAAGCGCCGGCGCGAACCGCGGACTGAACGCAAGCGCCTTCTCGAGGATTTCGAGGGCCTGCGCCGTCTTTCCGCCCTCGCGCACGATCTCGGCCTGGAGCGCATAGGCGGCCGGGCTCCTGGGCTGGGCCGTGATGAGCCGCTGCAGCCACGTAAGCGCATCCTCGTCGCGCTTCAATGCGCGCAGCGCGCGTGCGCCGCGAAGCAGCGCTTCCTCGTCGTCCGGCGACTTCTGCAGGAAGCCCTCGAGCACGCCAAGTTCGCGCTCGTAATCCCCGGCGCGCCGCCACACTTCCGACTGCAGAATCGCGGCCGACCGGTCGGCCGGGTTTGCCTCGGCCGCGCGCGAAAACGACCGCGACGCGTCTTCGAAACGCTCGAGTTCAAGCTCGCAGGCGCCCTTCCCGATCCAGGCCTTCCAGTTCGTTGGCGCGACATTCGTCGCCATCTCGAACTGCTCGGCGGCGCGCTCGAATTGCCCCTTCGAGGCGAGTTCGTCACCGGATTGGATGTAGCGCGCAGCACTTTCGGCGGGCGCCAAGGCGGAACCTCATCGGGAGGCGTGCGGGCGTTGCGCCTCGCGCACCCCATCCTGGCTCTTCATCTTGGGGCGCGGTAGTTAAGCGTTTGCGACGGCGTTCCGCGCCTTGAAAGCCTACGCGATATCGAATTCGTTTCCTTCCGGGTCCAGGCACGTGACGAAGTAGTAATCGCCGTCCACGACACCTTCGGAAATGGTCGCGCCCAAGGCGACCACCTTCTGCACCTCCGGGTCGACCTTGGCCTTCCGCTCAGCAAGCTTCGCCCGCGGCGCGTTTCCCACATACAAATCGAGGTGCAGCCGGTTCTTGCCGGGCTTCGGCGTGTCCATCTTGTGGAACCAGATCCGCGGTTTCGAGCCCGACGGGTCGACGATCGCTCGTCCGTCGTCCCACTCCTCCTTGGGCACGCCGCGCGCCTCGTAGAACGCCTCGATCGTGGAGAACCCCGAAGGCGCGCCCTCCTGCCGGTAGCCGAGGATCTTCGAGTAGAACTCAGCAAGGCGGATCGGGTTTTCACAGTCGAAGGCAATCTGGAGGCGGGCAATCATCTCAATTCATCCTCTTGCCAAGTACGCGATGCGGGCTGAAGAAGGTTCCCCGAGAAAGGACGAGCGAGACGGTACATGTACCACGCGGAGGCCTACGATTGCGAGGCACGGAGGCCGTGGTCGACTTGCCCGCCTCCTTCGTCGCCGCCGTTCGCGAGGGCCGGTTCCGCGAGGCCGCCACCAACGCCGAACTCCAGGCGCGCAGCGCCAAGAACGACGACCCGGTCGCGCGTGCCCTGCTCATCCTCGCCGCCGCCCACCACCTCGCGCTCACCGACAACATTGAGGGCGCGCGGCTCAC
>JBGQKI010000072.1:0-4750 GCA_041499475.1 Thermoplasmata archaeon
CCCCCTCGTGTCCAGCGGGCTCGCCCAGCACGCGCGGTTCAAGGGTCCCGTAGGCTCGGGAAAGACCGTCACCGCCAAGCGGTTCACCGAGACCGCCCGCGAGGTGGCCCGCGACAAGGGCCGCTCGCTCGACTTCGTCCATGTGAACTGCCGACGCCGCGATTCGGAGGGCGCTGTGCTGCTGTACATCATCCGCAAGTTCGACGCGGGCTTCCCCGACCGCGGGTTCTCGGTCTCGGAGATGCTCAACATCTTGCACAAGCACCTCCAGATGAAGGCGGTCAACCTCATCGTGATCCTCGACGAGGCCGATGTGCTGCTCAAGCGCCAGAAAGTGGACCTCATCTACCAACTCACGCGGTTCAACGAGGAAGGCGGCCAGAATTGGAACGTCTCGTTGCTCCTCGTATCTCAGCACGACCTCGAGCCGCTCCTCGACGAGGCGACCAAGTCGACCCTCAAAGTCACGACCCTCATCGATTTCAAGCGGTACAGCGCGCCGGAGCTTGCCGACATCCTGCGCCAGCGGGTCGAGCTCGCGTTCCACCCGGCGACGGTCTCCGAGGAAGTCATCCGCGAGATCGCCTCGATCGCGGCCAAGAAGCGCGGAGACGCGCGCCATGCGATCGACCTGCTTGCTGGGGCCGCGGGGCTTGCCGACACGCGCAAGGTCGACACGGTGACCGTGGAGCACGTCCGCAATACCAACGCCAACACCTACGCCACCGTCGAGCGCGACAAGATCGACGACCTCTCCCGCCAGCACAAGCTCGTGCTGCTCGCCGCCGCGCGGGCGCTCAAGAAGAAAACGCAGGTGACGTCCACCGAGTTGCACAAGGTCTACTCTGTCGTCTGCGAAGAACACGAAGAGGAGCCGCGCAAGTCAACGCAGTTCTGGAAGTACCTCAACGAACTGGAGTCGCGTGGGCTTCTCGAGCTTGAAAAGGGGAAGGACGGCACGAGCGGGATGACGCTCGTTGCGCTCCAGGAGGTCGAGGCCGAGTTCCTGCAAGAGTGGGTGCAAGAGGCGCTTGCCGAGGACCAGAAGGGCGCCGAGAACCAGTGGTGAGTCCCCGCCGTCATCCTTTTTGCCCGAACCGGCCTGCCGCGGCGCGTGAAGCGCATCGGCGTGCTCGCCATCCAGGGCGACGTTTCGGAGCACCTTCACGCCGTCGAGCGCGCAGCTGCGAACCTTGGCGTGGAGGCCGAAGCAGCCGCCGTCCGCCGCGGCCCAGACCTCGAGGGCTGCCACGCGCTCATCCTGCCCGGCGGCGAGAGCACGACGATCTCGAAGATGCTTCACGCCAACGGCCTCTTCGAACCCACGAAACGCCGGGCTTGCGAAGGCTCGCTTGCGCTCCTCGGCACCTGCGCCGGCATGATCGTGATCGCGAAGGGCGGCGATGACCAGGTCGCCAAGACGCGCACCGACCTCCTTGGCCTCATGGACATCGATGTCGACCGCAATGCCTTCGGGCGGCAGCGAGAGTCGTTTGAGGCCGACCTTTCGGTAGAAGGATTCGGGCCGCCGCTCCACGCCGTGTTCATCCGCGCCCCGGCGATCCGGCGTGCTTACGGGCGCGCCAAGCTCCTGGCCAAGGTGGGCGATTTCGGGGTCTTCGCCTCCCAGGGGAACCTGCTCGCGACTGCGTTCCACCCGGAACTCACGCAGGACACGCGCGTGCACGAAATGCTCATCGGGCTCGCATGAGTCAACTCTTCTATACCGGAATTCGAATCGGCCAATTGTGGGAACGGCCTCTCCCGTCGCGCCTGAAGTCCAACGGGCCGCCAATTCCGCGTTCCTCGCATTTACGGGCGTGTTCGTTCTTGCGATGATCCTCATCGTTGTGACCGGGTCAACGGTAATTGCGCTGAGCCTCATGGCGATCTCAACCCTGGCCCTCCTTTCCTATGGCCGCGCGCTCAAACGTCGGCGGGAGAACGCATAGGCGCCGAGACGACCCTTTATCTCTCGCTGCGGGCGATCCCAGGCATCCCCATGATCGAGCGCCCCCGCGGCACGCGCGACTTCCTCCCCGAGGAGCTTGCCAAGCGCCGCTTCGTCGAGGCGCGCTTGCGCAACAAGGCCGAATCGTACGGATACCGTGAGATCGCGACGCCAGCGATCGAGAGCCTCGAGCTCTTCGTCGCGAAGTCGGGGCCCGGCGTTGTCAAGGAACTTTACGACTTCAAGGACAAGGGCGGCCGCGACATCTGCTTGCGCCCCGAGCTGACGCTGCCCACGATGCGCCTCTTCGCCGCCGACCTGCGCGCCTGGCCGCGGCCCGTGAAGGTCTACTACTACGGCCCGGTCTATCGCTACGAGGAGCCCCAGAAGGGGCGCTACCGCGAGTACTGGCAGTTCGGCGTCGAGCTCATCGGCGCCGACACCCCGGAGGCCGACGCCGAGGTCATCGCACTTGCCCACGAGGCCATCGAAGGAGCCGGAATCACGGGCCTCGAGTTGCGCGTTGGACACATCGGAGTCATGCGCGCCTTCGTGGCCGCCGCCGGCCTCGAAGATCACTCGCGCCAAGCCGTGTTCGCGCTCATCGACAAGAAAAAACTCGACGAGCTCGAGGCCAAACTCGCCTCCCTCCAGGTTGCCGCGCCCCTGAAGGCGCTGTTCCTCGAGGCCGCTCGGTTCAAGGGCGGACATGAAGACCTCGCCCGCTTCGGCGGGAAACTCCAAGACCTGCCCGCGGCCCGCGCCGCCATCGAACGGCTGCTCGCCGTTCTGCGCGCCCTCGAACGGCGCGGCGTCTTCTCCGCCCGCGTGGACCTCTCGGTCGTCCGCGGCCTCGACTATTACACGGGCGTCGTCTTCGAATTCCACTCCGACAAGCTCGGCGCCGAGAGCCAGTGCGGCGGCGGCGGCGCTTACAGCCTAACCGAGCTCTTCGACCTGCCCCCCGAGGGGACCGTTGGGTTCGGCCTCGGCTTCGACCGGCTCGTCATGCTCGTCCCGGACGATTCCATACCCGCCCGCGGCGGCGCCATCGACGCCCTCGTCGTCCCCATCGGCGACAAGGAGGCCGTCCTCGACCTCGCGGCCAAGGCCGAAACTGCCCTTCGCGCCGGCGGCGTCCGCGTGGAGCGCGACCTGCTCGGCCGCGGGCCGTCGAAGAGCCTCAAGTACGCCGATGGCCGAGGCGCGCGGATCGCCGTCCTCATCGGCGACAAAGAAACCGCCGACAGCAGGGTCACCTTCCGCGACCTCAAGACCGGCGAACAGACCCTGATGACCCTCGACGAAGCCGTGACCCGCGCCCGGACGATCCTCGGCTGCGCCTGACCTCGTGCGTCCGACAAAACGCCCCATTCCATTTCATGTGGAACCCGAGGCTCGGCCAAAAGGAGTCCCCGCTCCCGGATTTGAACCGGGGACCTGCTGATTACGGCGGCAACGGCCGTGAAGCCGTGTACCCACTACAGTCAGCCGCTCATACCAGACTGGGCTAAGCGGGGGATGCTGGCTCGTCAATCGGCGCGCCGTATTTCAGGATTTTGGGGGCCCGCGTTCTCCCCCCAAGCGCTTCGGCCTTTCACGTGAATCGTCGGAGCGCCGGAGATTCTCGGCCCTTTTCGCTGCTCTGGGAAGATTTAATAGCCCCCGCGGCCTCCCCCAATTGTCGGACGTGCGTCCGACAACAGGGGTCGGAGGGGTTTCATGCCTCAGGAAGCATCCACGCGCCGCAGCGACCACGACGAAGAGGCGCCCACCGTTGAGATGAGCGCCGACATGGAAAAGGTCACCATCCGGCTGCCCGCCAAGTACCTCAAGCGCCTCGACTTCCTCGTGGGCGTCGACGACTTCCCCTCCCGCTCCGAAGCGATCCGCACCGCCGTGCGCGACCTGCTTTACAACCGCCTCGAGTACGTCATGGAGAAGCAGAAGCAGGCCCTCAAGGCCGACCTCCTCGACGCCGAGATGGAGAAGCTTCAGCGCGAATACGTGACTCGTTAGACTTTAAGGGGCCCTTGTCAGGGTGTTGGGATGCACTCGCTCGGGCCGGGGCGACCCGGCCCGGGGCCCTTCTTTCCCTCCACCCCCTGTAAAATCCAATAGGTACAACGTTTTCCGTCGCCGCATGACAAGGTCAGTGCGGATACGCGTCGAGGACAAGGAGCGTCTCGACCGCCTCCAACGCGATCTGCAGGCCATCCGCGGTCGGCGCATTTCGCAGCAGGAACTCCTCTCGTGGCTCGTGGCGCTCGCCGAGGGTGAAAAGCACAGGCTTGGCGACGACCCGGATCGGCTAATGACCGAGCAGGAAATCTCGGTTCTGATGCGCCTGCCGGTGCGCACGGGCATCCGAACCCGCGAAGAAGATATCGACGACGACCTGGCAAGGGCCGCCCGATAAGTCCGGCTACACGCCTCCCTTTCCTCCGCCGTGGGGGATCCAACCATCGTCGCCCGGGTGGGGGAACGCCGGGGCCGCGCCGGCGCCCTCCTCCCATTCCTGCGCCGCGGGCGCAAGCACCTCGGCCTTGATCGGCGAAAGGCGGATCGCAAGGCACGTGGCCGCCTGTACCAGGTACACCAAAAGGAGCGGCAACACGAGCACCCACCGCAAGTCCGACACGCCAAGCGCGCGCGCAAGCCCCAGGGCGACGCCCGCGTAGCCGCCGGCGTCCGCATTGCCAGCAGAAGCCAGCCAGAAGAACAGCGGCATCAGCAGCCCGGGGACCGCGAGGGCCACGGGCAACGGGTGCCATCGCGGCTTTGACCTGATGAACGCAA
>JBGQKI010000073.1:0-4494 GCA_041499475.1 Thermoplasmata archaeon
TCCGCGTCGGTCGCGTGTGCGTACCAATTGATCGACGAGATTATTTCGTTCGGAATTCCGAAAATGATGTTGTCCCAAATCCAGCCGGCGCCGCCTACAATGCCGCCCCACACATCGCCGAGGAAATCCATCCCATTCGCATCCACGAACGTGACCGGATTATTCGCAGCATACGTGAACAAGTTCCCCCACTGCGTGTCCCCTCCCGCCCTCTCCACCGGGTCCCCCGTGAGGAACCTCCCCAGCTTGTCGCTGTACCAGCGGGCGTGGAAGTACTGCAGGCCGACGGCCGTGTCGTTGAGGTTGTCCGCGAACCGGAACGCGCTCGCTATCGTTGAGGTGCCGATCTGGGCAGCTTCGCCGAAAGGCTTGTAGCGGGCGAGCGGAACGAAGCGCCAGTATGGTCAAACGGCGGCCATGCTAGTCGGGGGAGGGTTAACCGAGCCTCTTCAGCGCCTTTCCTGCCGCCGGTCCACGCCCGTGTGGCGCCCCTGCTTGCGCCCGCGCTCAGCCGGCTGCGTGGCGGCCTCGTGCGCGTCCTCGATGTACACTTCCGTCCCCTTCAATCGGTTGCCGAGCCCCTTCCCGTCTCTCGCCTCGAGGGTCCGGACCACCAGGAAGGGCGCGGCCGCCGGCCCCACGATCCCCTCGACGCGCCCGAGCGCGCGACCGCGCCGGTCGACTACCTTGACGCCTTCTCCGAAACGCCACGGGCGCTCGACCCGCACAATGAGCTCGCCCTGCGGGCCCGATACAATCGGCGAAGCCTCCAAAGGGCCTTTGGGTTAGCGTCCCTCGATGGGTTCGAAATCCGATGGCCCGATCCGCCCGCGCGTGCCTTCATTTGAGAGGCCAACGAGCCCCCCTTCGGGCACATTCCCTCAGCCCTTGCAAAATCGGTTCAGCCTCGTGGCGGGTCGGTTCGGCTCCCTCGTCTTCGAAATCCTCTATCAAAGACAGGGCTTCCGCGATTTCGTCCGCGCAACGGGGATCCCACACGATTTTGACTGGGACGACCCCAGGGGGCGTTGGCCGACGGGATTTGCTATTGGAAGAGGACCCCTTGGTCCATGGCGCTTTTCGAAGCGACGAGGGAAACAGGCCATATCGGACCAGGCACCACCAATCCACGAGCTGCGCGACCGATCGCTCCTTTTCCAGGAATTGTTCAAACACCTTTGCAACGTCGTCCCCCGTAACCTCGAGCGAGGCATTTTCATGTTGAGCGGAAAACTCCCAAAAAACCCCCTCCGTCAGCTCTGTTGGCAGTTCAGGAATCTGACCTCGAGCGTAGGCTTGGAGGTTTTTTTGGACGAATTCGGCATCCGTCATGCCACACCCCCGAATGAGAACGACATCCGCGGCGATCGCCGTCCCCGGCAAAAAATTGGGCGGTCGCCGCTTCGAGCTTGCCTGGCCCGCGCCGTTGCGATGGAGCACATGTTGAGCAATCTCCGTCCTGCTACATCCAGTCTTCATCCCCGTGAATTAGCGTGAATTTCCTGCCGCCCGCCGGAGTGGGGCTGAACTTGTATTCGACGCCAAGTGTGCCGTCCGGATTCAGGCCAGCAACGTATTTCTTTCCCATGGGGAACGGGAAAGTGTTCTTCGGTGGAGAGGTGAACGAGAGTTTGAACCGGCCGCCTTCCATTTGCACGATTTTGAATTCGCAGCTCTTGCCGGTTGCGCCCTTGAAGAATTCCACCGCCGCGGGCCTCGCGGCCTTGGGGAATTGTTCCGAATTCCGTACAAATTCAAGAACCTCGGCCTTTGTGGGCGTGCATTTAGACTCAGCCCGCTGACGGTTTCGGCACCCCCTTCGTGAGCAGCCTCCTGTTGTAAACGATCTGCCGCGCGAGGACGTCGTTGCGCCGACTCGCGGGTCGCCGCGTCCGGAGTCGATCCCCGAAGAGCCCCTTTTCCGTCGCGTTGCGCGACTCGGACGTGCTCCGCCGATGGTACAGTCTCTCGAAGCGGTTCGGGAACTGCTTCGCGAACCGAGTCATCCGCTCGAACGCGTCCTTCGGATGCGTCCACCATCGCGCGTTCTCCTTCGGCTTGATGATGGGCTGGAGGCCTGCGCGCTCGGCCTCGGCGCAGTTCTTGCGGCTCCAGTACGCCGAGTCTCCGTCGAGCCGCCGCGCCGCTGCGTCGGCGGGTTCTTGCTCAAGGAGCGGTGCGAGCTGCGTGGAGTCGTGCCACGCACCTCGCGTGAGGCGGATCGCGAGCGTCGCTCGCGTCCTTGTCCCCGAAAGGACGTGGAGCTTGGCAAAGTCTCGCGGCGTCTTTTCGTCCTTGTTCGACCGCCAGGCGCCGGATCCGTAGAGCAGGAGCCCCGTGGCGTCGACGGAGATTGTCTCCTCGACGGCCCAGAAAGGCGCGGCCACCTCGACGAGGACGCCCTGCAAGGTGGCCGTCATTCCAGCCGTCCGGTTGTATTTCTGGAGCGTGTTGAAATGGGGAACACGGCCGAGGCCGAGGACGGGCTGAAGGACCTTCAGCAGGCCGACCGCGCGCCGGAAGCTCAAGTCGAACTACGCCCGAACCAGCAGGCAGAGGACCAGCTCGCGGCGCGCGGCCCTCGGACGCCCGTTCTTCCGCGACCAGTCGTGGATCATGGAGGACTCCACGAGCCCCTTGAAGAACCGGCAGGCCAGCAAAACCTCCTCGCTCTGCCAGCGGTTGTACTCGGCCCAATCCCTGGTGTCGATACGCTTACGTACCTTGCGTGCTCCTTTGCCCAACGGGGCATCCCATCCCCGGTCCGTCCCGAACGCGGTTCAAGGCAGTCAGGGCGGGCCAGAGTTGAAGGGGTGCCCCGCCCATGTAACGTTAGCGGTCAGCAGTCAGAGGGGGTTTGTGTGCACGCCCGAGAATCCAAAGTATCCACGTCGAACGGGGCGGCCGGAGGCGCCCCGGCGGAATTGGCGGGCGTACCTGCCTTCGAGTCAAGGGCACCGCTCATCGAGGATAGGGCTACGAGGTCGCCCTTGATTCGAATCGTCGTATCAGTTCGTCGGAGCGGGTCTCGAGAACAAAGTCGGTATCCTCCACAATGTAGAAAAGGGTCTCACAGAACTCGAAGAACCGTGCCCCGAATTCGTTCGGCGTTCGGGCACTGTCAAGCCGTCCCTTGGCCTGCTCGAGCCGTGGGGGCGCGCCGGAGAGGAGGAACACGGGCGTGAATCTCGCATTCGGGAGCATCATGTCTCCAAACTCCAAGGGGTCCGCCCGTCCGACTTGGAAGAGATGGGACTCGTGACTGGCGGACTCCACCATCTCGAAGCCGTGGAATTGGTTAAGTCCAAAGGGGGCCGTTAGTCGCAGGTTTGGGTAGTGGGCAAACGCTTCCTTTGGAATTTCTAGGCCTGCGGGCGCGCCTGGCTTGGGTCTCCGCTGATCGGTCCACAATGTGAGGTGACCTTTGGGCCCCCGGAGCGCCTGTAGATTCTCCAGCACTAGCAGGAACTTGCGGGATTCAACGTCGAATTTGGCCCACCGGTATGTGCGGCCTGGCGCCAGAACTTCCGCTCGACCGCCCCTCGATCGCTCGCTCGCGGAAGCTCTGAAACTCCCCGTCACCCGGCCTCCGGTCCGGGCTCGTTCGATTTGGTATACGTTAACGGGGCCAATTTCCAAGTCCAAACACCTCAGGGTGCGTAAACCCAGTTAAAGCCAGCCGGCATGTCTTGACCGAACATCCAGTGACCTCCGTTCCCCTCGTAGTCGAATGGGTTTTGCACGAATCTGCCACCGTTGTCACGGATATGAAAGTGCGGGTCTTGGCGTCCACCCATGGTCTCCGCGTCCTCCATATGAACCTGCACATCAACGGGCTTCCCATTGATCTCCCCCTTGAAAACCTCCTGTGGACCGCGCCCATCACCAAAGTCTCGCATGTGGGATTCAACCCCCTCGAGGTCGTTTGTGTGCACGCCCACAAATTCAAGAGCCTCGGCCTTTGTGTCGAAGTCATGGTTGTATCCCCCGCCTACTCGACCATCTCCTTCCAAGCGCCTTTCAAGGATTTCCCTCGGCCCGCCGACCGGTTTCGGCGCCTCGCTGGTGGCACCCCTCGCGCTCGGTCTTGCGCTACCAGCTCCAGCTACCCCGCCGGCGATGAGCCCGCCCCAAAACATGGCGTGCATGGTGCCCTCTGCGGTTGGTTGTCCCCCGAGCGCCTTTGTGACCGCGATACTCGCAATCCCCGCGGCGGCGGTACCTGCAATGAACGCCGCCAGCGGCGCGAGCAGAAGCAGCCCTTCACAGCCTACGAGACAACTGGCTGCAATCAGTAGTATGGTTACGCCGACCACAATTCCGGCGAATACGCCAGCCCAGAAGCCCGCCCTTTCCGCGTCGGTCGCGTGTGCGTACCAATTGATCGACGAGATTATTTCGTTCGGAATTCCGAAAATGATGTTGTCCCAAATCCAGCCGGCGCCGCCTACAATGCCGCCCCACACATCGCCGAGGAAATCCATCCCATTCGCA
>JBGQKI010000074.1:0-4115 GCA_041499475.1 Thermoplasmata archaeon
GAAGCGGCGCAAGGAGTAGTTCTCGACCGAACGCTGGAGCGAAGCCAGGAAGAGGCTGCGTGGGCGGCCAGAATCATCGCGAGGGGGCACCGCTCGTCGCTCCGAGCGCGTCCAGGCGGCTCAGGCGACATGATCCTTTCGCACGGGCGCAGGGGAAAGTTGCAGGAGCGCTCCCGCGCAGGGGTTTAATGTCAAGGCCCATTCTTCGCCGGAGGGCAGACGTGCGGCAAGGCGGCGCAGGTAGGGATGGCGGCCGCGGCGTGGCGATTCTTTTGCTCGTCGCCGCGGTCGCGCTCTGCGCCCTTGCGCTTCGGACCGCGGCGGAAACCGGGGCACCCGCCCTCGAAATCGACGGCGTCTGGCGCGCGCACGGTGACTGGACGGTGAGTGCGAGCGAGGTCGTCGCCCACGAGAACGAATCGATCGAAGTGGCGGGCAACCTCACGCTGGAGCAGGGGGCCGAGCTCCGGCTCTCCAACGTCACGATCGTCTTCCCGTCGAATGCAAACGCAGGCCGGTCGGTGAGGGTCGGTCAGGACGGCAACCTCTCCCTGAACAACGTCTCATTCCGCGCACAAAACGCGAACGACACGATCGTGGTCCGCGGCGGGCGGCTCGTGGCACAAGGTTCGACCCTCGCTTTCGAGGGGCACGCGGCCACGCCCACTTCCCTGCGGCTGGAGAACTCGCATCTGGAGTTGAGCGACACGACCGTGGTGACCGACGCTGCCCTCGCGCTCGAAGCGCGGGCCTCCCGCGTCGATAGCCTCGACTCGCAGCTCATCCATTGGACGGGCGCGCCAAGCGACATCCTCCTGGCGGGCCCCGCCGACTACAAGCTCGATACGACCAAGTTCGGCACCCTCTTTGTCGAAGACCGTCCGACCGTGGTGCTTTACTCCACCGTCCGCTTTTTCCTCGAAAGCACCGGCGGCGGGCAAGTGCAAGGCCGCTTGAACGGCACGGGCGTGTTCGGCGAGTTCTTTTTCATCGACACGGGGCCAAACGCTACGGCGTCGTTGCGCCTCAAGTGGCTCGACCTTGGAAACGCCGAAGCCAACTTGACGGCTGCCGAACGCCGCTCGCCCGGCCCCGTCCAGTTTAGCGCGGTGAGCGACGGGGTGGGAGGCAACACAACCGCGGTGTACCTCGACAGCGAGCGGGTGAATGTGACCGTTGTTCTCGACGGGACCTTCGACCTTTCCGTCGAATCCCCCACGGTGATCAACGGCACGTTGGAAACGCTCGGACTGAGGCGTGCGTACTACGTGAGCGTCAATGAGACTTCAGTGATTTTGGTGCGCGTGACGAACAAGGGCTTTGCGCCGAGCCCGGCCACAGCGGTTGCCGTGGTGCGCCTTGCGCTCAATGGCTCCTCGTGGCGGCCGGAGGGCGAGCGCGCGCTTGCGACGCTCGAGGTCCCTTCCCTGGCCCCGGGGGCCTCTGCCAATTTCACGGTCAACCTCGCGCCGGGCACCTACGGCGGATTCCTCGATGCAGGCGGCACCTGCACGTCGAGCACCTCTTACGCCTCGGCGGTCTCGGTGCGGATCGCGCAACCGGGCCCGGGCGACTTCCGCCCGTGGGACGATTCTGCCGAGTCGAACGTGATCGCGTACGATGTCCACCCGGTCTACGGTCCGGGTTGTCCGGCGCCCACGGCCAACGCGCTTCCCATCCTGGCGGCGGGGGCGCTTGCGGCCGTGGCGGCCGTAGCCCTGCTCACGCGGTTCTTGTCGGAGGGCCAGGTTGCCAAGCGGGCGGCGCAGCGCGAAAAGGCGAAGCGGCCGCCGCCTTCACGGTAAGCGGCCGTCCGGGCGAACCTATATTTGATCCCCCGTGGAGATAGGCGAATCAATGTGCTTCCCGGCAACAGTTGAGGTGGCACAGGCCTTCGCGCAGGAAGTCCGCGCGCGCTTTTCGGAAGAGGTGCAGTCGGTCAAAGTCGTCCGCACCGGGCGCGCGCACGAATGGTTCCCCGGCACGGACGTGGAAGTCCTTGTCGTGGCCGCAGGCGACCCCGAAGAGCTGCGGCCGAAAGTCCAGGAGCTTGTTTCGGAGTACATGTGGCGAGACGATGTGTGGGTCGAAGTGCGGGTCGTCGAGGGGAGCCCTGCAGAGGACATGGCGCGCGAAAGAGGCGCTGTGCAGGCGTGAGCGCTGCCCGTCGGCAACGCAGTCACGGGGCCGATCAGCGTAGCCGCGCGAGTCCGAGCGTCGCCCTTCCACGTCAGGGCGGCGCGCTTCGGCGCAGCCGCAACTTCCCCGCAGTTCCCTTCAAGGGGAGCTTGCGCGCGCGAATCTTGGCAAACGCGGCCCGTCCCCGCTGCTTCCCGAAGGCCTCGTCAACCGCGAAGAGGACGGCCGCAGCGGCCGCGACGAGTAAGAGCAGGCCGCCGCCGCTCGCCAGGAGCGCGGCAAGCCCCGACCCCTTGACTTGGATGTGGCCGAAGAAGACGGATTGGTTCACCGTCGAGTTGTTCACCAGCATCTCGCCATAATTGAGCGCGAGGCCGAGGTTGAAGTTGCCGCCCCCGGAGTCCACCGGGAATTCGACGGTCGTGCGGTTCTCCCCGTCGAGGGCAAAGGTCTGCGGCCCCCCGCGCACCGACCCGCCGCCCGCCGGGAAGACCAGCGACGCGGCGGCGTTTTCGGCGCGGCCCCAGCCGCGGTTTTCGAGCGTCACGGCAACGATGGGTCCCTGCGGCGTGTCGCGCGAGATCCACGAGACGGGCTGGATGTCGGCTCGCATGAATCCGGTTTCGTTGATGAGCAGGATGCAGTTGCTGACCTCGGCGGAAAGGCGCTGGGCAATCGTAGTCGTGTAGGTCCCGAAGCGGTCTTGCTGGTTGTCGACCTCGTAGGTGAAGGAGGGCGCGCCAAGTTGGCCGTAGCCCAGGTCCATCGACGAGCCGGTGGCGATGTAAAGGAGCACGGAGGTTTGGCCCGTCGACACCCCGCTTGCGTTCGCGGCCGTGGCTCCCACGCGGGCGAGCATGTCGTCGTCCGGGGCCTTATCGAGCGTCCACGCCCAGGAGTAGATCAGCGTGTTCGTCCCCGTGTGCCCGGTGAGGTACAAGTCGATGCCGGAGGCGTTGTCGATCGCGCGCATGTTTTCGGCGTTGGCGCGCGATTCCGGCTCCGATTCCGGCGCCGACCCGTGGTCGGCCTCGTTCGTCCATTGAAAGTTGTAGTTGCGGTTGAGGTCGATATTGTTCGCGTTCTGCCGCTGGTCCATCGTGTTGCCGTCGGGGTTGACCATCGGGACGATGTAGAAGTGGTAGCGGGCCAGGATCTCCGGCGAGGAGAGGCGCCCGTCGATCGCCTCGTGGATCAGCTGGACGGGGAGCTCCACGCCGAGCTGCTCGTTGCCGTGGTGGCCGCCGTCGATGTAGACGGTGTACTTGCCCGCATCATCAACGTTGAAGTCGGTAATCTCCATCTGCCACAGCTCGCGGCCTTGCACGGACTTGCCGATCGAGGTGAGCTTCGTCGTGTCGGGGTTGCTCGACGCGAGATTTTGCAGTTCGGTGGTGAGGTCGGGGTAGCGGTGGTACACGTGGCTGTCGACGATGGGCGGGCGAGGCAGCAGCGGGCCGGGCGGCGGGACGAATGGCGGTAGCCGAGCGGCCGGGACATCGGCCGGGGCGGGTGCCGGCGCCTCGGCGGTGGCGGCAAATGCCGTCGCCAGGAGCGAGAGGACGGCGGATGCCGCAAAGATGCCTTTCGTTGGGTTTGCCCCAAGATTTGGGAGCTAGCGGGCAGCCTATAACGGTTGCCTCGACGAGGCCCTCCCGCCACCGGCCAGCGAAGCTTGGCAGGGCCGAACAAAAGGCTGGCCGCGCTCGCCTGCTCGAAGTGTAGATAGCCGACCGCGTTCATGGCCGAGGCTGATGCGCGCGTACCCGTTCTGGCGCGTCGATGTTTTCGCGTCGCGGCCCCTTGAAGGGAACGCGCTGGCCGTTTTTCCAAGCCCGAAAGGGCTCACCGACGGCGAGATGCTTGCCATCGCGCGCGAGATGAACATCTCGGAGACGACGTTCATCGAGCCCGCCACGCTCGCGGGGGCGAACTACAGGAACCGGATCTTCACGCCGGGCGGCGAGCTGCCCTTC
>JBGQKI010000075.1:0-3880 GCA_041499475.1 Thermoplasmata archaeon
CCCGGCGTCGATGGAGAACCGGCAGGACACGCCGCCTGCGCGGACGCCCGCGATCGGGTCGCGCAGCCACAGCGTGAAATTCACGGCGGGCGCAAGCAGGATCTCGTCCGCTCCGGGCGCGTGGCCGATCGCTTCCGGAGGCGTGAGGTCAATCGGCAACGCACGGGGGGGTGACGTGACCCTGTTGCCGAGGGCGTCCGTGCACTCGACCCACGCGGTTGACGTCGCGCTCTCCTGCGCGGCAAAGTGGCTCGTAAGCTGAAGCGTTTGAGGGCTGGCCACCACGCGCGTCCCGGCGCCTCGGAGCACCGGAGCGGCCGCGGTGGGCGAGTAGCTCGCAGATTGGGCGCGGCCATCGAATCCGACCCCGGCCTCCGAGCACGTCCACTGGATCGAGAACCCGCTCGCGTTTGGCCACTCTGGCCAACCCGTGACCACGAGTGTCGGCGGCTCGCGGTCGATCTGGAGCTGGACCTCCATTTCGGCGGCGTTCCCGACGGCATCGACCCCACGGATGCTGAAGGTCACCCGCCCCGACGAACCGGGCGGGAGGGCCACGACCGCCGTGAACGAAGCCACGGGGTCGCCTTGCGTGCCACCAACGGGCGAGGCGTAGGCGGAGGCGAACGCGGCCGCGCCGCCAAGGACCGACACCGTGACCGTCGCGCCGGCAAGCGACACACCCGCCCCCTCGTCGACCACCGCGAAGCCTACGGAGGCGTTGTCCCCGGCCACCCATGAGCCGTTTGCGGGCCCCTCCACCGTAATCGTCGGCGGCGCGCGGTCGACCATGAGGACTAGGATCGATAGGCCCTCGTTTCCCACGAGGTCCCTCACTGAAATCCGGATGGTCACGCGCCCCGCCGCGCCTGGCGGGAGCGGCCCTGTGGCGTTGAAGGCGCAAACCGATGGGGTGCACGCGGCGCCCTGCCCGGCGGTGGCGGCTACATTTCCGAAGTCGGCGGCGCCGTCAAGGTCCGAGATCCACAGACTCGCCCCGTCCGGAAGCATCCCGGATCCGCCGTCGAAGGCCGTGAAGTTCACAACGGCTGCGAGGGCGGCCGTCCACGTGTCGTTCGAGGGGGTTCCAATGGTGACCGCGGGCGCCTCCCGGTCCACCTGGAGCATGGTGGTCAAGTTGGTGCGGTCCAGTTGCGTGCCGAGCTCGTTGACGAGCGCCAGCCGGAGCCAGAGCGAGCTGCCGCCGGCGGAGAAGGAGCTCGAGATGCTGCCCCAGGCGTTCGAGCCGAGGGGCCGCGATGCCACGACTCCGCCAGAGTCGAGCACCTGCACGAGGAAGGAGGAGGCGTTCAGGGGGCGGGACTCGAACGTGAAGTGGGCGTCCCCCCAGGCGAGCGCAAGGGTGGGCGTTGCGTTTACAAAACCCCCGCCGGAGAGGAGCCCCCGAACAGCGTCGCGCACTTCGAGCGGCCCTTCTAGCTCGACCTCCAGGTGCGACACAAGGGTGCCCGTGACCTCGGCCGAGCCCGCCGAGCCGTTCCAGAGCCGAATGGTTGCGGTGATGGCCCACGCCCCGTCGAAGCGGATGGCCCACGAGGGAAGCAGCGTGGCCCCGACCACGAGCGACCGCCCGTCCCAGGGGCTCAGTACAGAAACCGCAACCACCGCCACGTACTCGGAGCCGTTCACCTGCGAAAGGGCCAAGCTGGTCAGGTTGATCGAGAGTGCGAATGCAGAGCCGGGGGCCCCTGCGGTGACGACGACTTCCGCGTACGCGTACGGGGTCGAGTTGAGCGAGACCGTGAAGGTAACGTCCGGCGTGAGCAGCCCCGGGAGGAGGTCGACGGTGCCGTTGGCACCCGCAAGCGACACGTTCGCGGTGAGCTCGTGGGGCGAGACCACATAGATGGCGCGGTCGGCGTCGATTTCTTCGTACCAGCCCGTCGGCGGTTGGGGCGCTTGGGTCCAGAGGAATACCAACGAGAAGGAGACCGTGCGGCCAAGCCATTCCGCTTGAGTCGCCATGGAGGGCGCAGTCGAGAGATTCGCTTCGAAAACGGGGTTCCAAAAGGTCGTGTTCACGACCTCAACCACCCCAGCGTGCGTGACAAGGACATAGCCGAGCAACGGGTGGAAGGTCGCCGAGGCCGACCCGTTGCGGCCCCAGAGTTCGCTGTCCTCGGCCATTCCGCAGCGCGCGCTCCCTGAATCGCTGCTCCAGAGCTGGTGCTGGACCGCCAGGCTCGGGACGGCGAGCACCTCGACCGTCACGTTTGTAATGGCGTAGGTTTCCACGCACGTTGGGGGGGGCGGGAAGGAGGAGCCCCACCTGAAGGTTGTAGCGGCCAGTTCGGCACCATCGGCCGACCACGAGACGGAACTGAAACTGGTGTTGGCCGCGCCAACCGAGTTGATCGTGGCAAGGGTGGTGCCGTTCAGGAGGGTCAACCCGCGGGGCAACCCGCCAGGGCAGTACACGCACGACGTGAGGGCGATCTCGGACCCAGAGGGGCTCCACCGCGCCTTCTCCACACCCTGAAATGTCCCATTTGCAATCTGGACGAGGGCCGGAAACGAACGGATCTCCAGCCCGCGTATTTGGGACGCGTACACGTAGCCAGTGAACCACATCAGGAGTCGGTCCCCCGCGGGGCTAATCTCAAACCGCATCGGGAGGTCGGAAGAGTTGCCGGCATTTAGTGAGCCCCATGTGGCAATTGTCGTGTCCGTAACGAGTGCCCAACTGTTCGCGTCCCAAATGCCGAAGTGGATGGAGGTATTGTTGCTCTCGGGGGTGCCCCACAGGGCCTCCGAGGCGGGGGGCACGGAGAAAACGGCCACGAACCATGACCCGTTCGGCGTGAACTGCGCGCACTCGATGACGACGGGCGATGGGTAGACCGCGACGCCCGTGTCGGACAGCGTGGCATTTACCACCCGGGGAGCCGACGGCGCGAACACACCCTCCTGCCACCAGAAGACGGTGCCGATGGAACCTTGCACGGCCTGGGTGCCGTTCGGCGACCACACGAGCGTCTGGCCTTCGCTCTGCTGGGTCCGCGCCGTCTCGGCCCATTCAAAGACGTCAGGCAACACTGACGTGTTGACGTCAGCCTGCGCGAGATGAGGCAGGAGGATGATGAGGGGAATGAAGAGAAGGGCAAGCGCGGCGACGGTCATCGGTCGGTAGGCGGAGAACGGGAACCCGGCCCCCGGCGGGCAGCTACCGCACCGTCCGCCGCGCTCGGGCGCCATCTGACTGGCGGGGGCGGCGGGCAGGTCGGCCGATCGCCTGCGCGAGTTGCCGCGCGCCCGCGACCCTTTCAGGGATCCGCCCATCCGCGCCGACGGGTCAGGTTTTGCGCACCACCTAGCGTGCCACCGCATACTCGCTTCGGAGACCGGTGCGTAGCCCTACGCATAAGGCTTTCGAGAAAAGAAGCAAGTTCTGGCGCCCCGGATGGGAAACTCGCGCAGTGGAGGCGCGGAACCCCCAAGCACGCCGGATACCCGGACCGATCTTTGGGATCGACATTGACCGCGCTTCTATCATAACGGAGATTTGGCGCGCCGAAAAAATGCGACCCCCCCGGCGGCGCAAACGACGAACGGTCGCCGTTTTGGAGGCCCCCCAAGGGAGGCGGCACACGAATCGCTATTTCCATAGTCGCCCCGCCGCAGGTCGAAAGAGGGCCGCCACAACTTCGTTTTGACGCGCCGAAGAACCGTGCCGCGCCCCGCCAGCCCGGGCACGTACAAGGGACCGTTTTGGTGGGTCTCTTCAGTGGGGCATTCACAGATATTCGACCTTGGTACTTTCTCCGCGCTTCGGACGCTCGCCAGCCCATCGAGATCGGGAAGACACGCGCCATAACTCCTTTTTGACGCAACGGCGGGCCAAACCGTCGACGGGCTCCCC
>JBGQKI010000076.1:0-3802 GCA_041499475.1 Thermoplasmata archaeon
GACACGGTGGGGCCCGGTGTAGCCTGTGCGTTCGAAGAGGCGGCGCTGAAGGATGGCTCGGACGAGCGGCGCGTCGGCGAGGGAGGAGAGGGAAAGGGGGAGCAGGACGAGCCCGCCGAGGTGGGCGTTGTGGGCGGGGAGGTAGGCGGCGTCCGGCCAGACGTGGTCGACGATGGCGCCGCGGGTCTTGTGGAGCCTTGCGCCCACGGCGACGAGGAGCGCGGTCCAGGCGGGCTCGTTGTTGGTGAGGGTGATGCGGTCCTTGACTTGGCGAGCGTGCTCGCCGCGCCACCAGCGCAGGCGGCGCGTGCGGGGGAAGGGGTTGGGGCAAGCAGAAACGACGGAGGAGGGGGCGAAGCGCGCGTGGCGGACGAACCAGCCGACTAGGGTGGCGAGGGTGCGGGGGCTCGATCGGATATGGCGCCAGAGTTCGGTATCGAGGTCGCGGGCGTCGGCGGCGAGAGCACGCCGGCGCGGTCCCGGCGTCCCGCCGGGCGTTGACCACATCGGGCGTTCGCGGCGCAGGTAGCGCAGGCGCTTCACGACTTTGGCAAGGCGCGTGCCGTCGAGGGCAGAAGGCGCGGCCCATGCGCGCGGCAGTCGGCGCGGGCGGTTGGGCCGGACGCGGGAGGGGCCGGCGTAGCCGTAGAGCTCGAACGCGCGCCATTGGAGCGCCTCGAGCACGGGCCCCCACTCAGTGAAGGAGGCGAGCGACGCGGGGATGACGAAGAGGTTTGATAGACGCGTGAAGTGGCGCGGGTTCGAGGGCGAGCCGGGGTAGACGTGGCAAACGACGAGGCCGGTGAAGTGGAACGGGGTGGTGCCAAGCGCCTGGAAGAAGGCGTCCTCGGCGGGCTGGTTGGTCCAGTAGCGGATGCCGTTGTGCACCTCGCCCTGGTGCTCGTGCCCGTAGCGCAGGCGGGCGGTCTTAGGGTAAACGACGGGGACGGCGCGGGCGGCGCGGGGGTCGACCCAGATCGTGAAGCGGCCGATGAGGTCGAGGAGGGTTTGGAGTTCACCGCGCGAGATGAGGTCGGTAAAGAACTCGGCGTCGAGGTCCCAGTAGGGGGTGCGGGGGTTGGGCACGGACGCTTGGAGCGCGGCGTGCGTATACGAAAATGACCCTTCACGCGCGCCCGATGTATCCAAGCGCCTTGAGCGATTCCGCATCGAAGTTTCGTGCGAGGACAACGGCATAGACGCTCGCCGCGCCGTTCTCACGCAGCGTCTTGGAGGCCCAGTGCGCGTGTCCTCCGGTCGTCATGACATCGTCAATGAGCGCAACGCGCTTTCCCGCGATCTTCTGTTCGTCGTGCACGCGGAATTGACCCTTCGTGGCATTGAATTTTTCTTCGCGAGAAGCAGATTTGTTTGACTTGTACTGCGCGGAAAGTGTAAGGGCCTGGACTACTGGGATTTCGCGCCGGGTGGCGAGGGTACGGGCCAACACGAGAGGGGCATCACGTTCATTCCCCGGCTCCGGTGGAACCGGCACCAAGATGTCGAACTTGACGTCGGGAAACCGATTACGAAGGGTGGAGTCGAGGGCCTCGGCGAGGTCCGGGCCGCCCTGTCCATGATACTTGAACGCGGCAACATGTTGGCCGAACTCGCCCTTCTTGGGAGCATCTGGAATGTAGAGCCCAACGGCGACCCCGCGCTTGAAGGCGAATGGCCGGTCGTCCCCGGCGGTAGTAAGCTTGGAAAGATCGTAAATAGGGCCTTGCGAGCCAAACGTGGATTGGGACGCTCGGATGCGCTCGAAGCAAAACCAGCACATGCCGCTGACATTCGCCCACTTTTGCGAGATTGGATTGGTGCAGTGCTTGCAGAATGGTGTGGGGACGAGAGGAAACTCCACCCCGCGAGTGGTACGGAAGATGGTTTCGCGGTTCAAGGCTGCGCCTCACGCGCGTTCTTCAGCCCAGAGGTCCGCGACTTGCCGGAGAGCTTCCTCGACAGACCCGCAGGTGACGGCGCCCATTTCGAGGAGGGCTTCGTACCCGCGGTACGCTTTGGATTCGGAACGTGGCGGCCGAATTGCAAACAGCGGGCGGCCTTGCGCCTTGGCAGTGGTTGCCTGCGCCCACGTGCCACCTTCGCCGCTGGTTTCGACGATGAAATGGGCGAATGAGAGGCCGCTGATGATCCGGTTCCGTCGGAGGAATTCGACCTTGCCGGCTCCTTGAGCGAGTCCATGCTCGCTTACCAAGGCGCCGCGCTCAGAGATTTGCCGAGCGAGATCCAAGTTTTCGGCAGGGTAAATTCGGTTCAAGGGCAGCGCGGAAACAGCAACGGTTCGACCGTTTGCGGCGGAGAGGGCGCCGCGGTGTGCGCGCGTATCGATCCCTTTGGCGAGGCCGCTCGTTACGATCCATGGGGTCTCCGCCAGTCGGCGGGCAAGGCGCTCGGCCGTTCGCATGCCCCATTGGCTTGGAGCGCGAGTTCCGGACACCGCAACGCAGCGGTCAAAGGATTGCAGGGTTCCAAGAACGTAGAGTAGTAGCGGCGGATCCGCGATCGTGGAAAGGCGATGGGGGTAGGACCCGCTGAAGAGGGGCATCGGTTGGATTCCGGAAAGCACCATGCCAAGCAGCTCGCGAGCGGCCTCGGACAGGCGGGCCTCAAGGTCCTTCGAGTCGAGAAGGGCGCGATTTGGCACCTGCGACGGAGCGCCTTCGTCGCTGAGGAGCCGGCGCTGGCGCCCTTTGGGGACCCGGAGCAGTGAGGCGAGGGCCGAGGGGTTGACCTTGAGGGGCGCCACCTCCGCGGCGCTCCAGTGGCGCGCTTCGTTGGCGACAGCCCAGAGAGGCGTGTCGGGGGGGAGTTCGACCATGAGGGTCGACACACGGTTGGCGGGGGCCATATTAAGGCTACAGGGGGGGAGAGTGAAAGAGTTGGCGGCGGTCATGGAGAGCCGTCTCACGATCCCCTGCTCGAAGATTCTAGTACCTTCCCGGCCAGTAGCCGCTAGATTCGAATGCGCTTCCAAACCGAAGGCCATGATGTAACGTGCCTCTGCGCGCTCGTGAACCTGCCGAAGCGCGTCATCGTGGAGGAGTTGCAGGCCCTTGACGGCCGCGCGCGATTCCAGGTGCAGGCCTTCACGGGCGGGGCGGTGGGGGAGCTGCTCGCGCGGGTGCGGCCGTTCCTGGAGGGGGAGCCGCGGGTGAGGCGGTGGCAGGGGGAGTTTGCGTTTGGGAGGATTGAGGTGCCTGAGGTTGAGGCAGCGGAGAGCGTGAGGGCGGCGGTGAGGGCGGTGGCGGGCGATGCTGGGGACTTGCACGTGGCGCTTTCACTGCGCACCGCAGAAACGGCGCCGCGCGTGCGGCTGGCGAATCTGGTGAGGGCCCTCGAAGCGCCGGTATGAGACGTTTACTTGTAGGGCGCGAAGGGCGACTCCGCGTTGCGCTATCAGGGAGGGCGGGGGTCGAGTGGCCGCAAGTCCAGGAACATGGTCCGGTTGCGCTTGCCCCGCTCCCTACGGGTCTCCTTTGTCAAATTGAACCCGCACTTCCGGTAGAACGCCACCGATTCTGGCATTGCCTCAAGAATCAGAAAGCGAACGCCCGACCGCCGCCCCTGCAGGGTGGCCTCAAGCGCGATCATCGAGATCAGGTGCCGGCCTATGCCGCGGTTTTGCCAATCTCTTGCGACCGCGAGCCGGCCGATCTTGACTGCGGGGAACGCGTCAACTTGCTGTTCGACGGGACGTGGGAGCGACGTGCCCGCATCCAGGTACTCGATTCGCAGGCTGTCGTTGCTGAGCGTGTAGTAGGCCACGAGCGTGCCGTCGTGGAAC
>JBGQKI010000077.1:0-3736 GCA_041499475.1 Thermoplasmata archaeon
GAAGCGGCGCAAGGAGTAGTTCTCGACCGAACGCTGGAGCGAAGCCAGGAAGAGGCTGCGTGGGCGGCCAGAATCATCGCGAGGGGGCACCGCTCGTCGCTCCGAGCGCGTCCAGGCGGCTCAGGCGACATGATCCTTTCGTTAGGGCGCGGGGGGGAACGTTGCCGGAGCCTTTCCGCGTAGGGGTTTAATGGCAAGGGCCGATCTTCGGCGGGGGCCGGCGTGGGAAGACTTAGCGGGCGCCGCGCGGCGGTTTTCTTGTTCCTCGCGACGAGCGCCCTGTGCGCGCTTGAACTTCAGGCCAATGCCGAAACCGGGGCACCCGCGCTCGAGATCGACGGGGTCTGGCGCGCACACGGGGACTGGACGGTGAACGCCGGCGAGACGGTCGTCCACGAAAACGAATCCATCGAAGTGGCGGGCAACCTCACCGTGGAGCAAGGGGCCGAGCTCACGTTATCCAACGTTACGATCGTCTTCCCCTCGAACGCGAACGAATCGCGGTCGGTCAGCGTCGGTGCGGAAGCCGGATTCGACCTCTTCAACGTCTCCCTGCGGGCACAAAACGCCAACGACGCTGTCGTGGTCCACGGCGGTCACCTCGTCGCATTGGTTTCAACGCTCGCCTTCGAGGGGCACGCACGCTCCACCCCATCCTTGTGGCTGGAGAATGGGAGGCTTCTGTTGAACGACACGACCGTCGTGACCGACTCGGCGCTGGCGTTCGAAGCGCGGGACACGCGTGTCGACACCCTCGACTCGCAACTCGTCAATGGCACGGGCGTGCCAAGCGACATCCTCATAGCGGGCAGCAGTTACCACGAGTTCGATACCACCAAATTCGGCACCCTCTTTGTGGAGGACCGCCCGAACGTGGTGTTCTACTCCACCGTGCGCTTCTTCCTGGTGAGCACCGGGGGCGAGCCTGCGCAAGGACAGGTGAATGGCACCGGCGCGTTTGGCGAGTTCTTCTTCCTCGACACCGGGCCGAACGCAACGGCCGCCCTTCGCCTCGAGTGGCTGAGCTTGGAGGGCGCGCAGGCCAACCTCACGGCCGCGGAGCGAAGGTCGCCCGCGCCGGTGCGATTCACCGCCGTGAGCGACGGCGTTGGCGGCAACACGACGCAGGTGTTCCTCGGCGCGGAGCGCGTCAATGTGACCGTCGTCCTCGACGGCACCTTCGACCTCTCCGTCGACGCGCCGACGGTGATCAACGCCACCCTGGAGACGCTCGGCCTGCGCCGCGCGTACTATGTCGGCGTCAACGAGAGCTCCGTCATCCTGATCCGCGTAACGAACAAGGGGTTCGAGGCGAGCCCCGCCACCACCGTGGCCATCGTGCGCGTGGCGCTCAACGGCTCGTCCTGGCGGCCCGAGAGCGAGCGCGCGCTCACCTCGCTCGAAGTCCCCGCGCTTGCCCCGGGCGCGTCGGTCAACTTCACCGTCCCGATCACGCCGGGCGCCTACGGCGGCTTCCTCGACGCGGGAGGAACCTGCACATCGAGCACCTCGTACGCGTCGGCCGTCTCGTCGCGCGTCCAGCAGCCGGGGCCGGGCGACTTCCGCCCGTGGGATGATGTCGCCGAGTCGAACCTGATCGCCTACGATGTCCACCCCGTTTACGGACCTGGATGTCCGGCACCAACGGCCGACGCGCTTCCCTTCCTCGCCGCCGGCGCCCTTGGGGCGGTGGTGGCCGTGGCATTCATCAGTCGATTTTTCTCCGAGGCGCAAGTGATCAAGCGGCACGCCCGGAAGGAGAACGCCAAGCGCCCGCCGCCACCGACCTAAGGGGGCTTACAAGCCTAATCCGGCTTGCGTAGAAGATAGCCATGTCTCTAAACTCAGAGGCGCTGCCGATGCCCTTGCAGGCGTTCGAGCAGTTCGAGGTCGCCGATCTTCTTCCCCTTCGAGTCTGCGATCGCGTCGACGTCGGCCACTTCCAATTCCTCGTCAAATTCGTGGTCCCCGGGCCAATCAACAAGGTCACCCCTCGCGGCGGGAAGGCCGTTTTCGTGGTTCGGTGCATCCGGGCCGCCGTCAGGGTTGCCGAGCCCCTCGGGGGGCTGATATCGGCCGGTTCGGGGCCGCGTTTGCCCCCTCTGGCTCGCCGACAAACGATGGAGGGGGAAGGTTCATACGTCCTCAGAATCTCCGGGGCCTCCTTGCCGACATTCGAAGTAATGTTCCCCTGCGTGCGTCCGTCGAAGGAAACGTCCCGCACCCTATGATCTGCAATAGCGACGCTCAGGGCCACGTTGGCCACCCCCTGAGTTAGCCCGCAGAAACTGAGGAGACGCGCGACCCGTTCCACTGGTCACGCCCGCTCGGATTCAACGATTTCGGACCAGAGGGTATCCAGGATTTCGACGCATCGGCGAGCGGACTCTCGAAGGCTCAAGTCATTCGTCATCCCTTGTTCACGTTTCTCGCTTTCCAAATCGGGGTAGCAGGCAAAATGGATCCAGAACCGTTCGAGCTCGGCCATAGACGACGATGCCTTCTCGGTAAGGTCCATGCCAAGCGCGAACGCCGAGGCCGTCTTCTCCAGCGTTTGATAGGAATCCACAAGGAAACGTCCGGCCACCTCACCACGAGCGGTCGTAGCGCAAAGGCGCCGAAGCAGCGAGATGGTCGCAAGTAGCCGCACCCTTTTGCGATCCGCAGGATTACCCGGCGACGAGCCCAGGAAAATCCGGACGAGTTCTTGAGGCGACAGATCAATTGAGCCAGCAAGCACCGAATCCAGTTCGACTCCGGAACCCTCCAAGTCAGCCGGAATTATCGGATCTGGGAAGGGCCTTTCCATCAGGAGTCGAAAAAGGCGCTCCTTCGCTACCTCATTCAAACCCAAGCCTCCAATAAACAGATAGGAACGGTTGGCGGAAATCCGTCTTTGGCCAGGCAGTAATCACTTTGCCGCCCATGTCCGTGAGCGCAGCACCGTCCTCAGTCACAAAAAGGTAGCGCCCACCGGACCATGGCTCAAAAACGGCCTTGCCATCCCTGACGATGTTATCAACCATTTCCAGGCTCCTTCCGCCCTTTTCCATCTCGTCAAGCGCGTGCTCCGCGAACCCCGTGACCTTCGTCCCGGGATGTTCAATCCGGGCCACCAGTTGGGGCCACATTTGATTCTCTCGCCAATCTTGGCAGCACTCAATCCTCCCAAATCGCCGCCCTCGTCGAGCCCGATAGCCCCCCTTTGCCCAAGTCTTCCAAAGATGCCCCGGTCGATAGCCTCGGCCATCGCCCCCGAATCCGTCACGGCGGTAGGCAGCCCCATCACATTTCGTAACCCCGCGATGTCCCCCCCGACCGCCTGCCCCGCCCTCACCGCCCTCCGCTCTCGCGATTCCCCCCGAGCGACACCGGCGCAACTCCATCTCACCGCGAATCGGCGTAAATTGCATCGCGCCCTCGCCGGTATTCGTCCATAGCCTCCGGCTTGCCGTCGAAGTACGCCTCCCAGAAGCCATCCTCAAGCCACGCCGGTGGCCCAATGTCAAGTAGACCGCCTCTCCCCGTTTTCACTCGCCATATTTGCGGGATACGGCCGTCCGTTTGATCCACCTCATCGACCGGGAAAAGAGCGGGTGTGTTGGCCTCCCCGGCCTCGATCCGCAAAAGCGCTCCGCGCCCATGTTCAACTTCAATGCAAAGCACCACGTGTTCTCGGCTCGCCGTCAACCATCCGCCTTCGCCATCCCGACCTCTAACGCGCATCACGGCACGC
>JBGQKI010000078.1:0-3374 GCA_041499475.1 Thermoplasmata archaeon
CCGAATCGAAGGGAATCACGGCGTCGAGAAGCGGCTCGGCGAGATCCGGTGGGCCGAATCCAAGGGCCTATCGAAGCGGAAGGTTCAGGTCGCGTTGGTCGTGCTCGGCGAAGTTTCGCTCGCGTTGACGAGGCTGCAGCACGGATTCACTCATGATTTGAGTCGCTTCGTGGACCTCGTATGAAGAGGCTTCTGAGGTGCGTGTTTCACGGGGAGATAACGTTAGCGGGTCCTCAGAATAACCCGGGGCAAGAAGCCCCGGTTTTGAACCCGATTACGGGGCAAACCTTGAACCCCGACGCTTAAGCGGGCTTTTCGCGCGCCAGTTTTTCCTTGAAGCGGACTTCGGCCTCGGAACGGATGCTCAGCGCATAAGCGCGCAGGCGCAGGCCCGCGATGCAGCCGATGGCGGGGCCGACGAGCAGGAGGAAGAGCTCGGGCGTCTCGGAGGCGGGTTGGCCGACGACGGGGGCGTGCAGCACCGTGAAGTTGAGGACGAGCACGGCCGCCGCATTCACGGCCGAGGCAAGGACGAAGAGCGCGGCAAACTGGCGGAGCAGCGCGCGGGGCCCGAAATCCATGAGGTGGGAGAGCGCGCCCTTGAGGCCGATGACGACGAGGAACGCTGCGGCAAGCTGAGCGAGGGCGACCGCGAAGGTCGCATAGCGGTAGCCGTCGAAGAGGCGCTCGAGGCCGAGGTTGGTGATGGAGGCAGCGCCCGGGAGCGAGTGCTGGACGCCGCTGAGGTAGACCCAAGCGGTGACGCCCACGAGGATGGGGAGCAGGACGGCGAGGCCGAGGAGGAAGAGCGTGGCCCGGGGGAATTCGGGGGCTTGCGCGAAGAATTCGCCGCGCGACTCGCGGATGCGGAAGAGCGCGGAGGCGCCGGCGGCGACGGCGAGCCCGACGAGGATGGCTTCGGTAACGGTGAGGAAATACGAGAAGAACTGGAGGCCAAGGGTCGCCTGGTCGCGGACGAGGGGGGCGTCGGTGATGCCGGTGGCGGCTTCGAAGGTGTGGCGGAGCGCAACGAGGCTGAAGTAGCCGGTGAGGAGCAGGGCCGCGGCATTGAGGCGCAGGAGCGCCTCGGCGGTTTCGGAGACGCGGGGCCGCTGGGGAGGCGGTGGGAAGTAGAAGGCGGGCTGGCCGTAGGGGCTCGGCGCGCCGTACGGGTTGGGGGGCGCACCGTAGGGGCTCGGCGCGCCGTACGGCTGGAACACGGAGTAGGGGGCGGGGTAGGGTGGGTACGCGTAACCGGGCGGAGGTTGGGCGACGGCTTGGGGGGCGGGCAGTCCGGGGGTTGCCGCGCCGAGAGGCGCGGGGGCCGGAGCGGCCGGTGGGGCCGCCGGGAGTTGGGGCACCGGTGCAACAGCCGCCGCGGGCGCGGCGACCGGAGCGGGAACCGGCGCGGCGATTGCGGTCGGCTTCGCGGGGTCCCGGATCGACGGCGGAATCGAGACGACGGGCGGAGGTGCGGGCGCAGGCGCGACCGGCGGTGGCGGTGCGGCCGGCGCCGGTCGCGGGGAAACCGGAGTCGGGCGCGCTGCCGGCGGGAGGGCGGGGAGTTGGGGCCGCGGAGGCGCCGGCGGCGATCGCGCCTGCGTGCGGACGAGGGCCGAAGCGTCCGCCTCGGGCAGGTCGAGAATCTTCGGCGTGACTTTCGGCGGCGGCGCCGGCGGGGGCGGCGGGGGTGCGGCCGGGGCCTTGCCCGCACGCAGCGCTTGCGACGTGAGCGACGACGAATCGGCCTCCGGGAGCTCGAGGACTTTGGGCGCAGCGGCGCGCCAGGCAGGCGCAGGCGCCTGCGCAGGCGGCGGAGGCGCGGCGGGCTTCTGCGGCGCCTCGTCGGGGTTCAGCCCGGCAACCTTGCGGTCGTCGTCCTCGAAGTCGTTGAGGTCGATGCCCTCGACGGGCACGTCCTTTGAGGGCTTCTTGGGGGGAGGGTCGCGGGACACGCGCTCACCGTTGGGAAGGGGCCATCAAAGGGCAGGCCTGCGCTTGGAAAAGATAAGGGCTCGCCTTGAGGGCATGGGTCGCTTAGGGGCCGCGGACCACCGGCCCTCCCGAGATCCGGCTTATCGCAAGCTTCCTATGAACCGGGGGCAGGCCATTTCTATCGCCGAACGCCCCAGCCGAGCGAGGGAGAGTCAACGACGAGAGTGATCCCAAGCCTCAAAACCTCGGATAGGAAAACACCGGGAAGCGGGCCGTTGTAGTTCCTAACCCTCACCTCACAAGACGCGCCGACCTTTGAGAGAAGCAATGTCTGCTCCGGCTGTCGTTCCCGGAGCCAAGCCGTTGCTTCCCGGAACTCGGGGACCGCCCACAACTGATGCTCCGGGTCGCTGTGGAAACCTCCGCCGTCCGCAAAGGTAATCACTACCGCCGGGGCCTCGTCATCTGACCATACTTCGGACACTCGGGGATCGGACTTGTCAATTCCCAGTAGGCCCAATACTGAAGCGGTTGCCATGGAACTCGGAAAGCGCCAGGCCCCGAAAGTGAGCTTGAATGTCTCGGCTGTGTGCATGGACTCACCCCATTGTTAGCGAAGATTCCTGGCAAGGCGGGCGTCTACACTTCCGGGAAAGCGGGCGGGCTACGGGAACTTCGACCACGGGCCCGGACCGCGCACCCATATCCATTCCCCATCAACTTCTGGTGGGGTAGAAAGCTCATATCGCAAATACTTGCCGTATTCAGGAACCGTGTTGATCTGGAGGCCTTCCATTTCCTTGGCGGCCATCTTGAATCCGATCAAGCGCCGATTCCCATCAAGGACATACGTCTTTCCCTTGAGAGTTCGTGTGACGACAGGCTTCAGGTCTCCTGGCTTCAGGCGACCAGAGACAAGTTCGTCGGCCATCTGCCGAGGAGTGCCCCCGGTCTGGAACTCCGGGTCGGCGCTATCATGGCCAAATCGGAGCGTGTTAGGTTCCATTGGAGGGTCTTCCGGCACCCCTTCCACCGCGACCGCGTCCTCCGGCATTGCGTCCACGACATCGGATCCGAGGCCGACTGCTTCTCCGACCCCGACTCCAAGCCCGCCACCGATGCCACCTCCAATGCCCCCCAGCGTCGCTGCGATCCCCATGCCCGCCCAATCGACCTGCCCCGTACCGTGGAGTGTCAAGGTTCCATAGATCAGCATCGCCGCGAATGTACCGACGAAGGCGGCGAGGGCGGGGGCCAAAATTGGCGCGGCAATGCAGCCCGCGAAGACACAACTCAGGCCGATCACAATGCCCACCGCGACCGCCCCGAGGAACGCCCATATCATCGCATTCCGCTGCTCGGGCGTGGCATGCTTGAACCACTCGTAGATCTTGAACGGCGTCGCCGCGAACGAAAGGAAACCATCGATGAGCCAGTTC
>JBGQKI010000079.1:0-3354 GCA_041499475.1 Thermoplasmata archaeon
CGACGTGTTTGCACGGCCGGTACTCCGACGGGCAGGTGCACCCCCACGCCTCTTTGTCCTTGAGGTCCGCGCGCACGCGGTAGAGCCCCATCGTGCCGTGGACCCGGGCCGAAATCGCCGTTCCTCGTCGCAACCGCTGATCGAGCCGGGGCGAGTCCACATACTCCGCCACGCGTTCGCTCCAAGGCCTCCCCACCGATTTCCCCTCACTGCGCGCTTGTGTAAAGCTCCCGGGCGCTTGAGGGCACCGCACGCCACCGTTATCACCAAACCGCCGGTCGCGCCCCGTGACACGTTGTGCCCGCCTGCCCTCCCGACCTCCATTTTTTATGCTGGCGCCGACTTTGAGTGACCGATGGCGGCCCGCGCCAAACCCCATTCCCGCCGACGGCCGCGCCTTGCCAAGCCGGCGACGGAGCCTTGGACACCGCTCGTCCTTGACATCGACAAGTACGGCGGTCGGTGGATCGCGAGCCAGCGCGGGAGGATCGTCGCCGTCGGGGACTCCTACGAGGAGATTGATGCGGCCGTCAAGAAGCTTGGAATCGAAGATGACGTCATCCTTACGCAGGTCCCGACGACGGGGGCCTTCGTCTATTGACGACCCCTCGTGACCGAGTCGCTTTTGGTTCGCACGTCTTCCCGTTCACCGGGCTCCTCGAAGAAGGCGCGGCGCCGTCGGGAGTCCCGATGCTGCCCTTGCGGTTTCGAAAACGGGACGGTACTTGGTCGCGGGCGCTCAATGCCGTGTTGGACACGGGCTCGACGCGTTGTCTCCTGACAGCCGCGCTTGCTCGTGGCTTGGGGATCGAGGCGCCGCCGGATTCGGAGGAACTTAAGGGCGCGGGCGGCCCGTTCCGCGCGGCCCCGAGCCGATGCGACGCCCGGATCGTCGATGCCCACTACCCCGACGCAACCTTTTGGGAGGTCGCCGACCTCGAAGTTTGGGTGCCCGTGGATGAGAATGCGCTTGAAGTCACGGTCCTCGGATGGGACCTGCTCCGACTTTTCGACATCTCGGTCAGTCACCGGAAGGGCAGGATCGACCTGAGGTCTACGCTGCCTGCTCCGGCGGCCGGGCGGGCGCTCGAGTGATGAGGGCGAGCGGGGCCGAGCCGCCTTGACCGGAGCCGCGCACCTCGTTTCCGGAGTGCCCGCCCGCCATCGGGCGCTTTGGGGCGCAGAGATAAGGCGGGTTCTTGGCATAGTCTTGGCACCCGGCGTGGCTGCTGTACGCTTGGGCCTTGGCTACATCGAGCATCCTTTGAGCTGAATCCGAGCTGCTTTGGGCTTGCGGAGGGCTCTTCGCCGGCTCCGAACCAGCTCTTTTCGACCTCAATTCCGCTTGGCGCCGCGACAATGCGCCCGTCAACGTGCGGGGCCCGCGCGTCCGCACCCGGTGCCGCCGCCTCCGTCCTACCGGCCGGTCAGTGGGCGGTCGAGCGCAAACGGCGCCCACAATTTCGGGGGTGAAGCGCCTTTTCACCGGCGGGCGTTCATCAACGCCCACAGAACGGCCGCTTCAAGCGGCGCTGCAAAGCCGCTGTTTGGTCGCTGCCGAGGCGCTGCCGAGCGTTTGGTGGGCGCTTCCCGGCGCTGCCGCGGCGCTGTTTCGGCGCTCCCCGGGCGCTTCAAGGGCGCTTCCGGCCCGCTTCCGGGTCGCTTCGCAACTGCCGGCCCGTGCTTGGGCGAAAACCCCGCCGCATATCTGAGCAAGCCCCCGAAAACGGTCCATTGTTCGTCAACGCCCCCCGCGCGCTCGGGCTGGGCGTCCATCGGCCGCCGAAGGCGAACGACGGGCCGCGGGCAATCCCCGAAGCGCCAAGGTTTATTGGCCCGCCAACAAAGCGCTCATCGCGTGAGAATGTGACGGAGGCACAGGCGGACCTCGGGCCGACGGAGGCGGCTCCGGCGGAAGCAGGGGAGGCGCCATTACAGACTGATGAGCGCCAGGCTCGACCGCCGCTCGTGCTCGCTGGGTTTTGCGTCATCGTGTGGGCTGTCGGGTGTGGTCTCGTCCTCTTCGGCGTTTCCCTGATCACGCTTGGAGGCAGGCTTGGGGTATGGATCGGGGCCCCGGTCGGGACCGCGTGGGCGCCGCTAGGCCTCTTCTTCATCGCACAAGGGGCTCTCGCCCTGTTCGCGGGCCTTGGCCTCTGGCGCAGACGTTCGTGGGCGTGGTGGCTCGCCTGGTTACTCGCCTTTGGCGAGTTCCAGACCGCTTGGCCAGACGGGCCCGTTCGCGTCGCTGTGTCGGTTTCGCTCTTTCCCTATTTGTTTGCCGTGACCTCCAGCGTGCAATGGCCCTCCCCGGCCGTCCGTTCGGCCACCGCGTCGTGGGTCCGCCGCATTAGAAGCGCGATAAGGGGTGGCCACGGTTTCCATGGCCTCGAGGTGCTCTTCTTCACGTTCGTCTGGCTTGGCGTTCGCGTCATGGGGGAAGCCGCCTCGTTTTCACTCTTCTACAAACTGCTCATCGTTTCGTTAGTCGCCCTCGTCGGTCTCTTCGCCGTAGCGGTCATTGCGCGCGTGTGGGGCTTCGCGGGCCCGCAGCGCGCGCTGAAGCCGTAAGGCCTCCGCGTCTGCCACGCACGGTTCAAGCGCTCTGCGCGCGCCACCATCGGCAGAGCCGGAACCCTTCCTGCGGTTTTGGAATCGACCGTTTGGGGACCCCGTCAGGCGGTGCGCCATTTCACGAGAGCCTGCAGCAATACCCTTTTGCGGTTGGTTCACGGTTTGGTTTGGGGCCGGAGGCAGTTTCGCGCGCCGGTGGGCCAACAAACCGGTTCGACGAGGGGGGTTGTGGTCCCCGGACGTTCACGGCGTATTCCGAAGGCCCACCCGGGCCCAGACTTCATTCCCAAATTCGGTTCGATCCGAGATTCGACCGTCGAAGCGCGACAAAGGCAGTCTCAAGGGGTTTCACCCTAGAGGGCCGCCACCAGGGGTGTATCCCGGGCTGAACGCCGGAGGGTTGAGCACCGCCTGGCTGTGGTTTAGCGGCATGGCAACCGTCCACCCTCCCTCAAGGAGCCGCGGCACGTCCCTGAGCCCGACAACCCTCTGCCTCAGCGCATTCGCGCCCGGCGCGGCCATTTTCTTCCGCACAAGATCCTGGAACTGCTTCGGATCGAGGCTTTCGATGTCGATCTTTGCAAGAGCCTCTTCCGTGTAGCCCAACCCAATCAGCATCACCTTCGCAACGTTGGCTTCTGCATTGGCACGCTGCTTCGTTGGCATTGTGGCGAGGAACGGCTCGCACCGTCCATACGCTTCGCGCATGTCATCGACCATTGCCTTCGGGAGCCGCCCCTTGTTCGTGGTGTAGCGTGCTTCAATGGAGCCCTTGTATCC
>JBGQKI010000080.1:0-3167 GCA_041499475.1 Thermoplasmata archaeon
CGCCGCCTCGTCGAACACTTCGGCGCGCGAGTCGCGAAGGGTCGGGCGGAACGGCCGGGCGAAGTCGGTGTCCTCGAGTTCGACCTCGGAGTCGAGCAGGGCCTCTTTCAAGAGGGGGAGTTCCTGGAGCGTCTCTCCGCGCGGGCCGATGAGCGCGGACCCGCCCGCGAACACGAGCCCGAGGTCGGTGCCGACGCGGTTGAGGTAAGCGAAGAACACGGCGTTTTCGACCGCGCGCGCCTCGATGATGCGCTCGAAGAGCGAGCGGGCCGTGATCGGCGAGGCCGAGATGTTGACGACGAGGTCCGCGCCCTTGAGGCAGGAGACCTTCGCAAGCTCCGGGAAAAAGAGGTCGTAGCAGATCTGGACGCCGAGCGTGCCAAAGGGCGCGTCGAACACAGGGACCGCCGTGCCCTTGGTGAAGTGCATTTTTTCTTCGTAAGGGCCGAAGTTGGGGAGGAACCACTTGCGGTAGACGCCCACCTCGCCGTCGGGGGTGCAGACGGCTGCGGAGTTGTAGACGGCGCCGCGCTTGCCGCGGACGCGCTCGGGGAAGCCGAACACTACGGTCGAGCGCGCCTTGCGCGCCGCCTTGGAGACGGCCTCGACCGAAGGCCCGTCCGCCGGTTCGGCAAGTTCGATCACGCGGTCGCGGACCGAGTAGCCCGTGAGCCACATCTCCGGGAAAAGGGCGAGCGTCGGGCGCCGCCTGGCGACCAGGTCGAGCATCCGCTTCAGGTTCGAGGCGGTGCCCCCCGTCTTGGGGCGCCACTGCGCGCCGAGGATGCGCATGGGGCGCCCGGAGGAGTCGGCGGCTTTTGGACGTTCGCCAGGGATGCGGGGGGCGCTGGGGCGAACCGTAACGGCACAGGTTATAACGCGCAACCGGCGAACGGGTGCCCGTGGCGCAAGCGCGGTTGCTCCTTGTGCTAGGCGTGCTCGCGCTCGCCTCGGGGCTTGCGGCGCTGCCGGGCTCCGAAGGCTTCCAAGACGGAATTTCGGGGCACGCAGTGTCCGGGTGCACATGCCACGGGTCGAGCCCGACCACCGGTGTGGTGCCCGCCATCGCGGGGTTGCCCTCGGCCTACGACCCCGGCGCCGCCTACACGCTCACGGTCTCGGTCTCCGGCGGGCCGGCGAAGGGCGGGGGCTTCGACCTGCTCGTGGACGGCGGGACGCTTTCGCCGGGCGACACCAACGTTCAGGCCTTCTCGGCCATGGAGGTGGGGCACAAGAACCCCAACGAGCTGCGCTGGTCGGTGCATTGGACGGCGCCGACCAACGGCAACACGGCGGTCACGTTTTCGCTCGCGGCCAACTCGGTGAACAAGGACGGCACGGATGCCGGCGATGCGTGGAACCTGCTGAGCGCGGTCGTCAACCCGGTTGGCGCACCCGGGGCGGGCGGCGCATCGGGGCCAGCCGCGGGCGGGGCTGGCGCCGTCCTGCTCGTCATTGCCCCCGCGCTTGCGCTTGCGAGCCTGGCGGCGTTTGCCTGGACGCGCCCGGCGCCCCCGGCGCCTGCCGTGCGCCGGCCCCGCATCGCGGCCGCCGCGCCGCACCTGGTCGTCCTCGTCCTTGCCTTCGCGCTCGTTTTTGCGGCTACGGCGGTCCCTGCGGGCGGCCCCGAGCACCCCGGCCGCGTGGGCGGCCCCGGATCGGGGTCGGCAAGCGAGCTCCACGGCCTGACGGGATTCACTTCGGACGGACAGTCGAGCACCGAGCCGGTCGACCTGAACGGCAGTTCGCCTACGGCGGTTACTGCCGTGCTCACGTGGACCGACGAGCCGGACCTTGCACGGCACACCAACCTCCCTGACTCGTTCAAAGTCACCGTCTCCATGGGCAACCAGACAGCGTCCGGCGAAGGGGCAAATGGGCACGGGACGCCGGGAGAGATCACCGTTGAGCTCAAGCTCGCCGAAGCGCTTGCGAAGGCGGACGCAAGCGCGGTGACGGTCGTAGTCACCTGTGTGAACGCCGGAGTTCAGCAAGGCGTGCCGGCCGGCCTCGGACTGCGCGACAAGCCCGACAGCGGCAACGCATGGTCGCTCTCGGTCAACGCCTCTTTTGGGTTAGAGGCCGGGGCGCCGGGCGCGCAGGGCTCGGCCGGCGCAAGCGCGGGCGAACCGGCCTTCACCGCGCACGCCGCAGTCGAGGCCGTCGGGGCCGCTCTCGTGGTGGCGGCCCTCGCGTCGGTCCTCGCCCTGCGCGGCGCGATTCCCCCGGCTTGGGTGCCCTCGCGCCTGCGGCCCACGCGCACGCGCCACGCGGTGCTGGGATCGATCGCCATTGGGGCGACTGCCCTTGCGGCCACCGTCGGCCTGGTGACCGCCGCCGGGGAAGGGGTGCTGATCTCCGCCCACGGAGTCGCCGGGCTCGTGCTCGTCGCCCTCCTCGCGCTCCAGGCTGCCGCCGGCTACCTGACGCTGCGCGGGCGCCCGATGAAGCGCGTGCACGGGCTGCTTGGGTCGGCGACCGTGGGAGCCCTGTTTGCCACCGCTGTAAGCGGCCTTGGCCACTTCCTGCCAAGTTGAACGCGCGCGGCGGCCGCCAATGGCCCGGCGCCGGTAGCCGGTGGGCGCACCGCGGGCGGCCTTTCAGCGGCCAAACCTAGAAGAAATCCCGGCCCCATCGCCTCGCCGATGGCGCTGCAGGTGGCCCTGCCGAAGGACGCCGAGGACGCGATCGGGGCGTTCCTCTCCGATCACGTCAGCGACGCAGGCGCCTCGGGCGTGGTCCTCGGTCTCTCCGGCGGAATCGATTCTGCAGTCGTTGCGGGGCTCGCCGTGCGCGCGCTTGGCGCCAAACGGGTGAACGGTTTCTTCCTGCCCGCCGAGCGCTCCCCGGCAGGCGACCTGGCCGACGCGCGCGAGGAGGCCCGGCGGCTCAAGGTCGCCTTCGAAGTCCGCGACCTCACTGTTCCCTACTTTGCGCTCGTTGAGGCCACCAACACGCGGGACAAGAAAGCACGCGGGAACCTGAAGGCGCGGCTGCGGATGGCCGCGCTCTACGCCGAGGCCAACCGAAGGGGCGCGCTTGTGCTCGGCACCGGGAACAAGAGCGAATTGCTCACGGGTTACTTCACCAAGTGGGGCGACGGCGGGTGCGACCTGCTGCCGATCGGCGACCTGTACAAGACGCAGGTGCGGGCGCTCGCCGTCAAG
>JBGQKI010000081.1:0-3143 GCA_041499475.1 Thermoplasmata archaeon
CACTTCCCGCCGCGCATCGCGTGCGACCAGTGCACGGCCGAGCAACTTGAGTGGCGCGAGATGTCCAAGAAGGGCAAGATCTTCGCGTTCACGGCAATGCTGCTCGGCGCGCCGATGGGCATGGAGCAGGACATGCCCTTCGCAATCGCCGTCGTCGAGGTGGAGGGGACGCGGTTCAAGATCCTCGCCCGCGTGGACGACGCACGGTACGAAGACCTGAAGATCGGGATGGCGGTCGAGCTGAAAGTGCACAAGCTGGCCGATGGGCGTGTGTTTTATCGGTACCGGCCCGCGGGCCCCTGAGGTTCGCGCTGCGCTCCGCCTTGGCTCCGCGGCGCCATGGCCTCGACAAGCTCGCGCATCTTCCGTTCGTTGCGCACCTGGAGCGTCACAAGGGCGATCACGAGGCCTGCGCCCACCGCCAAGAGCACCCCGAAGAGCCCCCCTTGCGAGGCCTCGAGGGCCCTCAGCGCGCTCTCGGTGCTGTCCGCGCGCGCGTTGCTCGCGTTGATCTCGGCACGGGCGTCGCTGAGCGCCTGGCGCGTGGCCCCAAGGTCGTCGAGGAGGCGCTGCTCGGCCGCGGCGCGCGCGTCGAGGTCGGCGCGAAGCGCCGCGACCTGCGAATGCTGCGCAGCCAGGCTCGCGTGGAGGTCGGCAATGGTGGCGTTGGCTGCCGTCAAGCTCGCCGCGAGCGCGGCGAGGGAGGCCTGCGCTTCGGCAAGGTCGCCCTGCGTCTGGTTGAGCGCGTCGGAGAGGCTCGCAAGGTCCTGCGCCGAAGCGGCAAGTGCCGCGTTCAGCGTCGCGATCGCGGCCTCCGCATCGGCAAGCTGGGCCTGCGCAGCCGCAAGCGCGTTGCTCGCTGCGTCAAGGTCGGCGCGCGTGGCGTTAAGGTCTGAACGAGTGGCATTGAGGGCCTCGTAGGCCGCGGCCACCTGCGCTTCGGCCGCCGCGAGCGCGGCGTTGGTCGCGTTCAGTTGCGCGGAGAGGTTTGCAAGTTCGGCGCGCGCAGCCTCGAGCGCCGCAAGCAGTCCCGGCACCGGGTCATCGAAGCGGACCACGACCGAGGCGGTGGTCGCAAAGCCAAGCGAGTCCCAGGCGGTCGCAATGATCGTGTTGTTCCCGGGAGAAAGCGCGACCACGAGCGAGAAGTTGCCGTCGGCTTGCACGTCCACCACGAGCCCATTCACCGCGACTCGGGTCGCGTTGAGTGCGCGCCCGGAAACCCGTACGGTCGGCACGGTCGTGGCCGTGCCGTCCTGGGGCTCGGTCAACACGACGGAAGCGCTAAGCGGGCTCAAGAAGGCGGCCCAGACGTCCGAGGGGCTCCCCTGCTGCCATGCGACCCCAAAAACGCCTCTTCCGTCGACGGCTACCCTAGGATTAGACACCGTTTGCGGCGCGGTGTCGACCAAGAACTCGGCAAGGCCCCAACCGGCGGACGGTGAATAGCGCGCGTACTGGACGCCCGTCGTGTTGTTGCCCGAGGAGGGCCAAACAGCAAGCGCCAAGCCGTTCGGGGCCGCCGCGAGCCGCGGCCGCCCGCCGTCGAGCGTCGGGGCCGGGCTTAACTCGGTGGCCGCGCCCCACGCCCCGCCGGGCGCAAGCCGGGCGGAATAAACGTTGGAGCTGGAGGCCCAAAGGGCGAAGAGGTTCCCGTTGTCGTCGCCTGCAAGGTCCACCTGATTTTCTGGCTTCGTGCCATTGAAAATAGTGGCAAGGTGGGGGGCCCACCCCGCGGAGGGGCTGTACCGTGCGGTGTAGAGCGTCCCGGCACTCGCGCCAAAGCCGAGGCCAACCCAGGCGGCGGTGAAGTTCCCCGATGCCTCGGCCACGATTGCGTGTTGCGGCGCCCATTGAACCATGCTGCCCCCGCCCGCCGAGCTCACGTTCATCGGCCCGCTCCAGCCGAAACCCTCGCTGAACCGGTTGGCGGACGTTCCCCCAGGGCCGCCGTAATCCGAAAACGAGCCCCAAATGGCCATCACGTTTCCCGCCGCGTCGACCGCGAGCGCGTGACCAGTGCTAGCGGTGGGTGTTTGTGATAGTTGAACTCCCGCGGTCCAACCCGACGCCGGGTAATACCGCGAGGCCGCCACGACGGGATCGCCATCAGGTCCCCCTTGGTTCCATGCCACGGTCGCCACGCCCAAGGAATCGCAGACGAGCTCCGCCGCGCCCGTGCCCGTCGCGGCAACCTGTACGGGAGCGCCCCACCCGGCCGCCCTCGTGAAGACACGGGCTTGGACACCGTCCGACTCGGACACCGCAACGACACTGCCGTCCGGACATGCAGCCGCTTCGGTGACCCATTTGAAGCCCATGGTGGGGGAGGAGAGGTTGTTGGGCACGCCCCACCCGGTCGTCCGGTTGAACACAGCGCCCCACGCGTGCGTGCTCGAGGGGACATCCGTTGTCCACCGCTGGTTCCAGAACGCAAATGCGTTCCCGTCCGGGTCGAAGACCATGAAAGGGCTCAGCGCGTCGAAACCGTTGACATCGTCCACAACCCCCAGCGCGCTCCAGCCGTCAGGCGGGGCTCCTGCCATTGCCGGCGGGGACACCGTCGGCAGCAGGAGAAGTAACGAAATGACCGCCCCGGCTCGAACGCGGCGCGCTCCGTAGAGAGAATTGCGGATCAAAGCCCCACTCGGTACCCCTTTGGGTGAATCCGCAATAAATCTCGCGAAATGTTCCGCGTAGAACCGCACCGTCGCGGGCACAACGCCTGGCCAGCGCCGCGCGGCTTCGAGGCACGTTTGGGAACGCTCAAATAGCCTCTCCGGGCGATCCTTGACCCTCCAGGCGGCACCGCGATGAGAACGACGCTCGTCATTGCCGCTGCAGTCATGTTCCTCCTGCCCCCCGCGGCGCTCTTCCTGCCGGCGACCGGAGCAATTGCGGCTCCAACCCCGCAAACGGCCGTGACAGTCACCGAACTCACCCAACTCAACTACACCGGCAAGGTCGCGCAGGTCGCCTATTCGCCCGACAGCCTGCACATCGCGGTGGCCGTCGTTGACGGGCCGGTCGAGATCCTGAACGCCACGACCTTCGCCGTCGAGCACGACTTCGTGACGCAACCCAACTGGATCTCGCCCTCCTCCATTTCGTGGGGCCCCAAGTCCGACAAGGTCGGCATCGGC
>JBGQKI010000082.1:0-2744 GCA_041499475.1 Thermoplasmata archaeon
CAACGGCGCGGAGAGCCAAAACGTGACCTCGACGGTCACGGTGGCCGCCAAGCCCTCGACGCCTGGGTTCGAAGGCGGCCTTGCGATTGCTGCCGCGGCCGCCGTTGCAACCGGCATGAGCGTTTTGGGGGCGCGCCGCCGCCGATAGCGCTTCCGCTGCGCCACCTCAGTTTCGCCCTCGCGCGTCACGGGCCCTTGCGGGGCCTTCAGGTGGAGGGCGGCGTGGCTTCACCCTGCTTCAAGGGCAGGGCACGTGGTGTCCCATGTGCGCCGGGCGGGGGCGTAGCGAAGGACTCACCCGTCGGGCAGCCACGCCCGGCGCCGCGTGACCAAAGCAAACCGCAGCCGCCATTCCTGAACCCGCAACTCGGCCTCGATAAGGAGTGGATGGCGGCCGAGGATGACGAGCGACGAATCGTCGTCGCGCTGCGGGACGCGGAAATCCGCCGCCGGGATGTCGATGGGCCGGCCCGAGAGCGGGACCCGAAGCTCGGCGACTACGAGAGTTGCGGGCACGTCGCCGCCTAGGGTCGCGATGGAAGTGTGTGGCGGGCCGACGGGAATTCGCAACCGGTGCGCAAGCCCCGCGGGAGGACCGAGACTTCGGCTCCCGTGTCGACAAGCGCAAACGCCGAAAGAGAACGGCTACCGTGGGTGAGCAAGATCTGGAGGACAGGAGCGGGCTTCGAAAGTCCGGTCCGCCCGTCCTCGTAGGCCCCATATCGGAACCATTCGCCTGGAAACTGCTTCAGACCCAACTCGCCCCTGGACGAGGCACCTTCATGAGGATCGCCTGTTGCTCGATCCCCTTGAGGGCGAGCCGATCGCAAAGCCGGTCGATGTCCTTGTCGGAGTCAATGATCTCGCGGCGAAGAATTGCGACCCATTGGCCTCCGTACTTTTGGAGGTTGACCGGTTTGCGGGTGGGGGACGGGTGGACGATCTCCTTCATGTGTGCAGCCTTCCGCAGCGTCGAGGTCTTGCCTGGCATATAAGATCGAACGGGAGGTGAGTGAAAGCGCGCGGAAATAAAGATGGCGGGCGCGGCCGCGCGTCCGCTCGTCCACCGGGTTCGCGCCTTCGCGCGTCACGGGCCCTTGAGGGGCCTTCGGGTGGAGGGCGGGCGGGAATCACGGATGGTTTTAGCGCCGCGGCGGGCTCGATTTGTGCGCGGCAGCCACAAAGGACAGATCGCTAATCCGCCGTTGGATCCCAAACCTCCGTAGCCACCCTTGGAATCTGATTTCGACCTCGTTGAAGAGCGGGGCGTGGCCGAGGATGACGAGCCCGTCGCCCTCGCCGGAAGTGGAGACCGCGAATTCGACGCCGCGGAAGGTTAGGGCTCCACGAGAGAGGGGAATCCTCAGGTCGCAAAAAGCGCTACGCACGGTTGCTGTGCCGCCGAGGACGCGCAGTTCCCGCGGGGGGCCTTCGAGTTCCAGGCGCAGGGCCGCGGCAAGGCGGGGGGCAAGGCGACTGATTTCCGAACCTGAATCCACGACGCCCAAAGCGGCTCTCTTGCGCCCGGCGGACTCGAGCACGACCGCCACGAGTGGAGCAAGGGGTGCGGAGAGGCCTCGGATGGTGGCCGATTGGTAGGCAATCCACTCAATGGCGGTCGGTTTCAACCAATGATCAGCCCTGACTTGGGCACATGGAAGAGTGCGGCCTTTTCACCAATGCCGCGGCGGTCGATGCGTGCGAGGAGCGCATCGAGGTCGGGGTCGGCGTCGACGATCTTGCGCCGCCAGATCGCAACCCACTTTCCGCCGTAGGTGTCGATGTCAATGGGTTCCCTTGTGGGCGCGGGCCGAAAGTACTCCTTCACGTTCTCCCTCTGTCGGGCCCCAGGACGTTTGCTTGCCATATAAGATCGAACGGGAGGTGAGTGAAAGCGCGCGAACATAAAGTTGGCGGGGGCGCGAGCGCGTCCGCTCGCCCACCGGGTTCGCGCCCTCGCGCGTCACGGGCCCCAAGGGGCCTTCAGGTGGAGGGCGGGCGGCATCAGGCAGATGACTTGCGTTCGGTGGGCACGAATCGCTTCGGCAGCACGCCGACCCGCTCGCGCCAGTCCTGAAACCGCACTTCGAGTCGTTCGAAAAAAGGCGCCCGCCCGAGCACCACGACGCTCGGCCGCTTAGCGCGTAGTGGGACAAGGAAGGATGTTGCTTCGAAACTTGTCGAGCCGTGGATGGTTTGGAGACGCACTCCCGCGTGGACGAGACCCACCCGAATGTCTCGGCGGGGGAGCACCAGACCCGGCGCCAGCGGGGCAAGTGACAACCCAAGCCTGCGGGCTAGACCTCGTGGCATGTAGGAGCTGTCGGAGCCCGAATCGAGGAGACCCGGAACCGCCAGGCGCAGGGCCCCGACTTCGAGGACAACGGGGATGAACGGTCGGGCGGCTACGCGCGCCCCGGCCACGCGCACCGTTTGGTACTCGAACCAGTGCGGGCGGGACGCGATCATACAGGGGCCGCGCCTGGAGGCGGCACAAGCATGAACTGGGCTGTCTGTTCTAGGCCCTTCCGTTCGAGCCGGTTCCAGAGCCGATCAAGGTCCTTGTCGTAGTCGACGATTCGTCGCCGCAGGATGGCGATCCACTGGCCGCCGTAACGGTCGAGGTCGAGGGCGCCGCGCACGGGAGAGGGCGTGTCGAATTCGTTCATGGAGGCTTTGCTCCGGGTGGAGTGGCGGCGTGCGGCCATAAGAACCTATACGGCAGGTGAGTGAAAGCGCGCGGA
>JBGQKI010000083.1:0-2550 GCA_041499475.1 Thermoplasmata archaeon
CGGCGGCGCGGGCGGCGTGTCGCCCTCAAGCAGCGCCTGGCGGCGCAGGATCAGGAACACGGCCGCGTAGCGCGGCAGCGTTTGCAGGCCGGGCGCGGGCTTGAAGTCCTGGCCCATCAGGGTGAAGGGCTTCGCAGCCGGTGATGCGACTAGCTTGACGGGCTCGTCGTCGAGCGCCACCGCATCGACGAGTGGGTCGAAGGCGTCGAGCTGGTCGCGCGTGAGCGGTGTGGCGCGCAGCCCCGTTTTGCCGTGCAGGGAACCGGGCGCGCGGATGAGGCGCTTCACATCGGACGAGACCGGTTCGTCGCACCAGCCCTTCAGGCGGTTCAGGTGGAACGTGAACAGCTTGCGGAATGTGCCGGCGCCAACTCCCTGGTGGATGTCGGCGATTCCCTCGGAGAGCGACGCCATCCGCTTCGCCACCGCCTGCGGGTTGCCCACGAGCGCTTCCACGAGCGCCTTGGCTTCCTTGATCTGAAGGCCAGTCGTCTCGGCGAGCGCGATCACCTTTTCTTCGGCGGGGCGGGGGTCGGCCGCGATGGCCCGCAGCTGTTCTACCGTAGCGCGCGTGAGGCGGCCCCTCCAACCGCCTTCGTCCGCGCGGGGGATTCGCGGCGACTTGAGGGCGTGGCGCGCGCGCTCCGCCACCGCCTCTTCGCGAACGAAGCCGTCCGTGTCGATTTTGCCCGTGAGGTAGTCGACAATCTCGCGCCGCATCGGCGAGGTGAGCTCCCGGACGCGCGGGTCGCGGACATGGCAGTGGTAGCCGCGGCTGCCGGAGAAAACGAGGTGCAGGTCTCTCTCCGCGTAGCCGAGCTCGCCGGCCAGGAAGTCATCGATGAGCGTTTTGAACTTGACTTTCACCGCCTCGAGCATCTGCCCGTAGGACATCTTCTCGGCGCCTTCGAGGTGGTCCGCGTCGAGGTCGAAGATGAGGTCGGCGCCCAACCACCCTTTCTCCATCATCGTGTGCGCAGAAGGGTGATCGTAGTACGCTGCGGAGTGGTAGACGTGAGCCGGGGGCTTGCGAACGACATCGAGCTTCAACAGTTCGGGCGAGGCAAAGCCGAGGTGGCGCCGGAAGAAGGTTTCCCCGTGGTACATGAAGCCAAATTCGCGTTGCTGGAACCCTACGGGCGGAGGCATCGGGTGGCTCGCATAGTACTCCTTGAATGACTCATTCAAGAACCCGAAAGTTCGCTCCATCCCCACCGCTATTCCTCCTTGGGGGCCTCTTCGCCGGGGCGCGGCGGGGCCGGCAACTTTCCAGAGAGCTTTAGCCGCCAGCGGTAGTAATTCAGCGGGTGGTTGATCGTCTCACAGAGCTTGTCGGGGTTGAAGCAGATCTGGTAGGTCTTCATCGTCGAGCACATCGGCGGCGTGTACTCGGTGCCCGAGATCTCCCCGATGATGTGCTGGATCTGGTACATCGACTTCGAAATATTGAAGTCGGGCCACCGCGAGAAGAGCGAGATCATCCCTTCCTTGTCATAGCCGATGGTATGCAGGAACGCCACCAACGTGAAGCGGCCCATGTGCGGGACGTTTTCGCCCTTGCCCGTCATCTCCATCAAATGCTTGATGCAGGGCGGGAACGATTCTTCGTCGAGCACGCCGCCGGCGCCCTCGAAACGCGCTCGGACCTCCTTAACCATCAACGCCAATTCCTCAGCTTCCGCTTGAATCAACGGGTACTGCATTTCAGAGATTGACAATGGCAACTCGGCGAACAGCTTGAAACGGTAGGCTTCTTCGAGGACGCGAAACGCCTTGTCGCGCTCAAGTCTCACAACGCCCCCCTTGACGTCCTGAAGGGTTAGAGCCCAGTTCTTGTCGCCGATGAGCGAAACGAGCTTGAGGTAGTCGGAGAAATGGAGTCCAATTCGTCCGTCGTCCACCTCTACGAAACTGAACTTCAGGAATTCGAGCACCTTGCGGACACCGGGCCCGAGCTCGTACGCCCCCTGGCCGCGTCCCGTGCTTTCTTGAGCGTTGAGGCGCTTGAGCCGACGCTCAAGGAGCTTTGCTTCCGAAAGGCAGTACTTCTTGGTAAGGTACGAGTCGTTGACCGCCGAGACCAAAATGCGCGCGTAGAGGTACGACAGGACCTCCTCGAGCAGATCCGCTTCACGTCCGCTCGAAGTGAAGTCGGCCAGCTCTTGGCCTTGCAGCGCCGCCTCGACCCGAGCCAAACCTCGCTTGCGAGCTGATTGGAAATTGAAGTTCGCGAGCAGATCTTCGGGCAGAATCTGGTACTTCTTGGTAAGTTCCCGGCCCTCCGGAAGGAAAGGGAACATTGCGCCGAGTTCGAGCGCGCCCGTCATCCCGCGCTAATCCAGCCGGCGCCAAGATAAGCCTTCGGCTCAGGGGAGTGAAAGCCCCTTCAAGGTGCCCGCGCAGCCCTACTCGCTCTCGATCCTCGGCGCGAGCAGGTACATCACGCTGCCGTCGCCCTCGGCGATCTTGAACTCGACGCGCACGGGGTAGTCATTGCCAAGGTTCAGCGTGACATCCTGCCCCGGCGGGATCGCGCGGATCATGTTCGAG
>JBGQKI010000084.1:0-2549 GCA_041499475.1 Thermoplasmata archaeon
CAAGTCGCGCTCGCCTACCCCGGCCCGTGGGTCAAGGTCTTCGTCTAAGGCGGAGGGCGCGTGTTGTCCTCACAACCACCACCGCAGGCCCCAAGGGAACTGCAGCCCGACCGCGCCAGCGCAGGCGAGCCTCCTTCCCACGGGCCGGCGACCCAGGGCCTTTCCGCGCCCGGCGCGCCGGAGGAGGACGTCACGTTCGTCCTTCGCCACGAGCCTTACGGCCCCACCACCACGCTCTCGGTCCCGCGCAAGACCACCTTCGCGGAAGTGCGGCGGTTGGGGATCGCGAAATTCAAGATCGCGCCCGCGCCCACCGAAAAATACCTGATCGCCAGGAACGGGTGGGTCGTCGACCCGGCCCTTACCGTCGGCGAGTTGCAGCTGCACGAACTCGACTTCTTCTCGCTCGGGCTCAAGGAGGACGTCTACCTCTGCGAGGACCAGCTGCGCGCGCTCAAGTGAAGTCGCGGCGCGCGCCTACACCTCATCCTTCAGCTTGCGAACATACTCGCGGACTTCGGAAAGCGCGCGCTGCATCCCGTTCTCCGTCGGACACGAACCCTTGTAAAAACAGTCGCCGTGCAGGCGGTCGGCAAAGTACCCGAGCTTCTCGGAAAGCCCCCACTGGCCCATCGCCTCGAGGAACTCGTGGCGCGCCGTGTGCGCGCCCGGTCCGGCTTCGGGCGTCTGGCCGTGCTTCTCCATCGCGTGATCCGTTGCGAGGTTGGCCGCAAGCCATGCTTTCTCGGCGGCCTGGCGGACCTTCAAGGGGCTGCGCGTTCGATAGCCCACCTCCGCCTCCACGCCCGCCAAGTCGAGGGCGCCCTCTGCAAGCTCGAAAGCGGTCGGTGCACGGCCTGCGACGGACATGGTCAATTCGAAGGCCGCGTGGGATATAAGGGTGGCTTGAGTGAACTCACCAGAATCTCCCGGCCTTCCCCCCCGCCGCTCGCCTCAACCCTTATCGGCCCGCGCACACGAATCGGGCTCGTGGGCCGCAGCGTCGCCGATTTCGCGCTGCCCGGATGGGCCGCCGCCGCCGTCCTGCAGGCCGCCGTGGACTACGCCGCTTGGCGCAAGTGCCGCGTCGAGTCGATGGCGCCCCAATTCGTGGTGATCTCCGAGGGCGACCGCGTCCTTTGGGCGAAAAACGTGCTCGTGGTCGGGGCCACCGACGCGCCGGGCGGCGCGAGCGTCCACATCCAGGTCTGGCTCGAGACCGCGATGGTCAAGGAGATGAACGCGAACCCGAGGACGTTCATCGGGATGGTCCCACGCCGGCAGGCGTGGAAATTCGCTAAGGAGTTCCTCGCCCGCATCGGGACTGCCGCGCCCGAGCCGCTCTTCCGCCACTTGTGAGGCGGGGCCGGGGGCGCTCGAGCGCGGCGAATTCAACGCTCGACGATCAGCTGGTCGCCCGAGATACGCGCCTTTAGGGGACGACCCCTCTTCGCCTTGAACTTGCGCAGGATCCTACGCGGGAGCTGGATAGTCAGCCGGTCCTTTTCCCAGGAAAACTCATCGAAGGCAATCTCAATGCCGAGCCCATTCGAGGCGCAGAACCACTCCCCTTCGGGGGCCGCATCGAAGGCGGCAACAGAGTTGATGGTGGCTTTTCGCACAATCATGGCCTTATCTTCCTCCGAAATGAGCGCTTCTCGGCGCGCGTGGCATCTCTTGCTGTTACGAGCGGAAATCGGCCGTCAGGCCCCCTCGCCCTCGATAGGACAACGAAAACAATCCGGTAGGGGGTCGACCAATCACGATGATTCGTTTGCGGAGCTTGCGCCAAAAGCAACCTGCGTGGACGGCCTCGTCAACCTGTTTCTCCGTGAGCCCATGCTTCGCAATCTTATCCCTTGACCGCTCAGTCCATCGGATGTTGAATCCCACGACCCGCGGACGAGCCCCGATCCCTTGAGCCCACTTTGAGGGCTTTCCCCGACTTCTCGAATAATCGCAAGGACCTTCACGCCTTGCGCGCTTTCACTTCGGCGGCCATCATCGGCTTCGCCTTTGGCAGGCGGTTCTCGTAATACGGCGCGCTGCCCCAGTGGTGCATGTCGCAGATGTACAGGCGCTTGCGCATCACGCAGTACGGGCACCAGATGTCCTCCGTCGTGTTGACGGGCCTGTGCTTGAACGCATATGCCTGCGCGGTCACGTGCCTTCCCTTGCGCCTTGATCCTCGCGCCGGAATAACACCATTGCGGTCGCGCGCTCCACGGGAAGGCGCGGCCATCGAGCCGTTTTCCCGTCATTTTCACCCATAAGAATTGTATTCGATTCGAATTTGGCTTGCCAACCCTCAAATACCGAAACTCACCAAGCTATCGTGATAGGTATGTGGCGCGGATTCCCCCAAGCATTTGCAGAAGAGCGGGCGATCGCCCTTGCTGGCCAGCGCGCGCCAGGCCTTCGCGCGGTCGTGCGCGGTTGCCAGCTTGCTGGCATCGAGTGGCAGGTCCACCTGTGGCTCTTCGACGGCGCGGCCCCCGAACCGCGCGAGGCGATCGCCCACGTGCGGGCGACCGACGGCGAGCCCCTCG